>NZ_JBFAYE010000017.1:0-169286 GCF_040681145.1 Actinoplanes sp. NPDC051861
ACCCTGTTCACCGGCAGCATCTCCAACTCCGGCACCGGGCCGATCGACCAGGCCATCATCGGTGACAGCCAGAACATGTACCTGTTCTTCGCCGGCGACAACGGCCGGATCTACCGCGCGAGCATGCCGATCGGCAACTTCCCCGGCAACTTCGGCTCGAACTACACCACGATCATGACCGACTCGACGAACAACCTGTTCGAAGCCGTCCAGGTCTACAAGGTCCAGAACCAGAACCAGTACCTGATGATCGTCGAAGCGATCGGCAGCCAGGGCCGCTACTTCCGCTCCTTCACCTCCAGCAGCCTGAGCGGTTCGTGGACCCCGCAGGCGGCCAGCGAGAGCAACCCGTTCGCCGGCAAGGCCAACAGCGGCGCCACCTGGACCAACGACATCAGCCACGGTGAGCTGATCCGCAGCAACGCCGACCAGACCATGACCATCAACCCCTGCAACCTGCAGCTTCTCTACCAGGGTCGTTCGCCCAGCTCGGGCGGCGACTACGGCCTCCTGCCGTACCGGCCGGGCCTGCTCACCCTCCAGCGATAGGCAGCGCGTTGCGCACATGAGCACGGCCCCTGTCGCTCACGGGCGTCGATGAATAACTTCCCCCGCACAGCGATGTGCGAGACCTGGGGGAGGTCCGGATGGCGCACGGGGGATCACGGGCGGGGGTACGGTCGCTGCGAGCACCGTGGCCTGCGGCATTCGTCGCGGTCGCGGTGCTGCTGTCCGGCGGCTGTGACGCTGTCACCGGGCCGCCGGAGGCCGCACCGGCATCGGGGAAGCAGGGTGAACAGGCGGCCTCCGGGCCCGTACCCGAGCAGCGCTGGGGATCGGCGGCCGGGCTGAGTCACCTGGCCGGCAAAGCCGGCAACCGGACCGTGCCGATGTCGGAGCGTGGCCGGTACCCGCGGGTCGCACCGAAGACCACGGCGGCGGCCCCGCGCAACAAGGCCCGGGTGGCCCAGCCGCCGGCGCGCAAGCGGGCGGGCTTCGACCGGGACCGCAGCCGGGAGCTGGCCTCCGGCCGGAACACCTACGAACGGCGCTTCCAGAACGCGGACGGCACACAGACGACCGAGTTCTCCACCACCCCGGTGAACTACCGCCGTGCCGACGGCACCTGGGCGCCGATCGACAGCACACTGACCGCCCGCGACGGCGGCTGGCAGAACCGCGCCGACGCGGTGGGCCTGCGCCTGGCTCCCCGCGCGGACGCGGCGGAGCTGGCCCGGATCACGCTCGACGGCGGCCACGGGCTCGCCTACGGGCTGTCCGGCGCGGCCCCGGTGGCCGGCCGGGCGGAGAGCGGCGGCGTGGTCTACCCCGGCGTGTTCCCGTCGGTGGACCTGCGGCTGGAGTCGCTGCCGGGGACGCTGAAGGAGACCCTGGTCCTGCACTCGGCGGACGCGCCGGCCACGTACACGTTCCCGCTGCGCCTCACCGGGCTCACCGCGGCGATGGTGGCGGGCTCGGTGGTGCTCTCCGACGCGAGCGGCCGGGCGCGGGCCGTCATCCCGCCGGGTTTCATGACGGACTCGGCGGAGGATCCGGCCACCTCGACCCGCGTGTCCTACCACCTGACCGGTGACGCGCTGCGGGTCACCGTGGACACCGGCTGGCTGCGTGACCCGGCCCGCCGCTTCCCGGTGCTGGTGGACCCGACCGTGGGGCCGCCGGTGGACTCGGCGACGGCCGACGCGATGATGACCGTACGCGGCAACGGCTCCACCGCCGGCGGCTCCGAACTCACCGTCGGGCGCGTCGCCGGGCAGGACACCGCCACGTACCTGAAGTTCGGCAACCTGGCCGAGCGGCTGCGCAACCACACCGTGTACGGCGCCGCCGTCGTGGTGACCAACTTCGACGCGCCGTCCTGCCGGGCCCGGCCGGTCACCGTCCACCCGGTGACCCAGGAGTGGTCGCCCGGCAGCGGCTACCGGTACCCCGGCCCGTCAGTGGGCGCGGCACTGGCGAGCCAGCCTTTCGCGTACGGATATCTGGCCTTTGGCCAATCGCAGTCAGCCTGCCCGGCGGCACCCGAAATGATCGACCTCGGCGCGGCCGGCAGCGCTCTGGTGCAGCGCTGGGCGAACGGGCAGCAGGCCAACCACGGCCTGTCCCTGCGCGCGTCCACGACGGACTCGCTGGCGTGGAAGAAGTTCGCCGGAGCCGGCGCCAACCCGCCGAAGCTGTACGTGACGCACACCCCGTACAACGCCGGTTACGCCATCCCGAAGCCGGCGCCGGAACCCCCGGTCACCCGCACCCAGGACGGCAAGGTCAAGGTGACCGTCACCAACCTGGGCGCCGAGGACTGGACGCCGGCCGGGTACTACCTGGCCTACCGGGCCTACAACGCCGAGACCGGTGCCGCGGTGACCCAGCAGCGCGCGGCCGACCTGCCCACGACGGTGGCCCGCGGCGCGCAGATCACCCTCGACGCGACCGTCAAGGCCCTCGAGCCGGGCAACTACTTCCTCGACTTCACCATGGTGGCCACCGGCGGGCAGGTCTTCACCGACCATCAGGTGCCGCCGGGCCGGATCGTGCTGCAGGTCTTCGACGTGCCGCCGGTGGTGCAGGAGATCTATCCGCCCAACGGGTATCAGACGCCGACGCTGACCCCGCTGCTCTGGGCCCGCGCCGTGGACACCGACGCCCCGCCCGGCGCGACCCTGCAGTACCGCTTCGAGGTGTGCGATCGCGGTTCGGCAGGCACACCGACCGGTTGCACCGGCACCGCGTACCAGGCCAAGCCGTCGTGGGTGGTCCCGGCCGGGCGCCTCAGCTGGAGCAAGGACTACATCTGGCGGGCGTACGTGAAGGACGGCGCCAACGAGGTCACCTCCCCCGACCTGGCCCTGCTGGCCGCCGTGCCGCAGCCGGAGATCACCTCGCGGATCGCGAACGCGCCCTACGCGTCGCAGGACCGGGAGTTCGACGCGCAGGTCGGCAACTACCGCACCGCCGCCCTGGACGCCACCGTGGCGAACACCGGCCCCGAGCTCAACCTGACGCGCACCTACAACAGCCTGGACCCGCGGACCGACTCGGCGTTCGGGGCGGGCTGGAGCTCGCGCTACGACATGCGGGTGACGCCGGACGACGACGGCTCCGGCAACGTGGTGATCACCTACCCGGACGGGCAGGCGGTGCGGTTCGGCCGCAACCCGGACGGCACCTTCGCCGCGCCGCCCGGCCGCACGGCCCGGCTGACCGTCGACAGCAGCGCCTGGACGCTGCGGGACCGGTCGGGCACGCAGTACCAGTTCGCGCTCGCCGGCGCGGGCCAGCCCGCTCAGCTGTCGAAGATCACCGACAACGCCGGGCGGTCGGTGACACTCTCGTACACGAACGGCCGGGTCACCCGGGTGCAGGCCGGCACCGCCGGGCGCTCGCTGCGGTTCACCTGGTCCGGCAACCACATCGCCACCGTCGCCACCGACCCGGTCGGCGGTGCGCCGCTGACCTGGCGGTACACCTACAGCGGCGACCTGCTGACCCGGGTGTGCCCGCCGGCGAGCGACACCGCCTGCACGGGGTACGAGTACGCCCAGGGCTCGCACTACCGCAGCACCGTGCTCGACGCGAAGCCGGAGTCCTACTGGCGGCTCGGTGACAAGGACGCGACCGGCGCGGCCAGTGCGGTCGCGGTCAACCTCGGCAAGGACGCCGGCACGTACCGCAACGTGACCGTCGGCGCTCCCGGCGCGGTGGCCGGGACCGGCGACACCGCGGCCACCTTCAACGGCGTCAACTCACACGTCGAACTACCAAAGGGCACGGTCAAGAAGAGCCGGGACGCGGCGATCGAGGTGTGGTTCAAGCTCTCCGGCACACAGACCGGCGGGCCGCTGATCGGATACCAGAACGCCGCCCTCGGCACCGCGCCGGGCGCCGGCGGGCCGGTGCTCTGGACCGGGACCGACGGGCTGCTGCGCGGCCAGTTCGCCACCGGCACCGTCAACCCGGCCACCTCCGGGGTGCGGGTGTGGGACGACGTCTGGCACCACGCCGTGCTGTCCGTGATGGGCACGACCCAGACGCTGTACCTGGACGGCCGGAAGGCCGGCGAGGTCACCGGGGCGCCGATCGAGCACTCCGACCTGACGTTCAACCAGATCGGCGCCGCGGCGACCGCCACACCCGGGTCCTGGCCCGGCTGGGGAACCGCCGCTCAGCGCTCGTTCCAGGGCGCGATCGACGAGGTCGCGGTCTACTCGCACCCGCTCGGGCCGGCGGCGGTCCTCGCCCACTACCGGGCCGGGACGACGGCGGCCGCGCAGATCAGCAAGGTGACGCTGCCCAGCGGCCGGATCGGTGCCGAGGTCGGTTACGACGTGACCACCGATCGGGTACGCGAGTACACCGACGACAACGGCGGCACCTGGAAGATCGGCGCGCCGCTGGTACACGGCAACGACGCCGACCTGCGCCGCAGCATCCAGGTGCTGGACCCGGCCAACCGGCCGCACCTGTACGAGTACGACGCGCTCGCCGGCCGCCTCCTGCGCTCCGGCATCCCGCTCGGCCTGGAGGCCGCGGAACCCCTGCCGGCACCGGAGCCCTCCCCCACGCCGACACCGGTCTGCTCGCAGCCGGACCCGCGTGACCCGGCGTTCTGCACGATCATCCCGGGCGGCTCGGGCGGCCCGGTCTTCGTCCGGCACACCCTCGACGGGCTGGCCGTGCGCAGCTTCGAGTACGACGACAAGGGCAACCAGAAGCGGATCGTCAACGAGAACGGCGACGCGGTCGAGATGACGTACGACGACCGCGGCAACGTGGCGTCCCGGAAGACGTGCCGGGTGACCGGGCAGTGCTACACGACCTGGTCGAGCTATCCGCCCTCGCCCACCGACCCGTACGACCCGCGCGGCGACCTGGTCGTCGAGACGCGCGACGGGCGCTCGGCCAGCGCCACCGACAACACCTACCGGACGACGTACTCGTACCACTTCACCGGGCAGTTGGACGTGCAGGTCAACCCGGACGGGAGCACGGTCGACCACGACTACTCCAACGGCACCGAGTCCGCGGTCGGAGGCGGGCAGATCCCGGTGGGGATGCTGCTGAGCACCCGGGACGCGCGAGGCAAGGTGACCCGGTACGCGTACTTCAGCAACGGCGACACGGCCCGGGTGACCACGCCGTCCGGGCTGGTCACCGAGTACACCTACGACGCGATCGGCCGCCGGATCACGGAGAACCTGGTCTCGGAGGGCCTGGTCACGACGTACGCGTACGACACCAACAGCAAGGTCACGTCGCTGACGTCGCCGGCCACCACGGACGCGGTCACCGGTGTACGGCACCAGCAGCAGGTGCGCAACGAGTACGACCCGGACGGCAACGTCACCCGTGTCACGATCGCCGACCTGCTCGGCGGGGACCAGCCGCGGGTGACGAGCACCGAGTACGACGAGTACAGCCGGCCCGCCGTGGTGACCGACGCGGAGGGTGGTGAGACGACCTACGCGTACGACCGGTTCGGCAACAAGACGTCGATGGTGGACGCGAACGGGAACCGGCAGTCGTTCGTCTACACCGCCCAGCACAAGATCGCGGAGACCCGGTTCGGCGATCTGGTGCTGCACTCCTACTCGTACGACTACGCCGGCCGCCTCGCCAGCGACACCGACGCGATGGGCCGGCGGCTGGAGTACCAGTACTACGCCGACGACCTGCTGCGGCGGGTCGTGCTCAAGAAGTTCCACGACCCGGACGGCTCCACCCGTGACTACGTGGTGGAGGAGAACACGTACGACGGCGCCGGTCACCTGACAAGACGGGCCGAGGGCAACGGGAGCCGTACCACCACGCACACCGTGGACCGGGCCGGCAAGGTCACCGCGACCACGCAGGACCCGGCCGGGCTGAACCGGACCAGCACGTTCGTCTTCGACGGCAACGGCAACGTCACCCGCACCACGAGCACCGGCAAGTCGTCCAACGTGCCGGGCCTGGGCACGCAGCCGGCCGACCAGGTCGACTACCAGTACGACGACGCCGGGAACGTCACCAGGCAGACGGTCACCGCGGGCAACGCCACCAGGGTCACCGGCTACACCTACGACCGGCGCGGGCTGCGCCTGTCGCTGACCGATCCGCGTGGCAACACCACGAACTACGAATACGACGAGGCCGGGCGGGTGGTCCGGGTGACGGGGCCGCCCACGGAGGCGGACGATGCGACCGTACGCCCGGTGAGCACCGCCGGTTACGACACGTTCGGCGCTCAGACCTCGGCGCGTGACCCGCTCGGGCGCGTGAGCCGCACCGAGTACGACCGTCTCGGGCGGGCGGTGCGCTCGGTGCGGCCGGCGTACACCGCCCCCGGCGCCTCGCAGACGGTCACCCCGGTCACCACCAGCGAGTACGACGCACTGGGCAACGTGGTCGCGGTGACCCAGCCCGGCGGGGCGGTCACCCGGTTCGCGTACGACGGTCTGGGCCGCGTGGTGACGCAGGACGATCCCGGTGAGACGAACGAGCAGCGGGCGGTCACGCGGTTCACGTACACCCACACCGGGCAGCTGCTCTCCACCACCGGGCCGACCGGTGCGCGTACCGAGTCCACCTACGACGACCTGGACCGGCCGGTCACCTCGACGCGGATCGAGCGGTTCCCGCAGGCCGGCGTCTTCACCGGGCGGGTCGGCTACGACGACGCGGGCAACGCCCTGACGGTCAGCTCACCGAGCGGCGCCACGACGCGCAACGAGTTCGACGCGCTCGGGCAGCTGACCCGGGCCACGTCACCGGCCGGGGTGGTCCGGCAGTTCGGCTACGACTACGCCGGGCGGCAGGTCCGGGAGGTCGACGGCAAGGGACGGGCCACCAGGCTGACCTTCGACCAGTTCGGCAACAGGGTGGCCGAGAGCGATCTGAAGCCGGGCGGCGAGGAAGTGCTGCGGACCCAGACGTACGAGTACGACGCGTCCGGGAACCTGCTGGCCGCCACGGATCCCGACCAGCACACGACCCGCTACGAGTACGACGCGGCGGACCGGCTGACGCGGCAGATCGAACCGGTGTCGGACGGGCATGCGATCACGACGTCGTTCGGCTACGACGCGGCGGGGAACCGGACCCGGTACACGGACGGGCGGGGGAACGTCACTCGGTACACGTACAACAGCTTCGGCCTGCCCGAATCGGTGATCGAGCCGGCGACGGCCGCGCACCCCGCGGCGGCCGACCGCACCTGGACGGTCGGCTACGACCCGGACGGGCGCGCGACACTGCTCACCGCGCCCGGCGGGGTGAGCCGGACACGCACCTACGACGCCGCGGGGCGGCTGCGCACCGAGACCGGCAGTGGCGCCGAGGCGCAGACCACGCAGCGCAGCCTCGGGTACGACCTGGCGGGACGGCTCACCACGGCCGGGAACAGCACGTTCTCCTACAACGACCGGGGTGCGGTGATCGGCGCCGACGGCGCCACGTTCACCTACGACAGCGACGGGAACCTGACCGGGCGCACGGATGCGGCGGGGACGGCGAGCTTCGGGTACGACCGGGGGCGGCTGAAGACGCTGACCGACGGGCTCACCGGGACGACGCAGACTCTGGCGTACGACGCGGCGGGCGCTGTGCAGAGCATCGACTACGGGGGTGGGCGGGCCCGCGCGTTCACCTACGACGACTACGGGCAGCTGGCGACGGACACCCTGCGCAGCTCGGCGAACGTGGTGGTCACCTCGATCGGGTACGGCTACGACCGCAACGGGCACGTGACGCGCAAGACGACGGCGGGCACGGCCGGTGCGGGCGAGAACACCTACACCTACGACTTCGCGGGGCGGCTCACCTCGTGGACGGGTCCCGAGGGCACCACCGGATACGGGTGGGACGACTCGGGGAACCGGGTGCGCAGCGGGACCAGGACGGCCACGTACGACGAGCGGAACCGGCTGTTGTCGGACGGGGATTACACGTACGCGTACACGGCCCGGGGGACGCTGCGCAGCCGCACCAGTTCCGGGCTCGCCGAGCAGTACTCGTTCGACGCCTTCGACCGGCTTCTGAGTGCCGGCGAGCAGAGCTACGTCTACGACAGCCTGGACCGGGTGACGGCGCGCAACGGCGTGGCCTTCTCCTACGCGGGTCCCGGCTCCGACCCGGTGACGTACGGATCGGAGAAGTACGCCCGCGGCCCGTCCGGCGAACTGCTCGCCACCGCGGTCGGCGCGGTCGAGCGCCTGACGATCGCCGACGGGCACGGTGACATCGTCGCCGAACTCGACCCCGCGAACCCGGCCGCCGCCGCACCGGCCGGCTCCACCGCCTACGACCCGTTCGGCAAGCGCACGGCGACCGAGCAGCGGACCGCGAGCATCGGCTTCCAGGGCGACTGGACCGACCCGGACAGCGGCAAGGTCGACATGGGCGCCCGCTGGTACGAGCCCGGCACCGGGGCGTTCGTCTCCCGCGACAGCGCCGGCTACTCCGGCGGCGACTCGATCCTGGCCAACCGCTACGCGTACGGCGCCGGCGCACCCCTGGACTTCGCCGACCCGGACGGCCACTGGCCCAAGTGGGTACGCAAGGCAGCGAGCGCGGTCTCGACCGCCTACCGCGCCGTCAGCAACGTCGTCACCACGGCCTGGAACTACGGCGTCTCCGCGGTCAAGGCCTTCGGCAGCGCCCTGGCCCGCGGCGCCGAGTGGCTCTACAACAAGTCCGGCCTGGCCACGGTCGTCAACGCGGTCACCAACGGCGTGAAGAACGCGGTCAACTGGGCCCAGCAGAAGGCCGCCCAGGCAGTCCAGGCAGCCCGCGCCGCCAAGGCAGCAGTCACCGCCGCCGCGAAACAGGCCGTCGCCAAGGCGGTGAAGTACACGCCCCTGCCCGTGCTGGCCGCGGTGACCAAGCCCCTGCTCAAATCCATCGGCAAAATCGTCTCCACCACCGCCAAACTCGCCGCCTCCGTGGTCGCCGTGACGGTCACCGCCATCGCCGACCCGAAGAAGTTCGCCACCACCCTCTACCAGGCCGCCGCCAACCAGGTGGGCGCCGTCATCGAAACCGTCTCCAAGGCGGCCGCCACCGTCGGCGAGTTCATAGCCGAACACAAGGACATGATCCTCGAGGTCGCCGCGATCGCCGGCTCCATCCTGGCCGGCCTCGCCTGCACGGCGGCCACCGCCGGCGCCGCGGCGCTGGCGTGCATCGCCGGCACAGCCGCCCTGATCAACCTGGCCAAGGACGCCGGCCAGGGCAACATCCACAACTGGAAGGACGCCCTCAAATCAGCCGGCACCGGCGCCGCCACCGGCCTGATCGGCGGCGGAGCCGGCATGGTCGGCGCCAAGGTCGCGGGTGCGGTGGCGACGAGGGTCGCCGGCACCGCCGGCCGCGCCCTGGCCGGCGCCGCCGAGGGCGGCGTCAGCGACGCCGTCACCCAGGCCGCCACCACCGGCAAGGTCGACTGGTCCGGCGTAGCCGTCTCGGCGGGCTTGGGCGCAGTAACCGCCGGCCGCGCCCGCAGCTGCGGCGGCAACAGCTTCACCCCCGGCACGGCAGTCCTCATGGCGGACGGCTCCCGCAGACCGATCGAGAAGGTACGCCCGGGTGACACCGTCCGCGCCACCGACCCGACCACGGACCGCACTGAGAACCGGCGGGTGACTGAGGTGATCGTCGGCAGTGGCCAGAAGAACCTCGTCCAGATCACGGTGGACGTGGACGGCGCAGCGGGCACCAAGACCGCGACTGTCACCGCCACGGACGAGCACCCCTTCTGGATACCCGGCCTGAACCGATGGATCAACGCCAAGGATCTGCGGCCCGGGTACCGCTTCGAAACCGCCGATCACCGCCCGGCCGAAGTGGTCAGCACGCGCACGTGGAGCGAACGCCGGCGCGTCCACAACCTCACGGTTGACAAGCTGCACACCTACCACGTGCTCGCCGGCACCACACCGGTCCTCGTGCACAACTGCGGAGGCAGGCACGCGTCGAGTGAGGTTGCCGCGGACACCGGCTACGTCGGCAGGCATCAGTCCTCGGATCCCGAGACATATTACCGAACGATGAGTCAGGACCATTTCGATTCGCTGAACTCAACCGGACGTTTATCACCGACCCGGGAGACGTTCATCTCCCCGACACAGAGTTTCTCGGAATCGTATGACGGGGTCACGGTGAGATTCTCGCTTCGTCCGGGAACAACCGAAAGACTGATGGGCGTGGGCGTCCGAGACAGGTCAGCGGCGACGGCCAACGCATTCCCCAACATGCCCATTGTGTCCCGGGGCTGGAACAGGGCAGCCGCGTTCTTCAAGGGAGAAGGCGCGCAAGTCAATATAGGACTCGGGAGAGGTGCCGGTTTGGACATCTTCAACGAAGGGATCGTTGGATTTGATAGGGTTGGACCGTGACTCCAGAGGATCGGCAATTGATTCTGTCTTTGGTGTCGGTTCCCGGCCGCGCTGCGGAAGGCAGCAAAAAGGAACTGCTCGACCATTTCGGCGCGTCCGATGGCTCCACTCTCGGCCTTGAACTGCTGCTTGATGCCTCCAGACGGCGCGACCGCATCGACGTCGAAATGGCTCTGATCGTGGCGAACATCTTCGGAGTGACGCCCGAATATCTGAGCCCTCTATCACTGCTCGTTACGGCCGACTGGCACGAGAAGCATGAAGATGTCGTCAGCGCGATCGGTGGACTGCATGACCCCTGCACGGTTTCGCAGCTGTTTGAAGCCACCCAATTCATTCCGGATTATCTTGATTACGACGAGAGCAGAGCGTTGGCGCGTAAAGCGATCTGGGCGCTCGGAAGCATTCCTGGGCGGGATGCCGAAAAGGCCTTGATTCGACTGCTCGGCTCGGACGACGAAATCCTCCGCGAAGAGGCTCAGGGGCAACTCGGTCGCAGGAATACCCAGAACAGCAGGTAAGTAGATCGACGATCCACCACTGCGCAGATGCGCAAGGGTCGTTGATGGACAGGCCGGCTCTGTATAGCGTCTCGCCGCAGGTAGAAATTGCGTTCGCTCATTTTCGGGGGAATAATGACAACAAACCTACGACGGCTGGCCGGATCAACAGTGGTTGTCCTGGCGGCGGCGCCGCTCGCGCTGGTCGGCGGCTCGCCGGCGGTGGCCGCGGACACCTTCACCTGCAGCGGTGGTGCCACCCTCTTCGGCGCCGAGACCAACGGGAACCTGCGCCGCTACTCCTACGCCTCGCCCGGCACCACCAACGCCACCGGCGGCACCCACGGTGTCGTCGGGACCGGGTGGAACGGGTTCGGGCGGATTCTCGGTGGGCCGGACGGGAAGGTCTACGGGATCAACTCGACCGGGATGTATCGGTACCGGTGGAACGGGACCAACTGGGACAGCATCAACGGGGCGCAGAGCGAGAAGCTGAGCGATGCCTTCAACGAGTACGCGTCCGCCGCCGGCCGGAACAAGATCACGGTGGACAGTCTCGGGGATTTCTACACCGTGGACAGTGGCGGGAAGCTGCGCTGGTCGCGCTACAACGAGCAGAGCAAGACGTGGACGGTGCTCAACCGGGTGCTGGACACCGGCTGGGACCGGTACGACCTGATCGTCGCCGCCGGGCCCGGTGTGCTGTACGGGCGGGCCCTCAACGGGCACCTCTACCGGCACCGGTTCGAGGCCACCAGTCAGCGGTGGGTCAACCAGAACCAGCTGGTGGGTGACGGCTGGCAGATGTTCACGAAGGGCATGTTCTCGGTCGGCGGGGAGACGCTGTTCGGGATTCAGGGCAACGGCGACCTCAACCACTACCGGTGGCAGCTGGACACGCAGACGTGGCCGGTCGGTGGTACGCGTTTCGGTGTCGGCTGGCAGAGCTTCGCCAACGTGTTCGCGGTCACCGACACGTGCCGAGTCGCCGAGCAGCAGATCCCGCCGCGGCCCGGCACGACGGTGGAGCCGTTCACGCCGACCGCGGTGGTGCAGGCGCCGGCGAGCGGCACGGCACTCGGGGCGATCGAGTACGTCTACACCGACAACCTCGGCCGCCTGCGGCACGGACATCAGGCCAGCCCCGGCAACTTCCACCTCGTGCAGTGGTCGACGGTGAACAGCGACGAGGCGTTCACCGGCAAGCCCACGCTCATCCGGAACGGGCAGGGCAGCCTGCAGGTCCTGACGCAGAGCATCGCATCCGACGTCTGGTCGTTCACCCGGGCCGCCGCGCCGGACACCGGCTGGCAGGCAGGGCTCAACCTGTCCGGCATCCTCGGTTCGCGGCCGGTCGCCGCGCGGCTCAGCGACAACACCGCGGCGGTGTTCGCGACCGACGACAGCGGCTCGCTGTGGTTCCGCAGTCAGGACGGGCCGGCCGGCGACCTGCTGCCGTGGCGGCCGCTCGGCGGGTCGAACCTCCGGCAGCTGGTCGTGGTGGCGGGCGCGGACCGCTCGGCGACGCTGTTCGCCAGCGACCCCGCCGGCCTGCCGATCTACGCGACGTACCGGGACGCCACCCTGTCCTCGTGGGCCCCGCTCGGTGGCATCACACCGACCGGCCCGCTCGCCGTGATCACGTTGCCCGGCCGCATCCTGCGGCTGTTCGCCCGTACCGCGGACGGCCAGATCCTCACCCAGATCCAGCAGTCCGCCGGTGGCGGTTTCAACGCCGTGTGGAAGCCGGTCGGCACGTTCGCCGCGGCCGGGCCGCCGGCCGCCGTGCTGGACCCCGAACTGGGCCGGATCGCGGTGGTCGCGCGTGGTCCGGACAACGCGATCTACCGGGTGTTCGAGACCGCGCAGGCGACCGGCGCCTGGGGCGGCTGGGAGCGGATCGACACGCAGGGCGACCCCGCGGCCACCGAGCCGACGGTCGCCGAGTTCACCGGGACCGACGGCCAGCAGTCGTGGCTGATCGTGTACCGCAACCAGAACGACTCCACCAAGGTGTACACCCGGCAGGCGCCGCCCGACGCCGCGGCGCGAGGCACCGCCGAGGCCGTGCCGGGATTCACCCGGCACACGCTTGCGGCCCCTCGGTGACATCGACTTGTCTGATTCCCGATGGTCTTGCGCAAATGAGCAAGCAATAGCGGAACCCTCTGGCTGAAGAGGGCTCCGGGGTGGTTCCCTCTGCCCGGAGAGGACGGGGGACCATGACGGATTCGGATACGGGGGTACGTCAGCCGGCGGTCGCTCTGCCTGCCGGGCGCTGGGGGTTGTCGCCGCTGGCTGACGTGATCTACAGAACGCTCGTGCTGCTCGGGCCGGCAGGCGGCGCGCGCCTGTCACGCGAGCTCGGCGTGGAGCCGTGCCGGGTGGACCGCGCCGTGGAGGAGCTGGCCGACTTCGGCGCGATCCGCCTCGCCGAGCCGTCCGGCGGGGAGACCTGCTGGGCGGCGCGCGAGGTGGATGAGGTGGCTTTGATCGTACGCCGCAGGCGCGCGCCGATCGCCCATGCCGACAGCTGCCGGCGGCATGTTGCGGCGGTGGCCGGGATCCACCTGGACCGCATCCCGCAGGAGCGGATCCGGGTGCTGCCGAGCCGGTATCACACCCGCCACCGCATCGCCGATCTGGCCGCCGGCGAACGCGTCGAGCACCTGTCGATCCACACCGAGGACGTGATCACAGCCGAGGCGGCCCGCGTGGCCGGCCCCATCGACCAGGCCCTGATCGATCGCGGCGTTCGGATGCGCGTCCTCGGACTGGCACCACGGGACGGCAGCGTCAGCCGGCCCCCGCCCGGCTTCGAGTACCGCGAGGCCACCTCGCTGCCGCTCAAGCTGATGGTCTTCGACCGCCGGGTCGCGCTGTTCCCGCTCGACCCGGCCGACTTCAACGCCGGCGCCGTCGAGGTGTCCGACCCCGATGCGGCGGCACAGCTCACCCAGCTGTTCTGGCGGATCTGGCGAACCAGTCACGACCCGAGCAGCCGGGAGGTGTCCGCGATCGTGTTGACGAGCCGGGAGAAGGCCATCGTCACGCTGCTCGCGGCGGGCGCGAGCGAGGAGGCGACGGCGGCCGAGCTGGGGCTCAGCCGCCGGACGGTGGTGTACGCGCTACGCGCCCTGATGGACCGGCTCGGTGTGGAGAACCGGTTCCAGCTGGCCCTGGTGCTCGGCGCCGACGGTGCGGTGCCGATCCCACGGTCCGGCCCAGTTGATATCGAACGGGGGAGAGAAAGATGAGAAAACGCAGACCGCATGTGCTCGCGGTGCTGGCCGCGATCTTCACCCTGGTGGTGACCGCGGCACCACCCGCGGCCGCCGCTCCCGTCCCGTGGAACATGGCACCGTGCGTCCTACCACGGTTCGACGACGCCTACATGAACGTCGCCTGGGTGGTGATGGCCGGCTCGGCGACGGAGTGCGACCCGCAGGTTGCCGACTCCGGGTTCCGTCTCGCCACCTATTTCGAGGACCAGCCGGTCGGAATCTCCGAGGGGTACAACGTCCGCCTGTTCCCGCCGGATGCCCAGGGTCCGACCGGAACCAATCCGCGCAGCACCCGTGATTTCGCGGCGGCGGTGCTGAGGCCGGAGAACCCGGGCGAGTACGGCGTGTGCCTGCTGGCCGGCGCCAACGAGCGGAAACTCTGCGCCCGCGTGGAGGTCTGGATCGGTGGGGACGGCGCTTTCCATGCCGGTGCCAAGGAGACATCAGTCAACGACCCCCTGGTGACCAAACCAGTCCAGATGGGTATATACGAGGGCGAGGTGCGCCCGCCCGGCGAACCGTGGGGCATCTGCGGCACCTGCTACTGAGACGGCGACGCAGCCGCACCTCGGGGGGTGCGGCTGCGCCTGCCAGTGGAGCAGATCACTGGCGGAGCAGAGCCAGGATGGAATTGAGGAGAGCGGCCAGGGCGCCAGCGGTCGGGTTGCCGTCGAGCAGGTGGGTGATCGCGCACAGCAGGTTGCCGAGCAGGTTGCCCGGTGCCGACACGGCGGTGATCGACAGGATCACCCGGTTCAGGTCCACGACCAGGCCGAGCAGGTCGAGGTGCAGCGGGCCGAGATTCAGATTGAGGATCTGGCACGTGGCCTGGGCGACGACGGCCGGCATGCTGACGGCCTGGGTGACCGTGCCGACGGTGGCACCGGCCGAGTCGGTGAGCGTTCCGGTCAAGGTGCCGGAGGCGATCAGGTTGCCGTCCCGCGCCGCGAAGCTCTCCGGGGTGAAGGTGCCGGCGAAGGTACCCGCTCCCCCGGCGGCGTCCGTGAACGCGCCGGTCACCGGGACGTCGAGAACGCCGGCCGGCGCCGCCAACGCGGTGTTCGGGGCGGCGGCGGCCGGGTTCGCGCCTACGGCGACGAGTCCCAACGCCGCGAGCAAGGTGACGACGATCGTCGCGAGTCGTTGCCGGAATGTCATCGTTCCTCCTGATTTCTGGTGGAGATTTCAGGGCGATTTCCTACCGGCAAGCCTCGATGCCGGACACGGCCCGTCCCAGTGAGCGCTGTCATCGGCCGGCCTGACGAATGTCATGTCTCAGGAGAGCCAGCCCGCGTGCTCGGCGACGCGGACGGCTTCGAGGCGATTGCGGGCGCCGGTCTTGCGGAGGATCCCGGAGATGTAGTTGCGGACGGTACCGGCGGTCAGGTGCAACGTGGCGGCGACCTCGGCGGACGGCTTCCCCGACGCGGCAGCACTCAGCACGTCCAGCTCCCGCGCCGACAGCGGGCTGCGCGGCGCGGCGACCATGGCGACCGCCAGGCCGGCGTCGATGACGCGTTCGCCCCGGGCCAGCTGCCGGATGGCGCGCACCAGCTCGCACGGCGCGGAATGGGTGCCGACCATGCCGCGGACGTGGACGTCCAGCGCGCGATTCAGCTGCGCCGGGGCGTCGGGACCGCCCAGCACCAGCGTGGCGCAGCCGGGCTGCTCCGTGCTGAGCCGGTCGAGCAGGCGCGGGCCCTCCCCCACCAGCAACCCGGCGTCGACGACCGCGACGTCCGGCCGCACGGCGCGGGCCATGGCCGGCGCCTCGCCGAGACAGCCGAGCTCGGCGACGACGGCGAAATCCTCTTCGAGTGACAACGTCGCGGCGAGCGCGCCGCGCAACAGGTTCATGGGTTCGACGAGCAGAATGCGGATCACAGTGGCCTCCCAGCCAGGAAAGAAGCGGTGGGATGCCGGCATCCGAGTCGTCTCCGCGGACACCGGCGGGGCGCGTCACCGGGTCGGTTCACCGGCGACAGCCCGATTCCGGACCGCGTGGATCAGCTGGGAGGGCCGCTGTACCGGACAGTGCGCCCGGAGGCGCCCGCGCTCGCGGGCGGTGCGGCGACAGCGGCCGTGACGTCCGGCCACCAGAGGGACGAGAGGGCGCCCACCACGGGCGCGGCACCACCGCCGGAGTCCCGGAGGTGGGCGGGATCAGCCGAGCGGTCGCCCGGGTGCACCGGCGTGGCCGGTGGCGGCGTGGCCGGCGCGGGTCTCATCAGGGTTCCGTCGTGCCGGACACCAGCCGGAGGCCCGGAGACATCGAGCACGGAAGCATCGAGCACGGAAGCATCGGGCACGGAGACATCGAGCACGGAGGCATCGGGCACCGTGGAACGTGCGATCGGCGTGACAGCCTGCGGGACAGCCGGGAGAGGCCCGAGGTCAGGCGAAGACACGGCGCCGAGGACAGGCACGGCGCTCGGCTCGATCACCGGAGGCTGAATCGCCGGCGGGGAGATGGGCTTCGTGGCAAGCCTCTTGAGCGGCTCGGTCACCACGGCCGCCACCTTGCGCACCTTCGGGGCCGAGACCTTAGGAACCGAGACCTTCGGGGCCGAGACCTTCCGGGGATGGGAGATCTTCCGGGTGTCCGCGGCGGCCTTCTTCACCGTGCGCACCGGATCGGCGGCGACCTTCCGAGGTTCGGTGGTGACCTTCTTGACGGTGGCGACCGGATCCGGCAGGTCAGGCAGACCCTCGTCGGCGCGCGCGGCGTCGTCGAGCAGGCTCAGCGCGACGTATGCGGCCACGGCCAGCCCCACCAGAAGCAGGAGCCGGGCGAGCCGCTGAGCCAGCGCAACCGTCAAGTCCATCGATGAATCACTACCCATTCACCGCGAACTGACACAGGCTGAGGCCATGCGATTGGGCGTGCACCTGCCACTCATCGACTTCGACGGCCGGGGCTGGCGGCCCGGAGAGCTGGGCGCCTTCGCCCGAACCGCCCGTGACCTCGGCTATACCGCGATCGGCGCCAACGACCACCTCGTCTTCCAGCGGCCCTGGCTGGACGCGATCGTCGCCCTCGCCAGTGTCGTGGAGCACAGCGGCGACATGCGGCTGGCGACCACGGTCGCCCTTCCGGTGGTACGCGGCCCGGCCGCACTCGCGAAGGCCGCCATCGCCCTCGACGTCCTCTCCGGCGGCCGGATGATCCTGGGAGTCGGGCCCGGCTCCTCGGTACAGGACTACGCCCTCGCCGGACTCGACTTCAGCGAACGCTGGTCACTCTTCGACGACGCGGTCAGAACGCTCCGGACGTACGACAAACCGCTCTGGATCGGCAGTTGGGGTTCCGACGCCGGCCTGCGGCGCGTCGCGCGGCTGGGTGACGGCTGGCTCGCGTCCGCCTACAACGCCTCCCCCGCTCAGATCGCCGCCGCCCGGGTGCGGCTCGGCACGGCGCTGCGCGAGGCCGGCCGGGACCCGGACGGATTCCCCTGCGCGCTGGCGACGATGTGGACCTACGTGACCGACTGCGATCAGCAGCGCGAGGAGCACCTGTCCGCCCTCGGCCGGATCCTGAACCGCTCCCCGGACCAGCTCCGCGAACGGGTCCTGATCGGCACCGCACCGGACTGCGCCGTCACGCTGCGCGCCTGTGCCGAGGCCGGGATCGACCAGGTCTTCGTCTGGCCGCTCGCGGACCCGCACGAGCAGCTGGAGCGCCTCATGCGGGACGTCGTGCCGCTCGCAACCGCTGGGTCACGCCCTCCAGGATCGTGATCATCTCGGCGACGACCGGCGGCTGGTACGCACTGTCCGGGTACGCCACCGAGATCCGCCGCATCGGTGCGCCGGCGCGCAGCTGCCGGACCTCGACACCGGCCGGCGGCCGGGCCACGGCCAGGCCGGGTATCACGGCCACCCCGAGGCCGGCGGCGACGAAGGCCAGCACCGCGCGGTAGTCGTCGGAGGTGAGCGACACCCGCGGGTCGAAGCCGACCGCGCGGCAGGAGTGCCGGACGATCGTGAACCACGCGCTGCCGGGCCGGCCGCCGACCCAGGCCTCCTCCGCGAGGTCGGTCAGCTCGACCGTACGGTCACCGGCCGCGACCCGGTGCCCGCGGGGCAGGACGGCCTGGAACGTGTCGTCGAACAGGTGGACCCGGCCGCCGCCGAACCGCGACCCGCCCAGCACCTCGTTGTCGTAGATCACCGCGAGGTCCAGCTCGCCGTCACTCAGCCGGGGCAGCAGTCCCTGGAGGTGGTCGTCGACGACGGTCAGCGCGGTGGCGGGCTGCCGGCTGCGCAACCGAGCCAGCGCGGCGGGGACGAACGTGGTCAGCGCGGTCGGGAAGCTGCCGAAGCGCAGACGGCGGCCGCGCCGTCCGGCGATCTCCGCCAGCTCCTGCTCGGCGCTCTCCAGTCGTGCGCTGACGGCCCGGCCGTGCCGCACCAGGGCATGACCGGCATCGGTCAGCGCCACCGGCCGCGTGCCCCGCTCGACGAGGGGCAGCCCGGTCTGCCGCTCCAGACCGGCGACGTGCTGGCTCACCGCGGACTGGGTGAGGCCGAGCGCCTCGGCCGCGGCCGAGAACGATCCCTGTGCGGCCACCTCGCAAAGCACGCGGAGGGCCCGGACATGCCCTATCAGTTCCACTGATGGTCCTCCAGCAACCAGCATTGTCGCTAATGGAGGCTAAGCCTAGCGTCCAGCCATGACCAGCATCGACACCGAGAAACAGATTGATTCCGACAGGCTGATGGGCTTCGTGTTCCGCGCCGTCGAGGAGGTGGGCGCGTCGCTCAACTGCGCCCTCGTCGTCATGGGCGACCAACTCGGCTGGTACCGCGACCTCGCCGCACACGGGCCGGTGACCGCGGCCGAGATGGCCGAGCGGACGGGAACCGGCGAACCGTACGCGCGGGAGTGGCTGAACGCGCAGGCCGCCGGTGGATTCGTCGAGTACGACGCCGGCACCGGCCGCTACACGCTGCCCGCCGAGCACGCGGTCGCGCTCACCGACGAGAGCAGCCCGGCGTTCCTGCCCGGGTTCTTCCAGATCGCGCTCGGGACGGTGCGTGACGCGTACCGGATCATCGACGTCGCGCGGCGTGGTGCCGGGCTCGGCTGGCACGAGCACAACGACGACGTCCGCCTCGGGTGCGAGCGGTTCTTCCGGCCCGGCTACGCGGCCAACCTGGTGAGTTCGTGGCTCCCGGCGCTCGACGGTGTGGCCGCCAAGCTGGAGCGGGGCGCGACGGTGGCCGACGTGGGCTGCGGTCACGGCGCGTCCACGATCCTGATGGCGCAGGCGTACCCGAGGTCGTCGTTCACCGGCTCCGACTACCACCCCGAGTCGATCGCGACCGCGCGGGACCGGGCGGCCGAGGCGGGCGTGCAGGACCGGGTGCGGTTCGAGGTCCGCTCCGCGACCGGTGCCACCGGCGGCGGCCACGACCTGGTGACCATGTTCGACTGCCTGCACGACATGGGTGACCCGGCCGGCGCCGCGCGGCACGTCCGCGACATCATCGCCCCCGACGGCACCTGGATGATCGTCGAACCGGCTGCCGGCGACAACGTCGAGGACAACCTCACCCCGGTCGGGCGCGCCTACTACGGGTTCTCGGCGCTGCTCTGCACCCCGGCCTCGCTGTCCCAGGAGCCCGGCGCCGCCATCGGCACCCAGGCCGGCCCGGCGCGCATCCGCGAGATCGCCACCACCGCCGGTTTCTCCCGGTTCCGGCTGGCCGCGCAGACACCCTTCAACAACGTGTACGAGGCCCGGCCGTAGATCAGCGAGGCAGGCGCACGGTGAACACGGTGCCACGGCCGGGGGTGCTCGCCACGGTGATCGTGCCGCCGTGCGCCTCGACGAGCTTACGGGTGATCGCCAGGCCCAGACCGCTGCCGCCGGTTGCGCGGCTGCGGGACTCGTCAGCGCGCCAGAACCGGTCGAAGATGCGGGGCAGGTCGTCCTCGCTGATACCGATGCCGGTGTCCCGTACGGTAATGATGTCGTCCTGGGCAGAAACCGTGACCGTCCCTCCGGGCGGGGTGTAGCGGATGGCGTTGGAGACCAGGTTCCCGAGGATCTGCCGCAGGCGAACGGCGTCGGCGTGCACGACGGGGTCACCGGCGACTGACGTCTCCACCCGTACCTCCGCTGTCCGATGCGCCTCGGTGACCTGCTCGATCACGTCTCGCACCCGGAGCTGTTCCGCATGCACCCGCAGGGTGCCCGCGTCGACCGCGGCGAGATCGCTCAGATCGTCGATCAGGTGCTGCAGCAGCATCGACTCCTCGTGCAGCAGGTCCACGAGCTGGGCGTCGGTGGGCGCGAGGTCGTCCTGCGCGGCCTCGAGCCAGCTGCGGATGTTGGTGAGCGGCGTCCGCAGCTCGTGCGCCACGTCGTTGACCATGGCACGCCGCTGCTCGGCCGAGGCGTGCAGCGCGCGGGCCAGGTGGGCGATCTCGTCGCGGCCGGTGACCACGACCGGCGCCTGCGTGTCGGCGGCCTCGGCGAGTGCCCGCAGCGGGCGGATCAGCCGGCGCCCGGCCAGGACCGTGACCACGATGGTGACCAGCAGGACCGCACCGGTGACCGTGACGATCCGGATGGTGTTCGCCCGCGACAGCGTGAACGTGGTCCGGTCGACGCCGGTGCCCGGGTCGGTGACGAACAGCAGGGCGGGCGGGGCGACGTACGGCTGGAGCTGCGTGCGGCGGGACTTCTCCAGGCAGGAGCGGACCCGCGCGGTCCGGCCGGCCACCGCGCCCTTGTGTTCGGCGACGAGCGGGACGACCATGCGGTCGGCCGCCTCCTTGTCGGTCAGCACGTACGCGCTGAACCTCGGCGACACCATGACCGTGCCGCCGTTGACCCCGCCGAGGCAGGCGCTGGTCATCGTGCCGAGCGCGCGCAGCGCCTTCTTCTCGGTGGCGGTGACGACCTCGTCCAGCAATGAGCTGCACTGCGCCAGCGTGCCGGTCGTGTCCGGGACGGTCGCCTCCACGGCCGGCCGTCCGCTCGGCGTGCTCACCACACGCCCGCTGACACCCGACTCGTCCATGCAGCTCTTCGTCTTCTCGGCGTAGATCCGCAGCTCGGCGCGCTCGGCGGCGGGCAGAAGGTACGGCCCGACGGCGCGCGGGTCGATGCGCTCGGTGCCGCCGGTGAGCCCGAGGTCCAGGTTCAGCGGGTCGACGACGGCCGACGGCCGGGCCGCACCCAGCGACGGGCCGGGTCCCGAGTCGATGATCACCTGGCGGTCCTCGGTCATCAGCGTCACCCGCCGGTCCAGCTTCGCGGCCCGCTCCCGGATCAGCTCCGCGGCGCCCGACCAGTCCGGGTGTCCGGCCGCGTATCCGACCAGCATGTCGTAGACGCCCTTGTCGTCGGTGAGCGACCGGCCCTGCTCCTGGCTGATCGCGCGGGTCGCGGTCCGGGCGGCCAGCCAGGCGGTGGCCCCGATGGCGGCGACGGCGATCAGCACCGAGGTGGCCAGCAGCCGGGTCACCAGGCTGTGCCGCCACGGCACCCGGTTCACGCTCGTTCCCCGGCGGTCAGGCGGTAGCCGACGCCGTAGACCGTGAGCAGCCGCGACGGCCGCTGCGGATCCTTCTCGATCTTGCGGCGGAGGTTGCTCACGTGCACGTCGATGGTGCGCTCGGTCGAGCTGCGGTCGATGCCGCGGGTGTGGTGCAGCAGCTGCGCCCGGCTGAAGACCCGGTCCGGCTGCTCGCTCATCGCGGCCAGGATGGCGAACTCGCCGCGCGTGCACACGACCGGCTCGCCGTCGACGGTCACCGTGTGCCGGGCCGGGTCGAGAGCCAGCCCGCCGACCCGGAGCGTCGCCTCCGGCTCCGGGCGGGGCGCGCGCCGCAGCAGCGTGCGCACCCGGGCCATCAGCTCGCGGGGACTGTACGGCTTCGTCAGGTAGTCGTCGGCGCCCAGCTCCAGGCCGAGCAGCAGGTCGTCCTCGCTCGTACGCGCGGTCAGCATGAGCACCAGCACCTCCGACTCCGCGCGCAGCGTCCGGCACACGTGCAGGCCGTCGAGGCCGGGCATCATCACGTCCAGGACGAGCAGGTCCGGGCGCAGCCGCCGGGCCTGGTCGAGCGCGGCCCGCCCGTCGTGCACGACGACCGGCTCGTGGCCGGCGGCCAGCAGGTAGCGCCGGAGCACCTCGGCCTGGCGGCGGTCGTCCTCGGCGACCAGCACAGCAGCACACATGGCAGCGACTCTACGACCGGGCCGCGACCTGCCGTTCGCAGTCGGGAATGTGCTCCATCCCGAGTGAGATCGACCGCGGGTCGTTGTGGTCACCGCCGAGCGCGATCGAGATGCCGTCCTCGCTGACCTCGACGTACTCGACGCCCTTGCCCTTGAGGCACTTGACCACGGCGAGCGCGAAGTCCCGCGCCTCCGGGTTGGCCTGGTCCTTCTCCCACGGCGGCAGCGGCAGGAACTGCGGCTCGCAGATCCGGTTCGCCTTCTCCGCCCGCTCCCCCTCGGCCGAGTCGGCCGCCGCCTCGGCCTTCTTCCGGGCGTCCACCGGGTCGAAGCCCTGCTCGCGCATACATTTGTTGTACGGCTCGAGCAGGGCTTCGTACTCCTCCGACGTCATGCCGATCCGCTCCCGGGGGCGCTCGGCCTTGGCCGTCGCCGACGCCGACGGCTCGGCGGCCGCGCTCTGCAGCGTCGCCACCCGCGGCGCCTCGGCGGACGGCTCCGCGGACCCGCAGGCGGGCAACGCGGTGAACGCGACCGCGACCAGCACCGCTACAGCTCTGCCGCGCATGGGACACCTCCTGTCCGGCGAGGCCGCTCCCCGCCGCGCCGGACAGCCTGACAAGCAATGATCAGGAACTCGTCAGGTTTCCGGCAGTCAGGCCGGCAGGTGCGTGCCGAACGTGCGCCGGTGGTAGACCAGCGGCGCCGCCTCGGCCGTCTCGGCGCCGACCACCCGGCCGAGGACGATGACGTGGTCGCCGCCGTCGATCAGGCCGGCCACCTCGCAGGCGAGCCACCCGGTGGTGCCGGCCAGCCGGGGCAGGTCGTGGTCGGCCGACCAGCGCACGCCCCGGAACCGGTGGCCGCTCTCCGCGGTGGCGAAACCGATCGCCAGCGCGGCCTGCTCGGCGCTGAGCACGTTGACGCCGTAGCGGCCCGAACTCCGGATGTTGCGGAGCAGGTTCGACGAGCGGGCTAGCGAGACCAGCACCATCGGCGGGTCCATCGACAGCGAGACGAAGGCGCTGACCGTGCTGCCGTGCGCGGTGCTCCCGGTCATCGTGGTGACCACCGACACCGGCGTCGGGACAGCGGCCATCACCTCACGCAGGACCTGCTGGTTCATGACAGGCGCAGGACTTCGGCAGCGCGTACGTCCAGAATTTGATGTTTCTCGTCGGCACTGAGATAGGGCGAGTCCTCGATGTAGCGCACCGCCTCGGTGAGGGACGCGAAGATCGCGTCGCTGCCGAGCAGCAGGCGGTCCACGCCGAAGGAGTGGCGCGCCAGGAACATCACCTCCGGGACGTCCTGGAAACCGGTGTCGTACCAGAAGTTCCGGAGCAGGCCCATCGGGTCCTCCCGGTCGATCGGCAGGTCGTCGATCCAGGAGAAGAAGTTGCGGCCGACCGCGGCGACGGCGCTCATCCGGATGCCGCGGAACAGGTTGACCTCGTGCCGCTTCCACAGCAGCGGCAGGGTTCCGCCGCACATGGCGAAGACGAACCGGATGCCCGGGTGGCGGGTGGAGACGCCGGAGAAGGCGATCCGGGCGGCGGCCGCGGCGACCTGGGTGGGGCTGCCGTAGGCCATGTCGAGGTTCCAGTCGGCCAGGCCGGGGTGGCAGGAGCTGTGGCTGCCGACCGGGTGGACGTAGACGACGGCGTCGCGGGCCCCGAGCGCGGCCCAGAACGGTTCGAACTCCGGATCGTCGATCGGGCGGCCGGCGAACGAGCAGGGCAGGGCGACGCCGGCCATGCAGAGGTCGTCGAGGGCTCGGGCGGCCTCCGCCACCGCGGCGTCCACCCAGGGCAGGGGCACGCTCGCGAACGCGGCGAAGCGGCCGTCGCGCTCGGCGACGGTGGCCGCGTACCGGTCGTTGATGTGCCGGCAGGCGGCCACGTCGGCGTCGCGGTCACCGACGTACGTGTCGAGACCGATCGCCGACAGCACCTGCACGTCGACCTTGTTGGCGTCCATCTCGGCGATCCGGTCGCTGAGGTCGTCGCTCTGCCGGCCGGCCCGGGCCAGGTCTTTGCGCCCCAGCTCGACGAGCAGGTCGAGATAGGAGGCGGCCCACCAGTGGGCGTGGACGTCGACGCGCATGTCAGAACCTTTCGAGGGAGAGGCCGGGGAGGACCTCGTCGCGGAAGAGGGCGAAGGAGGCCTCGACGTCGGCCGGGAGGGAGACGCCGACCGTGAACCGCACGTTGAGGTGCCGCACGCCGGCGTCGTCGTACCCGGTGATCTGCTTGCCGACCTGCTCGGGCGTGCCGGCGATGATCCAGCTCTGCACGTGCGCGGCGTTGCGGTCGGCCGGGTCGGCGGTGGACAGCTCACGCAGACCGCGCCGGTCGGTGCTGCGGTCCAGCATCGGGTTGCGGCCGGCCAGGCGCTCGGCGCGCTCCCACGCCTCGTCCTCGGTGCGCCCGACGATCACGTGCCGGGTGACCAGGGATTTCACGGCGGCGTCGCCGGCGTGTCCGGCCGCAGCCAGGCCCTCTCGGTGCCGGGCCAGCAGTCCCGCGGCGACATGGGGCAGGCAGGGCCCGAGGAACAGCGGCAGGCCCCGCCGCGCGATGTCGTCGACCTTCTCCGGGGTGTTCGTGCCGACCGCGATCTGCGGGCCGCCGGGCCGGAACGGCGCCGGCATCAACCGGCCGATCAACCGGCCCCGGTCGAACGGGGTGTCCAGGCTCAGCGGCGGGTCGCCGGGCTGATGGGCGAAGATCGCCTGGAGAAGGTCGAGCTTGCTGTCGAACGCGGCGGTCCGGTCCTTCTGGTCGACGCCGAAGACGGTCCACTCCGGCACCGGCCCGCCCCTCCCGGCCGAGACGCCCATCAGGAACCGGCCCTTCAGCAGGTAGTCGACGACCGCGGCGTGTTCGGCCAGCCGCAGCACCGAGCGCAGCGGCAGCGGGATGATCGTGGTGCCGAACCAGCAGTCGCCGAGCACCGGCGCGAGACGCGCGGCCATCAGGAACGGGTCGCTGTACGGCTCGTAGCCGCTGAGATGCTGCTCGCCGAAGGTGACCATGGCGAACCCGGCGGACGCCGACTCCTCCGCCTGGCGCAGGCAGAGGTCGATCAGTGGGCCGTCGTGCGCCGGGGACAGCGACAGCGGGCCGAGGAAGTTGGACAGGTACACGAGGGGCTCCGTTTCAGCGGACGCTTCGGATGGGGAGGATCGCGGCCGCGCTCAGCGCGGCGAAGACGGCCCCGGCGACGAACAGCGCCGGGTAGTTGTCGGTGGCCCCGCCGATGCCGAGCAGCAGCGGCGCGATCGCCGGGGCGAGCGACTGCGGCAGCAGGTTGGCCACGTTGATCACGCCGAGGTCCTTGGCGGCGTCGCGGTCGCGGTCGGGCAGCACGTCGGCGATCAGGGCCAGGTCGACGGAGAAGTAGATGCCCTGGCCGAGACCGATCAGGATCATCGCCACGAAGTAGCCGGGCAGCGCCTCGGCCGAGGCCATGACGAGCAGTCCGGCGCCGCAGGCCAGCGCGGAGGCGATGACGAAGACCCGGCGGCGGCGGAGCCGGTCGGAGAGCCAGCCGGACAGTGTGCTGGCGACGATCACCACCGCGGTCTGCACGCCGGTTCCGGCAGCGACGATCCCGGCGGCCGCGGTCTCGTCCTGCCCGATCTGCGCGACCAGGTAGAACAGCTGATAGTTCAGCACCGCGGCGGTGGCCATGAAGATCGCGAACCGGGACAGCCACGCCCAGCCGAAGTCGGGATGCCGGCGCGGGGAGAACATGTAGGCGCCGGTCAGCTCCCGGAGGGTCAGCGGGCTGCGCTCCCCCGGTTCCAGGCGCCGGTCGTGCAGGACCGGCACGACGGCGAGCCCGCACACCAGGCCGATCACGGCGGGGATCAGGAAGCCGGCGGCCAGGTTGCGGTCCGCGACACCACCGGCCAGCGCGGCACCGGCCACCGCGGCGAAACCCTGCCCCAGACCCAGGAGACCGGAGACCAGGCCGCGGCGTTGCGCACCGACGTGGTCCGGAAGAAGAGCCAGGAGTACGGCCAGAGTCGTGTTGAATCCGACCTGAGCCACCGCCCAGCCGGTCACCAGCCCGGTCACGCCCGGAGCGAGGGCCATCGTGACCGCCCCGGCGAAGGCGGTCAGCGCGCCGGCGACCAGCCAGGGCCGGCGCATCCCGAAGCGGCTGGTGGTCCGGTCCGACAGCCGGCCGGCGATCGGGTTGACGATCAGGCCGAGGATCGCGCCGACGGCGAGCACCAGCGACAGGACCGCGCCCTCCCGTCCCGGCGCGACCTCTTTGACCCGGAGCTGGAGCGTGATGATGATCGGCGCGAGCAGGGAGACCCAGAGCCCGAAGTACGCCAGGACGAAGGCGGCGACGAACCCTCTACCGGGGGCCTTTGTCGCAGGTGGGGACAGCATGGGGCGGCTCCACGAGTACCGGTGGGACGAGGACGTCGTCACCGTCGCAGAGACCCGGGTCACAGCACCAACGAATGACCTCGATGCAGGTCATAGACGCCGTCTATTCCGCTAACGACGCCGCCAGGCGTTCCCGCAGCCACACGTGCTCCGGGTCCCGGTCGTACACCGGGTGCCACCACAGCGCCTGCACCAGCGGGACCACCTCGAACGGGCAGTCGAGCAGGCGCAGGCCGCCCCGGGCCGCCAGCCGGCGGGCCAGCCGTTCCTGGAGCAGCGCGACCCGCTCGGTGCCCTCCAGCAGCAGCGGGACGGCGAGGAAGCTGTCGACGATCATCTGCACCGCGGCCTCGACACCGAGCAGGCGCAGATGCCGCCACCCCGCCGTACCGGAGCCGCCGTCGGAGAACGTCGCCACCCACGACAGGCCGCGGAGCTCCGCGAGGCTCAGCCGGTCACCGACCCGCGGGTTGTCGTCCGCGGTCACCACCACCCAGCGGTCGGTGTAGAGGTCCAGGTGCGGCATCGCCGCCGGTAGCAGCCCGTGCGGCATGAGCAGGCCGTCGACCTCGCGCAGTCGCTGTTCGAACGGCACGTACTGCGTGGGGCTGGCCTGCCGCAGATGCACCCGCATGCCCGGTGCCTCCGCCGCCAGCAGCCGGGCCAGCGGCGGTCCGGCCACCGAGGCGCCGTAGTCCGAGGCGATCAGGGTGAACTCCCGCGACGACGAGCCCGGGTCCGCCGGCGAGGTGGCCGCGAACACCCGCGACACCACGGCGTGGGCGGTCGCCACGAGCGGGCCGAGCGAGGCGCCCAGCGGCGTGGGTTCGAGGTCGTTGCCGACGCGTACGAGCAGCTCGTCGCCGAAGTGCCGGCGCAGCCGCCGCAGCGAGGCGGACAGGGTCGGCTGCGTCAGGTTGAGCCGTCCCGCCGCCCGGGTGACGCTGCGTTCCCGCAGCAGCGCGTCGAGCGCGACGAGCAGATTGAGGTCCAGCCTGCCAAGGCTCTCGGCCGGCTGATCGCGGGGCACCGCCATCCGCCGATCATGCACCACTCGGTGGTGGTTTCCGTGGTCGCCACGGATGTGGGTCCGTGGTGGCGGACGGGAGGCTGAGCTCAACTTCTTGACAGGGAGAACAGCCATGAACGCGACAGTCACGACCCGCCAGCTCCGTCTCACCCTCAACGGTGTCCTCTGGACCCTGCAGATCCTGTGGGGCTTCTTCTTCGCCGGCAACGGGTTCGGCAAGGTGCTGCTCGCCGACGACGCCGTCTATGCGGACGCACCCCAGTCGGTGGCCTGGTTCGGCGCGGTGCCGCAGCCGCTCATCGTCTTCATCGGAGTCTGCGAACTGCTCGGCGGCATCGGCCTGATCCTGCCGGCTCTCACAAGGGTCCGGCCCCGGCTGACGCCGCTCGCCGCGGCCGGCCTGACCCTGACGATGGTCCTGGCGGCCGGCTTCCACATCGTGCGAGGCGAGTACTCGCTGGTGCCGGTGAACCTGGTCCTCGCGGCCGGCGCCGTGTTCATCGCGGTGGGCCGCTCGGACCGCCGGCCCCTCGCACCGGAGCCGCTCACCACCCGGCGGGCGCTCATCGCCGCCGCGGTGCTGGCCATCGTGACGCTGACCATGATCGTGCCGACCTGGTACTCGATGACGCAGGGCTGAATGACACAGGGCTGACGGCGACAGCCGCCAGAAGCAGCGCCGGGACCGCGGCCGCTCCGGTGAACCCGAGAACGATCACGTTCACCACGGCCGCGGCCAGGGCGATCACCCGCAGGCCGCCGGACATCACCCGGACCGCCGACAGCATGCAGCCGAGATAGACGACCACGAAGAACGACACCGGGACCGCCACGGCGCCGGCCACCGGGACCAGCCCGAGGCCCAGCAGGCTCAGGATCACCACACCGGAGACGACGATTCCGCTCCAGAACCAGCGGGCCGGGCCGGCGAGGGCTGCGCCGCCGGTGAGATACGTGTTGACCGCGCCCAGCGTCAGCAGCACCGCGGCGGCCGCGGCGACGACGTGGCCGGCCGGTCCGATCGAGTACGTGAGCAGCGCGGCGACCGGGACGCCGGTGGCCGCCCGCGGGCCGAGGACGGCGACCGTGACCGAGGCGAGCGCCAGATAGACGACGGCGGTGATCAGGAACGCGGCGCCGATCACCCGGGGCAGCTGCCGGCGCGGGTCGGCGAACCGGCCGGTCAGCGGCGCCACCGCCTCCCATCCGATGAACGACAGCATGAGCACGGCCGCGGCGCTGCCGATCGCGGACCAGCCATGCGGTGCGAACGGCCGGAAGTTCGCGGCGTGGGAGCTCGGCAGCGCGCCACCCACGGCAAGGACGAGAACCAGAACCAGAACGACGACCAGAGCCATCTGTACGCCGGTGGACGCCCGCAGTCCACGCCGGCTGACCGTGACGACGAGCGCCAGCAGCGCGCCGCCGAGCAGGGCCTGGCGTGCGGGATCGGCGGTCAGGTAACCGGCGCCCATGGTGCAGACGATCGGCGCACCGGTGATGATCCCGGCCAGGAAGCACCACCCGGCCGCCCGGCCCGCCCGCTCGCCGAGTCCGGCGGCGACGTACTCGGCCACGCCGCCGGCCGACCGGTGGGTGACGCCGAACTGTGCGAAGACGACCGCGACGAGTCCGGAAAGGATCAGGAGGCCGGCCCAGGCCAGGATCGAGGCCGGCCCGGCGGCCGCCGCCGCGAGACCGGGCAGGACGAGCAGGCCGGGGCCGAGCAGAGCGCCGACGTAGAGGGCGATCCCGCGAGCGGTGCCGATCGTGTCCATGACGCAATGATTGGCGTTTCGCCGCGCCACGCGATGGCAAAGATGAGCTCGATCCGGCGCCTTCACGCAACTTCGTGCGTCATTTTCCCGGTATCGCGGCATGATGTTGTGATGCCATCTTTGGACTCCACCGACCGGGCGATCCTGAACCGTCTCCAGGTCGACGGCCGCATCCCGAACATCGAGCTGGCCGAGGCCGTGTCCCTGTCACCGTCGGCGTGCCTGCGCCGCCTGCGTGCCCTGGAACAGGACGGGGTGATCTCCGGTTACCGGGCCGAACTCGACCGGGAACGGCTCGGCCTGCAACTGACGGTCTTCGTGCACCTGAAGGTGGCCGGCCACGCCCAGGAGACCTCGGTGCGGGTGGAGGCCGCGCTGACCGCGATCCCCTCCGTGGTCGCCTGTTACCTGATCTCGGGAGAGGCCGACTTCCTGGTCGAGATCGCGGCGCCGTCACTGGCCGCCTACGAGCGCATCCTGCTCGATCAGCTCCTGGCCGTCCCGTACGTCGTGGACGCGCGCAGCACGTTCGCGATCCGTACGATCAAGAGCCGGGGTCCTCTTCCCGTGTGACTCCCCTGGCCGCGATCGCTTCCCGGGCGGCGTCGCGCAAGGCGTGCACATCGGAGAAATCCGCCGGGGCGAGCGACGGCAGCACCTCGACCCGCGCTCTGATGTGCTCCCGGAGAACGAATCCCTTGCGTGGCAGGGCTCGCCGGGTGCCGTGGACCGCGATCGGGATGACCGGGACGCCGTGCTTGACCGCGAGATCGAACGCACCGTTCTTGAACGGCTGCAGTGTCCCGTCCGAGGTGCGCCGGCCCTCCGGGAAGATCATCAGCGGGGAGCCGGAAGCCAGCAGCCGGTCGCAGAGATCCATCATGCGCCGCACCGACGACGCGTTGCCGCGCAGCACCGGCACGTACCCGTTGAGGCGCATGTTCCAGCCGATCACCGGCACCCGGAAGATCTCCTGTTTGGAGACGAACTTGAACGGCCGGAACAGCGCGAACAGCACCAGGATGTCGATCAGCGAGGCGTGGTTGGCGACCAGCACCGCGGCGCCGTGCCAGGGCAACCGGTCGCGGTGCTCGACCCGCAGCCGCCACAGAGGGCAGATGTAGACGTAGAACGCGGCCCAGGCCGACGAGTAGAGATGCAGCGCCACCCGGCGCCGGTCGAAGGGGAGCGTCACGAGCCACACCAGCACCGCACCGACGAAGAACACCGGGCAGGTGATCACGATGAACGCCCAGAACGCCACCGAGAAAACCCGCAGCATGCGGCCATCCTTTCATCCTCGCTGACCTCGGTCCACGCCGGATGGATCACGACCGGTACCCTTCCCGGTCGTGCGCTCGCTCTTCGTGATCGCCGTTGCCGTAGTGGCCGGCTTCGTCCTCAGTCCCCTGCTGCGTGCCGACGCCGCCTGCACCCCCACCCTTCCCGCTGTCAAGGGCTGGAGTGACGAGCAGTTGGAGAACGTGCGCGTGATCGTCACCATCGGCAACGAGCGGGGGGTTTCGGTCCAGGGGCAGGTCATCGCGGTCGCCACCGCCCTGCAGGAGTCCCGCCTGCGCAATCTGCGCGGCGGTGACCGGGACTCCATCGGGCTGTTCCAGCAGCGGCCGAGCCAGGGCTGGGGCACGCCGAAGCAGCTTTCCGACCCGGCTTACCAGACCGGGAAGTTCTACGACAAACTGCTCAAGATCAGGGGCTGGGAGAAGATGCGGCTCACCGAAGCCGCCCAGGCCGTTCAGATTTCGGCCTTTCCTGAGGCGTACGCGAAGCACACGCGCGACGCCACCCAACTCGTCGAGACGCTCGGCGCCACCGTGACCTGCACCGAGTCAGCGCCCGTACGCCTCCAGCAGCCGTAGCCAGACCTCGCTGACAGTCGGGTACGCCGGGACCGCGTGCCACAGCCGGTCCAGCGGCACCTCACCGACGACCGCGATCGTGGCGGCCTGCAGCAGTTCCGCGACGTCCGGACCGGCGAACGTGACACCGACGATCACCCGCCGGTCCTCGTCCACGACCATCCGGGCGTGCCCGGCGTAGCCGTCGGTGTGCAGCGCGGACCCGGCGACGGCGGCCAGGTCGTAGTCGACGACCCGGATCCGCAGCCCGGCAGCCTCGGCGGCGGCCGCGGTCAGTCCCACCGACGCGACCTCCGGATCGGTGAACACCACCTGCGGCACGGCGCGCTCGTCGGCCGTCGCGACGTGCCTGCCCCACGGGCCGTCCTGGACGGCCTCTCCCCTGGCCCGCGCCACGATGACGTCGCCGGCCGCCCGGGCCTGGTACTTGCCCTGGTGGGTGAGGAGTGCGCGCCGGTTCACGTCGCCGGCGGCGTACAGCCAGTCGTACCCGCGAACGCGCATGGTGTCGTCGACCGCGAGCCAGTCACCGGGCTTCAGGCCCACGCTGTCCAGGCCGATGTCCTGCGTGTTCGGCGTGCGGCCGACCGCCACCAGCACCTCGTCGGCCTCGACCTGCTCGCCGCCGGTGAGGGTGACGCGCACGGTGCCGTCGCGGGTCACCGACTCGGCCTCCACCCCGAGACGCACCGAGGCACCGGCCTCCCGCAGCGACGTCGCGACCAGTTCACCCGCGAACGGCTCGGCCTGCGGCAGCACACCGTCGCGGATCAGCAGGGTCACCGCGGAGCCCAGGCTCGTGAAGGCGGTCGCCATCTCGGTCGCCACCACGCCGCCGCCGATGATGGCGAGCCGGGCGGGAACGCTGCTCGCGGCGGCCGCCTCCCGGCTGGTCCACGGTTCGGCCTCGCGGAGGCCGGCGATGTCCGGGACCAGCGCGCCGCTCCCGGTCGCTACGACGACCGCGTGCCGGGCGGTGAGCGTGGTGGTGGTGCCGTCCGCGCCGGTCACCTCGACGACCCGCTCGGCGACGACGCGCCCCTGACCGCGATGCAGCGCGATCCCCGCCGACTCGAGCCAGGCGACCTGCCCGTCGTCGGTCCAGTGCGAGGCGAAGTCGTCCCGGCGGCGCAGCACGGCCGCGGCGTCCAGCTCACCGGTGACGGCCTCGCGGGCGCCCGGCAGCCCACGGGCGGCCCGGAGCGCGGCGGCGCTGCGCAGCAGGGCCTTCGTCGGCATGCAGGCCCAGTAGGAGCACTCACCGCCGACCAGTTCCCGCTCGACGACGGCGGCGGTCAGCCCACCCCGCACGACCCGGTCGGCGACGTTCTCCCCGACCGGCCCCGCCCCGATCACGACGACGTCGTAGGTCGCGTCCCCCATGTCAGGCTCCCTTCGCTGCGCGGCCGAGGCGCACTGCCGAGATGAGGAAGAAGATAGCGCCGGGGATGGCGTAGCCGATCGCGTTCGCCAAGGTCGGGTCGGCCGCCGCGGAGCCGGCGATGAACGAACCACCGGCGAGCACCGAGATGCCACCGCTGAGGATCATCGGCCACTGACCGCCCATCGAGCGGCGGGTGACGCCCACGACCAGCTGGATCAGCCCGGCCAGGATCGCCCACGCGCCCCACACCCGCAGGACGCCGGGGATGCCGGACGTGACGGCGATGGCCAGGCCGAGGGCGGCGAGGAGGCTGACGGCGATGTTGAGGTAGAGCAGGGTGGGCGAGGAGGTGGCGCGCGACGCGCGGGCGTCGACGACCGCGGCACCCACGTCGAACAGCGGGTAGAGCACGAGCAGCGTGCCGGCGAGCACCCCGATGTGGTCGGCGGTCGTGAACATCACGAGGGCCCAGACGATGGCGAACGCGAAGCGTACGAAATACAGCCGGCGCAGGGCGGCCGCCGTCGTCGAGATGCCGGGTGCGGCGATCGTGGTCATCGTGATCCTCTCAGGCGGGAGACAGAACGTTCGTTCTCTCTGGCACCACGATGGGGCCGGGCGGTGCGGCTTGTCAAGAACGAACGTTCTGTCTGCTAACCTGATCACATGGCGCGCACCGATTCCGACGCACGGGTCCGGCTCCTCACCACGGCGGCGGGCATCTTCTACGCGGAGGGGATCCACTCGGTCGGCGTCGACCGGATCATCGCGGGCGCGAAGATCACCCGGGCCACCTTCTACCGGCACTTCCCCGGCAAGGACGACCTCGTCGTCGCCTACCTGCACGAGGCCGACCGGGCCATCCGCAACCAGGTGGAGACGGCCCTCGCCGACAGCCCGGCGGCACCCGACGCGGTCCGGGCCGTCGCGCAGTCGATCGCCGACGGCATCCGGTCGCGCGGCTTCCGCGGTTGCGCCTTCCTCAACGCCGTGGCGGAGTTCCCGAACCCCGGTCACCCCGTGCACCAGGCCGTCCAGGCGCACCGGGCGTGGTTCCTCGACACGATCACCGGCCTGATGGCACGCGTCGACGAGACCGACGCCTCGGCCGCCGCTCAGCACTTCGTCATGCTGCGCGACGGGGCCATGGCCGCCGGCTGCCTCTTCGACCCGGCGCTGATCTGCGAGACCTTCCTGCGCGGCGTCGACGGGCTGGTCCGCATCCACGGCATCCGCGGGGCCTGACCCGCCGCAACAAAACCGCAAGCTTTCCGCAGCCCGGCGGCGGTCACGCTCCTCCTCACCGACAACAGAGGAGGAGAACATGCGCACCGTTCTTCCGGTCGTGACCGGCCTGCTCGCCGCGCTGCTGGTCCCGGCATCGGCCTCCGCGGCCACCACCTGCACCGAGCTCGTCCGCGGCGACAACAAGGACTCCGGGCTGGCGGCCCGGGCCGACGGGCCGGTCGAGATCTTCAAGACGGGCCTGACCGGCAACGTCTCCCGCACCCAGATCGACCCGCGTACGAACACCGTGCTCGGCTTCCAGGACCTGGGCGGCGTGTCCCGCTCCGAACCCGGTGCCGTCTCCTGGGGCGCGGGACACTCCGCGGTGTTCGTCCGGGGCGGCGACGACGCCCTCTACGTCATGCAGTTCGTGGACGGCGTCGCCACCGGCTGGCAGAACCTCGGCGGAAAGCTCACCTGGAACCCGGACGCGGTCTCGGCCGGCCCCGGTCACCTCATCGTCTTCTACCGGGGCACGAACAAGCAGCTCTACTTCCTGGAGTACGTCAACGGCGCCTGGGGCCCGCACACCAGCCTCGGCGGCGTGCTGACGTCCAGCCCGATCGCCGTCTCCGCGGGTCCCGGCCGGATCGCCGTGGTGACCCGCGGCCAGGCCGACGACCTCTACTACCTGGAGCGCAACGGCTCCACCTGGGGCAACTGGGTCGGTCTCGGCGGACGGTTCGCCGTCGACCCGATCGCGGTGTCGCGCGGACCGGGCCTGGTCGACGTGTTCGTCCGCGGCACCGGCTCGCGGGTCTTCGGCATCTCCTACAACGGCTCGTCGTGGACACCGTGGTTCGACCTGGCCGGACCGCCCGGCGGCGCCGTCTCCGAGCCCGGTGCCGCCGCGACCGGCTCCGGCGAGCTGGCGGTGTTCGTCCGCGGCGGCGAGGTACGCACACCCGTCCGCCCGATCTGGCGCAACTCCTCGTTCGACGGCGGCGCGACCTGGTCCGGCTGGATCACGGTCGACGTCGGCTACGGGACGCCGTCGCCGAACAACCCCGAGGCGGCCGCACACGCGTTCGGCGGCTGGTCCGTGGCCGCGACCAACTTCCCCACCGACGCGAGGGTCGGCCCGCTGCGGGTCTGCTCCTCCTGAAGGTCATCTAACGTGACGGGATGTTTCTCGTCCGGCCCGGTGTGCAGCGGGCGCTGGTAGCCCTCGTCCAGGTGCTCGGGATGGCGGTCTGGTTCTCCGCCTCGGCCGTCGTCCCGGCGCTGCGCGAGTCGTGGGGGATCAGCGCCACGGCATCGGTGTGGCTGACCGCGTCGGTGCAGCTCGGCTTCGTGGCCGGCGCCGTCACGTCGACGGCCCTGAACCTCGCCGACCGGGTCCGGGCGCACCTGCTGATGGCGGTCAGCGCGGCACTCGCGGCCGCCTGCACCGCCGTCTTCGCGTTCGCCGTCGACAGCCTGGCCGCCGCCGTGCCGCTGCGATTCCTCACCGGGGTGTTCCTGGCCGGCGTCTACCCGGTCGGGATGAAGCTCACCGCGTCCTGGGTACGGCCGGAGCGGCGCGGCATGGCGTTCGGCGTCATGATCGGCGCGCTGACGCTAGGTTCGGCGCTGCCGCACCTGATCGGCGGGCTGGGCGAGCTGCCGTGGCGCGGCGTCATGTTCGCGGCAGCCGGCTGTGCGGTGGCGAGCGCGCTGGTGGCGGCACTGCTCGTACGGGAGGGGCCGCAGTTCGGGCACGGCGCTCCGCCGTACCCTCGCTATGCCCTGACCATGTTCGGACAGCGCGGGCCCCGGTTGGTGAACCTCGGCTATTTCGGGCACATGTGGGAGCTCTACGCCCTGTGGACGTGGCTGCCCAGCTTCCTGATCGCGGGCACCGCCGAGCGGACCGGACGGCCGGACGCGACGGCCGGGCTGCTGCCGTTCGTGGCCATCGGTGTCGCCGGGGTGGCCGGATGCCTGGCCGGTGGATGGGCCGCGGACCGGTTCGGCCGCTCCCGTGCCGCCACCACCGCGCTCGTGGTCAGTGGCGCCTGCTGCCTGGTGTCGCCGCTGTTCTTCACCGCACCGCCGGCCGCGACGGCGGTGCTCGGGGTGGTGTGGGGCGCGGCGGTGATCGCGGACTCGGGCGTCTTCTCGACATCGCTGAGCGAGGTCGCCGACAAGCGTTACGTCGGTACCGCCCTCACCGCGCAGACGGCGATCGGCTTCGCGCTGACGGTGGTCACGATTCAGCTCGTACCCGTGGTGGCCGACCTGACCGGCTGGCGCTGGGCGTTCTGGCTGCTCGTGCCGGGCCCGCTCGCCGGAGCTCTGGCGATGCGGTCGTTCGGCCGCATCACCAGAGCAGGCTCCGGTCAGGCGCCCTGAGCGGCGGCGTCCAGGTATTCCTCGATGTTGCGGTACCCGTCCCCGTCCGCGTCACCGTTGTGGTCCGCCGCGTTCGGGTTGAACCCGTTCGCCGTCTCCCAGCTGTTCGGCATGCCGTCGCGGTCGGTGTCCCAGCCGCTCGGGCCGCTCACCTGGCCGGCGTTCCACAGCGCGTTCCACTGTGACGAGTTCGGATACGAGATCAGCGTCCCGGTCGTCGACCGCGTCTCGCTGACGATCCTGGCGTCGACCGCGTCCCGTGCCCACCAGAACGCCCCGGCCCGGTCGAGGACCCGGGTCAGCGCGGCCGGCGCCGACTCGGTCGTCATGTTCGGCACGGCGAAGCGGGTGGACCTGTGCGCCGGCACCGAGACGAACCGGTCCCAGGCGATGTCCTGCCCGTTGGCCAGGTTCGAGTCGCCGTCGTAGTCGGCCCGGTTCCCGGACAGGTACGCGCTCGTCCCGGTGGCACCGGTGAAGACCTCAGCGTTGCTCGAGTTGTGCCGCAGGTACGTGTTCCCCACGAAGTTGGCGTTGGCGAGCTGATTCTCGCCGCTGTAACCCTTGCCCTCGAAGACGACGTTGTTGCTCCACTCGACGTTGTTGACCGCGCCGGTCTCGTTGCCGAGCCGGGGCAGGCGGCTGACGTTGTGCGCGAAAAGGTTGTGGTGGTACGCGATGTTCGACCCGGTCACGTCGCTGCCGACGAGCGCGCCGTACCCGTGGCCCTTGTAGTTCAGGCCCTCGGACACGATCGCGTACTGGACGGAGACCTGCCCGGCGCCGTCGCTGGAGCTGATGCCCTCGTCGTCGTACCAGCTGACCGAGACGTGGTCCACGATCACGTTGTCACCGGTGATCCAGATGCCGTCGTTGGTCGCCGTACCCGGGTTGGCCTGGTCCTGCCCCGGACGGAACTTCAGGTGCCGGATCACGATGTTGCTGCCGGTCACCTTCGTGGCCTGACCCATGATCGTGATGCCGGGCCGGGGAGCGGTCTGGCCCGCGATCGTCAGGTTACGGGCGCCGATGGTGAGCCAGCCCTGCCGGCCGCCGGGCGACAGTTTGATCGTGCCGCCCACGTCGAAGACGATCGTGCGCCCGGTGGCGGGCGCCGTCGTGATCCCGTAGCGCAGCGATCCCGCCTGAGGACCGGTCGCGTTGTCGGTCAGGTTCGTGACGTGGTAGACGTCGCCACCGCGGCCGCCGGTCGCGTACATCGCGGGACCGGCGGCGCCCGGGAACGCCGCGGCCGGGCCGGGGCCGGGTGCGGAGACGAGGTTGAAGGCCCACTGCGTCTGCGAAGCGTCCGTGCAGGTCTGCTGGACGATCGGGTTGTTCCCGGCGGTGCTGGCGTCCCTGTTCGTCATGCACAGCGCCGAGGAGGCGTTGCGCACCAGATACTTTCCGGACACCGCGGTGGAAGCGGTGAACGTCCAGGTCTGGCTCGTGCCGCCCGTGCAGGCGTTGGCGGCGATCTGCGCGGCGGCCTCGGCGCACCTGCTCACGGCGCTCAGCGCGAACCCGCCACCCTGAGCGGTGACCTTGAACTGCTGCTGGGTGGCACCGGGCGCACAGGCGAGCTGCACCAGCACCGATCCGGACACATTGAGGCATTTGCCGCTGGAACCGGAGACCAGCGTGTAGGTGCCGCCGTTGACCGGGGCGACGGCGGCGTCAGCGGGAAGGCTGACGGCGGTGATCAGACCGGCGGCGAGCACACCGACGGCGAGGACGGAAATCCGTTGTCGCATGAGGGGATCCCTTCGGACGGACGGGACATGCACCGATGTAGATGCGCCCCGTCCGGCCCGACAACAAATTTCAGTCCCAGCAGAGGCAGAACGGCTTTCCGGCCGGGTCCGCGTAGACGCGCCAGTTCTCCCCCGCCACCCCCAGCGAACTCGCCCCGATCTTCAGCGCCGCCGGCTCCGCGACCTCGATGTCCTCGACCGTGACGTCGAGGTGGAACTGCTGCGGATACGCCGGATCCGGCCACCGCGGCGCCTGATAGTCGCTGACCTGCTGGAACATGACCGGCTGGGCGCCCTCCTCACCGATCATCGCCATGCCCTCACCCTCGTAGGTGACAGCCTTGCCGAGCAGCTCGGCGTAGAACGCGCTGAGCTCCCCGGCATCCGGGCAGTCCAGCATCACACCCATCACCGTGGGCTCCGGATTCGCCGGGAACAGGCAGAGGTCGAACGGGTGCCCCGCCGGGTCCGCGAGCGTGTACCAGCTCTCGTTCTCCCGCAACAGCCGAGCACCGAGCCCGACCGCTTTCGACGATCCCTCCCGGAGATCCGGCACCCGCAGATCGAGGTGGAACTGCTGCGGGTGAGCGGGATCCGGCCACCGCGGCGGCACATGGTCCGGACTGCGCTGAAACGCGATCCGCCACCCGTCCGGCGTCCCCATCGTGATCCACTCATCGTCCGCGTACCGCTCACTCCACCCACCGAGCGCGGCATAGAACGCGGCCAGCCTCCGAACATCAGGTGCATCGAGAACAACAGTCCGCAACGTGCCGATCATCAGGCACCTCCCGGCTTCATCATGCCGAAATTCACCACCATTTGCCCGCCTGGTTGCATGGTCACCCTCGGGCCCTCCCGGGGAGAACGGGCGGGGTGCATGGGCACCCTCACACCCGGAAACCCCGAGACCGCTATCGGTCGCCCAGAGCGGCGGCGGCGTCCTGTTCGTAGGTGTGGCGGCCCCGGAGAACGACGAGGCTGCCGATGACGAGTGGGAGCAGCACGACGGCGTAGGCCCAGCGCAGCGAACCGGTGCTGTCGGAGGCCACCCCGATCAGCCAGGGGCCGAGGGCGCCACCGAGGGTGACGAGCATCTGGAGTACGGCGAAGCCCAGGCCGCGCCGGTGCGCCGCCACCACGTCCGCGTTGGCGGCGGTGAGGTTGGCGATGGCAGCGGCGAACCCGGCGTTGGCGAGGGTGAAAGCCACCGCTTGCGGCCCCAGGACCGGGATCGTGACGGCGGCGGCCAGGAACGCGGTGCCCACGAGCAGCGACCACCCACCCAGCGCGACCCGCTGCCGGTGCCGCCGATCACCCAGCCAGCTGCCCACCAGGATCCCGGCGACGATGCCCACCAGCCCGGCGCCGCCTCCGACGGCCGCCGCGGACGCCTCCGGAAGGCCGAACTCGCGGGCATAGAACGACGGCATCCAGAAGAAGAGCCCACCCAGCCCGAAGAAGAGAATGCTCAGTCCGGCGATCACCGACCGCAGAGTCCGGATCCGCAACAACACACCCAGCTCAGCCCGCATCGACCCACCCCCGCCCGACCCCACGGCACCCGGCGAGTCCCCCGCCGGCGGGGCGGCCCCAGCCGACGGCGCAGCCCCAGCCGGCGGCGCAGCCCCAGCCGGCGGCGCAGCCCCAGCCGGCGGCGCGGCGCCCGGCGAAGGTTCGGCCGGCGCGGCGCCCGGGGTGGGCCCAGCGGGCGGAAGGGGCGAGGCCGCGGAAGCGGGCACGGTGGCGGGAGGGGACGCCGGCGTGGTCTCGGGAGAGGGTGTGGTGGCGTACCAGCGGGAGAGGCTGTCGCCGAGGCCCCGGACCGGTTCGCGGACGGTGAGGACCAGGAGGGCGATGACGAGGCCGGGGACGGCTACCAGGAAGAAGCCGGTGCGCCAGCCGACGGTCTGGGCGAGTGCGCCGCCGGCGATGACGCCGACGGGCAGGCCGGCGAAGTAGGCCATGCGCTCGTAGCCGTAGGCGCGGGCCCGCCCGGGTCCCGGGTACAGGTCACCGAGCAGGCTCGACGACGGCGGGTTGTAGAGCTGCCCGGCCGCTCCAAGGAACATCCGGACCAGGAAGAGCGCGGCGTAGGAGCCGGCCAGGCCGGTGCCGACCGTGAGCAGCGCCCAGACCGCCACGATGGCCGAAATCGTCCACGTTCGCTTGCCGGTGTCGGCCAGCCGGCCGGCCGGCAGCAGGAGCACGATCGCGGCCAGCGCGCCGGCGGTGGCGATGGCGCCGGCCGCGCTGTCCGAGAAGCCGAACTCCTCCTGAATGGTCGGCAGAGCACCGGCCAGCAGGTTGTACTCGATGCGATCGATCGCGGCCACCAGCGCCACACAGATCGCCGGCCACCACCCGAACGGCGCCGCGGCACCATGGCGCACGGTGACCGGCGGGCGCCCCGGATACGCCGCCACCTCCCTGACCCCGATCATGCGGGCATCCTGCCAGAGGGAAACAACGTTTCGCTAGAGGACACGGTCCGCCACACCCAAGACATTGACAGTTACCTATTGTTCACCCTAGCCTCCCCTCAAAGTTCCGGATGTTAACCGAAACTTTTGAAGACCTGAGGAGGACGGCGTATGTCGGAATTCGCCCTGCTCGGCGCCGAACTGGTGGGCATCACCGTGCTGGTGCTCGGCCTGTACTTCCCACGGCACCGGCGCCGTGACCTGGTGGTGGCCTACTTCGCCGTCAACATCGGGGTGCTGGCCGTGGCCGACGCGCTCCGCACGAGCGACGCCGGCACCGGACTCGGGCTGGGATTCGCGCTGTTCGGCGTGCTGTCCATCATTCGGCTGCGCTCCACCGAGCTCGACCAGCACGAGGTCGCGTACTTCTTCTCCGCCCTGGCCCTCGGCCTGCTCGGCGCCCTGGAGACCGTCTCGATCTGGCGCAACATCGCCCTGATGGGCCTGATCATCGTCGTGCTCGCGATCGTCGACAGCCGCTGGATGCTAGGCCGCTACCGCCAGCAGATCATCGTCCTCGACTCCATCGTGACCAGTGAGGACGAGCTGACCCGGCGGCTGGAGGAACTGCTCGGCGCCAAGGTCTCCTCCGCGCGCCTGCTCCGCGTCGACCTGATCAACGACTCCACCGTGGTCGACGTCCGATACACCGGAACGCTCCGCCCGGCCGCCCTCGCGGTGCACCGATGACCGAGACTTTCGGTGAGCTGGCCGCGCTGAGAAACGTCGAGCTGGCCGAGATGGAGGAGCGCGCGGCCCTGCAGAGCCGGTTCGACCGCAAGTACATCGTGCCGGTCGGCGAGGCCCGGTGGCTGCTGGAGAGCCTGGCGCCGGAGGCACGGGTGCTGGAGATCGGCGGCGTCCGGCACTTCACCTACGAGTCGCTCTATCTCGACACTCCGGATCTCGTCAGCTACCTGCGCACCGCTCACCGGCACCGGCGCCGATTCAAGGTCAGGACCAGGACGTACGTGGATTCGAGCTCGCACTGGCTGGAGGTCAAGGTTCCGGGTCCCCGCGGCAGCACGGTCAAGTATCGAGCGCCGCACGTACCCGGGCAGGACCCGGCCGGCGAGTTCCTCGACGACGTCTTCGCCCGGCACGGCGTCACCGCCACCGACCACGCCGGACTCGCGCCGACGCTGCGCACCGCCTACCTGCGTTTCGCGCTGCTGCTGCCCGGCGACAGCCGCGTCACCGTCGACACCGACCTGCGGTGGACCGCTGTGTGGAGTTCGGCCCTCATACAAACCCGAACTCCACACGGAATTGGGGTTGGGGTTGGGGGCGACGGCGGGCGTGAGCTGTGGCTGCCCGGGGTCGCGATCGTGGAGACCAAGACCGGCTCGACCGCGTCCGGCGCCGACCGCCGCCTGTGGCACCGGGGTCACCGCCCGGTCGCCATCTCCAAGTACGCCACCGGGCTCGCCGCGCTCCGGGCCGACCTGCCCGCCGCGCCCTGGCGCCGGGTGCTCCGCAAGCATTTCACCGCTGCGAGAGAGGAACTGTTCCATGGGTAGGCGCATCGTCGCGGCCGTCGTCCTGGCCGTCTTCGCGATCCTCGTCCCGGCACCGGCCTCCGCCGCCGGTGACGTCACGTTCTCCGTGCCCAGCGGCACCTTCCAGGGTTCGGTCGCGGTCTCGCTGAACACCGCGATCGCGGGCGCCGAGATCCGGTACACCACCGACGGGACCGCACCGGCGGCGACGTCCCCGGTCTATCCCGGCCGGCCGTTGACGCTGACCGGCACCACCCAGCTGCGCGCCCGCCCGTACGCGAACGGCACACCCGCCGGCGAACCCGCCACCGCCCTGTACGTGGCCCGCGCCGTGGACACCCAGCACGACCTGCCGCTGATGCTGATCGACGTGTACGGCAAGGGCAAACCCGGTCGCGACTACGTGGACGCCGCCACCATGGTCTTCGACACGACGTCCGGGCGCACGTCGCTCTCGGCGGCGCCGGCCGTCGCGACCCGCACCGGCATCCACCTGCGTGGCCAGTCGTCGGCCATGTTCGAGAAGGCGCCGTACCGGCTCGAGTTCCGCGACGACAGCGACGACGACGCCGACCTGCCGGTGCTCGGCATGCCGGCCGACTCGGACTGGGTGCTGCGGGGCCCGTTCAGCGACAAGTCGCTGGTCCGGGAGGCGCTCGTCTACGACCTGGGCCGCGAGATGGGCATGGTGGCGCCGCGCTACCGGTTCGTGGAGCTCTACCTGAACACCGACTCGGCGCCGGTGGCCGCGGCCGACTATCAGGGCGTCTACATGCTCGTCGAGACGATCAAGAACAGTAAGAACCGGCTCGACCTCAAGCAGCTCGAGGAGGAGGACACCACGCTGCCCAAGATCGCGGGCGGCTACATCTTCAAGTTCGAGTGGCTCGCCGCCGAGGAGCCCACGCTGACCTGCACCGGGCCGGCGGCCACCTGCTGGAACTACCTCGAGGTCGAGGACCCGTCACCGCTGAACGCCCAGCAGCGGGCCTGGCTGACGCAGTATCTCCAGCAGTTCCACGACATGCTGCACAGCTCACCGGCGAACCATCGGACGTGGATCGACACGAAATCCTGGGTCGATCTCGTCATCCTCAACGAGCTCAGCCGCGAGATGGACTCCTACCTGCGCAGCACGTACTTCTACAAGGACCGGGAGGGCCCGATCGTGGCTGGCCCGCTGTGGGACTACGACCTGACGTTCGGGACCGGCGGCTTCTTCGGCAACGAGCAGACCGCCGGATGGCAGTACCAGCAGACCCGTACCCCTCAAGCCAACGACTGGTTCCAGATCCTGCTCGCCGATCCGAGCTTCCAGAACGATCTGAAGGCCCGGTGGCAGTCGCTGCGCCGCGGCCTCCTCTCCTCCGCGTCACTGAACAGCCGGGTGGACGCCCTGACCGCACCGCTGGCCGCCGCCGCCCAGCGCAACTTCCAGCGCTGGCCCAACCTCGGCAGCCGCATGATCGGCCCGTTCGTCACCGACACCACACCCACCTGGTCCGGCCAGGTCCAGGTGATGCGCAACTGGATGACCCAGCGCGCCACCTGGCTCGACGGCCCGTCAGCCTGGGGCGGCACGACGTCACCCTCACCCTCACCCTCGGCGTCACCGTCCACCTCCACGCCGCCGCCCGCGGCCGGCTGCACCGCGGCCTGGACCCCGATCGGCCAGTGGACCGGCGGCTTCCAGGGCGAGGTCCGCGTGACCGCCGGCACCGCCCGCGTCAACGGGTGGACGGTCACGCTGGCCTTCCCGAACGGCCAGCGGGTCAGCCAGGGCTGGAACGCGGTCCTGACCAGCAGCGGCTCGACGGTCACCGCTCGCAACGAGACCTACAACGGCACCCTCGCCGCCGCCGCGAGCACCACCTTCGGCCTGCTGGGCTCCTGGTCCGGCACCAACAACGCACCAGCGCTGACCTGCACCGCGAGCTGAGAAACGGGCCCCCGGCCGTGGCCGGGGGCCCCAGGGCTACGCCGGTTCTATCCAGATGTTGCGGTAGCGGACGTTGGCGCCGGGGTCGCCGTGGTCCTGGAGGCGGAGTGGCAGGGCTGCCGGAGTCTCCGGGGATCCGCCGCCGGTCGGGCCGTCGATCTCGATGTTGTCGTGGACGGTCTGGCCGTTCCAGAGCACGGTCACGCGGGCGTTCTCGGTCTTGGTGGAGCCGTTCCAGCGGGCCGCGCGGAACGTGATGTCGTAGGTCTGCCAGGTTTCCGGGGCGGTGCCGGCGTTCGTGGACGGTGCGCGTTTCTGGTAGATCGCGGCGCACTCGTCGTTCGCCAGAACCGGTTTGCCGAAGGTGTCGAGGACCTGGAGCTCGTACCGGTCCTGGAGGTAGACGCCGCTGTTGGCGCGAGTCTGGCCGGTCACGTCCGCGGGCAGGTTGGGCAGCCAGAACTCCAGGTGAAGCTTGAAGTCCCCGTACGCTTGCTTGGTCTTGACGTCCCCACCGAGAACCTCGGCCGAACCGCCGGAGACGGGCCACGTCGGTGTGCCGCCGGTGGCGGTCTGGAAGGAACCGAGGTGACCGCCGTCGAACAGCGTGACGCGGCTGGTCCCGTTGTGCGTCCAGCGCTGCTGTGCGACGTCGGCCCACTCCCAGATCTGAATCTGGGTGCCGTCCGCGCTCGATCCGCCGGCGGCGTCGAGGACCTTGCCGGAGAGCGGGTTGAGCAGCGAGCCGTTGGCCTGCGGCTGCCAGACCTGCGCCGCGCTGCCGTTGCACGTGTAGAGCTGCACCTTCGTGCCGTTGGCGGTGCCGGCGTTGTCGATGTCCAGGCACTTGCCGTGCGCCTGGAGCGTGTCGCCGGAGCGGGTCCAGCTCTGCGAGGACGAGTTGTTGCAGGTGTACAGCTGGATCTTGGTCTTGTCGGCGGTGCCGCCGTTGTCAACATCAAGGCATTTGCCGGAAACACCGGTTATTGTCCCCGTGCCGCCGCCGACCCCGATGGCCAAATTGTCCAGATTGACGTGGCCTACGTCCCCGGTGTCGACCCGGTAAGAGATCGTATTTCCGCCGGCCCGCAGCGTCACCGTGTCGGTCTTGACGGCCCAGGTGTCCCAGTTTCCGGTGTCGGGCAGGCTGACCTGCCGCACCTTGCTCCCGTTGATGTAGAGGCTCACCGTCTTGGCGCCCGCCGACGGGTTCGGGCCGTTGCTGAAACGCAAGGAGATCGGGTACGAGCCGGCGGCCGGCACGTTCACGCTGAAGGTTGCCGCCGCACCCACCGCACCGAAACCCGCGACGAACGCGTTCCCGGTGTATCCGGTGTGGTCGGACGCCACCCCGGCGGTGCCGCTGAGCCCGGAGTTCTCCGCCTCGACGCGATCGGTCCGCAGCGTCGTGCCGTCGGGCAGGCTGTTCAGCGTGTACCAGGCCTCGGTGCTCCACAGTGACGCGCCGGCGGCCGAGGTGAACGGGCGCGGCGAGCGTACGTGCACGACCCGCCCCGCCTTGAGCCCGGCCACCTTGAGCGTCACCTTGAGGCGGTCGGCGGAGACCGTGGCCGACGTGACCGCCAGCTGCTCCTCGTCGACCTTCGGGCCGCCATACGCCGGAGTCGGCACGTACCGCCACTGTGTCGCCCGGTAGTTCGCGGCGGTGGCGGCGGAGACCGGCTGGGTGTACTCGAGTTCGAACCCGCCCGCGACCGCCCGCATGGCCTTGATGTCGAAGACGGAGGTGCCGTTCGGGGCGAGCTTCTGCAGCCCGTACGTCAGCTTTCCCTCCTGCCCCCAGTTACCGCCCGCGCCGAGCCCGCCGACGTAGAGCGCGCCGTCCGGTCCCTGGCTGAGCCGCAGCACGCCGCTCTCCAGCCCCTGGGTGAGCCGGAAGACCGCGCCCTGGTACTGACCGCCGACCTTCTCCAGGAACGCGCGCTGCAGACCGCCGTAGGTGACGTCGCCGAAGAGCATCTGCCCCGCGTACGGCCCGGTGTCCAGCATCAGCGGGGTGCTCGGTGAGTTGGCGATCTCGTTCTGCGGCAGCCACAGCACCGGCTCGGTGACCGGCTGGCCGTCGAACCGCCCGTCCGGGTTGGTGTAGTGGCCGAAGAACCGGTCCTGCTTGATCTGCACCAGCTTCGAGGCGGGCAGCCAGCCGCCCTGGTTGTCGGTGACGAAGATGTCGCCCTCGGGACCCCACCCGATCCCGTCCGGGGTACGCAGCCCGCCGGCGAGATACTGCACCGCGCCGGTCGACCGGTTGATCTTCAGCGTGGTGCCGCGGTCGGTCGCTCCCTGCGGGTCGGTGGTGGCGCCGCCGAGGTTGATCGAGACGGACAGGTTCAGGTAGAAGAAGCCGTCCTTGTAGAGCAGCCCGAACGCGAACTCGTGGAAGTTGCCGCCGAACGGCCAGGTGGCGACCCTGCGGTACTGGTCGGTGACCCCGTCGCCGTTCGTGTCGTTCAGCTCGGTGAGCTCGTGCTTCTGCGAGACGTAGATCTTGCCGTCGACGATCTTCAGACCCATGGGCTCGCGCAGGCCGGTGGCGACCTTCCGGTACGTGACCTGGCTCGGCGAGGTGGTGCCGGTGACGCCGCTGAGCACGTACACCTCGCCGACGGTCGTCTCGCTGCCGCCCCACGTGGCGATCGCCAGCCGGCCGTCCGGGAACCAGTCCATCGCGCTGACCTGCGGCTGGAAGCCGGACGGGCGCAGGTTGGTGAGCGTGTAACCGGGGTGCACGGAGGTGAGCGGCAGGCCGTCGCCGGGGCTGTCCGCGGCGGACTCGCACTCCTTGCGGCCGGGGGCGGTCACCCGGACGACGCCCGCGTCGGTGCTGAGAGCGCTCTCCGGGACGACAGCGAAAGCACTCGCTCCCGGTGGCCGCCACTCGAGGGTGAGCTGCTGGCCGCCGCCGCGCTCGAAGTAGTCCAGGCGCAGGGAGTGGTAGCCGGCGGACAGGTTGACGGCACCCTCCTTCGCGGTGGCGCCGTGCGCCCCGTCGTGGTCGATCACCAGGGCGCTGTCGATCACCAGCCGGGAGCCGTCGTCGCTGGTCAGCCGGAACTGATGGGTGCCGGCCGCGGAGATGTTCAGGTTGCCGGTCACCTCGGACTGGAAGCGGTCCTCGAGGCCGAAGTCGGCCGCGGTCGTCCAGTTGATCACCGGCATGCGTTTGTCGATGTTGGGGGTCTGGCCGGGCTTCAGGGTGCAGATCGAGTCCCGCGACGTCTGCAGGTCGAATGTGCGCAGGGTGACACCGGGTTCCTGCGGGGGAACGGCGGCGTGGGCAGGGGCTTGGAGGAGGGCGCCGGCCAGGACGGCGGCGGGCACCAGCACCGATCTCTTCATGGAGCGGCTCCAGACACGAACTCCGCACATCGACTTCTGCCGATGTGCGGAGTTACGCTAGAGCGCTTTTGAAGGAAAGTAAACAACTTTTGTGTCTAGCGACGAAAGTTACGGGACGCGGGACCGAAGCCCCCGAGGGTTACGGGCACCGCCTCCAGGAGAAGTGGTAGACCGTCTCGATGCTGCCGTCGGTGGAGTCCATCGTCAGGTAGCTGACGTCGGTGGAGGTCCCCTTGGCGACCCGCAGCTCGGTGTTGATGTTGAGGTTGCGCAGTTCACCACAGGGGCGGAAGACCTGCGCGGCAATCGGGACGTCGTCGGTGGCGATCCAGTTGTCGTCCAGCGGCGCGGTGATCGGGTGGTTCACGTAGCTGCCCTGGGTCATGCCCTGGAAGTAGTAGTTGGCCCGCTGCTGGGCGACAGCACCCCGCTGCAGGAACCCGTATCCCCGGTAGTCCACCTTGGCGATCGCGAAGGTGAAGCCGAAGGGCACGTGGACGAGCACGTTCAGCTGGCAGTTCTTGCGGTTCTCGGTGACCGGGACGGACGGGCCGGCCTGGGCCAGGTAGTTGCTGTAGATGGCGGTGAACGCCGTGTTGTCCGGCGAGACCGCCACGTCGGCGGTGCCCGGCGCACAGCCGGAGCCCGCCATGGCGACCAGTTCGATGGCGATGTGATCATCGGGCGGATCGGTCACGATGCTGCGGGCCGCGGCCGGCGATGCGATGACCAGCGAGGACGCGAGGAACGCGAGGGCGACACATCCACGCGTTAACAACGTTTTCATTTAATCCCCTTCTGTGGCGGGAGCGGGCCGGTGTCACGGTATTGATGCACATCAATGTCGTCAATAAGCCGCAGTCGCAATAAAGCGATTCTTGATGCGGTTCGAGAAAGAGGGCCGTTTGCCGCAAAGGAGGATTTAGGCGGGCGAATCTGGACGCTTCTTCTCATCTTATCTAAGCATATATCCTTTTTGCCGTGCATCGGCGCGGCCGTTCACGGGTTATATAAGGCTTCGACAGACGTCAATGGCTTGTGTCCATGCAGCGCGCCCCACTACCGTTGTCGCGGACCCGTTAATTGATCCACTGGAATGACTCCAGAAAAGTCCCCCGCCTGCGACCTGAAGGGAACTCCATGAAAGAACAATCGATCAACAAGAAACGCGTGGCGGCGGCCGTTCTCGCGGCGGCCGTGGCGCTCCCGCTCGGCTCACCCGCGTACGGTGCGCCCGAAGCGGCCGCCAAGATCACCGTCGAGGTGATCGCGAACAACGGCTCCGGCTGCGCCCCCGGCACCGCGTCCGTCGTGGGCAACCCCGACGACACCGGCTTCCGGGTCCGGTACCGGAACTTCGTCGCCAAAGCCGGCCCGGACACGAGCGTGCTCGAGCGCCGGAAGAACTGCCAGCTCAGCGTCCTGGTGACCATCCCGGACGGCTGGACGGTCGCGATCGCCTCGGCCAGCTACCGCGGCAAGGCACACCTGCTGGCCGGCGCGTCGGGCCTGCAGCGTACGAGCTACTACTGGCAGGGATCCTCGGAGAGCGAGCGCAAGGACCTGCCGCTCACCGGCCCTCTGAACGGCCAGTGGGCGACCTGGGACGTGGCGCCGGTGCTCACCTACGCCCCGTGCGACACGCAGCGCGTTCTCAACGTCAACACCGAGCTGCGCGTGGACGCCGGCGACTCCACCGGCGCGAACTCGCTGTCGATGAACACCACCGAGGGCGACGTCGACACCCTCTTCAACTTCAGCTGGAGCCGCTGCTGACAGGCGTCCGGGCCGCAGGGGACGGCCCGGACGTTTCCTCCAGGGCTTTCTCCAGCGCGGCGATCGTCGCCGCGTCCACGGTCCCAGTGGGCTTGACACCCAGCTCCGCCTGGAACTCCTTCAGGGCCTCGGTCAGCGCATCGGTCCATTGACCGTCCACCGGGCCCGTCCAGAACCCGGCCAGCTTCAACGTCTGCTGCACGGCGGCGGTCGACGCGATCGCCTCGTCGGCGGCCGCACCGCCCTTGGCCCGCAACTCCGCCTGCAGCGCCGCGTCGGTGGCCTTGTCGACGGTCCCGGTCTCGGCCAGGCCGTTCTTCCTCTGCAGAGCCTGGACGGCCGCCACCGTGTCGGGGCCGTAGACACCGTCGACCTCGCGCTTGTAGTAACCGGCCTCCGCCAGGGACTTCTGAACAGCCAGGGTGTAGTCGCGAGCCTGCCGCAACTGGTCCTCGCTCAGACAACCGCCCTCGGCGAGCAGCGCCAGCCAGGACATCTCCAGCGCGACCGCCGCGGCGTTGAACCGCTCCGACGCCTCCTGCAGCGGCGTCTGATCCGCGATCCCCTCCTGCGCCGCCGTGAAGTCGGCGTCGGCCTGCTTCACCCGGTTGACGGTGGTGGCGGCGACGAGTGGCTCGCGTGACGGCGGCGGTTCCGTGAACGCCAGCTCCTTCTCCGCCTTCGCGACCTCCTCGCGCGCCGACGCGACATCCTCCGCGGCCTCGACCACCTCGGACCGCGGCTCGCCCAGGTCGGCGCCGGCCTCCTTCACGTCGCCCACGGTCGGCGCGGTCTCGGTGATCAGGTCGCCGTAGCGGTCGAGCGCGGTGACATAGGTGGCGCTGGCCGTACAGAAGGCGTCTGTCCGGGCGGCCAGCTCCGCCTGCGCCTCCGCCAGTGCCTCCCGCTTCCGGGCGGTCTGGTCCTCGGCGCTGCAGGCGGTCAGGGCGAGGAGCACCACGAGGATCGCTGCACGGACCCGCATCTCAGCGACGGCCCCGGCGCTTGCGGATCAGCACGATCGTGCCGGCGACCACCAGCAGCAACGGAAGGATCAGTCCCCACATCAGGAGTCCATTCATGCGGGCCAGGGTCGCAACCAACGGCGGCGCCCGGATCATCCCGTCCGGGTGAAGAGGAACGGATCCGCACACGAGAGGCTGGCGTACATGGGCGTGGCAGCGGTGGCTCTCATCGCGCTGGTCGTGTTCTCGTGGGGCCTGTTGTCGGCCCGCCTCGGCCGCGCGGACCTGAGCGCGCCCATCGTCTTCGTCACCGTGGGCCTGCTGCTCGCCGAGGTACTGCCGGACCTGACGTCGGAGTCCGTCAAGCTGTTCGCGGAGGTCACCCTCGTCTGGGTGCTGTTCGCGGACGCGTCCCGGGTCGGCCTGCGCGAGCTGCGTGCCGATCTCGGGCTCTACGCGCGGCTGCTCGGACTGGGCCTCCCGCTCACGATCGCCGCGGGGACGGTTCTGGCGGTGTGGGTGCTCGACGGGGCCGGGCTCTGGATGGCGCTGCTGGTCGGCGCCGCGCTGGCACCGACCGACGCGGCGCTCGGGTCCTCGGTGATGACGAATCCCGCCGTACCGGAACGGATCCGGCGAGTGATCAACGTGGAGAGCGGGCTCAACGACGGTATCGCCACCCCGGTGGTGATGGTCGCCATCGCCGGTGTCCTCGCTGCCGAGGACGCTCAGCAGCACGGTGTCAGCGCCGCTCTCGTCGAGCTGGCCATCGGCCTTGCGGCCGGCATCGCGGTGGGCACGGTCGGCGGGCAGGGGTTGCGCATGGCCCGGCGACGTGGCTGGGCTTCCGACGATTTCACCGGCCCGGCGGTCCTCGCGCTTTCCCTTTTTTCGTACGCGGGCGCGCTCTGGCTGCACGGGAACGGCTTTGTCGCCGCGTTCGTCGCCGGGCTCGCGTTCGGCCACTTCGCCCGCCGCGGCGGTGCCAAGGAGGTCTATTACGTGGAGCAGACAGCCGGGCTCATGTCGCTGCTGACCTGGCTGCTCTTCGGTGCGGTCGCCGTGCCGATCGTCCTCGGCAGCGCCGACTGGCGCATCGTCGCGTACGCGATCCTGAGTTTGACCCTGGTCCGGATGCTCCCCGTGGCGCTCGTCCTGATCGGCACCCGGCTCCCGGCCTCGACCGTGGCGTTCATCGGCTGGTTCGGGCCCCGCGGGCTGGCCTCGGTCATCTTCGCGGTGATCGCCCTGGAGGAGCTGCACGGCGAGGCCGACAGTGCCGTGGCGGTCATCGGCCTCACCGTCCTGTTCAGCGTGCTGGCACACGGCTTCAGCGCGAAACCGCTCGCCGGCCGGTACGCGGCGAGCGTCGCCCACCACGCGCACGCCGCCCCGGACCGGCCACCGGTGCCGGTCCGGGGACTGGTGCCTCACCCTGAGGTCAGGGACACCCGGTAGGAGCCGACATGAAGTCCTGCCGCCCCTGCGAGTCGGTGACCCGTAGCGTCACCGTGCTGGCGAGCCCCTGCGGGCACGCGCCGAGGGCGGTCGCGGTCTTGCCGGCCACGTCGGTGATCTCCGGCGTCACGCTGTAGTAGCTGCTCCACGACAGGACCACCGGGTCGGTGCCGTCGTACCAGCTCGAGTAGCACTTGAACCGGTACCAGCCGAGGCTCGGGAACGCGCCGCAGCCGAGTCCGCCGATCCGCGGGCCGGGCGTCGGCGAGCCCTGGGGCAGCCGCAGCTTGAGGCGCATGCTGTTGAGCATGCCGTTGATCGGCTGGAACCAGGTGGGCCCCTGCGGGTGCGTGACACAGTTGACCGTGGCGAAGCTGACGATGCCCTGTGCCTGGTTGCCGGCGAGCACCGGCGCGCCGGAGTCGCCCAGGTCGGAGCAGATCGAGGTCTTCACGACGCCGGTCACCGTACGCAGCGCGCCGTCCGGGCCGACCGGGATGCCGGACTCGTTCGCCGGATATCCGGTGATCTTCCCGCACCGCCACTTACTCACCTGGCCCTCCATGCAGACGTCGGCGTTGTACGCGGCGACCGTCGACCCCAGGACCGGGACGAACCCACCGGTGCTGGAGTTGAACACGTCGGGCCGCGGGTCACGGAGGCCCGCCAGCGGCACCCAGGCCTGGTCCGGGCCCCGGCCGGTGTTGGCGTACGTGGAGTCGGTGATCACCCCGGCGAACAGGCCGTTGCGGTCCCGGATCTGATCCTGGTTCGGCCCGCAGTGCCCGGCGGTGACGAAGCCCGGGACGTTGAGAAGCTGCCCCACCCCCGGGTCGACGCTGAAGCCCTCGGTGCAGGAGCCTTTCGAGGTGGTGAACAGCTCCCCGCCGTGGTGGTCGATCGTCGCGGCGACGGCGTCGTCGCGCTGCGTCCGGTACTCGACCATCGCCGGGTCGATCGCCGCCGCGCTGACCGCCGCCCGTGCCGCCGGCTCGGCACCCGGCCGGCTCTCCACGACGATCCGGTTGAGCTGCTGGTCGATGGAGGTGCCACTGACATCACGCGCCCCCTGCAGCCGCGCCTCGGCGGCGACCAGCCTGTTGTGGGTGTACCGGACCAGCTCCGGGTTCGCCCCGGCCGCCCGCACGGCGCGCGCGACGGCCCGGTCGGTGACGGCCACCGTCACGGCGGTGACATCGTCGTCCAGCCAGTCACCCGCATAGGCGGAACCGGCCGCCACCCGCGCCCGCCCCGCAACCTGGCGCGCCGCCTCACCCCGCCCGATCCGGGCGACCGCCTCCTCCCTGGTCAGGTGGAACGTGCGCTGCATCGCGTCGACCATCCCGGGAGCGGTGCGCAGCGCGGTCTCCCCGACACCGGCAGCCGGCAGCAGCCGAACCGGCCCCTCGTCCCCGGCGTTGAGCGGCACGAGCGCCGACGCGGTGACGCAGACCGCGAGCACACCCGCCAAGCCGTACTTTCCTCGTCGTCGAATCATCCCCGGACCGTGACAACCCGAGCTTGCGAAAATGTTGCGGCCGGGCTCAGCTCTCGGCCTTCAGCGGCGCGAACGAGAATCGGCTGACCTCCAGCGCCCAGTCCGCGAAACGGTGAGCCGGGGCCTCGACGTAGCGCGGATGGGCGTCGAGCCAGCGCCGCACGGCGGCCTGTGCCGGGTCCGACCTGTCGATCACGGTCCGCAGGGTTCCATCGGCGGACGCGGATCGCAGCGACGCGGTGAGTTCCCGGGCCGCCGCCGGCTGTCCGATGTTCACCGCGAGCAGGAACGCGACGACCTCGTGGTCACCGATGCCGCCGCGCGGGCGATCGAAGCCGGCGGGATCCTTCACCCGGGCCTTGATCAGGCGGTAGGTGTTGACGAACCGTTTCACCGTGCGCGGTGTCGTGCCGACCAGCGGGGCCACCACCGACATCGCCCTGGCCTCGTCCTCGGTGATGTGCAGGACCTCGGCCGGGAGACGCCGCCGGGGCGTACGCGGGAACTGGCTGACCGGAACCTCCGCGGCCGCCGGCTCCTCGGGTGCGCCCGGCGCGTCTTCCAGTGGCGGCGCGACGTCGTCCGGCTGGGTGGGCGGCACGGAGGCGGGGGCGTCCGGCTGGGTGAGCGGCAAGGCGGCGGGGGCGTCCGGCCGCGTGGCGGGCGCCCGGCTCGGCGACCGGCCGGTCAGGCCGGTGATCATTCGGCGGATCAGCGTCTCGTCGAGCGGGACCAGCCGGACCGGGATCTGGATGATCTTCTCGAGGTAGTCGGAGGGAGCGGCGCCGCCGGAGCCACCGAGCAGCTGGTGATAGCGGATCCGCAGCGACTGGTCGAGCCAGCGGGTGTCGACCGCGAGGACGACCACGAACATCGCGAAGTTGAACAGCAGGTGCACGGCTTCGAGAACCTGGACCACCTTCTCGGCCGCACACCGGTCCAGGTCGTCGATCGCGATGACGACCCGGCGGTGGTCCTTGACGAAGGCCTCGTCGATCTCGCTGAACCGGTCCCGGGTGCTGGTCACGAGACTCAGCTGCTCCCGGTACTCGGTCAGCGAGGAGAGCTGTCGCAGCACCGTGCCGACGCGGTCGGACTCCGCCTGTCGCCGTACCTGCTCCGCCTGCTCCCGCAGCCGCGCCTCGTCGGCGCGCGCGGCACGTAGCTCATCCAGTACGGCTTGCCGGTGCGAGGCTACGGCCCGCACCGACTCCTCGGCGGTCCGGGCAGTGAACCAGCCGAGGGCGGCGACACCCGCCCGCCCGGTCTCGGCTATCTCGGCCGCCTGGCTCCGCGCGTTGCGGAGGTGCACGGTTGCCGCAGCGACATAGCCGAAGATCACGGCGGCCGCGCTCACCGCCCCGAACACCGGACCCGGCCCGCCGATCGCCACGACCGTGATCGCCGCGATGGCGAGCAGCAGAACCAGGCCACCCGCAATCCAGGCCATACGGCGTTGTCGCACCAGGCGGGCGGTGGATTCGGTGACGGCCGTCTCCGCCTTGGCCAGCTCACCGTCGATGCGGGCGACCTCCTCGGCCGCCTGCTCCACCTGACGAGCGGCGTGGCCGACCTCCGGGATCTCCTCGACGGCCCGCGGGGCGATCTTCTGCAGGACCTGGTCGACGAGGCTGGCCAGCAGGTTGGTCTCGGCGTAGTGCCACGCGTTGAACCGGACGACGGTGAGCTCGCGGACATAGCCCTCGCCCTTCGAGCCGGTGAGTTTCCCCAGGTCGGCGATGATCTGGTCGAGGACGAACGTCTTGCCGGATCCCCACTCGCCGAACAGGCCGATCGCCAGCGGCGGGCTCAGCTGCTCCGAGGCGATCAGGCCGGCCAGTGCCATCGCGTCGCGGTCGCTGTCGAGCAGGTCGGGGCCGAGCACGCCGTCGGCCTCGTAGTCGGCGACGACCCGGGACACGGGACGGGACAGGGCCACCGGCCACACCGAGACCCGCTCGCGGCCGGCGATCGCAAGGCAGTGGCCGGACGCGTCGGTTGCCATCACGTCGATCGGTGATCCACCGGTGAGGACGTGCGCCATCGGTGTCATGCCCAGTTCACCCACGGCGAGCCGGTTGTCGTCGGAGACCTCTGCCACCCCCGGGCGGTCGTCGAGCATCACCAGCGCGTACGGCCCCTTCCGCCGCGGGAACCGCCCGATCGTCGCGGCCTGTGTGGTCCCCTCGGCGGGCTGGTCCTCCGTGAGCGTGCTGACCAGCAGTGCCTCGCTGCCAAGCGCCACCAGACCGCGCCGGCCGGTGCCGTCGACGGCGAGCACCGCGTCGGCCGCGGGCAGGATCGTCTCCTCGCCACGGTCGGCGGGACCCCACCAGCGGACGATCTCGCCGGAGCGCACGAGCCACGCGGGCAGGCCGCTGTCGAGACGACCGCCGGTCACGCCGGGCACACGCCCGACGACCGTTCCGGTGTCCACCCGCACGGCTTCGGCACCGTCGTCGTCCAGGCGCAGAGCGAGGATGCCGTCGCGGCTCCAGCCGAGCGAGACCACCACGCCGTCGACCGCACCGATCCGGCGCGGCGGGCCGTCCGCGCCGACGTCGTAGACGTCGCGGCCGGCGAGGGCGGCGAGGCGGTCGCCGCCCGGCGAGAACGCCAGCAGGGTCACGGGCGCCGGCAGCGTCGCTGTCCACTCCGCCGGTGCGCCGAGCGCCGTCGCCAGCAGCGGCTGGTCCTCGGCGAGATCCCGGCCGGCCGGGCTGAGCAGGTCCCACGCGGAGCCGTGCTCGGCGACCAGCGCGTCGATGAGCCCGGCACGGAGCAACCGCTTGCCGACCGGGGCGTCCAGCGCGAGGCCCAGCAGCAGATTCGTCTCCTGAAGGGTCGGGACGTGCTCGACCGACCACAGCCCTCGAACGGTTTCCAGGTGATCGCCGATCGAGGCCGTCGTGCCGGCCTCGGCCAGGTCCTCCAGTCCGCCGGCCGCACCCGTCACCGCTACCGCTACCGCACCCGCCGTCAGCTGTTGACCGGCCGGGAAACGGCCGGCCAGACGCTCGATCGCCTCGCTGTACGCCGCGGCCGCCCCGACCTTCCCGGGCTCCGGCTCGAGCGCCGTGAGCAGCGGGTTCAACAGGTCGGCCAGGTCCTGGCTCAACACGTGGATCCGCAGCGCCGCGGTGGGGTGAGCTGTTTCCTCGAACCCGTCGACGATCGCGCGCATCGACTGTTCGGGCGGCAGGCCACCGGCGCCCGCACCCAGCAGTGGGACGGCAACCACGGCGTCCGGAGCCGAGGCGAACCTGCCGATCTTGCGCGCCGCCTCCCGCACGATGCCGGCCGTGCTGCCGCCACCGGCGGATCCGGTGCCCACCACCGTGGCGAACAGCACCGTTCGGCCACCGGCCCGGACGGCGACTACCTGACCGGGCGGTGAGTGGGTGACGTCGTCGCGAGGCCTGGCGCCGAGGCGTGCGACCTGGTTCCTGACCTCGGCCGACATGGCGCCGGTGATGCTGCGCGGCGCCACCAGGATCGGGGCGCCGCTCGCGAAGAGATCACCGAGAACGATCTCGACCCGCCGCCGCCAGTCGACGGCCGGTCCTGCTGCCTGGGCCACGTCCGCTCCCTCCACGTGGGAGCATTCTCGAACCGCCGGAACGGGCCGGCCATCAGATCACGGACAGCGTCCGCTCCGGGTTTGCGGATGCGAGGGTGCCCATGCACCCCGCCCGTTCTCCCCGGGAGGGCCCGAGGGTGACCATGCACCCGGGCGGGCACATGAATTTGATCTTCCTAATCGACGGTCATCGGCCGAACCGCGAATGCGCACCATTCCGACCAGCCGGTCGCACCGACCGCGCGGACCCGCCATTCGTAGGTGTGCGCCGGCTCGACCTGGGGCGTCAGGTAGGCGTCCGCGGTGAGGACGACCGTGCTCGGCGACGTGCCCGGAATGCGGTACTCGAACTTGAAACCCCTCGTGGGCGCTCCGGAGAAACGCGCTTCCAGCAGAGGCGTGAGACTGCTGGTGATCGCGGGCTTGCCGCCGTTGAGGCAGGCGTCCTCCCCGTCGACATGTCGTTCGTCGAGCTCGACAGGCTCGACAGGTGCAACCGGCCAGGTGGGCGGGGTCGTCGCGCCCTCGTCCCGGTCCCGGCACGCTGTCGCCGACCTCGAGGCGAAGGGCGGCCCACGCACCGGTCATGACCAGCGTCAGTGCCAGGCCGGCGGTCAGCAACGGCGCTCGTCTCAGCTTCGCCACGCCCGACTATCGGCCGGGCCGGGCGGGAATGAAGGGTGCGGGTCAGCGCTGTCCGGTGGGCTCAAGGACCGGCTTGACGTCCAGGACCGGGGTGCCGTCGAGGGCCTCCAGGCCGGAGACCCGCAGGCGCGGGCCGTCGACCGACAGGACCTCGACGCGGTGCAGGCCGATCGGGTTGGGGCGGTCGGCGGAGCGGGTGCTGAAGACGCCGGTCAGGGGGCGGGCCCGGTCGTCGCGCGGGTGGACCCGCAGAACGGTGCGGTCGGCGCGGTCCAGCCAGGTGAGCAGCAGGATCGTGGTGCCGGGGGCGATGTCGGTGAGCGCTTCCGCGTACGCCGGGAAGAAGATCAGCCACGCGGAGGGCGCGCCCTCGTCGCCCTGCCGGGGTGCGACGGCCTGGTCGGTGAGTGTGGACTCGACCGTGCCGACCGGGGTGAGCTCGAAACCGGGCATGTGCCCGACGTTACCGCCGCGGCGCCGGACCGGTGGAGCCCCGGACCACCAGCTCGGTGGCGAGTTCGACGTGCAGGGCGTCCAGTTCGTGGCGTTCCAGCAGGCGGCGCAGCAGGGAGACCGCCATCCGGCCCATCTCGGCCAGAGGCTGGCGGACCGTGGTGAGCATCGGCTGCATCGCGCGACTGACGTCGATGTCGTCGAAACCGGCGACGGACAGGTCCTCCGGGATGCGCAGGCCGCGCTCGGCGGCAGCACGCGCGGCACCGACGGCCATCTTGTCGTTGAACGCGACGACGGCGGTGGGACGGTCCGGTACGTCGAGGAGCTCGCAGGCGGCGCGGTAGCCGTGTTCCTCGCTCGGCTCCGGCACGAAACGCATGAGCTCGGGCGCCGGGAGCAGGCCCATCTCGGCGAGCGGGGCGACGTAGCCGGCCAGCCGGTTGTCGTTGACCAGCCACTCGCGCGGGCCGCCGATGATCGCGACCCGGCGGTGGCCCAGCTCGACGAGGTGGGTCATCAGGCTGCGCGCGCCGGCGAAGTGCGCGGCGGAGACGGCGGCCACGTCACGCGGGGGCGGCGTGCGTGGATCCACCACGACGAACGGGAATCCCCGGTCACGCAGGTTTTCCAAGGCGGATTCCGGCTCGGGCGGGAGGATGAGGATCGCCGCGTCGATGCCGGGTTCGTCGGGCAGGCTGAGCAGCACGTCGCTGTCCTTGGCCGCCTTGCCCGCGTTGAGCAGGATGTGCAGGCCGTGCAGCTCGGCGGTCTCGGCGACCGAGGAGACGATCAGGCCGAAGTAGTCGGTCAACAGGTACGGGCAGCGCAGGTAGACCACGCCGCCGGCGGGCCGGCTGCCGCCACGCCCGGCCGCCTCGAGGACTCGCTGCCGGGTGTGCTCGGCGACGTTGGCCTGGCCGTTGAGCGCGCGCGAGACCGTGGCGATGGACAGACCGGTGCGGGCGGCAAGATCCCGAACCGTCGCGCCCCTTCTCACAGCGGAGAGCATAGGTCGTCAGCCGGGGCCGGCGCGCGACCGGCCCCGGCTGAGATCATCACGGACCGCTGGTGAGGAACGTGACCTGGTGCCCGCTGTTAACGGCTGCACCCGTGTTGTTGATGACCCGGCTGATCGTGCCGGTGCCACCCAGGGAGACGGTGACCATGTTGCGGAACTGCACGCCCGACTTCGCCGGGACCTCGAAGGCACGGGCGTTGACCACCGACGGGTTGACGTTGAAGTACGCGTACGAGCCGAGACCCCACGCCTGGTGGTTGTTGACCGAGTCGGCGACCTTGTACGCCGCCCAGCCCTGCGTCGAGCCGTTCATGTAGGCGGCCTGGTTCGGCGGGTCGTACGGCATCTCGTTCTGGTAGAAGTACGTGCGCCCGTTCTCGCCGTTCCAGATCGTCTGGTACTTCTGGTAGTGCTCGACGAACAGGCCGTAGAACGTGACGTCGTCACCGTTGACCGTGAGCCCGTTGTCGGCCGTGTTGATGGTCCAGCCGACCGTTCCGCCGTTGCCGTGGTCGGCACGCCAGATCCAGGTGTGGTCGCCGATCACGTCGTCGCTGTTGATCAGCAGGCTCGTGGTGGCCTTGCCCGCGATCGAGCCGCCGATCCGGAAGAACACGTCGTGCAGCGAGGTCGGGTTGGCCGAGTGGTCGGTGGCCGAGCCGTTCGGGCCGACCTCCATCAGCACCGGCGAGTTCGTGGTGCCGGCGTCGAACAGGATGCCGGCGACCTTCACACCGTCCACGTCGGCGACGCGCATCGGGACGACGCCGTTCTGCGGCACGAACGTCGCGAGCCCGAGACCCAGCACCACGGTGTTGGCGCGGGTGACGTTGATGGTCTGGTTGATGTTGTAGACGCCCGGCGTGACCAGCAGGTGCTTGCCCGAGGCGAGTGCCGCGTTGATGTTGGCCGCGTTGTCACCCGGCCGCACGATGTAGAAGTCGCTCAGCGAGATCGACTCACCGGCCGGCGTGCCGTTCGCCCAGGTGGTTCCGGCGGAGTTGCGGCGCAGAGCAGGGACGAAGACACGGTACGCGCCGGCGGAGTCCACATAGAGGTACGGCTTCTCCCGCACCACCGGCGCCTGGCCGATCGTGGTGTACGGCGGGCTCGGGAAGCTGTTGGCCGGAGCGCCCTGCACGCCCACGAACACCTGGTTCCAGTTGGAGCCGGTCCAGGAGCCGATCTGCGAGTTCCGGGTGATCCACTGCTGCTGCGAGCCGGAGTTGATCTGGCCGTCGACCTTCGTGTCGGACATCCAGCCGCCGGAGGACCAGCCGCCGTCGGAGAGCGCCAGGTTGCCGCGCACGTGCATGCGCCGGTACGGGGCCGCCTGCGACACCGACCACCGGTCCGCGCCGCCAGTGGGGTTGACCGCCAGGCCCTCGGCGGAGCGCCAGAAGTTCTGGGTGGCGTTCTGCGAGCCGTCCGGCCACCAGTCGGCCTCCACGTGCACCCGGCCGTTGATCACCGTCTGGCCCGGGGTGAGGCCCAGACCGGCGACCTGGGTGAAGAAGCCGACGTTGGCGTCGGCGCTGTAGGTGCCGGGCTTGAACAACAGGGCGTACCGCTGCTGTCCGAACTGGTTGGTCACCTGCTGGTTGAAGACCTGGTTGAGCCGGTTCTGGATGGTGGCGGCGGACATCGACGGGTCGAAGATCGTGACGTTCGGGCCGAGGTCGGGGTTCGTGGGGTTGGTCGGGTTGCTGGTCGGCGGCGTGGTGGGACCGCCGTTGAGCGTCCAGCGCTGGTTGGCCGCGCCGGTGCAGGACCAGATCTGCAGCCGGGTGCCGTCCGCGGTGCTGCTGCTCGGCACGTCGAGGCACTTGCCGTTGCCCTGGTTGACCAGCGCGCCCGAGGAGTTCAGCGTCCACTTCTGAGTGGCCACCGTGTCGAAGCAGGTCCACAGGTGGGTCAGCGCGCCGTCGGCGCTGGAGTTGTTGGCCACGTCCAGGCATTTGCCCTGGGTCTGGACCTGGCCGTTGTCGGCGAGGGTCCACTGCTGGGTGGCGACCGTGCTGTAACAGGTCCACTGATGGATCGCGGTGCCGTCGGCGGTGGAGTTGTTGGCGACGTCCACGCACTTGCCGCTGGACGCGCTGACCAGTGAACCCGCTGAGGCGGCGAACGCACTGGTGACACCGGCGACGCTCAGACCGGTGACCACGACGGCGACGACGCCGGTGGCGAGGATCTTCGGACGCATGGGGACTCCCTTGGGAGGGGTTCGGGGGATCGAGCATCGTCACGTAACACCGTTACAGCAAAGAATGTCAACAGTTTCGCGTTCCGGAACGCACTCCCGTTCCGGAACCGGTTTTTCGGCGTCTTCGCGTTGACACCCATGCATGTAACGGTGTTTCGTGACCGTTACAAATCCGAGAGGGGACATGTTGTGGTGTCAGCCCGCCGAGCGGCGTCCCTCGCCGCCGCCACGATCACGATGACGGCCGGTCTGGCCGGTGTCGCCGCCACCGAGGCCGCCGCCGCCACGTCGGTGCAGGTCTACTGGAGTTCCGAGTCGCGCACCGCGGGCTTCGAGCCGGTCAACGGCAACTGGTACACCAATCCGGCGACCGGGCTGGCGGGTACGCCGTACCGGCTCGCGCAGCAGGCGGACGCCCCGATCGTGGCCGCCACCGGAACCGCCACGATCACCGCGAACACCGCGCAGCAGTACCAGAGCATCCTCGGCTTCGGGTCGTCGCTCGAGGAGTCCACGATCTACAACCTGTCCCGGATGAGCGCCACCGCCCGCGAGCGGACCCTGCGGCAGCTGCTCGACCCGGCCACCGGCGCGGGCTTCAACGTCGCCCGGATCGCGTTCGGCACGAGCGACTTCACCAGCCGGACCTTCTACACGTACGACGACGGGACGGCCGACCCCTCGCTGTCGCGGTTCTCCATCCAGAAGGACATCGACTACAACATCATCAGCGTCCTCAAGCAGGCCAAGGCGATCAACCCGAACCTGCTGCTGTTCGCCAGCGTGTGGAGCCCGCCGGCGTGGATGAAACAGAACAACAGCCTGATCGGCGGCAACCTGCTCGACCAGCACGTGCCGACTCTCGCGGCCTACTATCGGCGGGCGGTTCAGGCGTACGCGGCGCAGGGCCTGCCGATCCACGCCGTCACCCTGCAGAACGAGCCGTTGTACTCGCCGCCGGACTACCCCGGCACGCTGCTCTCCGCCGACCAGGAGCGCCGCCTCGCCATCGCGATGCGCGCCGAGTTCACCGGCAACGGCCTCGGCGGCACGAAGATCTGGGCGTTCGACCACAACTTCGCCGAGGGCCCGTCGTATGTCGCCGGCGTCATCGGCAACCCCGGCAGCCCCAACGACGCCTTCAACGCCGTCGACGGGCTGGCCTTCCACGACTACTCCGGCGAGCCGTCGATCATGGGCCAGGTCAAGGCGAACTACCCCGCCAAGGACGTCGCGATGACCGAGCGCGCGGTGTGGGGCACCACCGGCGCGAACCGCATCGTCGACTACCTGCGCAACAGCTCGATCATGTACCAGAACTGGGTCACGATGCTCGACCAGAACCGGCAGCCGGAGAAGTGGACCGGCTCCCCCGACCCGACGATGCTGGTGCAGAGCCCGTCCAGTCCCGACACCGTGCACCTGCTGCCCGAGTACTACTTCACCGCGCAGTTCTCGAAGTTCATCCAGCGCGGCGCCAAGCGGGTCGGCACCAACAACGGCTCGGCGTCCACGGTCACCAACGTGGCGTTCCTCAACCCGGACGGCAGCCTGGTCACCGTGGTGGTCAACCGAAGCACGGCGAACCAGACGTTCAGCGTGCGCGCCGGGTCGCAGCAGTTCACCAGCACCCTGCCGGCGAAGACCGTCGGCACGTACATCTGGAAGGACGCGCCGGCGGGTGGTGGCGGTGGCGGCTCCGCGCTCCGGTCCAACGCGAGCGGCCGCTGCATCGACGTGCCCGCGGCCAACCCGGTCGACGGGGCCCGCCTGCAGATCTACGACTGCAACGGCACGACGGCGCAGCAGTGGACGCCCGGCGCCGACGGCACCCTGCGCTCCCTCGGCAAGTGCATGGACGCCGCCGCGGCCGGAACCGCCAACGGCACCGCGGTCCAGCTCTACACCTGCAACGGCACCGCCGCGCAGCGCTTCACCCTGACCGCCTCCGGCGACCTGGTGAACACCGCCGCCAACCGCTGCGTGGATGTGCTGGACCGGGGCACGGCCAACGGCGCGCTGCTCCAGCTCTGGGACTGCACCGGCGGCACCAACCAGAAGTGGACCGCCGCCTGACCGAACGGCAGGCGGGCGGCCTCAGCCGGAGGCCGCCCGCCTGCGAGGCAGGGGCAGCAGCGCCGGGACGCGGGTCATGTGGTCGGCGTAGGACGGGCGGCGTTCCAGGGAGCGGCGGTCCATCATCGGGACGCTGACGAACGTGAAGAGCAGGACCATCGTGATCGGGCCGGCGATCGTCCACCACCAGGACGGGGCGGCGGCCAGGGCGAACAGCCACATGCCCCACCAGAACAGGATCTCGCCGAGGTAGTTGGGGTGGCGGGACCGGCGCCACAGGCCGCGGTCGATGATCCGGCCGCGGTTGGCGGGGTCGGCGGCGAAGCGGTGCAGCTGGCGGTCGGCGAGGGTCTCCAGCGCGATCGCGCCGACAGTGACGGCCACCGCGAGGACGTCCAGCAGGCCGAACGGGCGGGAGGTCACCGTCAGCGCGGGCCAGACGGCGAGCAGGCCGGTGAAGACCACGAGGGTGGGCATCAGCTGGATGCCGATCAGGTTGACCAGCCACCACGGCAGACCGCCCGGCCGCTGCTCCCGTAACTGCACGTAACGCCAGTCCTCGTGACTCAGGCCGCGCCACGACACGGCCCAGTTGAGAGTCAGCCGCAAAGACCAGGCAAGGACCAGCAAGAGTACGAGAGCCGTGCGCGCGGTCAACACGTCGAGCCACACGACGACGATCGCGGCCGGGGCGACGCTCCAATACGGATCGTAGAGACTCGCGTTCGCGACCATGACACTCGCACCGAACACCACCAGCGTGGCAGCGAGGTCTGCGTAGAACGTGACCAGCAACGGATGCGTGTCGCTCAGGAGCGCGACGACGGCCCACGCGGCCAGCCCGGCGATCAGGTAGGCCAGCGCGACGACGGCGAACCCCACCGGCCGCGAGGCCTCGGCGAGGTTACGGCCCACCTGATAGTCGGCTGTCATGCCAAACAGGGTATGGCCATTGACAAGCATCATGACCGCAGATCATCATCCGCTTCAGATACATCGAACATCATCCACATCGCACTCCCCCAGGCGATCCGAGACGTCCCGCAGGAGTGTGCCCTGTGTCGATGAAGCCGGTCCTGAGCGCGCTGATGGTAGCCACGACGATCGTGGCACCTATATCCGATAAATCGGATATGTCGGAGAAGAGCCGCGTGGAGGTCACGGCGGCCAGGACCGAGTACGACACCACCTTCGCCAACCCGGACGGTACGACCACCGTCATCATGTCGGCGAACCCGGTGCGAGTGAGGCGGGGTACGACCTGGGTGCCGGCCGACGCAACGCTCGAAAGGCGGCCGGACAGAACGATCGTTCCCAGAGCGGCCGTCGTCGACATGGCGTTCTCCGCCGGTGGTGACGAGCCGCTCGCGAGGATCCGGGACGGCAAGGCGTACCTCGAGATGAGCGCGCCCATGCACCTGCCGCCGCCGGTCCTGGCCGGCAACACCGCGACCTATCCAGAGGTGCTCCCCGGCACCGACCTGGTCGTCACCGCCTCCACCACCGGGTTCAGCGAGGTGCTGGTCGTCAAGAACCGCGCCGCCGCCGCGAACCCGGCTCTGGCCACGCTGCGTTTCGGCCTCGGCGGCACCGGCCTGTCCACGAGGAAGACGCGTGACGGTGGTGTCGAGGTCCGCGACCGCGCCGGCACGAAGCTGCTGGCCGGGCCGGCGCCGACCATGTGGGACTCGCGGCAGCGGGGGCAGGCGGGACCGGGCCGGGCGTCGGCGGAGGGGCCGGTCGAGGGCAACCGGGTCGCGAGGCTGGGGTTGTCGGTCGGCGCGGCGGCGGTCACGCTGCGGGCGGACCGTGACCTGCTGACCGATCCCGGCACCGTCTTCCCGGTCTTCATCGACCCGTCGTTCGACGCCGGCAAGCAGCACCGCACCATGGTCAACCGCTCGTTCCCCACCTCGAACTCCGGCTGGTTCTGGGGTCGCGGCAACCCCGACGCCAACGAGGGCATGGGCTACGTCAGCACCCCGGAGGACGGCACCCACCTGAAGCGGCTCTACTTCGCCTACGACACGTCCCGGCTGCGGGTGGCGGGCCGCACGATCGTCTCCGCGACCTTTCGTACCAAGCAGGTCTGGGCGTACTCCTGCAACACCAACCGGATGCAGGTGTGGCTGAGCAACGGCGTCAGCGAGAACACCACCTGGAACAACCAGCCGTCCACGAGCGGGCTGCCGTACACCGAGCGCAACGTCGCCACGGCCGGGCGGGCCGGCTGCAACCCGGGTGGCTCGATGCTCGACTTCGACGTGGAGAACCAGGTCATCAGGTCGGTGCTGAACAACTGGGCCACCACCACGCTGATGCTGCGGGCCGCCGACGAGACCTCCAGCACCGGGTGGCGGCGGTTCAACCATCACGAGTCCACCCTCGAGGTCGTCTACAACACGTTCCCGAACGTGCCGTCGTCGCCGCAGATGATCTCGCCGCCGGTGAAGTGCGGTGGCTCGGTGCCCGCCCTGGACATGCCGATCATGCAGGTGAAGGCGACCGACCCGGACGGCACCGACAACCAGGTGAAGGTCGAGTTCCAGATCTGGAAGGCCGGCGCCTCGACGTGGGCCCACCGGTTCGTCACGGACCCCGGCGCGTCCGGCGCCACGTTCCGCCAGCAGATACCGAACCTGGCCAACGGGTCGTGGAGCTGGATCGCCCGGACCACCGACAACCAGAACCCGAATCCGCTGACCGGCGGCTGGACCAACTGGTGCAACTTCGTCGTGGACAACACCGCGCCCGCGCCGCCGCTGGTCTGGTTCGACGGCGGCACGTTCGCCGTCGGGCAGGACGTCAGGTTCCACTTCACCGGCGGCGGCAACGACGTCACCCAGTACCGGTGGGCGATCAACAACGACGTGCCCTCCGAGGGACCGGTGTCGGTCTTCGACGGTAGGGCCACCGTCCGGGTCCGGGCGCAGGGCCCGTTCCTGCTGCGTGTCTGGGCCTATGACGCGGCCGGTAACCGCGGATCGCCGGCGGTGTGGGGCGGCGGCGACAACCCGGTCATGGCGGTGGGCGGCCAGGCTCAGGACTGGTGGCGCTTCGACGAGGGCACCGGCACCACGACGGCGAACCAGAAGGCACCGGGCAACGGCCTGCTGACCAGCGGCGGCGTGACCTGGGAGTCGCCGGGATACCCGCTGAGCGCCGGTTCCACGATGGTGTTCAACGGCACGAACGCGCATGGCGCCGGCATGGGCCAGCCGGGCCCGGTGAACGGGAACAACTTCACCGTGAGTGTCTGGGCCCGGCCCGCGAGCGTCACCGGCAAGCGGGTGCTGATCGCGCAGGACGGCGACTCGGGCAACGCCTCGTTCAGCCTGGCGATCCAGACGGTGGCCGGGCCCAAGGACGCCACCGGCACACCCGGCCCGGTCGCGCCCCGGCTGACCGCGACGCTCTACAAACCGGACGGCACGGTGGCGTTCGCGCTGCCCAGCCGCCGGATCGCGGAGGCCGGCGAGTGGCTCCAGGGCACCGTGACCCTGGAGACCCTGGAGAGCGGCGACGCCGAGCTGCACCTCTACACGGTGACCGAGACCGATCCCTCGGAGATCGACGACTCGGGCGTGTTCGGCGGCACCTTCGCCTACTCCCGGGCCACCTCCTCCTATCTGCGCGTCGCGGCCGAGGCGAAGAACTGGGGCGTCGCCGGCTGGTTCTCCGGTGCGGTCGACGAGGCGGTCGCCGCGGCCGGGCTGTTCGACGACACGCAACGCACGCAGTGGCGCTATCCGCCGGTGGTCACACCGTAAGACGCGAGTTTCGGGGGCTGGGATGAGGCAATCGACGGTGCGGCGGGTCTCGTTCGGGCTCGCCGCGATTCTGACGTCCACACTGCTGGCGGTCCAGGAGCCGGCCGCGGCGGCGCCACGCCCGAACGGGACTCCGAAGGCGCCGAAGGAGACGCCACTTCCGGTCCGTGACGTGCCGAGCCGGGTGACCGATCTGGTTCGGCCCGACGTGCGGCCCGCGGTGCCCCGCCAGGTCGACTGGCCGTCCGCGGGCGAGGCCACCGTCGAGCTCACGGGCGGCGCGGCGAAAGCTGGATCACTTCCGGTCACGGTGGCGCGCACCAGGGCAGATTCAAGACCTTTTACCGTACGCATGAAACTGCTCCCGCAGTCGCAAGCGAACCGCCTTGGTCTCACCGGCGTGGTGCTGCGCCTGGACCGAGCCGGCGCCGGGCGTGACGAGGTCGAAGTGGCCGTCGACACCGCCACGTTCGCGGGCGCCGTCGGTGGCGGCTGGGCCGACCGGCTGCACCTGGTGAGACTCCCGGCGTGCGCGCTCGAAACCCCGGACGTGGCCGCGTGCCGGCAACCCACCGCCCTGCCCGGCTCGCGGGCCGGCACCGCACGGGTGGCCCGCGCCACCGTCGCCGTCGAGCAGGCACCCGCCGTGCTGGCCCTGGTCGCCGGGGCGTCCGGGTCCTCCGGCTCCTACACCGCCACGCCGCTGTCCCCGTCGTCCACCTGGAGCGCCGGCTCCCAGTCCGGGTCGTTCTCCTGGTCCTACCCGCTGCGCGTGCCGCCCGGCCTCAACGGCCCGTCGCCGCAGCTCACCGTCGCCTACGACTCCGGCTCGGTGGACGGCCGGACGGCCTCGACCAACGCGCAGCCGACCTGGCTCGGCGAGGGCTTCGACCTGCCGATCGGCTACGTCGAGCGCAACTACGCGTCCTGTCAGGAGGATCAGTCCGGCGGCAACAACAGCGTCAAGACCGGTGACCTGTGCTGGAAGACCGACACCGTCAACCTGGCGCTCGGCGGTCACTCCGGTGAGGTCATCCGGGACGCCTCGACCGGGAAGTACAAGCTGGTCAACGACGACGGGTCGCGCATCGAGCTGCTCACCGGAGCGGCCGGCAGCCCGGACGACAACGGCGAGCACTGGAAGCTGACCACCTCCGACGGCACGCAGTACTTCTTCGGCACGACCGCGGCGGCCACCTGGACCGTCCCGGTGGCCGGCAACCAGCCGGGTGAGCCGTGCCGGGCCACGACCTTCACCGCGTCGTTCTGCGATCAGGCGTGGCGCTGGAACGTCGACCGCGTCGTCGACGTGCACGGCAACACGATGAACTACGGCTGGGCCAGGGAGACCAACCGCTACCAGCGGCAGGCGGCCATGTCCGGCGACGCCAGGTCGGCCGCTTACACCGCCGGCGGTCACCTCACCAAGATCACGTACGGCACGCGGAGCGGCGCCGAGAGCAGCCCGGCGCCGGCGCAGGTCGTGTTCACCACCGCCGAGCGCTGCCTGCCGGACGACAACTTCGACTGCGCCCCGGCCAAGCTGACCTCGGCGAACGCGGCCCGCTGGCCGGACGTGCCGTTCGACCAGATCTGCACGTCGACAACCTCGTGCGGCACCAACGGCTCGCCGGCGTTCTTCACCCGCAAACGCCTGACCTCGGTGGCCACCCAGATCCTCAGCGCCGCGAACCAGCCGGTCACGATCGAGCAGTGGGACTTCGCGCAGGACTTCTACGACCCCGCCGACGGCTCGTCCGGAGGATTGCAGCTCAAGGGCATCACGCACACCGGCAGGTACGGCGCGACCACCCCGATGCCGGCGATCACGTTCGCGTACGAGATGTACCGCAACCGGGTCACCGGCCTGATCGACGGCCCGGTCATGTGGAAGCCGCGGCTGACGCTGATCCGCAACGAGACCGGCGGTGAGATCTCGCCGGTCTACGACACCACGGTGGGCGCGGGCCGGCTGTGCAGCAGCAGCACCCTGCCGTCGTCACCGGCGACCAACACGACACGGTGCTATCCGTCGTACTGGACGCCGGTCGGCGCGACGAACCCGACGCTGACCTGGTTCTACAAGTATGTGGTCACCCAGGTCGGCGAGAAGGACCTGGTCGGCGGGGCGGTCGACACGGTCACCTCGATCACCTACGTGGGCGGGGCGGCCTGGCGCTACGACGACAGCGAGATCACCCCGGCGCGGCACCGCACCTGGTCGGGCTGGCGCGGGTACGGCAAGGTCGAGGTGCGGCGCGGCGACGCGAGCACGCCCAAGTCGCTGACCACCACGACGTACCTGCGCGGGATGGACGGCAACCGGGCCGCCGACGGCTCGACGGTGCCACCGGTCAACGTGACCGACTCCAAGAACGGCGAGACCCTCGACGCGGACCGGGTGGCCGGCACCCCTCTGGAGACCGAGATCTTCAACGGGTCGGAGCGGATCTCCACCACGATCAGCAAACCGTGGATCAGCGCGCCGACGGCCACCTCGGGATCCAAGACCGCGACGCTGGTGGGGCCGGGTGTCACCGACGACTACACGGCGATCTTCGGCGGCGGGGAGCGGCACACCCGGACCACGACCACCACCGACCCGGTCTACGGCACCGCCACCAGGGTCGATGACCGGGGCGACACCAGCACCACGGCTGACGACATGTGCAGCCAGTACAGCTACGCCCGCAACACCACGGCCTGGATCACGTCGGCCGGCAGCGAGGAGAAGCAGTACGCGTCGGCCTGCGCGGGCACGATGAACGAGGCCACACTGGTCGCGCACTCGCGCACGCTCTACGACGGCGGCGCGTTCGGAGCGGCACCGAGCCGGGGACTGATCACCGAGACGCAGGCGCTGGGCGACAGCGGGTTCGTCACCCGGTCCAAGGCCGGCTATGACGCGTACGCGCGGGTCACCTCGACGACCGACGCGATGAACCGGGTGACGCGGACGGCGTACACGCATCTCGCCGTGACCGGGCAGACCCACACCGGCGGCACCGTGGGGGTCACCACCACCGACCCGCTGAACAACGAGGCGACCACCGAGGTCAGCCCGGCGTGGGGCGTGCCGGTCAAGGAGACCGACATCAACGACAGGGTGACGTCGCTGGGGTACGACGGACTCGGCCGGCTCACCGCGGTGTGGACCCCGTCGCGGCCGAAGGGCACGTACCCGAACACGCCCAGCATGAAGTTCGGCTACTCGGTCACCAAGAGCGCCCCCTCGCACGTGTGGTCCCAGGAGATAGTCGCGGCGTCGGTGGAGCCGCCCACCTACCGGACCAAGTACGAGATCTTCGACGGCCTGCTGCGCCCCCGGCAGACGCAGGTACCGGAGGCCACCACGGGCGGGGGCCGGATCGTCTCGGACAGCGAGTACAACTCGCGCGGCCTGGCCGTGCGCACCGGCGGGCCGTACTACGCCACCGGAGCGCCCGGCGGCGGTCTCGTGCAGCTCACCGACGTGCAGAAGTCGGCGTGGCACCAGATCAGCTACGACCAGGCCGACCGCCCGACCCTGGACGTGTTCATGTCGGCCGGCGTGGAGAAGTACCGGACCAGCACCAGTTACGGCGGCAGCTTCATCTCGATCGACCCGCCGGACGGGCAGCAGCCCACCACCACGTGGACCGACGGGCGCGGGCGCACCACGTCGCTCTGGCGATACCAGAGCAACAGCCCCAACAGTGCCGGCGGCTTCGACGAGACGAAGTACAGCTACGACCCGCTCGGCCGGCTCACACAGGTCACCGGACCGTCCGGGGCGAAGTGGGACTACGGCTACGACAAGCGGGGACGGCTCGTCCGGACCGACGACCCGGACAAGGGCGTCGTGACCTCGACCTACAACGACAACGACCAGGTGGTCACCAGCACCGACGCGCGCGGGCAGACCGTCTGGACCGGGTACGACGCACTCGGCCGGTTGACCGAGACCCGCCGGGCCGACAGCGGCGGGGCACTGCTCACGTCACGGACGTACGACACGGTCACGGACGCCAAGGGCAAGCCGGCCTCCACCACCCGCTACGTGAACGGGCAGGCGTACACCCAGAGGATCACCGGGTACGACGAGGCGTACCGGCCGACCGGTGGTGAGCTCGTCATCCCGGCCGCCGAGGGTGCGCTGCAGGGCACCTATGAGACGGCCAACGCGTACGGCGGGAACGGGTCGCTGGCGACCGTCGACCTGCCGCCGGTGCCGCAGGCGGGGATCGGCGCGGAACAACTGCGCATCGGATACGACGAGCAGCTGGGCGGCATGGCGTCGCTCGCGTCCACCGCGGCCGGGTCGATCGTCGGCGGCGTGATCCGGTCGTCGTACGGCGAGGGCCTGATCTACGGGCTCGGGCGGGCGGACGCGACGATCTTCCTCGGGTACGCGTACGAGGAGGGTACGCGGCGGCTCGCCGGGCAGACGGCGCAGCGGCAGACCGCCTCGGGTTACGACGTGAACCTCAGCTACGCCTACGACAAGGGCGGGAACATCACGTCGGTGACCGACAGCCCGTCGGTGAGCGGCACCAGCGCGGAGAAGCAGTGCTACAGCTACGACGCCGCGGCGCAGCTGACGGGCGCGTGGACGCCGGCCACGAACGTCGTGTGCACCACGGCACCGGACCGGGCGGCTCTGGCGGGTCCGGCGCCGTACTGGCACGGGTACACGTACGACAGCGGGGGCAACCGGAAGACCGAGACGATCTACTCGTCGTGGGGGGACACGTCGCGGGTCTACACGTACCCGGCCGTCAGCGCGACGGGCAAGGGGCAGCCGCACACCCTCACCAAACTGGTCAACACGCCGCTGTCCGGGGGCGCGACGACCTCGGCGTACACCTACGACCTGGCCGGCAACACCAAGACCCGGACCACGACCGGGGCGAGCACCGGCAACCAGAGCTTCACCTGGGACGACGAGGGCCGGGTCAGCGCGGCCACCACCAACGGGACGTCCAGCTCGTACGTCTACGACGCGGACGGGGAACGGCTCATCCGTACCGAGGGCACGGTCAAGACGCTGTACCTGGACAACACCGAGGTACAGCTGAACACCACCACCGGGGTGGTGAGCGCGACCCGGTACTACGAGTTCGACGGGCGTACCGTCGCGATGCGCCAGTCCGGCGGCCCGGTCCGGGCCCTGCTCGTTGACAACAACGGCTCGCCTATCTGGTCCGCCGACTTCACCACGACCAGCGACCTCAAGCGCCGCCGCTACTACCCGTTCGGGGCCGAGCGCACCGGCTTCACCCCGGTGGTCTGGCCGGGCGAGCGCGGCTACGTCGGCGGGGTGAAGGACGCCGCCACCGGCCTCACCCACCTGGGCGCCCGCGAGTACGACCCGGCGACCGGCCGGTTCCTCTCCGTCGACCCGATCATGCGGCCCACCGCCCCGGCCACCTTCAACCCGTACGTCTACAGCCAGAACAGCCCGATCACGCTGAGCGACCCGACCGGCCTGGAACCCGGCTCGTGGTGCCGCACCCCGTCCTGCACCCAGCACGACGAGGCCATGCGCGCCGGGAAGGCGAAGCCGTGCGCGGGCACCTGTTACAACAACGACGAGCCGGCCACCGCCCGCAAGGCTGCCGTGGAGGCCGCGCAGCGCAACCTCAACGCCGCCCGCCAGCGCAGCGTCGAGGTCAAGAAGAAGCTGGTGGAGACGGCCAAGAAGCTCGGCAAGGTCCTGATGGACGAGCTCGGCATCACCGCCGGCCTGGACTGCGTCACGAAGGGCGACCTGGGCGCCTGCGCCGAGACCGCCATCAACGCGCTGATGTCCGCCGTCAGCGGCTTCGCCGCGAAACTCGTCGCCAAGTACGCCTTCCGCTGGGGCAAGGCCGCCAAACTCGGCAAACTCCTCTGGAAACTCGGCGGCGACCTGGTCAGCGGCATCAAGGGCTTCTTCAAGGCCAAGGCCGACATAGGCCGCGCCTCAGCGATGCTCGGCCGCGTCACCAACCTGTTCAAGAAGAGCGACAGCTGCGCCGTCAACAGCTTCACCGGCGACACACCGGTCCTGATGGCCAACGGCCGGACCAAACCGATCAAGGCGGTCCAGCTCGGCGATCAGGTCGTGGCCACCGACGCCCGGACTGGCCGCACCGCCACGCGGCCGGTGACCCGTCTGATCCGGCACGGAGGCGTGCACCGGATGGTCGCGGTCACCGTGCAGGGCGGAGCGACACTCCGGGCCACCGACCAGCACCCGTTCTGGGAGACCACCAGCCGCACCTACCGCTACGCCGAGGACCTGCGAACCGGCGACCGTCTGCAAACCTCCGCCGGCACGACGGTCCCGGTAACCGCCCTGTCGGAGTACGTCCAGGACCTGACCGCCTACAACCTCACCGTCGCCGACATCCACACGTACTACGTACTCGCCGGCCGGGCTCCCGTGCTCGTCCACAACTGCGGGGATGCGGCCAAACACAGTGTCGACAACCTCACTGACGCGTTGGACGAGAACACCTTCTTCCACTACACGGACGAGGCCGGGCACGCGTCGATCATGGAGGGTGGGGTGGTCACGGCGAACAGCAAGAACGCCGCCTACTTCACCCAGGAGATCGTGGCACCGAGTGAGGCGAACAACGCTCTGTTCGCGGGAGTTCCGGACTACGCGGGACGCGGGTCACATGTCATCGCGTTCAGAATGCCGCCGGGAGCACTGCAGAGGGCCACCCAGCGCAACGAGATGGCACACCTCGGATCGTTCCGATTCAGTCCGGATCAGGTGATTTTCCACGGACCAAACCCGTTCGAGTAAAGGTCTCAGTCAATGTGATCGAGGGAGGCGACGACGGCGGTGTAGCCGTCGTCGGTGATGCGGCCCCGGTCATGGAGGTCGGTGACCTTCTCGCGCAGGGCGGCGGTCTCCTTGGTGACCTTCGTGGTGTCGCCGTCGGCGGCCTCCTCTGCGATGCTGTCGAGGCGGCGGTAGAGGTCGCGGGCGTCCTTGGCGTCGATGGCGCCGGCGCTGACCTGGGTGTCGAGCACTGCGCGGGCGTCGGCGACGGCGTCGCCGGGTGGGTCGGCCGGTGGAGTCTCGCCGGGTGGGGTCGTGGCCGGGGGTGTGGCGACGGGTGGCACCGTGGTGAACGGCGCGGCGCCGGACGGGGTGGGGCCGGGTGCGGCTGACCTGGAGGGTGCGGCGCCGGAGGGCCCGGTGGTGACTGCCGGTGGGCTGGGTGGCACGGCGCCGGGGCCCGCTGTGGGGGTGACCGACGGGGCGGGGCTGCCCTCCCGTGGGGCGGCCTGTGAGCCGGCGTCGCCGGTCTGGGTGGCGAGGGCGACGGCGGCGATCACGCCGGCGACCGCGGCAGCGGCTGCTCCGGCCAGGAGCGCGGGGCGGGGGCGCCTCGGTCGTTGCGGTGCGGGCACGACGACCGTGTCGAGGTCGGCGTTCTCCAGTGCGACGCGGACCGGGCCGGGGCCGGCGGGGCGGTCGGCCGGTTTCTTCGCCAGCAGGTCGCTCAGCAGTCGTTCGAGGTCGGCGGGGACGCCCTGCCGTAGCGAGGTGGCCGGTGGTGGCGGTTTCTCCACGTGCTGCCAGGCGATCTGGAACGGGCTGTCGCCGGTGAACGGCGGGCGGCCGGTGAGCATGGCGTACAGCACGCAGCCCAGCCCGTACAGGTCGGTGCGGGCGTCGATGCGGCCACCGGTGACCTGCTCCGGTGCCATGTAGGAGCTGGTGCCCATGATCTGCGCGGACCCGGTCAGGTCGGCCTGCGCGGTCCCGGCGACCCGGGCGATGCCGAAGTCGCAGACCTTCACCTGGCCGCCCTCGGTGATCAGGATGTTGCCAGGCTTCACGTCGCGGTGCACGACACCGGCACGTGCGGCCGCCTCCAGGGCGGCGCACACCTGGATCGCGATCCGGACCGCCTCGGCGAACTCCAGCGGGCCGGTCGCCAGCCGCTGCGACAGGCTGCGGCCCCGGATCAGCTCCATCACGAGGTACGAAACGCCGTCCTCCGCGCCGAAGTCGTAGACGGCCACGATGTTCGGGTGCGACAGGCCGGCCGCGAACCGCGCCTCCCGGTCGAACCGGGCCGCGAACGTGGGGTCGGCCGCACCGTCCGGGCGCAGCATCTTCACCGCCACCGTGCGGTCGAGCCGCCGGTCGTACGCCTCCCACACCTCGGCCATCCCGCCGCGCCCCAGCAGCGACCGCAACTCGTACCGGTCGTTGAGAACGCGAGCAGCCATCGCGTCACAGTGACACAACGGTCACTGATTCGCATCCGCCGATCGTCAGCGGACACCGGCCCGCTGCTGCCGGGGAAGGCCGTCGATCAGGCTGTCCAGGTGCCGCAGCCGCGGGTCGCCGGCATCGGCTTCGTAGTCCTCCGGGCGGGTGGCGTCGTGGCCGCCGTCGACTCCGGCGATGCGCAGCATGACGGTGGCCACGACCGCGACGGCGAGGTTGAGCGCCAGTGCGACCAGCCCGACGTACACGGTGGTGCCGTCGCCGAGCGGCCAGCTCGACCCCCCGAAGTGGCCGGTCCCGTCCGCCTCGGGGATCTCGTAGAGCATGCCGAGGCCGAGGACCAGCCCGGTGAGCAGTCCGGCGATCAGGCCGGCGCGGTGGAACCAGCCGGTGAGCAGGCCGAGCAGGACCGCCGGGACGGTCTGCAGGATGATCACGCCGCCGATCAGCTGCAGGTCGACGGAGAACGTGGGGTCGACGGCCAGGATCAGGGCGGCGGCACCGAACTTGACGACGAGCGACACCCAGCGGCTGACCCGGGCCTCGGTGGCGAGCGACGCGTCCGGCCGCAGGTAGGGGCGGTAGAGGCTGCGGGTGAAGGCGTTGGCGGCGGCGATCGACATCACCGCTGCGGGGATCAGCGCGGCGACGCTCAGCGCCGCGAACGCGACGCCGGCCGACCAGCCCGGGAAGAACTGGTGGATCATCCGCGGCACGATCGTGTTGAGGTCGCCGTCGACCGGTGTCACACCGCGGGCCAGGGCGAAGAAGCCGAGCAGGGCCATGAGGGCCAGGGCCAGGCAGTAGACGGGAAGGGCGGCGGCGTTCTTGCGTACGGTAGCCCGGTCTTTTGCCGCAAGCATGGCCACCAGAGCATGCGGGTAGGCGAAGACCGCCAGCGCCGAACCGATCACCAGCGTGAGAAATCCGAAGTGGCCGGTGTCGGGCAGCAACAGGCCGTCGACCGGTGAGGGTGTCGCCGCGAACCGGTCGCCGGCTAGCCGGAAGGTGCGGTCCCAGCCGCCGTACATCGCCACCATGAGCAACGCGGTCAGCAGCATCCACGCCATCAGCGCGTCCTTGAGGACCGACAGCAGGGCGGGCGCGCGCAGACCGGAGCGGAACGTGCACACCGACACCACGGTCACCGCGGCGAGCAGGGGCCACTCACCGCCGAACCCGACAGTCCGCAACACCGCCTGCAGTGAGATCAGCTGCACGGCAACGTACGGAACGGTGGCGAGAATGCCGGTGACCGCGACCGCCGCACCCAGCCCGGGTGAACCGAACCTCGCGGTGGCGAACTCGCTGTGCGTGAGAAAGCCGTGCCGCCGGGACACCGACCAGGCCCTCGTCGTCAGCACGAAGGTCAGCGGCGTGGTGAGGATCGCGAACGGCACCGCGAAGAACCCGATCGCCCCGATGCCGTAGGTGAGAGCGGGCACCGCGACGAACGTGTACGCGCTGTACATGCTGCCGCCGATCAGGAACCAGATCGCCCAGTTGCCGAACGCCCGGCCGCCGGCGCCCCACTCCTCGAGGGTGTGCGGATCCTCGGGCCTGCGCCAGTACGCGGCGCCGAAGCCGAGCACCAGCACGACCAGCATCAGGGCGGTGAAGACGCCGGCCTCGACAGTCATGACTCTTTGGTGATCAGGTGGACCGCGCTGATGACCACGATGGCGAACAGCGCGCAGGCGAACTGGTACCAGAAGAAGAACGGCACACCGATCAGTTCCGGCTCGATCCGGTTGGTGAGCGGTGTCAGCAGAGGCGCGACCACTGGCAGGATGAGCAGCCACTGCGCGTGTCGTCGGGAACGCATGCCGCACCATATTCAGGCCTCGATGTGTGACGCCACGGTTACGCGGAATGCTGCGACAGGTGTCTCAGGTGCCGTTCAGCAGCAGCGCTCGCGCCGCGCGGTGGGCCAGGCCGAGATCGGTGCTGCGGCCGGCGACCAGCTCCGCGTAGAGGGCCGACTCGATGATCCGTACGTAGAGGTAGGCGAGGTCGGGCCCGGCGCTGTCCAGGCCGACCTCCTTGAAGATCTCCTCCTGGGCGGTCACGACGCGCTCGGTCAGCCCACCGGCGTGGGTCAGCAGGATCCGGGCGGCGGCCTCCGGCTCGGAGGTGAGGAACCGCCGGAACGGCTCGGCGGCGAGCAGTTGCGCGGTGAACCGGTGCGTGACCTCGATGGCGCCGTCCACGCCGTCGCGGGTGCGGTGCCGGCGGGCCTCGGCGAGCATCCGGTCGGCCAGCCGCCACAGGACGTTGCCGAGCAGCCGGTCGCGGCCGTGCGTCACCCGGTAGAGCGTGGCGCGGCTGACGCACATGGCGGCGGCGAGCCGGTTCATGTCGACGGTGCCGTGCCGCAGGAAGAAGGAACACGCCGCGCGCGTCGCCTCGTCGTCGCTGACCACCCTCACCCTGGCAACCTACGGCATCTGCCAAGATGGGAGCGCTCCCATTCGATCGAAGGAGACCAATGCGTATTCTCGCTGCTCTCACGGCCGCTGTACTGCTCTTCTCCGCCACGCCGGCTACCGCCTCAAGCCGCGTGCTCTTCTCCGAGAACTTCGACCGGCTCCCGGTGGGCGGGGCCAGCACCCTGAAGTGGGGTGTGGACACCCGCAACGGCACGCTGACCGTCGAGCGGGCCCGTCATGGCAAGGTGCTGCACGTGCGTACGGTCGACAACGGCCGCGCCTTCCTGCGCGTCGACGACTTCGCCGCGCCGGGCAACCGCTTCTTCGGCCGGATGCGGCTGCGCGTCGACGCCTTCCCCACCGCACCCGACTGGGCACACTTCACCCTCGTCGAGGCCACCGGCACCGGCAGCACCGAGGTGGTCCGCCCGATCGGCGGCCAGTACGCACCCACCGTCCCCGGCATCTTCTGGGGCGTCGGCGCCGACGGCGGCCCCACCGGCGACTGGACGAACTGGCGCGAGTCGGCCCCGGTCGTCGAGGACAGGTGGCAGTGCTTCGAGTGGTCCCTGGACGCCACCGACAACCGCGTGACGGTCTGGATCGACGGCGTCGCCAACCCCGACCTGACCGCCTCCACCAACAACCACGGCGGCAACAACGTCCCCTTCATCCTCCCGGCCGTGAACACCGTGAAGATCGGCTGGCAGCTCTACCAACCCGGCACCACCCCCGCCGAGTTCAACCTCTGGATCGACGACATCGCCCTCTCCACCAAGCGCCTGGGCTGCTGACCACGCCCCGGCGGCGGCCTTGGCGGGCCGCCGCCGGGTCATCTATCTCTTATTTGACGCCCTTGGTCGCGATCACCGACTCCGCCCTGAGCATCAGTGCCTCGAGGGCCCGGGCCGCTTCGAACATCTCGGACCTGGGGTCGATCGCCCCGGCCCCGCCCCAGTCCCACTCCCCGTCACCGACGGACTTGACGAACCACAGGCGCCCGGTAGGCGGGTGGAGGAACATCGCGCACCTCCACTCCCTCACCCAGAGGGTGACGGGCTGGGATGAACAGGTGATCGAGCATGCGCAGCCCTCCTCGTCGAAGAACTCGCGGGGAATGCCGTAATGGGCCACACAAGCGCAATCGCACAACATCGGTGTCATGCGCCCAGGCTGGCGCCCGGACGGACCGCGCCGCGCGCCTCGCCTCGCTCGCTGTGGACAACCAGATTTCTGTGGACGGCCACCGGCGTGTTCAAGTCCACCAAAACTTGATTCGTTCCAGAAAAGTCGCCTAAGGTCTTCGGGCATGACGTCCGGCTTCGAGGCGCAGCTGCGGGCTGCTTCGCTCCGCGTGACGCGGCCGCGCCTCGCGGTGCTCGCGGCGCTGAGGGACCATCCGCACGTGGACACCGACACGGTGATCACGCTGGTGCGGTCGAATCACCCCTCGGTCTCTCACCAGGCGATTTACGATGTGCTACGTGCGCTCACCGCCGCCGGTCTGGTGCGGCGTATTCAGCCCGCCGGTGCGACCGCCCGCTACGAGACGCGGGTGCGGGACAACCACCATCACATCATGTGCCGCTCCTGCGGTGCGATCGCCGACGTCGACTGCACGGTCGGACGTGCCCCCTGTCTCACCGCCTCGGCCGACCACGGGTTCGTGGTCGACGAGGCGGAGGTCGTCTTCTGGGGCACCTGCCCCGACTGCCTGACCACGCACCCGGAAGGAAGCAGCGAATGAGCGACAATCAGACCACCGGCGGCTGCCCAGTGGCCCACGACTCGGTGACCGCGCACGGCAGCGAGAGCGAGAACCCGGCGATCGACTCGCCGACCCCCAAGACCGGCGGCCGGCCGCGGACCAACCGCGACTGGTGGCCCAACCAGCTGGACCTCTCCGTGCTGCACGCCCACTCCGCCAAGGGCAACCCGCTGGGCCCCGACTTCGAGTACGCGAAGGAGTTCGCCAAGCTCGACGTCGACGCCCTCAAGCGCGACATCGTCGACGTGCTCACCACCTCGCAGGACTGGTGGCCCGCCGACTTCGGCCACTACGGCGGTCTCATGATCCGTCTGAGCTGGCACGCCGCGGGCACCTACCGGATCCACGACGGGCGTGGCGGCGCCGGTGACGGCGGGCAGCGGTTCGCCCCGCTCAACAGCTGGCCGGACAACGCGAACCTGGACAAGGCGCGCCGCCTGCTCTGGCCGGTGAAGGCGAAGTACGGCCAGCAGATCTCCTGGGCCGACCTGCTGGTGCTGGCCGGCAACGTCGCCCTGGAGTCGATGGGCTTCAAGACGTTCGGCTTCGGTTTCGGCCGCGAGGACGTGTGGGAGCCCGAGGAGATCTTCTGGGGCCCCGAGGACACCTGGCTGGGCGACGAGCGCTACGCGTCCGAGAAGACGATGGCCGAGGGCGTCGGCGCCACCGAGATGGGCCTGATCTACGTCAACCCGGAGGGCCCGCGCGGCAACGCCGACCCGATCGCCGCGGCGCACTTCATCCGTGAGACGTTCGCCCGGATGGCGATGAACGACGAGGAGACCGTCGCGCTGATCGCCGGCGGCCACACGTTCGGCAAGGCGCACGGCGCCGGTGTCGCCGACAACCACGTGGGCGCCGAGCCGGAGGGCGCGCCGCTGGAGGCGCAGGGCCTGGGCTGGCTGAGCACGCACGGCAGCGGTAGCGGCGCCGACGCGATCACCAGCGGTCTCGAGGTCACCTGGACCGACAAGCCGACGCAGTGGAGCAACCGGTTCTTCGAGATCCTCTTCGAGTACGAGTGGGAGCTCACCACCAGCCCCGGCGGCGCGAAGCAGTGGGTCGCCAAGGACGCCGAGGCGATCATCCCGGACGCGTTCGACCCGGCGAAGAAGCACCTGCCGACGATGCTGACGACCGACCTGTCGCTGCGGCTCGACCCGGCGTACGAAAAGATCTCCCGCCGTTTCCTGGCGAACCCGGACGAGTTCGCGCTGGCCTTCGCCAAGGCCTGGTACAAGCTGCTGCACCGCGACATGGGCCCGGTCAGCCGCTTCCTCGGCCCGTGGGTTCCGGAGGCGCAGCTGTGGCAGGACCCGGTGCCGGCCACCGCGGGCGCCCTGGTCGGTGACGGCGACGTCGCCGCGCTCAAGGCGAAGGTCCTGGAGTCGGGCCTGAGCACCGCCCAGCTGGTCTCGACCGCCTGGGCGTCGGCCGCGACGTTCCGCTCCACCGACAAGCGCGGTGGCGCCAACGGCGCCCGGATCCGCCTGGAGCCGCAGCGCGGCTGGGAGGTCAACCAGGGCGCCGCCGAGGTGATCGCGAAGCTGGAGGGCATCCAGCAGGAGTTCAACGCCGCCGGTGGCGCGCAGATCTCGCTGGCCGACCTGATCGTGCTGGCCGGTTCGGCCGCGGTCGAGAAGGCCGCGAGCGACGCCGGTGTCCCGGTGACCGTGCCGTTCCACGCGGGCCGCACCGACGCCTCCCAGGAGCAGACCGACGCCGAGTCGTTCAAGGTTCTGGAGCCGCGCGCCGACGCGTTCCGCAACTACCTGCGCCCGGGTGAGAAGACCCAGCCGGAGATCCTGCTGATCGACCGGGCGTACATGCTCAGCCTCAGCGCGCCCGAGATGACCGCGCTGGTCGGCGGCCTGCGCTCGCTGGGCAACAACTTCGGCGGCAGCGCGCACGGCGTCCTCACCGACAAGCCGGGTGCGCTCACCAACGACTTCTTCCGCAACCTGCTCTCGCCGGGCACCCGCTGGAAGGCGTCGGAGACCGACGAGCATGTGTACGAGATCCGCGACCTCGCCACCGACCAGGTGAAGTGGACCGCCACCGCGGTCGACCTGATCTTCGGCTCGAACTCCCAGCTGCGCGCCCTCGCCGAGGTCTACGCCAGCGAGGACGGCCGCGAGAAGTTCGTGCACGACTTCGTCGCCGCCTGGACCAAGGTCATGGAGCTGGACCGCTTCGACCTGGCCTGAGTTCAGCGGCAGTGCCCCTCGAGCATCGCCTCCAGGTGCTCGAGGGGCATGAGGCTGCCCAGCAGCTCACCCTGTCCCCACCGGCACCCGGCGGCCAGCGCGCTCTCCAGGTCCGCCTCGGTCTGCAGGCCGTCCGCGACGACCTCCATGCCGAGCCGCCGCCCGAGCGTCACCGCCACGTCCATCACGGCGCCGGCCTGCACCTCCCGATCGATCTTCAGCAGGTCGATCGGGAGGATCCGCAGCCGGCTGAGCGACGTCGGCCCGGTGCCGAAGTTGTCCACCGCCGTCCGGATGCCCTCGGCGCGCATCCGCCCCAGCTGGGCCGCGACGTCCTCGACCGCCGGCTGGTGCACGTCGAGATGCTGCTCGGCGACCTCCACGACCAGCGCCGAGGGCGGCAGCCCGTGATAGTCCAGAGCCGTGTGCAGGCTCGCCTGGAACCGCGGGTCGACCAGCTCGCGCGGCCGGACGTTCACCGCGAGCCACAGGTCGCCGGCGTACCGCCGCCACTGCGCGAGCAGGCGGCACGACCGGTGCAGCACCCAGTGATCGATCTCGGCCAGCACCCCCAGCTCCTCGGCCAGCGGCAGCAGCTCCTCCGCCGGCACCGTCCCGAGTGCCGGGTGCCGCCACGCCGGCAGCGCCTCCACGCCGACCGGGCGCCGGTCCCGCAGGTCGGCGATCGGCTGGAAGATCAGATCCAGGTCACCGCGCGCGAGCGCACCCGGCAGGTCCTGTTCGAGGGTGGAGCGACGCAGCAGGCGCGTCTCCATCTCGGTGTCGTACCACTCCACCGCACCCGGCGGGCCGGACCGGACCGACCGCAGCGCGAGGGCCGCCCGCCGGATCACCTCGTCGGTGTCGTCGTCACCGGCGACGTCGGTCAGCCCCGCCGAGGCGGACAGGTGTGAGACCGCGCCGGCCACGGTGTACGGCGCGGACAGCGCGTTGACCAGCTGACCGGCGAGCAGCTGAGCGCGTACCGCCCCGCAGTGGGTGAGCACCGCCAGCCGCGTCTCACCCAGCCGGGCCGGTACGTCCGTGTCGGCGAGACGCGTCCGCAGCCGCCGGCCGGCCTCCACCAGCACGAGCTCGGCGAGGTCCCGGCCGTGCACGTCGCCGATCGCGGTGAGCCCGAAGAGCTCCAGCACGATCATCGCGCCGGCGTCCGGGATCAGCTCGGCCGCCCGCAGCAGGCCCTCGCGGTTGGCCAGCCCGGTCTGCCGGTCCAGGTGGGTGGCCTCCCGCAGCGCCTGCTCCAGGTCGCGCATGTTGGTCACGTCGCGGATGTGCACGACCAGCGCGTGCGGCTCGGCCGGGTCGGCGCCGCTGGTGGTCCACTCGGTCTCCCGCCACCGGCCGAACCCGTCGCGCAGCCGGACCGCGAGGCCGGGACCCGGGTCGCCGTCGTGGACGGCCAGCAGCTCGGTCAGGTACGCGTGCACCGCCTCGACCTGGCCGGGATGCACCAGCGCGGACACCGTACGGCCGACGACGTCCTGGTCGGAGAGCCCGAACTGCCGTGCCGCGGCCGCCGACTGCCAGCGCACCGCCAGGTTCGCGTCGAGCACCATCGCGACGTCGGCCGACCCGTACATCAGGCTGCGCAGCCGGTTGCCCTGGTCGGTCAGGTGCCCGGCCTGGCGGCGCAGGGCGATCGCGGACACCCACTCGCGGGTCGCCACGGCCGCCACCGCCACGGTGCCGGACAGCACCGACACGGCGTCCACCTGCCCACCGTTGATCAGGTGGAACACGGTGATCAGCGCCGAGCCGAGGATCAGGAGCGCGAGCAGCGGGAAACTCGCCGAGGGCTCACTGCCCGGCGACGGCATCGGGCCCACGTCGGGTGAGACGCGGACCGAGCCGTACCAGAGCAGGGCGCCGGCCACGTTGATCGCGATCGCGGCGACCACGACGGCGATCGCGGCGTTCGCCCGGCCCGGGAAGTCCAGGCCGACGACCAGCGCGGTCATCCCGATCAGCGACAGCGCCGCGGCCGGCCCGCACCACTGCAGCGCCGCCCGGTGCCGGATCGCGTGCACCCCGGTCACCGCGACGGTGGCCGCGGCGCCCGCTCCGAAGATCAGCGCGGTCATCGCCGCACCGCGCCGGTCACCGCTGCTGAACACCGTCAGCCAGGTCGGATAGATGAGGCACGCGGTGACGCCCAGCACGTCCAGCCCCCACCGCATCCGGCCCAGCAGGTCGCGGCGCTGCTGCGGCCGCAGGATCGCGGGCAGATAGAGCGCCGCCACCAGGAAGAGGCTGACCAGCGGGATCTCGGCCGGCAGCGGCACACCGCCGGCCACCAGCACGTCCGGCGCGACCAGCGTGGCGACGCCGCTGGCCGCACCGGCCAGCGCGGTGAGCATCATGCCGGCCGCAATCGCCAGCGCGCGCAGGCGCGGCCCGGCCGCCCGCCCGGTCACGGCGGCACGGGCCGTCCCGAATGCGATCACCGCGGAGCACGAGGTGAGAAGGCCGGCCAGCGCGGCCGCCGGGAGCAGGACGAACGCGGCAATCAGCGCACCCGCGGCCAGAAGCACGGGCACCGCCGGCACCGCCACCCGGCGGAGAGGGGATCCGCCTGTCATATCCAGCGTCAACGATCGGAACGTGCGGGGGTTACGGCCGGTGCGGCGAAAAAGTTTCATCGCGATGCCGGGCTGCCGATGAGCCACAGGTGGACGTGACGCGGGGTCGAGAGGCCGGCCCGGACCGGTTGCTGATCGGCCTGGTGGCCGGTGCCGCCGCCGTGATCGCGCTGCTGGCCGCGAGGCACGGCTTCCAGGTCGTGTCCGCGTGGATCGCGATCGCCGCGGCACACGCCGGCATGGTGTGGGTGGCCCGGTCCACGTCCCGCCTGCCCGAGTTGCCGGGCTGGGCACGCCGGTTCTGGCGCACCGTCGCCGCCGCCGGTGTCGTCTACCTGGCCGGTGACGTCGCGCAACTCGTCGCGGTCGCCCGTGATCCGTCCGCGCCCACCTCGGCGACCGGCACCACGGTCCAGCTGATCGCGCTCGCCGTCGGCAGCATCGGGCTGATGCTCACCCTGCTCACCGTGCCCCTGGGTTTCCGGTCCCGTCGCGAGCGCAACCGGTTCTGGATGGACGTGGCCACCGTGATGGTGGCCGCGATCGTGGTCGGCTGGTACCTGATCGTGCCGGACCGGCCCGCCGCGCTGCTGGACAGCGCCGCGCCGGTGCTCGCCGGGCCGGTGATCATCCTGCTCTGCGTCTTCGTGGTGGCGAAGCTCGTCATGTCCGGCACGGCACCGTTCACCAGGACCTGCGGCGTGATCGCCGGCAGCGCGGCGGTGAGCAAGTCGGCCGCGGACGCCCTGGCCAGCGACGGGCTGTCCGGAGGCCGCCTGTCCTGGTACCTGATCGGCGTGTTCGCCGCGCACGCGCTGCTCACGATCGCACTGCGGGTCAACCAGAACCAGCTCGCCGGAAGCCCGCGCATCCTCGAGCCGCGAGGGCGCAAGCCGTACAGCCTGCTGCCCTACTGCGCCATCGCGGTCACGTACCTGCTGCTCACCATCGCGGTGATCCGGGGCGCCGAGTCGACCGTGGCCGTCGCCCTCGCGGCGACCGCCGTCAGCACGCTGCTCGTGGTGCTGCGCCAGCTCACCGCGTTCCGCGACAACGCCCGCCTCCTCGGCGAGCTCGACGTCAAGGTGCGCGAGCTCAGCGACACCCAGCAGGGCCTGCGGGACTCGCTCGCGGAACGGGACGCCCTCGCCGCCCGCCTGCGCCACCACGCGTTCCACGACGGGCTGACCGGCCTGCCCAACCGCTCGCTCTATGCCGAACGCCTCGACACGGCGCTCGCGGCGGGCGTGCCGGTGGTCGCCATGCTCGTTGACCTGGACGACTTCAAGCAGGTCAACGACGCGTGGGGGCACGCGGCGGGGGACGCTTTGCTGCGCGAGGTCGCGCAACGTCTCTCTTCATGCGTACGCGAGGACGACACCGTCGCGCGCATCGGCGGCGACGAGTTCGCCGTCCTGCTCAGCCCCGCCCCGGCCGACGACCCACGCGAGATCGCCGCCCGGATGGTCCAGGCGGTCGAGGCGCCGGTAGCGATACCCGGCTTCGGCTCGGCGCAGGTGGGCGCGAGCGTGGGCATCGCCGTCGCCACCGATCTCACCAAGGACGGTGACGCGCTCCTGCGCGAGGCCGACCACGCGATGTACGAGGTCAAGCGCAGCGGCAAGGGCTCCTACGCGCTGGCGCCGTCACATTGAGCCCTGTCGGTTCCCCAGACGGCGAGTTCGCCACGGGACACGCAGACGACCAGTGAACCGTCCGGGCCGGCGATCGCCCACGACTCGACGTCCGCGTCGGCGTCCACGACCAGTCCGGCGCCGCTCTCGAAGGTGATGTCCAGCTCGCCGGTCTCGCGGGTCCGGGCCTCGCGTACGACGTCCCCGAGCACCACCGCGAGGGCGTCCGAGGGGTTGTCGCCGGGTTCGACGTCGACCCGGCCATCCGGGCCGTCGAGGTGCGCGACGGCCTCGATCAGCACCTGGAGCCCACCGCTGAACCCCAGGACGATGGCGTGACCGAGTCGCAGGTACTCGAGTCTCCGCCCGACCATGGTTGGCAACATGCGCAGGACCGTAGCCCCGGCTTCCATAAGAGAGCTTTAAAGGACGATTGCGGATCCGCTCAGAACCAGCAGGGGTGCCCCTCCCGGGCGCTGCCGGTGGTGAGCGCCTTCTCGCCGGTGCCGTCCGCGCGCTGCACCACGATCTGCGGATGGTTGAGGTCGCCGCGGACGAACGCGAACCAGTCGTCCTTCGGCGCCCACGTCGGGTCCATCTCACGGCCGGGCCCGGACGCGACCACGTGCGGGTCGGAGCCGTCCGTGCCGACCAGCCAGACGTCGGTGTTGTCCTGGTCGATCTGCTTGGTGAACAGCACCTGCTCACCGTCGACGGACAGCGCCGGGTCGACCGCGTCACCCAGGGCGGCGTCGGTGATCGGGCGGCCCGGCTCCTCGGGCGCGTCGACGGTCAGGTCGAAGATCGACCGGGTGCCGTCGCGCTCCGCCCAGTAGATGATCGAGGCCCCGTCGGCCGACCAGACCGGGTCGTCCTTGGGGCTCTTGGAGCGGGTCAGCTGCTTCGGCTCGCCACCGGCCACCGGGATGACGAAGATCTGGTTGACCTTGCCGACCTGCTTGACGTACGCCAGCTTCGTGTCGTCGGCCGACCAGGCCACCCGGCCACCGGTCACGCCGTCGATCAGCAGCCGGCGGTCGCCACCGTCCTTGTTCATCACGTAGATCGCGTTGTTCCCGCCGGACCGGTTGGTCAGCGCGATCTGCTCCCGGTTGTGCGACCAGCGCGGCAGGACGTCGCCGACCTCCGTGCCGGCCAGGTCACGGCGGGTGCCCTCGACCGGGTCGAAATACTGGATCCGCGGCTTCCAGTCGTCGGCTCCCATGTCGCCGCCGGTGTCCATCCGGATCAGCATGACGTCGGAGGGCATCGCGGACGGACCGGCCGCGCTGGCGGAGGCGCCGGTGCTGGGGCCGCCGGTGGGTGTGTCCTTGGCCCGGCTCTTGTTCCAGTCGGCCAGGATCACGCCGGTGGCGGAGGCGGCCAGGACGAGCACGACGGCGCCCGCGATCACCAGGATCCGGCGGCGCCGGTCCGGTTTCCGGCCCACCGGCGGCGGCGCCGGACTGTACGTGGCCGGGATGAACTGGGTACTCGGCTCCACCTCGGCGATCCGGGTGTCCTCGGTGGGCTGGCGCGACGCGGGAACAGTCTGTTCCCCGCCCGAGCCGGCCTCGGCACCGTCCGGCGCGGGCCGGGCGGAAACGGACGTCGGCCGGTCGGCAACGGCGGGCCGGTTGGCCACCGGCACGGTGGCAGCGCCCGCTCCACCCATCCAGTCGGCCTTCTCGGCCTCGATGGCCGCGGCGAGCCGGGCAGCGGCGTCCGCCGCCTCCGCGGCCTCGGCGGCGGCCCATGGATCGGACGGCGTGCGCAGATCGGTGAAGTCCTGCTTCGGAGCGGGCCGGACCGACAGCCCCAACCGCTCAGCCGGCGACCCGCTGCTCGGCGTGGCGGCGGCGGAAGCGCCGTTCGCCGGGGCGGTCCGGGCAGGCTCCGGCGCCGCCTCAACCGTCTCACTCGGCTCGGCAGCCCCGGTCGCCGCCTCGGTCGGCGCGGGCTCGGTAGCCGCCGCGGCGGTCGTCACCGGCCCGGGAACAGCAGCCTCAGTGGTAGCCGGCCCAGCCGCCGCAGCCGGAGCCACAGACGACGAAGCCGCGGGCGAGGGCGCGCCGACCACTGCCGCCACCGCGTCCAGGCTCACCGCCGCGCCCAGCGCCACCGCGTGCTCCGGATGCGAGTCCGCCATCACCGGCCGGTTGAACTCCGCACCCAGCACCCGCGCGATCATCGGAATCCGCGACGACCCGCCCGACAGCAGGATCGCACTGACCCCCGACGCCTCCACCCCCGCCGAGCGCAGGGCTCGCCGGGTGGCGTCGACCGTGTCCCGGACCGACGGCGCGATCATCGCTTCGAACTCGGAGCGCTGCAGGCGCACCCGGGCGTACCGCCCCGGCAGCGCCACCGGCACCGTCACCTCCGAGTCGAACGACAGCGACTCCTTGGCCTCCACGCAGTCCCGCCGCAGCCGGGCCAGGGCCGGCGCCGTCTCCGGGTCGTCCCGGTCGAGGGAGTCCCGGTCGGCGGAGTCCACCGCGCCGAGCATGTGCGCGTACACCGCCTCGTCGAAGTCGGCCCCGCCCAGCTCGACCCCCTCCGGCGTCCCGAGCAGCGCGAACCCGTCCTCCTCGCGGCGCAGCACCGCCACGTCGAACGTGCCGCCGCCGAGGTCGTAGACGACCACCGTCTCCCCCGGCCCGATCCGCCGGGTCATGCCGTGGCGGCGTGCCACCGCCTCCGGCTCGGTCAGCAGCCGCACCGGTCCCGCGTCGGCCAGCCGGATCGCCTGGTCGAGTTGCTCCCGCTTGTACGGCCCCCAGTGCGCCGGATACGTCAGCGCCACCCGGGAGGGCGGCCCGTCGTGCTGCCGGGTGACCGTGTCCAGCACGTGCCGCAGCAGCTTGGCGGTGAGCGCGTGCGCGGAGAACGGCACGCCACCGGCCAGGATCGGCACCGGGTCACCCAGCCGCCGTTTGAACTCGCGGGCCAGGCGCGCCGGCTCGTCCTGCCCGCGGCGCTCGGCCGCCTCGCCCACCAGGATCCCGCCGTCGTCCTTGACGAACACCGCCGACGGGATCTCCATGCGCCGCGTGCCCAGGCGCACCGACTCGGCACGGCCACCGCTCAGCACGGCGGCCGCCGTGTGCGTGGTGCCGAGATCGATGCCCAGGCCGTACTCCGCTGTCACGCCCCCGACCTTAGGGGTTCCCCGCACGCTTGGGATCCTCCGGTCGGTAGGGCGGCGCTCAGCGGGTGATGCGAATGTCGTCGATGAATCCGCGGTAACCACCCTTGTTCGCCGGCTGGTCGTACCCGATGTCCAGCTGGACGATCTTCTTGCCGGCGGCGACGGCACCCACCGGGACGCTGACGAAGTTCCAGGTGCCGGGCGTGAGCTTGCCGCACTGGTGGGCCGGGTGTGCCCGGTTGCCACGCTGATCGGTGACCCCGGTGTCGCGCAGGCTGTTCCGCGCACCGGCCGCGGTGGCCAGGATCAGGTCGACCGACACGCACGTGCTGTGGGGCTGGGTGCTCTCCGGATAGATCCAGTACGACAGCCGTGTCGTAGATGTGACCGTCATGTCGCCGAACCGGAACACCTTGTTGTACGCGTGCGACCCATCCGTGCCGCTGGTGTCCCGGCCCGAGTACATCAGCACCCGCCCGCCGGTGTGCGCGCCCGCCGGGTTCGTCCCGTTGTACAGCTCCGGCCCGGTCAGCGAGCAGCACACCCCGGTCACGTTGCGGATCCCGCCACCCGGCGCGTCCACCGAGATCGTGTTGTTCCAGTCGTTGCCGGCCTGGTAGACCTCCACCCCGCTGGCGAACAGGTCCGACGAGTCCCACGTCGGCTCGGTCTGCCCCGACGGCCGCAGGACCAGCGCGCCGTCATCGGTCAGCGTGAGCGTGGAGTCGCCCCGGCCGCTGGTGCTCGTCGCCCACAGCACCCGGTCGGCGTGGTCGTAGAGCACCAGGTTGCCGTCGTGCTGGTTGGACAGCCGGTACGCCCGGCGGTCACCCTGCACCCGGATCTGGCTGCCGAGCGGGTCGGTGAGGACCAGGTTGCCGTCCGCCTGCATCCGCAGGGTGTACCGCCCGTTCGCCGACCGCATCGCCGCACCGCGGAACAGCGACCGGCCCGGCGCCAGCGCGGGCAGCCAGTTCTCGCCGTCGAGCACCTCACGGAGATCGCTGTACATCGGTTCCTTGGGCCGGTTCTGGTTGTCGCGCAGCCCGAAGTGGCACTCGCCGTTGTGCGGTTTGTCCCGGCACTCCTCGTGGCCGGCCTCGGTGTCCTGGAAGGAGTAGAGGAACAGCGGCCCGGTGTACGGCCGCGACCGCCACATCCGGACACCCTCCTCCAGGGCGTCCCGGACCCGTTCCATGGACTGCGGCGCCCGCCACCCGTCGGAGGGGAACCCGAACTCGGTGGCCCAGATCTTCTTGTCCCCCTCGCCGTTGCGCACCATGACGTCACGCAGCCCGGCCAGCCCGCCGCACGCCGGGTCGTCCGGGCCGAACCCGGACCAGTAGCGGTACCAGGAGGTCGTGCCGTGGCACGGGTCCTTCGCGTACGAGGGCAGGTTGCCACCGCCCCAGTCCGGATACGGGTGATAGGTGAGCGCGTCGAACCGCGGCCGGGGCGTCTGCCGGTACGCCCACTCCAGCCAGTCCCGCGCCTCGTTGTCGTTGTAGATCACCCCGTTCACCTCGTACGCGTCACCGCCACCCGAGGCACCCGCGAGCACGACGCACTGCTCGCACCGGTCCTTGATCACCCCGTACGCGAGATCGGCCAGCTTCCAGTACCGCCGCATCCGGGTCTCGATGCTGTCGTCGCCGTAGTGGGCGTACCGGATGTTGTTCGGCTCGTTCCAGACCTCGTACGCCTGCACCTTCGCACCGAAGTGGTCGACGGCCTGCCCGACGATCGTCTCCCAGGCGGCGTCGCCGACCGGGTAGTGGTTGGGCGTGTTCCCGCCGTTGGCCCAGGCCGGCGTGTAGTCGAGGATCAGCAGCACCCGCATGCCGCGCGCGTGGGCGGCGTCCACGTGCGCGTCCAGCCGGCTCCACTCGGGCGCCACGTCCTCGTCCGGCTGGATCTGGTCCCAGCTCAGATCCAGCCGGACGATCGGTTTCCTGTCCGGCAGGTAGTCGTCCATCGCCACGACCCGGCCGGGCCGTCCCGCCTGCTCCCCGCCGTCGATGAAACCCACGTCCGCGGACGTGAAGACGTATGGATCGTCCACCTGTCCCACGGCAGCCGACGGCACACCGACCGCCGCCGCCGAGACCAGGAGCAATGCCGAGATCCGCGCCAATGAGCGCCGCATGGAACCTCCCCCGTTTCCGGGGCGGACCATATCAACGATCATCGAATGTTCAGGGCCCCTCCGAGCAGCCACGGCAGCAGCGACCCGGCCAGGCCGCCCGCCGCCAGCGCCGCCACCACGACCGGCACCACCTCGACCACCAGCAACTGCCGTCCCTGCCGCGCCGCCAGACCCATCGTCCGGAGCCGCGCGATCGTCTCCCGCCGGCCCGGCGCACCGGCAAGCAGTGTCAGGGCCACCGCCAGCAGCGCGAGGACCGCCGCCGCGATCGCACCGGCCGCATACGTGAAGTCCAGCACCCCGTTCACCCCGCCCCGGCCCAGGGCGTCCCGATGCTGGTCCCACGTCGTGACGGAGGCCCGCTGCGCCAGCGCGTCCACCCGGACGGCGTGCCCCAGCACCCGGCTCAGGTTCGCCCGCTGTCCCTCGTCCGCCGCCTCGCGCAGCGCCGGGACCGAGAACCCCTGGCCCTCGACGAGGAAGCGGTTGGGTATCAGCGGCTGGAACTCGGGCACCGGCAGCGCGTTCCAGGGCAGTGCGACGAACCGGCGCGCGTTCGGCGGCAGCCCGCGCACGGTCTCCGCGACGCCGGCCACCCGGAACTCGTAGCGGCGTCCCTGCACCACGATCGTGCCGCCCGACCCGATCTCCGCCGCGACCTGCGGTGACACCACCGTCTCCGGCACCGCGGCGCTGACCATGACCTGCGCCTGCGTGCGGCGGCCGGTCTCGCCGGTCAGCGCGGCGCCACCCTCCAGCAGAGCCGGCGTGACCGCGCGGACACCGGGCAGCGCCGTCAGGGCCCGCGAGGTGTCCGGCGCGAAGGCGAAGCCGTCGACCCGCGCGTCCGCGGCGATCTCCAGGTCGGTGGCGCGGTCGCGCGCGTCGCGCACGGTTCCGCTGACCGCGGCGACGAAGACGCCGGTCACGACGGCGACGACCAGGATGGCGAGCGGTCCGGCACCGACCGCGGCTCCACGTCCGGCATGGGCCAGGCCGAGAAAGGGGACCAGGCCGCGGGAACGTCGCGCCAGGAGACCCATCCGCTGCAGAGGCAAAGGCAGCATGCGTACGAGTAGAAGCGCCGCCGCCGCACCGAGGAGCACCGGGACCGACACCAGATAGGGGTCGGCGCCCAGTCCTCGCCGCCTCGCCAGCACCACGCCCGCCACCGCCAGCAGCACCACGAGGAGCTCTCCGGTGACCCGCCGCGCGGGCGCCGCTCGCCGGTGCCGTCCGGACCGTGCCGCGAGCAGCGGCGCGGACAGCAGTGCCACCAGCCCGGCCAGCGCGATCAGGACCCCGTCGACCGGATCCGGCCGCCCCGGCACGAGCAGGCTCAGGCCCCACCCCGCGGCCAGCGCCGCCGGCACCACCACGGCTGTCTCCGCGAGCGTCCGCCGCACCACCGCGCCGCCCGACGCGCCCCGGGCCCGCAGCAGCGCGAACTCCTCCCGCCGCCGCTGCACCAGCAGTCCGGACGCCATCACGATCAGCCCGAGCACGGTCGCCGCGAGCCCCGCCCGGACCAGGGCAAGCAATGCCCGTACCCCGGAAAGCCTTTCCTCGAAATCCCCGAGCGCGCTGTCGACGCCGGTGTCCAGACTCGTCTCCCCGGACGACGCGACCCGCCGCGCCGCCGCCACCGCCGTGCTGACCGCCGTCAGGCCGGATGCCCGGAAGCGCCCGGGATCCAGCGCGTAACGCCACTCGTAGGCGAGCACACCGGTCGCATGACCGGCCCTGGCGATCCCGGCGAGGTCGGTGAGAAGCGTGATCCGCACGGTGTCGCCCTCGCGCGGGTCCGGGCAGATGACCGGCACCGTGGCCAGGCCGTCCCAGAACGGTGACGCCGGGTCGGCGCGCTCGAACACGCCGACGACCGTGAGCGTCACCGAGCCGGCCGCGCCGGTCAGGCGTACCCTCGCACTCTCGTGCAGATTGCCGGCGTCCGCCGCGGCGGCCTCGACCACCGCCTCGGTCGCGTCGCCCGGTGCGGGTAACCGGCCGGAGACCAGCCGCACCTCCCTCGCCCAGCCGGTCTGATAGCGCACCCGCAGCTCCGGGCTGCAGGCGCCCGAGTACGGCGGCGGCCCGGACCGCTCGATGTTCCCCGGCCCCACCGACCCGGCGAACCAGCGGTCGCTGACCAGGTTCCGCAGCGGCCCGGGGAGTGCCTGTTCCCGGGCGGGCAGCGCGCTCTCGGCGGCGGACGGCGCCCCCGACGGCGCCGCCCGGTACGTCAGGTCGCGGGCCTCGTGCGGCAACGCGGCGATCTCCGCCCGCAGACCCTCGTCGGTGAACCCGTTGGCGGCACGCGGACCGCCGGCGAACAGCAGCGCGGCGACCAGCGACAGCACGGCGAGCAGGCCGAGGTGAGCCGCGTACGCCCGTACCCGCCGCAGAACCGCCCCCAACAAACCTCGTGTGTGGACTTCGGACGCTATACGAACCCGAAGTCCACACACAGGGGTGGGGTTCAGCCCCAGAGAGCGGTGCTCCAGTCCTCGGTGGACGTGTAGCGCGCGCCGGTCCAGTCGTCGGCCGACCACGCCCGGCCCGACCAGGCCCGGCCGCTCCAGCTCGGGTCGGTCCAGGTCCGGCTGCCGCCCCACGGCACGGTCGCCCACACCGCCGAACCCCACGTCTTCGACGCGAACGAGGTGCCGGTCCAGCCGTCGGCCGCGACCGGCGTGCCCATCCAGGTGCCGCCGATCCAGGACCGCCCGGCCGCCGACATGGCCGCCCAGTTCGCGCTGTGGAACGGGCCGAAGACCGTGAACTCGCCGGCCAGCGGGACGTTGTTGCTGACCACCCGGCTGTCGCCGCGGGCGTCGTCGAGCTCGCCGCTGCCGGTGGAGAGCGGGTAGTTCTGGGTGCTGGCCGGCGACGGGGCCAGGCCCAGCGCGGTGTTCACGTTGATCTGCCGGAGCTTCATGCTCGCGGCCTTGCCGGTGGTCAGCACGGTGCCCCGCTTGAGCACGTCCTTGACCTGGTCCGGGGTCAGCTGCGGCCGCGCCTGCAGCAGCAGCGCGACGGCCGCGGAGGTGATCGCGGCGGCCTGCGAGGTGCCGCTGCCACGGAAGAGCGTGGTGCCGCTGCGCGCCGCCGGGTACGAGTCGTCGATGCTCGACCCCGGGTCACGCAGCGACAGGACCGACTCGCCGGGTGCCAGCACGTCGAGCGGCTTGCCGGCCGCTCCGCTGTTGGTGAACGTGGCCAGGTCGTCGTCGGCGGTGCTGACCGTGCCCTTGGTGGCGGCGGCGCCGACCGAGATCACGAACGGGTCGGTGGCCGGGTTGGTCAGCAGCGACTCGCCGTTGCCGTCGTTGCCGGCCGCGGCGACCACCACGATGCCGGCCTTCCAGGCGCGTTCGACGGCGTACTGCAGCGGGTCGGTCGCCGCGGCCGGGTTGCCGCCGCTGCCGTACGACAGGTTCAGCACGCGGATCGGGTTGTCCGGGTCGTCGTCGCGGTGCTCGACCACCCAGTCGATGCCGGCGATCACCTGTGAGACGTCCACCGCGCCGTTCGCGGTACCCAGCTTCAGCGACGTCAGCTGGGCGCCGGGCGCGATGCCCTTGCTGCCGCTCGCGGTGTCGTTGCCGATGATGATGCCGGCCATGTGCGTGCCGTGACCGTAGGAGTCCAGGTACCGCAGGTTGGCCGCCTGCGACTCGAACGACAGGTCCGGCCCGTTCACGACCTGGCCCACCGGCAGCCCGGCCACCGGTGCGACACCGGTGTCGAGAAGCGCGACACCGACCCCGGCGCCGGTCAGCCGGGCCGCGTTGCCGGTGTCCGCGCCGATGATCGTGCGCACGTCCTTCAGGCTCGTGCCGGTGCTCGTGCTGGTCGTGGTCAGCCACCGTCCCGACCAGGCACGTCCCTGCGGCGACACCCAGCCGCCGCCCGGCCTTTCGATCAGGGCCTGATCGGGCGGCACCCGATCAGAGGCGGCCGCCGGCGCGCTCAGCACGCTGGCGCCGACCAGGGCGAGCGGGAGAGTCGCCGCCGCCGCGGTCCGCAGAACCTTCTTCGTACGCCTCATCGCGCATCCTCCGTAGCGTGCTGGTTGCGATTCGGTCGCACGTCATCGGCGGCCCTCCGCCGTGTCTGAGGGTTTTGCTTCCTTCAGTTCGGCGGCGCGCTGCCGATACGTCGGCGGTGAGCCAGGACCTCGCCGCCGAACTTCATGACCTCGAGAACCACGAGGGTCATGACGTGACGGTCATCCTCGAACGGGCGACCGCCGCCGCTGTCGAGGCGGACCGGATCGGCGACGTGGTGCTGGGTCACCGGGCGCGGCTGGTGCAGGCCGACATGCGCCGCCGCGTCGGCGACGTCGACCATGCGGCACGGGTCTTCCTGGCCACGCACCGCTGGGCCGAGCGCCACGAGTGCCGCCCGCTGCTCGGCCGGACCCACTTCCACCTGGCGCTCACCTACCACTACCTCGGCGACCAGGCGGCCAGCCTGGAGCACGCGCTGAACGCCGTGGACCTGCTCGACGCCGACGCGCCGGCCGGGCTGCGGATCATCGTCCTGATCCGGCTGGCCAACTCCCTCGCCGAGATCGGCTCCTACGACCAGGCGCGCGAGCGGTACCGCCAGGCCGAGCAGATCGCCGTCGACATCGGCGACATGACCCGCCGGCTGCTGGCGCTCAACAACCTGGCCTACACCGAGCTCGAGGCCGGCAACGCGGCCACCGCCCTGGCCGCGGTCGAGCGGATGTACGCGGCGGCCCGCACCATCGGCCGCGACCTGCTCGTCGTCGAGCGCGACACGGTCGCCAACATCCACATCAGCGCCGGCCGGTACGCCGAGGCCGAGGCGATCCTGCGCGACGTGTACGACGCGCCCAACTGGTACGAGGCGCACGACGCCGCCGACGCCGCCCTGACCCTCACGATCGCCCAGCGCCACCAGGACGCCCTCGACCGGGCGCAGGCCAGCCTCGACCACTGCCGGTCACTGTGCGACGAGCATCAGCTGAACGCGGTCGGCGTACGTGTCATGGCTGAACAGGCCGAGTTGCACGCGGCCGGCGGCGATTTCCAGGCCGCTTTCGAGGAGTACAAGCGGTACCACGCGGCGAGCGAGCAGCTCCGCTCCACCCAGCAGGAGGCGAAGGCCCGCGCACGCCAGGCCATCTTCGAGACCGCCGAGGCCCGCCGCGACGCGGAACGTTACCGCGAACAGGCCCGCCGCGACCCGCTGACCGGCCTCTGGAACCGCCGCTTCGTCGACGAGAACCTGCCCGACGCCCTCACCGACCCACCGGTCACCGTCTCCGTGATCGACATCGACCACTTCAAGCGCATCAACGACACGCTCTCCCACGACATCGGCGACCGCGTCCTGATAGCCGTGGCCGAGATCCTCGCCGACGAACAGGACCGCCAGGCCGACGACGGCTTCGTGGCCCGCCTGGGCGGCGAGGAGTTCCTGCTGGTCCTCCCCGGCCTCAGCCCCGACCAGGCAGCCGAGGCCCTGGAGACCATCCGCCTGCGCATTGCCACCCACCCCTGGCACCCGGTCACCGGCGACCTGCCGGTCACGGTCAGCATCGGCGGCCTGACCACCGACGACCCGGATGCTGACCAGGCCGACCTCCTGGCCGAGGCCGACCGCCGCCTCTACACAGCCAAACGCACCGGCCGCAACCGCGTCGTGCTCACCGCCGACCCGGACTGATGCCCCCGGCGGGTCACAGCGAGAACTCGCTGGTGCCGGCGGGGGCCGTGGACTCGGCGCCGGAGAGCGCGACGAAGTGCACCGGGACCGGGCTGTCCACGTGGACACGGCCATCGGTGACCGTGACGCGTACCAGGCCGTGCGGGGTGGGCACGGCTCCGGTCAGGTTCGCGAGCGCGCCGGGGCGGGGTGCGACCCGGACGGCGGCGAAGCCCGGCTCGGCGGGAGTGACGCCCAGGACGTACCAGATGAGGTCCTTCGTGGGTGTGGCGCTCCAGGCGTGGACCGGTGTGCCCCAGCCCCAGCATTCGCCGAAGGTGTCGAAGCCGTCGTGCAGGAAGACACTCCAGCGGCGGAGCAGATCGGGCAGGAGGTGGGCCTTGCCGGCGGCGGCGACCGCGTCGTGCACCACGTAGCTGAAGAACGGCTCGGCGAGCACGATCTCCCGCTCGGCGTCCCAGTCGATCCGGTAGACGCCCTGCGAGTGCTCGACGATCTTCGTCATGTCGTAGCCGCCGTCGGCGCCGCCGATCCACGAGCGGACGACCAGACGGGACGCGTCCGTGATCACGTCGATGATCCCGGAGCGGCGCTCGGCCGGTGCGAGGCCGGAGACGATCGCCACGGCTCCGGCGGCCTGGGACATGGCCGGCATGCGTACGCCGTCGAGGACGTGGTCGACGTAGCTGCCCCGGCCCGGGTCCCAGAAGTCCTCGTAACCGGCGCGGGCTCCCGCCCACCGCTCGCGAGCCCAGGCAGCCGAGGCGGCGTTGCCCACCCAGTCGGCCATCTCGGCGAACTCGGCCAGGCCCCGCGCCCACAGCCCGGTGATCAGGGACGAGCGGCCGTGGGAGAACACGCTCGACCAGTCGATCAGGTTCCACTCGGGTACGTCGGTGAGCGTGCCGTGCTCGTCGACGAAGGGCTCGTACCACCGCAGCACCCGCTCGACGACCGGCAGCATCCGCAGGGTCGCGGCTCGGTCGCCGTCGTGGCGGTACAGATTCCAGACCCCGTGGATCCAGTGCAGTGCCCAGTCCGGGATGGTGTAGCCGCCGCGGTACTCGATCTCGCCGGCCACACTCATCGGCAGCATGCCGTCCGCGCGCGGCGAGGCGCCCAGCGTGACGTAGTTGCGGGCGAGCCGCCAGTCCTCGTTGCCGGCCAGATGCACCATCTGGTGTACGACGCCGTCGCCCACCCAGGCCCGCTGCTCGCGGGTCGGGCAGTCGGTGAACGCGTCGAACGAGTTCAGCTCCGTGGTGCGGATCCCGGCCCGGTAGAGCCGATCCAGCTCCGGGTCGCCGGACTCGAACGCGGCGCCGCCGATGAAGGGATAGTGGTACTCGCTGACGGCGATCTCCCGGACGATGACCGTGCCGGTTCCCGCGGGGATCATCAGGAAGAGCTGCCGGAGCCCGTTCACGTCGACGGCCCGGTAGTGGTCGGCATGGCCGCGGGTGACGTACGTGGCGCTGCTGCGCGGTGCGGAGTCGACCGGCCCGGCCACGGCGTCGTATCCGGCGGACTCCTGGTAGAACAGGTCCAGCCGGACACCCGGCGGCGCGTCGACCTCGAGTTCGACGTGGCCGGCGACGATCCGCCCGAAGTCGACGCCGACCAGCGTCGCCCGGTCATCACCGCGCTGAACGGTCAGTGGCAGGCGGCCCGTCCGCCCGGCTTCGCCCACGCGGAGCTGGCGGATGAGTCGTTCCGCGGGGTGGTCGGGCAGGCCGGTCAGCGCCGGCGCGCTCCGCACGGTGATCGATGGCGCCGCGATCCGTTGACCGCCGAGGGCGGCGACGCCACGCGGCAGCAGGGCACCGTACGGATCGGTCGGCGGGCGGGACTCGGCCAGCGCCCCGTCGTGGCCCGCTTTGAGCACGGTGGCCGACGCCCAGACGGAGTCGTCGAACTCCGGCTCGGTCCAGCCCGGGTCGAGCTCACGGGCGTCGAGCATCTCGATCGGCACACCGTCGAGCGCCTTGCCGGCCGCCGGCGCGCGCCACGCCCGTGACCGCAGCGCCCGCCACCGCTCGTCGGTGACCAGCCACTCGTCGCCGAGCCGCGCCTCGAGGACGACCTGGACGTCCCGGCCCATCACGCCGCTGGACGCCGCGGGCTGCCAGAACGAGTTCGGATGACCGTAATAGGTCACCAGCACGGCGACGGCGTTCCGCCCGGGCCGCAGGTGGCCGGCGATGTCGTACTCGTCGTAGCGCAGCCGCCGCGGCTGCGACCGGATCGGGCCGCGCCCCACCTCGGCGCCGTTGACCCACAGCACGTACCGCGAGTCCGCCGAGACTCGCAGCGGCGCGGACGCCGGAACGTCCCCGAGTTCGAGGACCCGGCGGAAGTGCGCTCGCGAGAAGCCCGCGGGTGGCAGGTCCGACCCGACGCTCGTCGGATCGATCGAGAACTCCGGGACGTCGGGTGCGACCCAGTGGCCGTGCCACCGCACCCCGGGGAAGTTCATGCTGGACATGCGTCATCGTTACAGTCCCCGCGGCGATCTGGGATGCACTGTGAGTACACCCCAGGTGCACGCCTGCGGGTGACTGACCGAGCCGTCCCGGTGTCCGTTGTGCCAGGGTTGCGCGGTGGGGCAACGCGTCTTGAACGACCGGTACGAGTTGCGGTCGGTTCTCGGCCGCGGCGGCACGGCCGAGGTCTGGGAGGGTTTCGACCGGCGGCTGGGGCGCCCGGTGGCGGTCAAGGTGCTGCGCCCGGCCGGGGTGGCCGGCTCCACGCTGCCCGCCCGGTTCGAGCGGGAAGCGCGGATCGTCGCCGCCCTGTCGCACCCGAACATCGTCGCCGTCCACGACGCCGGCGCCGACCAGGACCTCCTCTACCTGGTGATGGAGCTCGTCGAGGGCCGCAGCCTCGCCCACCGCATCGCCGAGGGCCCGCTGGCGGTCGCCGAGGCGATCGGCATCGCGTCGCAGGTGTGTGCCGCGCTGGAGGCCGCCACCGCCGCCGGGGTGGTGCACCGAGACCTGAAACCCGCCAACATCCTGCTCACGGAGGCCGGTGGCGTGAAGGTCTGCGACTTCGGCCTCGCCCGCGTGACCGGGATCGCCGGCCGCGACCTGACCCATCCGGCGCAGATGATCGGCACCAGCACGTACATGGCGCCGGAGCAGGTCACGGGCAGCACGGTGGACGCTCGCACCGACCTCTACGGACTGGGTTGTGTCCTCTACGCCATGCTGACCGGCAGGCCGCCGTTCACCGGCGACAACGCCGTGCAGATCGCCTGGCACCACGTCGAGCGCACGCCCGCACCCGTCTCCACCCACCGCGACGACGTCCCCGCGGACCTGGACCGGCTGTTGCGGTCGCTGCTCGCGAAGTACCCGGCCGACCGCCCGGCGACCCCGGACGAGGTCCGCACCGACCTGGACCGCCTCGACCCGGCCGGATCCGCGCCGGTGGAAGCGGACGATCATGAAACCACGGTCGACAGCAGACCCGCGCCTGGTCCGGGCGTCCTCGCCGCCGCGGCCGCACTGATCGCCATCCTGGCCTGCACAATCCTGATGAACCTCCCCGGCAGGCCACACCCGCGAGCGGCTCCGGCACCGCCCGTCACGGCCCCAGCCCCGACCCCGACGAGGACGCCACCTCCGCCCAGCACCCCGGCCGTCACCACACCCGGGCGCACCTCACCCACCGGCCTGCCACCCGGCCTGGCCCGCTGCAGCCCCGCTCCCGACCAGCCGACCGGCGCCCGCAAGGGCTGCGACCGGGGCGTGAAAGCCGCCCGCAGGCCTAAGAACTGAGGAACCCGTTGATCAGGCCGACGATGCGGTCCAGGTCGGCCGCGTCGGGCAGGTGGTAACCGCCGTCCAGCGCGACCAGCCGGGCATCGGGCAGCCCCGCCGCCAGCCTCCGCCCGCCGTCGAACGGAACCACCCGGTCGCCGCGATAGTGCAGCACCAGCGCCGGCGCGGCGACCTTCGGGAGCAGCCCGGACGCGTCCACCCGATAGGACGCCTCCAGATAGCCGGCCGCCACCTCCCGGTCGGCCGAGTCGCGCAGGACCTCGGCGAGGTGCCGGGCCGCGGCGTCGGAGGCACCCGGCCGATACAGATCAGCGAAGGCCTTCGAGCCGAGACCCCAGTGCGTGCGGACCAGCGTGACCAGCGCGGCGTTCAGGTCGGCACGCTGGAACGTCGCCGGCCCGTCCGCATAGGTCCCGAAGAACACCAGGCGACGGACCAGATCCGGCCTGGCGGCAGCGAGGGCGACAGCGATCGGCCCGGCTTCGGACATGGCAAGGACATTCATGGGTACGCCGACCCGCTCGACAACCGCGCCCAACTCCGCGACGGCCGAATCGAGGCTGAAATCGGTCACCGCCGCACGGGACAGCCCGGTGCCCGACCGGTCGAAGAGCGTCACCCGGCACGAGGCCACCAGCCGCTGCATCAGGCTCGACCGCGGGTCCCGCCCGGACGCCATCACGTCGATCGCCGACACCCAGCCCGGCAGCGCGACCACCGGCGGCCCGGACCCGAGGCTCGCCATCGCGATGGCCTGCCCGGCCGGGGTCGTCAGGTAGCGCGCCTGCAGGTCGGCGAGCGGCGGCCCCGGCAGCGTGTCACCGGCGCCCGGCATCTCGTGCCGGAGGATGCGCAGCTGCGTCTCCCGGATCCCCGCGGACGGCTCCAGCCCCAGCTCACCGGCGAGCAGAGCCGTGTAGCCCCGGTACTCCTCCAGCGCCTCGGCCTGCCGCCCGAGCGCGTAGAGCGTCCGCATCAGCACCTCGCGGGCCGTCTCCCGCAGCGGGTGCCCGGCGACGAACGCCTCCAGCCCCGGCAGCGACCGGGCCGCCTGCCCGCTGTCCAGCAGAGCCCGGTGCCACCGCTCGGTGGCGTGCAGCCGCGCCTCGTCCAGCCGGATCGCCTCGAGCCGCGCGATCTCACTGTCCGCGAACTCCACGTAGGCGGCCCCCCGCCACAACCCGAGCGCCTCCTCGAGAGCCCTCGCTTGGTCGTTCGAGGAAACCGCTGCTGCGACCAGCCGGTCGAACCGGTCCGCGTCCACGTCATCAGGCCGGACCCGCAGCACGTAGCCCGGCGGCTCGGTCACGATCTCCGCCCCCGGCAGCGCCCGCCGCAACCGCGACACCTGACTGTGCAGCGCCGCCACCGGGTCCACCGGCTGCGCCGCGCCCCAGATCAGCTCGGCGAGCAGGTCGGCCGGAACGATCCGCCCGGCCCGTGCCAGCAGAGCCGCGAGCAGCGCCCGCTGCCGGTCCCCCAACGGAATCGGCGCGCCGTCTGCCCCGTAGGCCCGCACCGCGCCCAGCACGCCGAACCGCATCCGCCCATGATGTCAGCCGCGTCCAGCCTCACCGCCGTGCGACGCCCGCTATCTGCGGGTTGATCGGCAGCAGCGGCGACACGATCCGGTAGCGGTCCACGTCCACCTCGGCGAACCCGCCCGCACGCAGCAGCAACTCCGTGTCCCGCCGCACCTCGCACCCCTCGAACAACCACCGCCACGGGCGCTCCAGGATTCGCTGCGTCACCGCGTACCCCCACGAATCGACGGCCCGGACGTGCTCCACGAAGACCAGCCGACCACCCGGCCGGAGAATCCGGCCGATCTCCCGGATCGCCGCCGCCGGATCCGGCACCGTGCACAGCACCAGCGTGCTGACCACCGCGTCCACGCTCGCGTCCGGCAGCCCGATCCGCTCCGCGCCCTCCGCCCGCAGCTCCACCTCGACGCCGCGCCGGCGCCCCTCCGCCAGCAGCGGCCCGTGCATGTACGGATTCGGCTCCACCGCCACCACCCGCGTGCCCGGCCGGTAGTACCGCAGGTTCGCCCCGGTGCCCGGCCCGATCTCCACCACCGTCCCCGGCAGCCCGGCGAACAGCCGCCGCTTCCGCTTCCCGAACAGGTGATGCCCGTACCCGTCCAGCATCCGCAGCACCGCCGCGTTGAGCCGCCCGCGCACCGGGTTGCCCTTGACCAGCATCGTCTCGTTCATCACAGCCCTCCGATGAAGTCGGTCAGCAGCCCGGCCACCTCGAGCGGCCGGGTGACGTGCGGACAGTGCCCGGCGCCGGCGAGTTCCGCGTGCCGGGCCGTCAGCAGCGCCGCGATCTCCCGGCTCCACGCCGGCGGGCAGATCTCGTCCCGGTCCCCGTTGATCACCAGCACCGGCGCGGTGATCCGCCAGGTCAGCGCCCGCAGCCGAGCCGGATCCGCGCCCCGCCGCCGGGCGATCGACGCCGCCAGAACCTCCGGCGTGGCGTCCAGCCCCTGCACGCGTCCCTCGGCCCGCGCCGCGGCGTCACCCTCCGGCCCGAGCGCGGTCGCCACGAACCAGTCCACGAACCGCGGGAAGTCCCGCTCCCACGAGTACCGGTTGTACAGCTCCCAGCCGCTCGCACCCGGCCCCGGATCCTCGTCGAACCGCGCCGCCGCCTCCTGCAGCGCACTCGGCTGCTCACCGCTCAGATCCACGGTCGGCCCGATCAGCGCCAGCCCCGCCACCCGCGACGGATGCAGCGCCGCCGTCAGATAACCCACCAGCCCACCGAGCGAGTTCCCCACGAGCACCGCCCGCTCCACACCCGCCGCGTCGAGCACCGCCAGCACATCCTCGACCAACTCGATCGGCTCGTACGCCCCGTCGTGCAGCGGCCGGTCGGACTCCCCACTGCCACGCCCGTCGTACGAAACCACCCGGAACCGCTCCGCCAGCGCCGCGACCTGAGCCGCCCACACCCGCCGGTTCGTGATCATCCAGGCCGGCAGCAGCACCACCGGCACGCCGTCCCCGGCCGTCTCGTACACGAGACGCACCCCGTCCCGCTTCGCAGTCATTTGCATGCGGCCAGGCTGCGCCCACCCCCTGTCATCCCACTGCCACACCCGTGACAGCGATCGCCCGAGGTCACCCGCCCGGTGGAAACCACACGGCCCGTCACCACCCGCGAAGCTCACTGCTGAGCTGCCACGATGTGGTCCACGGGCCGCACGGGTACGCGGTCTCGAGTTTTGACCGGGCGACCCGCCCCGCCCGAACGTAGCGACAGCGCTCACGCCAGCACCGCTGCCCAGCGGTGACCTGAGCTGAGTTCGAAAGGGTGGACGGCCATGCTCCAGAGGGAAGTACCCGAGAAATCACCGGGGCCGGGCGCCGCGTCCGACGCACCGGTCCTGATCGACACCCAGTTCGTCGAGAAGATCAAGGCGCAGGCGCTGATCGATGCCGGTTTCGCTCGTGACCAGGACGGCGACCTGCAATCAGACGAGGCGCAGCTCAAGGTCGCCGTCGTGGAGTCGATGAAGGACAGGCACGTCGCCCGCAGTCGCCGCGATCTGGCCAAGAGCGCCGTCACGAAGTTCGAGCTGTACGCCGAGATGCTGCCCCACGCCCCGGGCGTCAAGCGGCTACCTCAGAGCATCGAGGAGAGCGTGGCCCGGGATCAGCTCATGAAGAAGCTGTGGAGCTGGCTGAACGTCGGTATCACGGGCTTCGTTCAGGTACGGGTCGGTGAACTCGGCTACGTCCTGTGCGAGGGACCGGTGGCGCGAACCAAGCTGAGCGAGGAGACCGGTAAGCGCCAGCCGACGACCGAGGCCGGGCGCTTCCTCACCTCGAATCATGACCTCATCCTGGACTACTACACCGGTCCGGCCGCGCAGCGCTTCCTGGCCGCGGCTCGCAAACTGGAGGCCCAGATCGGTCTCGTGGTCGCGCGCCGGCCGGAACTCGAGACATCGGTCTCGGACCAGGTCGGTGTGGTCGTCCGGCAGGCGGTCGGGTCGATTCCGCATGCGGACACGGGTTCCGGCGAGGCGGGACGGGCATAGGCGATGGAATCCGCGTTCCCCGTCGAGCGGGCGGGTTTGGCGGCCGAGGCTGCCCGGCTCCTCTCCATACCACCGCTGCGTCGTAGCGAATGGGCCACCCGAGGGCCGGACGACCCGAAGTTCGCGCTCGGTGACCTGCTCACCATGATCCCTCTGGCCGACATCGATCCGCTGGCCGTGCGCCTGGACGTCGACCCGGACCAGTTGCGGATCTATCGCGAAGTGGCGCTCAAGGTCCCGGCCGGTCGCCGGGTGAAGGCGTCGTGGACGGTACATCGGGACCTCCGGGACCGCCTCGAACTGTTGCGAGACGGGATGACCTCCCGCGAGGCCGCGGTGGCCGCCGGACGGCGTGCCTTCGACTCAAAGGCCGACCAGCGACTCACGGTCGATGAACGCGCGGCGAAGGTCTGGACGTTCCTCGCTGATCCGGAGGTCTACGTCCGGGTCGAGCGGGAGATGTCCCGGACCCGCACCGAGCGGCGGATCCGCTACGGCGCGCGGCTGGTCCACGAGGAGCTGGCGCGGCAGGAGAAGGACACCCGCGCCGACCTGCGAGCCAGGCGGAACGCACGGTCCCCGCTGGAGGCGACATTGAAAGCCCGGCTCGATCTGCTCCGTGCCGCACAGCTGGTGCACGCCGTCGGCGAGTTGTTCGACGACCTGCCCGAGCAGAGCCGGCTGACCGAGGCGCTGGAAGCTCTCCGGGAGGAGGCCGACGTGATCCTCGACCGCCTGAACGAGGCTGAACCCGTCTCGGTGATCGACGCGGAGTCGTGGCACGACCGAACTACACGAGCGGCCATCGCCGGCTCCGGTTAGCGGTTCGTGTCACAGGCCGGGGCGGGCCCGAAAGCCCGCCCCGGTCGTGTTCGCCGCCGGTCAGTACGTGCGGATCAGGTCGGGCAGAGGCACGTCCGGGTCGGCCAGGGCCTTCTCGTCGACGGTGCGGCCGGTCCACCCCGCGCGAACCAGCGCCTGCAGATCGTCCTGCACGTCCCACAGGTCCATGTTCATGGCGGCCAGCACCCGCGCCCCCGCCACCCAGAACGCCAGGAACGGGCCCGACGGGTCGCCGCGGAAGACGACACGCTCATAACCGCCGGTCTCCACCCAGCCCGCGTACTCCATGCCGCGTTCGTACTGGTCGGTGAAGAAGTACGGCACGCGGTCGTAGCGGACATGCTTGCCGAGCATCGCGCGGGCGGCCGCCGGGCCCCCGTCGAGGGCGTTGGACCAGTGTTCGACGCGGATGCGGCGGCCCAGCGACGGGTGGTCGACGGCGGCCACGTCGCCGGCGGCGAAGATGTCCGGGTCGCTGGTGCACAGGCTCTGGTCGACCACGACGCCGTTGTCGACGGCGAGGCCCGCCGCTTCGGCGAGCTCGGTGGCCGGGGTGACGCCGACGCCGACGAGGACCAGGTCGGCGGGGAGTTCGGTGCCGTCGTCGAGGAGGACGCCGGTTACCGTTCCGCTGTCGTCGCCGCGGAACTCGCGGACCGAGGACTCGAAGCGGAAGTCCACGCCGTGGGCGCGGTGCAGCGCGGTGAAGACGGCGGCGACCTCGTCACCCAGGACGCGGCGCAGTGGTGCCCGGTCCAGGTCGACGACGGTGACCTCGGCGCCGTGTGCGCGGGCCGCGGCGGCACCCTCCAGGCCGATCCATCCCGCGCCGATCACCACGACCCGGCGGGCGGCGGGCAGAGCGGCCAGCAAGCTGTCCGCGTCCGGCAAAGACCTTAGATATCGTACGTTAGAAAGCTCTTCGCCCGGAATGTCCAGCCGACGCACTCGCGAGCCGGTGGCCAGCAGCAGCCGCTCGTAACGCAGAGACTCCTCGCCGAGCGTGACCGTGTGCGCCGCCGGATCAACCGCCGTGGCCCGGACGCCGAGCCGCAGGTCGACGTCGTGCTCCGCATACCACCCGGGCTCGTGCACGAACGCCTTTTCGCGTGGATCGGCACCGAGCAGGTACTGCTTGGAGAGCGGCGGCCGCTCGTACGGTCGCTCCTCCTCCTCACCGATGAGCGTGACCGGCCCGGTGTACCCGGCGGCTCGCAGCTCCTCAGCCGCCTTGGCACCGGTCAGCGACGCACCGATGATGACATGTCCGGCACCGGCCATCAGACCCTCCTAAGGGCGATCCTGCGCACCCATCCTGGACCTTCACCGCGTCGGGGGACAAGGCGCTCACCAGTCGTGGACGGACCCGTCGAGCCGCCGCGCGACCGGCAGGTACCTCGCCTGGTACGGAAACTTCTCGGCGACCGCGTCGTCGTACTCCACGCCGAGCCCCGGAACCTCCGGCGGGTAGAGCATGCCGTTCTCCAGGCGCGGGCCGCCGCGGAACACCTCGTACGTCTCCCGCGTGTGTCCCATGTGCTCCTGGATGCCGAAGTTCGGCACCGAGACGTCCACGTGCACCGCGGCGGCCGTGGTCACCGGCGACAGGTCGGTGGCGCCGTGCGAGCCGGTCCGCACCTGGTAGAGCGCGGCCAGGTCGAAGATACGCCGCAGGTGCGTGATGCCGCCGGCGTGCACGACCGTCGCGCGTACGTAATCGATGAGCTGCTCGGTGATCAGCTGCCGCACGTCCCAGATCGAGTTGAACACCTCTCCGGTGGCGATCGGCGTGGTGGTGTGCTGCCGGATCAGCCGGAACGCCTCCTGGTTCTCGGCCGGCGTCGGATCCTCCATCCAGAACAGCCGCAGCTCCTCGACACTCTTGCCGAACCGCGCCGCCTCGATCGGGGTGAGCCGGTGGTGCACGTCGTGCAGCAGGTGGAAACCGAAGCCGAACCGCTCCCGCACCTTCGCCAGATATCCGGGCGCGAAGTCCAGATAGGCCTCGGTGCTCCACTCCTGCTCGTCCGGCAGATCGGTCGAGGCGGGTTCGTAGAGAGCACCCTTACGCACACCGTAACTGCCGCTCAGGCCCGGGACGGCGGCTTGCGCGCGGATGGCGAGGAAACCCCTTTCACGGTACGCGGAAACGTCGTCGATCAGAGACTCGGCGTCGCTGCCGCTGGCGTGGCAGTACACCAGCACGCCGTCCCGGGACCGCCCGCCGAGCAGCTCGTACACCGGCAGCCCGGCCACCTTGCCCTTGATGTCCCAGAGCGCCACGTCGACGGCGGCGATCGCGGTCATGGTCACCGGCCCACGCCGCCAGTAGGCGCCCTTGTAGAGGTATTGCCAGGTGTCCTCGATGCGCGCCGGGTCGCGGCCGATCAGCAGGGGTGCCAGGTGGTCCCGCAGATAGGAGGCGACGGCCAGCTCACGCCCGTTGAGCGTCGCGTCGCCCAGCCCGGTGACCCCGTCAGACGTGGTGATCCGCAGAGTCACGAAGTTCCGCCCCGGCGAGGTCACCAGGACCTCGACCCGCTCAATCGTCGCCACGAACTCACTCCCATCGATCCCTCGCCCGCCTCGACCCTAACCGCCGGGGTTCGCCTTTCATCGGCGCCGCCGGGTCCGCCTTTCGCCGGCGCCGCCGGGTCCGCCTTTCGCCGGCGCCGCCGCGGTGCCGGCCGGCGGTGCGGCTAGCCAGCGGTGTCGCCGAGGGCCAGCAGCAGGTTTCGCAGGGCGCTGATGGCGGCGTCGGTCACCTCGGGCGGGACGTCGCGCAGGCGGATGGCCTGGGCGGCGCTCGCGGCCCGCACCGCGTCCTCGGCCAGCTTGACGCCGGACGGCGAGAGGCGGACCGGCGAGCTGCGGGCGTCCGCGGGGTCGGGATCGCGGTCGATGAGGCCGGCCGCGGACAGGCGGCGCAGGACGTTGCTCGTGCCCCCGGACGTCAGCAACAGGCGCTGGGCCAGCAGGGACGGGCGCATCCGGTAGGGCGGGCCGGAGGCGCGGAGAACGGCGAGAATCTCGTACTCCGCCCTGGTCAGACCGAGCCGGGTCAACTGTTCCTCGACCGGGCCGTTCATCAGGCCGGCCACCCGGGCGGCACGTTTGGCCAGCGCCAGCTCGGTGCCGACCACGCCGGCCAGCTCCCGGTCCCACGCCTCAGCGATCTCGTCAACGGTGTCTCGACCCACGCGATCAATCCTAGTTGCGCCCAGAAAGCTTTACAGATAGCTTTTCGAAAAGCTTTGGAGGTGCAAAACATGGATCTGCTGGTGAAGAACGCCCGGCTCCTGTCCGGGGAGCGCGCGGACCTGCTCGTCGACAGCGGCGACATCGTCGCGATCCGGCCCGGTCAGAGCGCGAGCGCCCGGGAGGTGATCGATGCGGACGGGCTGGTGGTCGCACCGGGGATGGTGGACGGGCACCGCCACGTGTGGCAGGCGCCGCTGCGCGGGGTGGGCGCCGACATGACCCTGAACGACTACTTCGAGGCGGTGCTCGGCCGAGCGCTCGCGGCACTCACCCCGCAGGACGCCCGGCGGGCGACCCTGCTCGGCGCGGCGGAGGCCCTGGACGCCGGAATCACGACGGTCTTCGACTGGTGCAACGCGACGCGGAGCCCGGAGCACACGGATGCGGTGCTGGATGCCTACGCGGAGGCCGGCATCAGGGCCGTCGTGGCGCACACCCGGCCCGAGGACACCGCCGACATGGAGCGCGTGGCCGCACTGCGCGGACGAGTCACCGGCGCGCTGGCGATTCTCGGCGCCGATCGCGACGAGACAGCACGGCAGATCGAGTGGGCCAGACATCTCGGCGTCGTGGTCTCCATGCACGCGTCCGGCGAGGTGCGGTGGATGCACGACGCCGGACTGCTCGGACCGCACCTGCAGCTGGTCCACATGAACCGAATGACCCCCGACGACGCGAAACTGCTCGCCGACAGCAGAACAGGCGTCACCGTCACACCGGTGGTCGAGGGCACGATGGGACACGGAGCGTCGCCGTTCACACTCTTCGCGAAAGCCGGCGGCCGGGCCGGACTCGGCACCGACGTGGCCGTCAACGCGCCACCAGACCTGTTCGAGCCGATGCGCGACACCCTCCGCACCCACCGCCTGCGCACCGCGGCATTGACACCGGCCGGCGACTTCCTGGCCTCCGCCACGATCGACAGCGCCCGAGCCATCGGAATCGCCGACCGAACCGGATCACTCCAGGCCGGCAAGCGCGCGGACTTCATCCTCCTCGACGGCCTGTCCCACCTCTTCAACTCCGGCGACCTGACCGGCGCCGCCGTCACCACCCTGGGCCCCGCCGACGTCCGAACCGTCGTGGTGAACGGCCGGGTCCTGAAGCGGGACGGCTCCCTGACCACCCTCGACCTCACCGAACTCCGCCAGGAGACGACGGGCCTGGCCACCAGAGCAACCAGCACCGGAAAGCGCTGACACCCTCGCCCCGGCACGCAGACCTCGGACCCTCGAACCGCCACCAGCCGCCCGCCGCGCCCGACATCGCCCGAGCGCTCCACATTCACCTCAGGTGTCGCGCGGACCTTGGGCGTGGCGGCCGCTCAGTTCGGCGGGGACCAGGTCGGGGAGCGGCCGAGCAGGGTGAGGATCCGGCTGAGCGGGTCGGCGGTGGGCGGCTCCGGGAGGCGCGGCGCGAAGGGGGCTCCGGGAGATTTCCGGGTCGCGGCGTCGTCGGGCACGGCCTCGGCGATCGCCAGCGCGCCGCGCAGGACGTCGTCCGGCAGCTCCCAGGTCAGACCGAGGGAGCGGGCGACGTCCCAGCCGTGCACCACGTAGTCGACGAGGTGAAAACTGATCGCCATCCGCCCCGGGATCGGATGAGGCGCTTCGGCAAGGACGACCTCCCGGTCCAGCACCTCCGCAGGCGAGAACGCATCAAGCACCCGCTCAGCCGCCGCGAAGTAGTCCCGCACCGGATCCGGCGCACTCGACCCCACCGCCGCCGAAGCGCCGCCGACCGCCGCGGCGAAGGTGTCGTGCTGCTCGGTCATGTGCTTGAGGAGGGTGGCCAGGTCCCAGCCGGCGCAGGGGGTCGGGAGAGCCAGGTCGGTGGCCGCGATCTTGGCGATCAGGTCGACGGTCGCTCGGACGGCGACCACGTCCGCGGCACGGAAGTCTGGGATATTCGTAGGCATGCGCTTACTATCTACAGGAGCTTACGGTCTGTCAATCGGATAACTTCGACGGCGTGACCAACGGCCGTCCTGACCTGGCCGCGATGCTGGCCCGGCTGGCGCGGCAGCTGATCGCGATCGAGCAGCCGATCCTTGCCGAGCACGACGTCTCGATGTGGGGATACGCGGTGCTGACAGCCCTGCGCGACGAGCCGATGCGCACGCAGGCGGCGCTCGCGCGGTCGATCGGCGCGGACAAGACGCGGATCATCGGCATCCTCGACGAGCTGCAGCGGCGCACCCTCATCGAGCGCGAGCCGGATCCCGCCGACCGCCGCGTGCGGCTGCTGCGCCTCACACCGGCCGGGCGCGATCTGCACAGCGCCGTCCAGGCCGAGATCCGGTCCGCCGAGGAGACGATGCTCGGCCAGCTGGACGACGAGGAGCGCCACTTCTTCCTGCAAGCACTGGAGAACCTCCACCGAACATGACAACATTGTTGTCATGTTCGAACGAAGCGTCCGAGGTCACGAAATATACGAAATCGTGCGGCTGGTCCGGCCGCTCGTCCTCAACTCGGCCCGCGTCGTCGAGACCCGCCTCAAGCCCCACAACCTGACCGTCGGCATGCGCGCCGTCCTGGAGATCCTCGCCGAGAGCGGCCCCACCACCGTTCCCACGATCGCTGCGCGGCTGGACCTCGCGCGGCAGGGCGTGCAGCGACACGTCAACGACCTGATCGAACTCGGGCACGTCGAGCAGCAGGAGAACCCGGCACACCGCCGTTCCGTGCTGATCGCCCTGACCCCCGCCGGCACTGAGCGCTTCGGCCGGATCCGCGACGACGAGCTGCGCGAGCTGAGCGAGCTGGCCCCCGAGTGCAGCGCGGACGACATCACCACCACCGTCCGGGTGCTGACCGCACTCCACCGCGACATCCGACGAAAGGCGGCCGGATGACCGAGATCTACCAGCTGACGACCACCAACCGCCTGATGATCGCCGACCTCCTCGACAGCCTGAGCGACCGCCAGTGGGACACCGAGACCCTCTGCCGCGGCTGGACCGTCCGGCACATGGCCGCCCACTTCGTTCAGCCCATGCTGGTCGGTTTCGGCCGCTTCCTCCTGGTCTCGTTCCGGTACCGCGGCAACACCGACCGCACCGTCGACCACTTCACCAAGCGCTTGGCCGGCAAGCCCCGAACCGAGCTGATCACGCTGCTCCGGACGCACGCGCACGACCGCATCGATCCACCACGGGTCGGCCCGATGGGACCGTTCGCGGAAACCTGCCTGCACCTTCGCGACATCGCCCGCCCGCTCGGTCTGCCCGCCGACGTGCCCGTGGAACACTGGCGGATCCTGCTGGACTACCTGGTCTCCCCCACGGTCGCGCCCTCGCTCGTCCGCGCCGGAAGCCTCACCGGCACCTCCCTCAAGGCCACCGACATCGACTGGACCACCGGCGACGGCGAGATCATTTCCGGTCCGGCGGAGGCGATCGCCATGGCGGTCACCGGCCGGGCCGCGGCCCTCGCCGACCTGCGAGGGCCGGGCCTGCGCCGGCTGTGTGCCGCCCGGCAGACGTCAGGCGGCACACGGTCGAACCCCTAGCCGATGGGTGCGGCGGCTGCGGCTGCTTTGACGGCATCGGATTGAGCACGCGATAACAACCCTTCCCTCTCCCACGCCCGAACCGTGTCCGAGACCGCCCGCAGGAACTCCCACCGGTTCCGGAACGGGGCCTTGTTCCACAGGGTCTCCAGGAAGCCGTTCACGTTCTCCACGCCGGAGTCTGTGCCCGCGAACGCGATCGTGGGCTCCACGCGGCGGAAGTACGCGTGATACGGCTGGGTGTCGCCCAGGTAGAACGGCTCGAACGGCACCGTCCCCGCTGTGAATGTCATCGGCGTCGCGCCGGGCTGGACGATCGCGGTCAGGTCGCCGGACAGGCCCAGCGAGGAGTACCACGACATCGGCAGGTATTCGGTGCCGGCGGACTTGGCCACCAGTGCCACCGGGCCGTAGAGCAGGGCCTGCAGGCTCGGGTCGTCGATCGCCTTCTCCACGCGCAGGTGGTACGGGAACCGGATCTCCACACGGTCACCGTCGCGCCAGTGCCGGTCGACACTGGTGTATCCGTCGCGCTTTACGCGTACATCAAAGGCTTTTGAATTGACCGTGACCGAAAAGCCCCCGCGTGCCCACGACGGCACCCGCAGCCGGAGATCGAGACGGCCCCGGCCGGCGAAGGTCAGGGTGGTCGCCGCCGACCTGGGGTAATCGCCGCTCTGAGTGATCGTCAGACCGCGCTGCGCCCAGTTCAGCGTCGACGGGATGTAGAGGTTGACGTAAAGCGTGTCGCCGCGCGCTGACCGGAAGTAAATAGAGTCCTGATACTTCGTGTGGTTCTCCAGGCCGGTGCCGCCGCAGCAGGTGCCGGTGTTGCCGTAACCGCGCCGCGCGCCCGCACCGACCGGAACCATGTACGTGACCAGCGGATTCGTCGCACTGTCCACGTCCTGCCGCGACGCCAGGATCTGGTTGACCAGCGCCTTCTCGTAATAGTCCATGAGGCCGGCGGACGGCTCGTGGAAGAAGAGGTTCCGCGCCACCTTGAGCATGTTGTACGCCGCACACGACTCCGCGTTGGTCGTGTTCACGATGCTGCCCGCGATCACGTCGCGTTTGCGGAACACCTCGCCCTGCCCGGTGCCGCCGTGCATGTACGTCCGATGCGGCACCACCATCCCGAAGAAGTTCGCCGCCGCCGTGCGATAGTCGCGCCCCGCACCCTGCTCGAACATCCGCAGATAGCCGAGGAACTGCGGAATGTGCTGGTTGGCGTGCTTGCCGTCCAGGGTGTCCACGTCCGCCACGCAGTTCGCCAGCAGCGCCGTGTTGTCGAAGTAGCCGGCGGTCTGCAGGAACGTCCGGTTCCCGGTCAGCGACGCGAGGTCGGCCATCACCTCGTTCATGCCGCCGTACTCACCGGCGATGTACAGCGCCCACATCCGGTCGAGCTGCTCGCGGGGCAGCCTGCTGAGCCGGCTGTGCACCCACTCCCCCATACCGCGGACCACGTCGAGTGCGGTGGCGTTGCCGGTCAGCGTGTGCGCGTCGAGCAGACCGCGCATGATCTTGTGGCAGGTGTAGTAGGGCGCCCAGATCGCCGGGTACGTCGTGTACTGCTCCAGAAGGATGAACTGCGTTTCGGGGTACGCGGCGAGGAAGCCGGCGTGGCTCGGCCCGGGCGCACCGCCGGCACCGGTCACCACTGCCGCGTCCCAGCCGCGGCCCGACGAGTCGGCGACCTTGGTCCCGGCCGTCTCCTCGAAACGGTAAGCCACCACATTTCCCGAAATATCGGATATTTCGGCTGAGTCGGACAGGTGGAACTCGTCGACGACCGCCTTCAGGCCCGCGTCACCGTACTGCGAGCGGCCGATCCAATTGTTCTTGGGAGCACCGAGGTCAGCCGGGGTCAGGGTCATGTTCGCATGGGAACCGGCCACCACACCGTTCACATAGAGCGTCCCGGCCGACCCGTCGAGCGTGACCGCCAGATCCACCCACTCTCCCACCGGCAGTGGAGCGCTCCCCTGGATCCGCTGCTCACCCCCGCTCCCACCGGTGGTGATGGCGAAGCGTGGCCCCACACCGTCATGAACCGTGAGGAACATGTTCACCGCGGTCCCGGTGCCGAAGTCGAACGCCCGCGACCAGGTACGCCGCTCGATCAGCTTCAGCCGCATCCGGATCGTGCACCGCCGCAGCCCGTCAACCGTCGCGTCCGGCAGCCCCACATACTGGCCGTCCCCGTTGAGCTCCAGTCCGCCGTCCACCCAGGTGGCGGGCGGCGGCGGGGTCCCCGGCAGCCCGACCTGCGCGGTCCACGCGTCCTGGCACTCCTTGAGCCCCGCGACGATGTAGTCCGCCTTCTCCTTGAACACCGCCTCCCCGGTGCCCGCCCACGCCTGGGCCAGCATCGACAGGAAGTGCCCGCTGTAGTGGCCCCGCAGGTTGCCGGTGGCGTCGTCCCACCCGCCGGGCGGCTGCGCGCCCGAGGCCGGGAGCCCCGCCGCCGCCCGGAAGTTGCTGAGGATCCGGTCCGCCGGATAGGCGCGGGCGTAGGCGAGGATCCGGTCACGCTTCTCGGTGAAGATGCTCGGCCGCAGGTCGACCTGATCGAGGGAGAACGGAACGGCGCGCCACGAGGACGGGACGGGCATGCCGTTGATCGTCCCGGGCACAGACGGCCGGCTGAGAGAGGTGCCGGAGGCGGCAAGAGCGGCGGCCGTGCCGTACTGGAGGAATTGCCGTCGTGAGGGCATGATACTCCTCGGGTTTCGGCAGTAACGAGTTTGACCAGGTGGAGTGGTCTCGAAAACGTTTTCACGATTCGGCTACTGTTGTCAAGAACGTCGATTCCTCTCACGAACGCCCGGGCCCGGCCGATGGCGGGGACGTGATGCGCTGGGCGGACTTCCAGACGAGACAGACGGGGCACCTGGCCCGCCAGGTCCGTCTCAACCTGTGCGTTTTCGCCGCACTGACCGTGATGGGCCTGGTGCGCGTCGAGCTCGCCTGGCCGGAGCCAGGATGGGCACCGGCCGCGCTGGCCCCGATCGCGCTCCTGCTGCTGGCGGCGACCCGCTTGCGCTGGGAGCACATCCTTCAGCGGAGCTGGGCGTACGGCGCACTGGTCACCGGGTACGCGGCGAGCTTCGCCGCCCTCGTGCTGTTCAACCTGCCCGACCCGGATGCGAGCGTGATGTTCCCGGTCGGCGCCATGGTGATCACCGTGGCCGCCGCCGGCACCATCGCCACCCGCGCGACCGTCGCCCTCGGCACCGCCGGGGTGATCGGTTACCTGGCGCTGCTCGCCGTCGACCGGCTCCCCGAGACACCACTGGTCGTCTCGATGACCAGCATGATGGTCGTCGTCACCGGCCTGTGCGTGCTGACCGTCCACAACCGGCGTGTCCAGCACAACCAGCGCGAGGAGGCCGAACAGCGCGCCGCCGCCCTGCTGGAGAACGGCTCCGACGCGGTCGTGGCGATCGCCGGTGGCGAGGTCCGGTACGCCAGCTCCTCCACCGGGCGCATCCTGGGCCGGGAGGCGGCCACGCTGACGATCGCCGACCTGCTGGCGATGGCGCACCCGGACGAGCTGGAGTCGGTCAAGAAGTGGGTCGCCGACCTGCGCGCCGCCGAACCGGGGCACACCGCCCGCCTGGAGTCGCGCAGCCTGCACGCCGACGGCCACTACCTGGACACCGAGGTGACCGGCACCAACCACCTCGCGAACCCGGCGATCGGCGCGCTCATCCTGAGCGTCCGGGACGTCACCACGCAGAACAGCCTGCGCCGCGAGCTCACCCGGCAGGCGTTCGAGGACCCGGTCACCGGGCTGCCCAACCGGGCGCTGCTGCGGGACCGGATCGCCACCGCCGAGCGGCGTCACGCGCGTACCGCCGGGCGGGTGTCGCTGCTGGTCATCGACCTGGACGACTTCAAGAAGGTGAACGACACGCTCGGCCACCCGGCGGGTGACGAGCTGCTGCGGCGGGTGGCCGTGCGGATGACCGCGGCGCTGCGCCCGTCGGACACGCTCGCGCGCCTCGGCGGCGACGAGTTCGCGGTGCTCGTCGAGGACCTGGACGACCTGGGGCTGCACACCGTCACGGATCGCCTCCTGGAAGCGGTGCGGGAGCCCGTACGCATCGCCAACAACGACCTGATCGTGACCGCCTCCCTCGGCGTGGCCACCGTGAAGGCCGGCGAGACCGGCGACGGCAGCGCGGTCGACGAGCTGATGCGCGACGCCGACCTGGCCATGTACGCGGCCAAGAGCGCCGGCGGCGACCGGGCCGCGGTGTTCGAGCCCTCGATGTACGCCGCCGCCGTCGCCGAGGCCGAGGCGCGCGGCGAGATGGAACGTGCCCTGGCCGCCGGCGAGTTCCGGGTCGTCTACCAGCCCATCGTCAACCTGCCCGGCGCGCTGCCGATCGGCGTCGAGGCGCTGGTCCGCTGGGACCACCCGACCCGGGGCCTGCTGGGACCCGGCCTGTTCATCCCGCACGCCGAGAAGACCGGCCTGATCATCGGGCTCGGCGCGTTCGTGCTGCGCGAGGCGTGCCGGCAGGTCGCCGACTGGCACCGGAACATCCCGGGCGCCGAGCGGGTACGCGTCAGCGTCAACCTCTCCGCCCGCCAGTTCCAGGAGCCCGGCCTGGTCGACGTCGTCCGCGGCGCGCTGACCGACTCCGGCATCGACCCCGAGCGCGTGGTCCTCGAGATCACCGAGTCGCTGCTGATGACCGACGTCGACGCGACCGTGGAGACCCTGCACGCGCTGCGCGGCCTGGGTGTGCGGATCGCCATCGACGACTTCGGCACCGGGTACTCGTCGCTGTCCTACCTGCGGCGCTTCCCGATCGACATTCTGAAGATCGACAAGGCGTTCATCGACGGCATCACGGTCAGCCAGGACGACGCCACGCTCGTCGAGGCCGTGGTCGGGCTCGGCAAGGCGCTGCGCCTGCAGACCGTCGCCGAGGGCATCGAGGAGGAGGGCCAGCACGAGATGCTCTCCGACCTCGGGTGCACGTACGGCCAGGGCTACCTGTTCGCCAAGCCGGGCACCGCCGAGGAGATCACCGAGTTCGTCCGCGCCGCCTACCGGCCGGGCGCATGAGGGCGATCGCCGACGACCACGACGCGGAGTACTGGCACCGGCAGGTCCAGGTCGGCGGGTGGCTGGCGACCGGCATCACGCTCTTCGGGTGCCTGCGGATCGCCACCGGCTGGGACGCGGACCTGCGGTGGGCGGCGTGGCTGTTCGGTGCCGCCGGCCTGATCCAGATCCGGCTCACCCTGCTGCCGTGGTCGCGGCTGGTCCGCCGCCGCGGTGTCCGCGAGGCCCTGATCGCCTGGTGGGTGGTGGAGCTGCCGGTGCTTCTCGGCTTCAGCATGGCGGACGGCAACGGCGACGCCCTCTATCTTCCGGGTGCGCTGCTCATCGTGACCAGTGCCGCGGCGCTCTACCCGCCGAGCTGGGTGATCGCGCTGGGCGCGGCCGCGGTGGCCGGCTTCCTGGCCCTGCAGACCGGGCCGCACCCGCCCAGCCTGGAGTTCACCGTCGCGATGGGCACGCTGCTCGTCGGCGTGGTCGGGCTGAGCGCGATGACCGCGGCCAACCGCTGGCGCCAGGACCGGCGCCGCAGCGACGCCGAGCGCCGCGTGGAGATCCTGCTGCGCAACTCGTCCGACGCGGTCGTCGCGGTCAACGAGGAGTGGCGGATCTGCTACGCCGGCCCGTCGGTGCGCAACCTGCTCGGGCACGAACCGGAGAAGCTGCTCGGCCGCCGCGTCGACGAGTTCATGCGCCCGGAGGACGTGGTCGACGCGCACACCTGGCTGCACGCGATCGTCACGGCGGGCGACGACCTGACCGACCGGCGGGAGCTGCCGCTGCGGTGTGCCGACGGGTCGGAGGTGCACGTCGAGGCCATCGCCGCCTCGCAGACCGAGGACCCGGAGCTGGGCGTGGCCGTCCTGAGCCTGCGGGACGTGAGCGCTCGCCGGGCACTGGAGGCGGAGCTGACGCGCCGGGCGTACAGCGATCCGCTCACCGGCCTGGCCAACCGGGCCCGGTTCGACGAGCGGCTGGACCGGGCCCTGACCGGTGTCCACGACGGCGACAACGGGCTCGCCCTGCTCGTGGTCGACCTGGACGGCTTCAAACCGATCAACGACACGTGGGGGCACGGCGCCGGCGACGAGGTGCTGATCGAGATGGCCCGCCGCCTCGGCGCCCAGCTGCGGCCCGGCGACACCCTGGCCCGCCTGGGCGGCGACGAGTTCGCGCTGCTCGCGGTCGACCTGAACGAGCACGGCGCGCGGGCGCTGGCGGACCGGCTGGCGGACGCGGCGACCGAGCCCATCGCGGCGGGCGGGACCCTGGTGCGGTGCGGGCTGAGCGTCGGGGTCACGGTGATCCCCGCGGGAGACCTCAGCGCGACGGCGGGCGCCGTCCTTCATGCGGCCGACGAGCAGATGTACGCGATGAAGCACCGCCGCCGGATTGTCACCGCACCGCGGGAGCGCGTCCGTCCCGGGCAGGTGGCATCATGAACGCCACCGAGTGATCAAAGTGGACCTTGGAAGGACCCCATCGTGGCGGAGCCGGCGAGCCAGCAACTCGACACCAACACCCCGCACTCCGCCAGGTTGTGGAACTACTGGCTGGGCGGCAAGGACAACTTCCAGCCCGACCGCGACGCCGGTGACGCGATCGCCGGGATGCTGCCGTCGATCGTCACGCTCGCCAAGGAGGACCGGAAGTTCCTGCGCCGCTCGGTGGAGTACATGGTCGCCGACGGCGGGATCCGGCAGATCCTCGACATCGGCACCGGGCTGCCCACCGCCGACAACACCCACCAGGTCGCGCAGCAGGTCGCACCCGAGACCAAGGTGGTGTACGTCGACAACGACCCGCTGGTCCTCGTGCACGCCCGCGCCCTGCTGGCCGGCACCCCGGAGGGCGTGACCTCCTACGTGGAGGCCGACCTCAACGACCCCGCCTCGATCCTGGCGGCGGCCCGCGACACCCTCGACTTCGACCAGCCCATCGCGCTGACCCTGCTCGGCATCGTGCACTTCATCCGCGAGGACGACCGGGCCCTCGCCGTCGTCCGCGAGCTGGTGGAGGCGCTGGCGCCCGGCAGCTACCTGGCGATCGCGCACGGCTGCCACGACATCAACACCGACGAGGCGCACCGCATCGTCGACTTCTGGAACGAGCGCGGCACCCCGAAGATCAAGTATCGGAGTGCCGCGGAGATCACCGCCTTCTTCGACGGCCTGCGCCTGCTCGAGCCGGGCGTGGTCCCGTGCAACCGCTGGCGCCCGGACGACACCACCGGCGACGAGGACGTCAATCAGTACTGCGGGGTCGCGATCAAGGAGTGACCCTCAGGCGCAGGCGGAGCCGTTCAGGGCGTACCCGGTGGGCGGCCCGCTGTTGCCGGTGTGCGTGGCCTGGAATCCGAAGCTGACCGACGCCCCCGGCGCCACACCGCCGTTGTAGGACACGTTGGTGGCCGTGACCTGCCCGGACGTGGGTGAGTACGTGGCGTTCCAGCCGCCGGTGATGTTCTGGCCGGCGGGCAGGGCGAAGGTCAGCCGCCAGCCGTTGACCGCCACGCTGCCGGTGTTGGTGACCGCGATGTTCACGGTCAGCCCGCTGTTCCACGCGTTGACGGCGCTGGTGACCCGGCACGCGCCGGTCTGCGGCGCCGAAGGGCTGGGGGACGAGGGGCTGGGGGACGAGGGGCTGGGCGAGGCCGGGCTGGACGGCGGGTTCGACGGCTGAGTGCTGCCGAACTGGCTGAAGAACTGCCACACCTCGGCGGACACCCACGACGTGGACGAGTTGCGGTCGGTCGGCAGCGGCACGTGGTCGCCGTCATGGGCCGCCCACTGGACCGGATATCCGGCCCGGCACCCGGAGTACGCGGTGGTGATGTGGGTTCCGCTGTTCTGCGCCGGCTCCGGCGGGTTCTGCGCGGTGCAGCCGTTGGCGCGGACGAAGTTGTCCCGCAGCGACCGGCCCTGGGAGATGTTCAGAACGCTGTCCCGGGTGCCGTGGACACCGAAGTAGGCGACCGGCTGCGAGACCGAGGAGCACCCGCTGAGGTTGGCGCCGGCAATCGGCGCGACCGCCCGGAACACGGTGGGCCGGGCGCACGCCAGGGCGTAACTCATGGCGCCGCCGTAGCTGAAGCCCAGCGCGAACCGCTGCGACGTGTCCACGCACAGGTCGTTCTCGACCGTTCGGAGGATGTCGTCGACGAGCGTGACGTCGCGGCCGCCGGTGTTGGCCCAGCCCGCGTCGAGACCCTGGGGCGCCACGAAGATCGCGGTGTTGCCGGAGCGCTGCTGCAGGCCGTAGAACCCGTTGCCGACGACGTCGTTGGCGCTGCCGTTGAGCCAGTGCAGCCCGACGACGAGCCGATAGGACTGGTTGCTGTTGTATCCGGACGGCAACCGGAGGATGTACGTGCGGGCCCGGCCGCCGCTCTGGATCGTGTAGGTGCCGTCGCGCAGCGTCGGTGTCCTTCCGCATCCGGCGGTCGCCGCCTGGGCACCGCCTCCGCCGGCCAGCACCGCCGCGCCGGCCGTGATCAGCATCGCCGCGACGGCGAGCACCACACCGCGGTTCCCTCTTCGCTCTGCCATGGACCAGCACCATACGGGAGCGCTCCCATGCACGTTGAGCTGCAAATATCGATAGTCATGAAAGACTTGCAGTTCACCGCACGGGCGCGCCACATATAACAGTTTTCGGACTGGCGGTTTCGGCAAATGGCACGGGATAAGGCGAACGGCCCGCCGGTTCCGGCCGAGTGCGCGAGCCGGGCACCCGACCGGCTGTGTGAGACTGCCCCGCGTGAAAAATGTGGACCGGCGTAAGCGCTTCTTCGTCATGGCCGTGGTGGCGTTCGCGTCCATCCTGTTCGTCGCGCTCGTCGCCGGAAAGGTGCTGAGCGGCGGCGGCGAGGACGACGTGGCGGCCGGGCCCCAGTTCATGCCGGGCGCCTCCGCACCGGCGGCGGGCGCCCCGCCGGCCGGAGCGAACCCGTCCGGGCCGTCCGCGCCGGCAGCGTCGGCCACACCGGCGAAGAAGAAGACCAAGTCCTCGCCCGGACTGACCACCCAGCCGGTGGACGCGGTCGACGGGCGGGAGGCCGGCGTCTACTACCGCACCTGCGCCGAGGCGAAGCTGGCCAAGGCCACGCCGCTGCGGAAGGGCACCGAGGGCTACCGCACCGAACTCGACCCCGACGGCGACGGGATCGCCTGCGCCTGACGGCTCAGCCGAAGCGCCCGTTGACGTAGTCGGCGGTCCGCGGGTCGACCGGCGCACCGAACATCTGCTCGGTGTCGCCGGACTCCACGATGTGCCCTGGCGTGCCCTGCTCGGCCAGGAAGAACGCGCACCTCTGGGACACCCGGGCGGCCTGCTGCATGTTGTGCGTGACGATCACGATGGTGACCTCGGCGGCCAGCTCGCTGATCGTCTCCTCGATGCGGCGGGTCGAGGTCGGGTCCAGGGCCGAGCACGGTTCGTCCATGAGCAGCACCTCGGGGCGTACGGCGAGGGAGCGGGCGATGCAGAGCCGCTGCTGCTGGCCGCCGGAGAGCGCGCCGCCGGGCTGGCGCAGGCGGTCACGCACCTCCTTCCAGAGCCCGGCCCGGCTCAGGCTCTCCATCACCAGGTCGTCGCGCTCGCGCCGGGTCGACCGGGTGCCGGTGAGCCGCAGGCCCGCCACCACGTTGTCGTAGATGGACATGGCCGGGAACGGGTTCGGCTTCTGGAACACCATGCCGATCCTCCGGCGGGCCTCGGTGACCTTGATCCGCCGCTCGTAGATGTCCTCGCCGGCCAGGCGCACCGAGCCGGCCAGGGAGGCACCGGGCACCAGCTCGTGCATCCGGTTGAGGATCCGCAGGAACGTGGACTTGCCGCAGCCGGACGGCCCGATCAGCGCGGTCACCATGCGAGACGGCATGGCGAGCGAGACCCGGTCCAGGACCTTGCGGTCGCCGAACCAGGCGGACACGTCCTCGGCGTCCAGGGCGCGCAGGTCGGGCATGAGGGCGGTTTCGGTCACGGCGCACCGGTCCTTCGGGTCAGATCAGGTTGGGCAGCAGGCGGGTGGCCGCACCCGCGACGAGCAGGCCGGTCACGGTCAGGACGGGCAGGCCGATCAGCCAGGCGTGCCAGGGGCTGAGCCGGCGCCGCAGCCAGGACACCGCGAGCGCCGCGGCCAGCAGCAGCTCGCCCCAGAGCACGAGCGGCACCAACGCGATCAGGTCGATGCCCATCACCTGCTCGGAGGCGGGCAGCAGGGCCGTGGCGACGGCGACCGGCGGGGTCTGCTGGACGGGCGACGTGAGCTTCGCGTCGACGCGGAGCACGTCGACCGGCACGTACGCCTGGCCGTCCCCGGTGATCAGGGTGAGCCGGCCCTCCCCCGCCGCCGGTGCCGGCGGCTGGGGTTCCCCGGCCCGGCGCACGCCGAGCACCTGGTACGTGTGCTCACCCTGCCCGGTGACCACCGTGACGGTGTCACCGCGGCTGAGTTCGCCGACCCGGGCGAACGGGCCGTCGTACCCGGCGCGGCGGCCCATCAGGATGCTGACGCCCGCCTGACCGGGCAGGACGGTGTCCCGCCGATGGCCGGGACCGCCGGTGAGCACCTTGCCGGTCGTGCCCTCGAAGACCACCTCACGCATCCCGATCGCCGGGATGGACAGGATCGCCACGGCCGTGCCGGAGTCCGCGGGTGGCGAGCCGACCGGCGCGGTGGCCCTGGCCAGTTCGGCCCGGAAGTCGGCGTAGGCCACCTTCTGCGCCCGGTCGTGCGAGAGGGAGCCGACGACGGTGAACTGGGCGGCGAAGCCGAGCATCACCACGGCGAGGATGGTCAGGGCGGTGCCGGCGAGGCGTACCGGAAAGGGTCCTTCGTCCTCACGCACCGGAGCCGGCGGCGAAGCACCGACCTCCGCCGCCGCGGGCGCGGCCGGCGGCGCCGCGCTCTCCAGGACCGTCACGAGCGTGGCGCCCCGGCCGGTCGCCGACCGGCGGCGACCAGAACGACACCCGCGGCGACCAGCAGCAGACCGACCAGGAGCAGGCGGTCGGCGGAGGGCGGCCCGGTGATCGGGAGCGTGGCGGCGACGGTCGTGGTGGGCGTCGGGCTCGGGGTCTCGGTGGCCGTGGGCGTCGGGTCCGGGTCCTCGGTGGAGGTCGGCGTCGGATCCGGTGTGGCCGAGGTCGACACCGTGGCCGACGGCGACGGGGACGCCGAGGTGGAGGTGGAGGCCGACGGCGTGGCCGAGGCCGACGTGGACGGGTTGGCGCCGCCGCTGCCGTACTCGGTGGCGGAGACGAACGTGACCGTCCCGGTGAACGAGGCCTTCACGTCGACGAGGAACGTGTCGATGCAGTGCAGGGTGATCAGATAGTCGCCGGGTGTGATCGTCACCTTCCGGTCGTCCGCGGCGTCCTTGAAGCTCATCTTGAACTGGACGTCGAACGGGCCGGTGGTGGAGAAGTTGACGCTCTGGTTGTCCACGATCACGAACGGCTCGGCGAACACCGGCCCGGTGAGGAAGGCGATGTAGCCGTCCGCGGTGTCCGGGCAGCCCGCGGAGGTGCGCGCCTCCGGCGCCAGGACATCGGTGCCGGTCGGTGGTGCGAAGGTGAGGGTGCCGATCACGTCGGCGGAGGCGGGCGGCGGCAGCAGCGCCACCGCGGCGGCGGCGGAGACGAGGGCCACGGCGGCCCAGGCCCGGATCGTACGCAGCACGGGTCATCCCTTCCGGGAGGTCGTGGAACGGCGGCCGTACCGGCGTCCCGTTTCGAAGGCGAGCAGGACGGCGGTGGCCGCGGCGATCCAGCCGACCGGCGGGCGGGCGGATTCGGCCGCCGGCGGGGCGGCGGCCAGGACGTCGCCTGTTCGGTACGTCGTCGGCGTGGTGAAGGTCAGCGAGCCGGAGAACGTCGCGAACACCTCGCCGCTGAAGCCGTTCGTGCAGTACACGGTCACGTCGTAGGGGCCGTCGAGGGTGGTGCGGTTGTCGGTCGCGAAGTCCTTCATGGTCTGCGCGAAATAGACGTCGAACCCCTCCGCCCGGGACAGCCCGGCACCCGTCGGGGCCGTCACCACCTGCCCGTCCACGGGGAAGCCGTGCCCGCGCGCCACCGCGTGGTAGCTGTCCGCGGGCTCCGGGCAGCCGGCCGAGGTCCGTACCGTGATCGCGGCCGTGTCGATGCTCTCCGCCGGGTCGAAGGCGAGGCCACCGGCCGGCGCGCCCAGCAGGGCCGCCGCGGACACCGTGGCCAGCACGGCCTCAGCCGGCCACACGGTCGCGCCGGCGCCACCGCCGGAATCCGAACCGGGCGCCCACCAGCAGTGCGATCGCGAGGACGGCGGCCAGCAGGGTCCACGGCATCGCCCAGAAACCGCGTTCCCTGGTCACCGCGACGAGCTGCAGCTTCTGGTCGCCGGCCTGGGCCAGCGGGTCGGCGTGGACGGCACCGGTCAGCCAGATCGCGGGCAGCGCGCCGGCCACCTCGGCGGTGACGTCGACCGCGTCGCCGGGCAGGATCTCCGCGACGTCGGTGATGCCCTTCGCCGTGCGCTCGCCGCCCCAGAGGGTACGGACGGTCACGGTCTGACTGGCGCCGACGCGGACGTTGCCGGTGTTGCGTACCCGGTAGGTCAGCGTCGTGCGGCCGCTGCGGAACGGGTTGCTGTTCGGGTGGTACCGCGCACTCAGCTTCTCCACCGTGAGCCCCGGCTCGAGGGTGCCGCTGACCCGCAGGTAGATGCGGGCGCCGACGCGCTGGTCCACGGCCACGCGGTTGCCCTCGGCGTCGGTCTGCACGGACGCGAGCGAGGCGACGACGCCGGCGCTGTGGTCGCCGGGTGTGGCGTTCTGCGGGACCTTCAGGGTGAACGGCACGACGGTCCGGCCGCGGGCCGGTACCTTCACCGAGTTCTTCGACAGCGTCACCCAGGCACCGGCGTCGTCGGACGTGCCACCCCCGGCGAGCACGTCGAAACCTCCGGTCGGCGTGGTGAACGCGTCGTTCGCGTACACCCGCAGGGTGATCGGCCTGGTGCCCGCGTTGGAGATCTCCACCTGGTCGGTGAACACACCGCCGGGCGTGGCCGCGTACGCGAAGGTGGACCGGTCGTCCGGGCCGGACTTGCCGGTGGGCCGGACACCGAACGTGACCCGGCCGTTCTCACCGCCGGGTGCGGCGGCCGCCGGGCTCCCGGCCAGGCCGAGCGTGACAAGAATGCTGAGCAGTGCCGTGACCGCACGCCGCATGGTGACCGTCCTCAGGGTCGTGGGGTGGTGCGGGACGGCAGGCGGCCGTCCCGCACCGGGGTGGATCAGATGGCGGTGATCGTGAGGGTGGCGGTGTAGGTGCCGGCCACGGTGGTGGTCGGCGCCTGCAGCGACACGGTGGCGTTCACGTGAGCCGTGCCGATGCCCTTGCCGCCGGCGGCGACGGCGAGGGTGCGGCTGCTGGCCAGGCCGAGACCGGACGGAGCGGCCGCGCCGGGCGCGATCGCGGCGGCCGGGTCGACCTTGGCACCCGCGGTGACCTCCTGCGACGGCGACTGGTCGAGGACCTTGGGCTGCCAGCCGAGGTTGGCGGCGTTGATCGAGTTGCTGCCGTTGGCGAAGTTGGACACCTGGCCGGAGACGTTCCAGCCGAGGTTCCCGGCCCGGGTGTCGGTGACGGTGATCGCGTTGAGCGTGCCGCCGGTGGTCAGCTTGGAGGCGTCCGACGCCAGCGCCGGCGCGGGCAGGACGACCGGGTTGTTGCTCTCCACGCTGACGCTCAGCGCGCCGCTCTCCACGGTGGTGGAGAGGGTCTGCGAGGCGGAGCCGCCGGTGAACGGGGTGACCGTCAGCGGCAGGGCGGTCGACTCGGAACCCGCGTAGGCACCGGAGTCGGCGGGCACGAACCGGGCCGTGAAGGAGTGGTCACCCGCCTCGAGGCTGCTGGTGGTGAGGGTGGCCTCGCCGTTCACGACGGTGACCGCGGCGCCCAGGTTCTGGCCGCCGTCGGTGAACTGCACCTTGCCGACCGCGGCCTTCGGTACGACCAGGGCGGACAGGGTGACCGGGGTGAACTTCTCCACCGGGCCGGACGGGTTGACCGCCAGGGCGGTCGCGGTGGCGGTGGCCGGTGCGGCCTCGACGACCAGGGTGGTGGCCGGCGAGGTGGAGCCGCTCACGCCGTTGGTGGTGCTGGTGAACACGGCGGTGAGCTGGTGGCTGCCGGCGGCCAGCGCCGACGTGGTCAGCGTGGCGGCACCGCCGGAGACGGCGACCGGCGCGCCCAGGGCGGCGCTGCCGTCCTTGAACTGCACGGTGCCGGTGGCGGTGGCCGGCGTGACGGCGGCCCGCAGGACCACCGGGCTGCCCGCGGACACCGGGCCGGTCGGGGAGACGCTCAGGGCGGTGGTCGACGGCTCCGACTGGTTCGGGTCGGTGCTCTGGTACGCCGTCGCCGAGGTGAACCAGAACGCACCCGTGAAGGTGCCCTTCACGTCGCCCAGGAAGGTGTCCACGCAGTTGACGGTGATGTCGTACTCACCCGGGACGATCGTCGTGCCCAGCTCGGTCGCGGCGTCCTTGAAGCTGAGCCGCAGCTGGATGTCGAACGGGCTGGTGGTGGAGAAGTTGACGTCCTGGGTGGCCACGATCAGGTAACCGGCCGAGAACGCGCCGGGACCGGTCAGGTAGGCGTTGTAGCCGTCCGCGGTGGACGGGCAGCCGGCCGAGGTGCGCACCTTCGGCGCGAGCAGGTCGGTGCCGGTGGCCGGGTCGGCGGTGACCGAGCCGACGGTTCCGGCCGGCGGCGCGGCCTGCGCCGGGGTGCCGATCAGGGTCAGGGTGGCCGCCACGGCGGTGGCCAGCGCGACCCCGAGGGTACGGGACTTGAGTCGCATGAGAGTCAACTCGCCTTTCCGTTACGGGGTACGCAGGGTCGTGGAGCCACAGGACGGGTGCGCCGCGAAGCCGTACTTCTTGATCGTGGTGCTGTTCTCGCAGACCTTCGAGGTGGGGCCGACGAAGACGCTCGCGACCGGCTCGGTGGTGAGCTTGGCGGTGGGCACGACGTTGTAGACGTCGCGGGCCATCGTCGAGGACGGGTTCAGCACGGTCGGCGCGATGCCGTCGAGCTGGCCGAGCACGGTCTTGCCGTGGATGTCCGGCACGACCTGGCCGGTCTGCGCCAGGTACTGGGCGATCGAGTACGGCACGATGTGCTTGGTGTCGGTGATCAGCGTGCCGGCGTTCTCCTGCAGCGGCTTACCGGTCGAGTCGAGCTCGCCGATGCAGGTGTGGTTCGGCGTCTGGGTGAAGTTCGCCGCGTCGGTGAAGCCGAGCGACCGCAGGAAGAACGAGCGGGTGCCCGAGCCGAACTGCGGCAGCAGCGGCTTGAAGTTGGCGCCGGCCGCGCAGTTGTAGACGGTGGTGAGCTGCGCCTTGGTCAGCTTGCGGGAGATCGCACCGTCCTCACGGACCGCGTACGTGACCGCGTCCACCCCGAACGGGATGTAGGTGAGGTTCGCGCCCGCGTACGACTGCGAGTTGTTGCTCGACGTGCGCGCGAAGTCGAGGCAGTTGTTGCCGGCGTTCAGCGAGGCGACCAGGGCCGTGACACCGGCGTTCGAACCGGCGGGCCGGTTCATGTCGCAGCCGGCCTCCTTGGTCTTGATGGCGGTGCTGCCGAACGCGTCGTAGGAGGCGATCTGCTTGGTGCCGTTCGCGCTGGTGACGATCTCCGAGAGGCCGTTCATGACGCCCTCGGTGGTGTCCGAGCCGACACCGGCCAGCTCACGGTAGGTGGGAGCGCCTGCGGGATCGGCCTGTGCCGGGGAGCTGGTCACGGCGAGTGCCGCCACCAGCCCGATCCCGATCACAGCCAGGAACCGTTTGTTCTGCACTGCGGCTATCCTTTTCTCTGCGATCGCGTGCCGGACTCGCGTCCGGCCGCACCTTCCGGCAGCTTCCGGCTGCCGGTGCTGTGGCCAGGAGTGACCGCTCCTGGCCACAGACGTCTGTGGGTGATCACGTGGCTCGCCGGACTCGCCTGCGCCGCCGCGCCAGCGCCATGAGGACCGGGCCGATCAGGCCCGCCAGGCAACCCACGGCCAGCGTCACGACCAGCGCGTACCGCAGGTTGCCCAGCGGGTGGCCGGGCGTCGGCGCGGCCTGCGCGATCGGGACGGCGGACCCGTGCCCGGACGGTGTCGCGGTGGGCGCCGCCCCGTTCGGGGCGGAACCGGCGGCCGGCGTGGTCGCCGCCGGTGTGGCGGTGGCCGGTGTCGTGCCGCCCGGGGTGGTGACCGGCGCCGTCGTCGTGGCCGCCGGGGACGGCGACGAGGTCTTGCGCCCGGCGTCGTCGAGGACGGTCTGTGCCGCGGCCAGGGTGGCGGCGCGCAGGCTCTGCGGCAGCGGCGCGTACCCGTACGGGAGGGTGCCCGGTGTGACACCGGGCGTCTGGCCGTCGCCGGCCGCGTACCGCAGCAGCGCCGCGTAGTCCGTGCCGGCCGCCTTGTCCAGCCCGGACGGCACGGTCGCCGCGTAGAGCAGCGAGGTCAGCGGGTACGCCCCGGACAGCTTCGTCGCCGGGTTCGGGTCGAGCACACCGCTGACCGCCGGCGACTGCGTCATCGCGGACACCCCGGCCAGCAGGCTCGGCGTGCTCGGCGCGACGAAGGCGCCGGACGCGTTGCGCAGCTGCACCGTCGGCAGGCCGTACCGCTCCGCCGTGGCGACGTCGGTGACCGCCAGCACCGCCCGCTTGCCGGGCGACTGCGGCGTGCCCTTCTTCCAGCCGACCACCGCGCCGGTGCTGTCCCGCGAGGTGGCGTTGCGCACCAGGGTGTCGCCGCGGCTCGCCGAGCGGGCCGAGTCGTGCATGTGGTTGGCGTACGGATGCATGTCGAGCGTGCACCACTCCCGGGCGACGCCGTCGTCGGCGCGCAGGTCGACGCAGTAGAGGTCGCTCTTCGGGAAGATGTCCACCGGCCAGGACAGCTCGCGGTAGATCGGGTTGACCCGCATGCCCCACTGGTCGGCCGTCCCGGCCAGGAACGCCTTCGCCTCGGCGTCGGAGTTCACCCACTCCCACAGCAGCGTGGCCATGTCGGTCTGCCCGACCGAGACCAGCGCGTCGCCGATCGGCAGCGGCATCTGCTTGGCGCTCGCCGGGCTGTCCGGCTCGGCCGGCACCCAGTCCGGGTTGTGCTGCTGGAACTCCGGGTCGTAGCTGATCGACAGCGGGTTCGCCGCGACCGGCTGGTGGCTGAAGTCCGCGCCGGTCCGGTAGGACTGGGTCAGCAGCTTGGCCACCAGGCGCGGGGTGAGCTTGATCGGCGGGATCCGCTTGCCCTCGCGCTTCAGGTCCTCCGGGCCCGCGCCGAGACCGGACTGCCAGTCGATGTTCACGGCGATGGCCAGCCCGGAGACCGCCACCGGGGCGTACACGCGGGGTCTGGCCGGGTCACCGGCCACCGGGCGGTTCACGAACACCAGGCCGGGCTCGTCCTCGGTGAGCTGGCCGCGGGCCAGGTTGTCGGTGGTGGTGGAGAAGCCGAAGACCCGCTCACCGCCCGCGCAGAGCGCGGGCTGCCAGCGCAGCATGGCCTCGGCCATGGCCTCGGCGCCGATCGTGCGGCGTTCCGCGGCGCCGAGCGGGCAGACCCGCCCGAGGGGCTGAAACTTCAGGGGTACGGCGATGCGGTTCGCCCAGTTGGACGCGCTCAGCGGCGACGAGTCGAGCCAGCGGTGCGGCTTGGCGTCGCCGGTGCTGCCGTCCACCTCGGCCGAGCCGCGCGGCACGATCACCAGCCAGCAGGACCGGGCGCCGCCGTCGGCGAGCCTCGCGCCGCAGCCCAGGCCGGGCGCCTCGGTCGCGGTCTGCGCCTCGAAGAACTCCTCGCCGGAGCCGTCCTCGCCGGTCCGCCCGTACGGGATCTCGTTGGTCGTGGCGACCTCGAAGTACTCGCCACCGCCACCGGAGGTGACCGGTTCCCCGCTGACCGGCCGGAACGGCACGAACGCCGGGTTGCCGCCGGCCGGCTCCTCGATCGTCTCCTCCGGGTCGTCCAGATCGCCGTACGTCACCTGCCGGCTGCCCGTCCAGAGGCCGCCACGGGTGTCGCTGTGCAGGGCGCCGAACTGGCACTGCTCGCGGTCCGGCCCGGCCGGGTCGTCGCCCCAGCACTGCATGATCTGCAGGTAGTCGGTGTGAACGCTGCTGTCGACGGTGGGCTTGCCGCCGGTCCAGGAGACCGTCACCACCTGGTTGATCAGGTCCGTGGTCTGGCTGACGGTGACCCGCAGGGCGGCGAACTCCCCCCGGCCGGGCACGGTGACCGAGGTGCCCTCGCCGGCGGCGGTGGCGACGGAGGCGGGGCCGGCGAGCGTGCTGAGCGCGGCCAGCGTGACGGCGAGCAGGGCGGGCACCAGGCGGCGGGTCATCGGCGGTCACCCCGGCGGGTCATCCGGGCCACCAGCGGCGGGCCGACCGTGAGGGCGAACAGCAGCACACAGGCCAGGGCGATCAGGGCGGTCTTCAGCGCGGGGTCCAGCTGGAGGCCGACCGAGACGGGTACCGCCAGGGCCGGGTCGCCGCCGCCCGTACCGGCGCCGGCACCACCGACCACCTGACCGGTGTCCGGGTCGATGGTCGTGCCACCACCGGTGGACCCGGTGCCGGTGCCGGCCGTGGACCCGGCGGCGGGGGTGGTGGCGCCGGGCGTCGCGCCGTTGCCGGTGGGCGTCTTGGCGCCACCGCCGCCGTTGTTGGTGGTGGGTGTCTCGGCCTGGGCGCCGCCGGTCCCCCGGGTGCACTGGGTCGCGCCGAACCGGTCGCACTTGTCGGGGTGCGGCGCGGTCTCGGCGAGCGTGTTCTTGCCGCTCCTGGAGAACGTCGGGTTGTTGCAGTTCTTGATGTCGATGTTCTGGACGTCGACGCCGGGGATGCGGCGCACCTGCTCGAGCCCGGCCTGCACGAGGTTGATCGGCAGCGGGGAGTAGCCGAGCTTCTTGGCCTGCTGCTGGCCCTCGCAGAGGAAGTAGTAGGAGAAGTCGCCGAGGGTCTTGCCCTTGGTCGCCTTGAACTTGTTGTTCTCCTGGTCGACCGGGATCAGCATGTAGCTGTAGCTGGACAGCGGGTACGCCCGGTCGTCGCCGTACGCGTAGACCCCGCTCAGATCCTGGGTCAGATAGTCCGGCGAGTTCTTGTTGTTGTTGATCTTCGCAGCCAGCAGGGCCACCGCCACCGACTCCGCGGTCGGCTCGATGTAGTAGTCCTTCGCGTTGCGGATCTTCGCGACCGGGAACTCGAGGTTCTTCGCGTACGAGTACTCGACGTACGTGATCGTTCCCACGCTCGTCCTCTGCGCGACGTATCCGGAGACGTTCTGCGAGCCGGACTGCGCGGTCATCGCGCTGCCCCGGATCAGCGGGTAGAGCGAGGTGATGCCGCACGGGTTCGACTTGCGGCCGGCCTTGGCGCAGTACGCGTTCCACAGCTGCGGGTACCGGGCGGCCATCCACATCGTCAGCTGAGCGGTCGTGCCGGAGCCGTCGGACCGGACCACCGGCACGATCTTGCGGGCGGGCAGTGCCAGCCCCGGGTTGTCCGCCTTGATGGCCGGGTCGTTCCAGACCGTGATGACGTTCGTGAAGATCTTCGTGACGGTGTCACCGGAGAGCCGCAGGTTGGTGACCTTCCGGCCGCCGATCTCCAGGTTGTACATGAACGCCGTGCCACCGGCCACGATCGGCATGTACGCGAACGGGAACGGCGGGCGGGCCTCGGTCGCGGCGCCGTCGTCCTTGCCGTACGGGATCTCCGAGACGCCGAAGTCCTTCAGCCCGCTGGCGAACTGGTTGCGGCCGAGGGTCGAACCGCCGCCGCCGTAGTCGACGCGCATGCCGTACTGCTCGACGTTGGAGGCCCACTGGTCGATCGCGTTCTGGCTCCACGTCGAGCCGGAGCCGGTGATCGGCACGTAGTCCGCCGCGGCCGCCGGCGGCGCTCCGGCGACCTCGACCGCCGCGACCAGGAACAGAGCCGTCACCGCGGCTGCCAGACGTCTGATGTTGATCATGAGTTTCCTTTTCCACGGCGCTCGATACGGGCCACGTCGCGGGACGACTGCCGGGTGCGGGCCCGCCGCTGCCGGGCGGTGAGCTCGCCGGCGCTCCGGCCGCCGACCAGCCGGGCGAGCAGGAACAGCAGCAGCACCAGCAGGAGCAGCAGGGCCGCGGTGCCGAACCCCCGTGCCACCACGGTCGGTTCCGGCGACTTGACCAGCATGAACGTGGCCAGCGGCAGGGAGACCTGCGGATCGTGGAAGGGGTCGGTGTTCAGCGCCTTGGTGTATCCGGCGGTCAGCAGCACCGGTGACGTCTCGCCGATCCCGCGGGCGGTGCCCAGGATGACCGCGGTGGCCAGCCCCGAGCGGGACGTCGGCAGGATGACGTGCCAGGCCGTACGCCACCGGCTCGCGCCGAGCGCCAGCGACGCCTCCTTGAGCGAACCGGGCACCAGGCGCAGCACCACGTCGGCGGCGCGCACCATGATCGGCATCATCATCACGCTGATCGCCAGCGCCGCGGCGAACCCGGACTCGTCGAAGCCGAGAACCAGCAGCACGGTGGCGTAGATGAACAGCCCGGCGACGATCGACGGCAGCGCGGTCATCGCCTCGACCACGGTCCGCACGAACCGCGGGAAGCCGCCGCGCATCTCGGCCAGGAACAGCGCGCAGACCAGGCTCAGCGGGATCGTGATGGCCAGCGCCAGCCCGATCTGCTGCAGGGTGCCGACCAGCGCGTGCAGGCCGCCGCCGACGGTGAGCGGCTCCAGCGGACCGGCCAGCCGCAGATCCTCGGTGAAGAAGTTCGGGTGCACCAGCGCCGAGAACCCCCGGACCAGCGTGAACGTCACCACGAAGACCAACGCGACGAGCAGCAGCGCGGCCAGTGAGTGGATCACCGCGGAGGCCAGCCGGTCGCGGACCGACGGGCCGTCGCCGTCGAGCCAGAGCAGCACCGCGTAGAGCGCCAGGAAGCTCGCGAAGGCCAGCGCGCCGAAGCCGAGCAGGCCGGAGAACGGCGCGATCCAGTAGTAGATCAGCGCGGTGAGGCAGATCGCGGCGACCGCGGCGCCGAGCGCGGTGAGGACGTCCTCGCCGCGCAGTGTCGCGGTGTCCCGGCGGATCTCGGGCTGGTCCATCACGCCTCGCTCTCGGCACCGGAGCGGCTGCGGGAGACGACGATCCCGGCGCCGAAGTTGACCACCAGCGTCATCAGGAACAGCGCCACACCGGCGGCCATCAGCGCGGACAGGGCGACCGGGCCGGCCTCGCCGTAGCGCAGCGCGATCAGTGCGGAGACCGAGTTGGCGCCGTTCTGCAGGATGTGCGGCTGGATCACGAAGACCGGCGAGATGATCAGGTAGACCGCGATGGTCTCGCCGAGGGCCCGGCCCAGGCCGAGCATGGTGCCGCCGATCATGCCGCCCCGGCCGAACGGCAGGACGACCGAGCGGATCATCCCCCAGCGGGTGGCGCCCAGCGCGTACGCGCCCTCCCGCTCGCCGATCGGCGCCTGGGAGAATGCCTCCCGCATGATCGAGCAGATCACCGGGGCGACCATCATCGCCACCACGATCCCGGCGATGAACGTCGAGGACGTGTAGACGGTCTCGGTCGCGAGCGGGTCGCGCGGGTCGGACCCGGTCACCCGCAGGAACGGGATCCAGCCGAACCAGGTGGACAGCCAGCGGGCCAGCCCGACCACCTGCCCCTGCAGGAAGGCGAACCCCCACAGGCCGTAGACCACGCTGGGCACCGCGGCCATCAGGTCGATCAAGCCGATCAGCACCCGGCGCAGCCGCCCCGGCGCGTACTCGGAGACGTAGAGCGCCATCCCGGTGGCCAGCGGCACGGCGATGCCGATCGCCACCCCCGCGATCAGGATCGTGCCGGTCAGCACCGCGGCGATGCCGAAGTTGCCCGAGTCCGGCTCCCAGTCCTGGGTGGTCACGAAGTCCCAGCCGGCCAGGCGCAGCGCGGTGGCGGCCTTGTCGAAGAGGAACGCGCCGACCATCAGCATCAGCAGCAGGACGGCGGCGCCGGCCAGGCGAAGCACCACACGGTACGCGCGGTCCGCGCCCCCCGACGGCCGGATCCGCCGCCGGCGCTCGCGGGGCAGAGCCGCCTCGAGTGTCGTGGTCGTCACGCGATCCCTCCGGCGCCGCGGCCGTCCTCGGCCTGCTGCATGCCGAACATCTCGGCCTCCGCCAGCAGCACCAGTACGACCTCGGCGGCGTGCTTGGCCTGGATCCGCCGCTGGTAGTCGCGGCTGGACACGGCCACCACGAGGTCACCGGCCGACATCCGCCAGCGCCAGCCCGCGGATCCGGTCCGGGTCAGCGTGACCCGCAACTCGGCGGCGTGCTCGCGCACCCAGGACGCCGCCGTGCGGCAGGTGTCCCGGTCCGGGAACTCGCCCGGCGCCCGGCCGAGGTCACGGTTGTTGGTGGTCAGCAGTCGCCAGCTGACCGTGTCGCCGGTCCGGCTCCGGAGGAACCCGAAACGCGCAGCCATTTCCGCCTCGCCTCACATGGTGGAGACACGCGGTGCGACCTAGATCGTCATGCGTGCGAGGCACACGCTGAAGCCACCCTGTACACACCCGACACACAGACGGTTAACAGGAGACGCCGAGGAAACGTCGGAGGACGGCGAACTACGCGGACCCGCCCGGACTGGCGCGCGTCACGCAGACTGGGCCGGGTGGAAACGCTCGCCTGCGGCCATGTCGCACATCCCGGAAAAAGCCGTGCCTGCCCCCACCTGCTCCGGCCGTACGAGTCCGGGGACCCTGACTACTACCGCCTGCTGACCGGCGTCGGGCTCGAAGCCGACCTGATCTGCCCCGGCTGCGACGCCGCCCGGAGCAAGGGCGAGGAGGTCACCCTGGCGGTGATCTGTGAGGGCTGCGCGGCGATGTACGACGACGACGAAGCCGGCTCGTTCGCCGGCTGGCGGGGCGAACCCGGCATCGCCGAGCGCCCCGAGGCCGTGGACACCGCGATCGTCACCACCTCGCTGCCGCGGCGTGTCGGCGCCGTCCAGGACATCGCCGCGATCCCCGGCGGCTGGCTGATCCTCGACCGGGCCGGTCGGCTCTTCCGCTTCGACCCGGAGACCGGCGCCCACGAGCGGGTGGCGAGGACCGGGCTGCGCCCCGAGAAACGCAAGCCCCACCTGCGGCAGACCCGGATGCGGCTGCACACGTCGGCGGACGGCCGGTTCGCCGCGGTGGTCAACGACTACGGCCGCCACGGCGAGGTGCTCGATCTCGCCACCGGCGCGGTGACCATGGAACTCGACGGCGGCGAGCACCACACCGAGCACCAGCCGTTCCCGGTGGCGTTCACCGGCGGCACCGTCGTGCACCGCCGGGCGTGGAACCGGCTCGACGCCAGCGACGCGGCGACCGGCCGCCTGCTCACCGCGCGGGAGTTCGACGACGACCGGCGCCCCGGCTACGCCCACGGCGCGCTCCACCCGTCCCCCGGCGGGCACTGGCTGGCCGAGGACGGCTGGGTCTTCGCCCCGGCCGGCGTACCCGAGGTGTTCGACCTGCGGGCCTGGCTGGCCGAGAACCCCTGGGAGTCCGACGACGGCCGCAGCCGGCGGCGGTTCTGCCAGCGCACGCACTACTGGGACGTGCCGATGTGCTGGATCGGCGACAACCTGTTCGCGATCAGCGGGCTCGGCGCCTGGGACGACGAGATGATCGACGGGGTACGGATCTTCGACGCCGCCAGCGGGGCCGAGGTGCACGCCTTCGCCGGTCCCCGGGGCGCGCTGTTCAGCGCCAGCCGACGGCTCTACGCCGCGGCGCCGGAGGGCCTGGAGATCTGGGACCCGTTCAGCGGTGAGCGCCCCGGGCGCATCCCCGGGTTCCGGCCGGCACACCATCACCGGGCGGCGGGTGAGCTGGCCGAGATCCGCGACGGTGAGCTGTTGCGGTGGCGCATCCATGAGCGTCTATTGGAGCAATGACTCCTGTCTCGCGACGTGAGCTCCTCGCCGGTGCGGCCGGCGCCACCCTGCTCGGCACGGCGGCGACCCGCGCCACCGCTGCCGGTACCGACCGGACCAGCCTCGATCAGGGCACCAACCTCGCCGTACGCCTCTCGCCGGACGGCCGCCGGATAGCCATGGACCTGGCCGGCGTGCTCTGGGTGCTGCCCGCCTCGGGCGGCGCCGCGCGCCGGCTGACCGGTGACCTCTTCGACATCGCGCAACCCGACTGGTCCCCGGACGGCGCACAGATCGCGTTCCAGTCCTACCGCACCGGCACGTTCGACGTGTGGGTCGTGCGGGCGGACGGCTCGGGCCTGCGGCGCCTCACCGAAGGGCCGTTCGACCACCGCGAGCCCCGCTTCGCCCCGGACGGCCGGACCGTCGCGCTCTCCTCCGACCGGGGCGGCAGCTACGGGATCCACCTGCTGGACGTGGCGTCCGGGCAGCTCACCGCGCTCGCCGACAGTGCCGCCGAGGAGTACGAACCGGCCTGGTCGCCGGACGGCAGCCGGATCGCGTTCGTGGTCGCCAACACCCGCGTCGACGTCGTCGAGGTGGCCACCGGTGCCCGCGGCACCGCCGTCACCGTGCCGGCCGGCCAGATCATCCGCGGGCCGGAGTGGACGCCGGACGGGACCGGCCTGATCCATCAGCTCACCCTGGACGGGCGCAGCGAGCTGTGGCTCAACGGCGCGCCCGTGGTGACCGGCGAGGAGGTGTTCGGCTTCCGGGCGTCCTTCCGGACCGCCACGGAGATCGTCTACGCCGCGGACGGCGGCATCCGGCGGCGCACGCTGGGATCGTCGGCGCCGGCCGGGCGGATCGGCTTCGCCGCCCCGGTGCCGCTCACCCGGCCGCGATACCGCAACCGCACGCGGGACTTCGATTCGCGTACGCCGAAAGCGGTCCTCGGCATCGGCAGCCCGGTCCTGTCACCGGACGGCCGCTCGGTCGCGTTCCGGGCCCTGGGCGACGTCTGGACCATGCGGATCGGGCAGCCGCCGAAACCGCTGACCCGCGACCAGTGGTGGAAGTGCGACCCCGCCTGGTCACCGGACGGACGGTCGCTGTCGTACTCGACCGACCGCGGCGGCAAGCTCGACATCTGGATCCGTGACCTGGCCACCGGCGCCGACCGGCAACTGACGGCCCTGCCGAACGCGGCGGCCGTCTCCGGTAGCTGGTCGGCGGACAGCAGGCACCTGGCGTTCCTGGACCAGACCGGCGCGCTGTACACCGTGGAGGTGGCCACCGGCGCGGTACGGCAGCTCTTCACGGCCACCTTCGAGCCGGGGCGGCCGAGCTGGTCGGCGGACGGGCGGACGATCGCGCTGGCGGCGGTGGTGCCGTACTCGGCCCGGTTCCGGGAGGGGCTCAGCAAGATCCTGCTGGTGGACGTGGCGAGCGGGGCCGGGCGCTACGTGGACCCGCTGCCGCACCGGTCGCTGCAGACCCGCGGCGACGACGGGCCGGTCTGGTCACCGGACGGGCGGCGGATGGCGTTCGTGCTGGCCAGCGTTCTCTGGGTGGTGGACGTGGCGGCGGACGGGACGTTCACGGGCGCGCCCCGGCAGATCACCGGCGAGGTGACCGACGCGCCGAGCTGGAGCGGGGACTCGCGGCGGCTGCTCTACCTGCACAACGGGGTGCTGCGCGTCGTCGCCGCGTCCGGAGGGCGGCCGGAGACCGTACCGATGAAGCTGACCTGGGCCAACGCGGTTCCGCGGGGGCGCACGGTGATCCACGCCGGGCGGATGTGGGACGGCGTGCGCCGCGACCTCGCCACGGACGTGGACATCGTGATCGAGGGACAGCGGATCACGGCGGTCGAGCCGCACCGGGACGGGCGCGACGGCCGGCTGGTGGACGCGCGCGACGCCGTGGTCACGCCGGGACTGATCGACATGCATCACCACCGGGAGATGCAGGGGTACGCGTACGGCGCCCGCCAGGGCCGGCTGTGGCTGTCGCTGGGCATCACCACGACCCGCTCCCCCGGCAGCCCGGCGTACCACATGGTCGAGGAGCGCGAGTCGGTCCAGTCCGGCGCGCGGATCGGCCCCCGCTACCTCGCCACCGGCGAGGCGATCGACGGCTCCCGGATCTTCTACAACTTCATGCGGCCCACCTACGACCCGGCGCAGGTCGCGCTGGAGCTGGAGCGGGCCGGCGCGCTCGGCTACGACCTGATGAAGTCATATGTACGGCTGTCGCCCGAGCGCCAGCGGCAGGTGATCGCCTGGGCGCACCGGCACGGCCTGCACGCCACCTCGCACTACCACTACCCGGCGTTCGCGTTCGGCGGCGACGGTCAGGAGCACGTCGGCGCCACCAGCCGGTTCGGATACTCGCGAACGGTCACCGCGCTCGGCAACGTCTACGCCGACGTGGACGACGTCTTCGTCACCACCGGCGCGGCCCGGACCCCGACGCTGTTCCTGGCCGTCACACTGCTGCGCGAGGACGACAGCCTGGTCGACGACGAACGGGTACGCGCCCTCTACCCGCCCTGGGAGCTCGCGGCCCTGCGGACGATCGCCACCACGGCACAGACCACCGACCAGACGGTGACCCGGCAGAACCTGGCCCGTCAGGTGGCGCACCTGACCCGGCTGCTGCGCGGCGGCGGGACGGTGATCACCGGCACCGACTCGCCGATCTCACCGAACGCCGTCAGCACCCATCTCAACCTGCGCGCGCTGGTGGAGTACGGGATGACCCCGTACGAGGCGCTGAGCACGGCCACCCGGATACCCGGCGAGTTCCTGACCGAGCCGCTGGGCCGGATCGCGCCCGGGTACTACGCCGACCTGGCGGTGCTGAACGGCGACCCGCTCACCGACATCAAGCGCGCCGCCGACGTACACCAGGTGGTGGCCGCCGGTGTGCCGCACACCGTCGCCGACCTGATCGAGCCGTTCCGCGCAGCCGTGCACACGGCTCTGCGAAGCGTCGAAGCGCCACCGCACAACCCGGCCAACGACCGGTACTGGTGGCACGACCCGCACTGGGTCGCCGAGGCCCGGCACGCCTGCTGCGAGCACTGACCTCAGATCAGCGACTCCAGGTACTCCTTCGCGGTGACCGGGCGGGACAGCGCCGCCGCCTGCCCGGCCCACAGGTTGGTGTACCCGGGGTCGTCGCGCTGGGCCGAGGCCCGGCGCAGCGGCTGCATCAGCGTGTTCTGCACCGGGTACGCCGGCACGCGCGCCTCCTCGGCGGCGAGCTCACGGATGAGCGTGTTGAGGATCCCGCGCGCGTGCCGCCCGGAGAACAGCCGGGTCAGGACCGTCACCCGCGCGCCCGGCCCGGCCAGCGCCGCCTTCTGGACCGGGCTCGCGCCGGACTCCACGGTGGCCAGGAAACCCGTCCCGACCTGCACGCCGTCCGCACCCAGTGCCAGCGCCGCGGTGACGCCACGCCGGTCGGCGATCCCACCGGCCGCCACCACCGGGACACGCACCGCGTCGGCCACCTGCGGCACCAGCGAGAACGTGCCGACCAGCGACTCGGTGACCGGCCGCAGGAACGCGCCGCGATGCCCGCCCGCGTCGCTGCCGGAGGCGACCACGACGTCCAGCCCGCCCTCCTGCAGCGCCACCGCCTCGTCCACGGTGGTCGCCGTTCCGATCGTGACGATCCCGCACCGCCGCGCCTCGGCCACCACCCGCGCCGGCGGCACACCCATCACGAAGCTGATCACCGGAGGCTCGGCAGCCAGCAGCGCGTCCACCTGCTCGTCGAAGGCCGGCGGCGGCTGATAGCCGGTGGGCACCGCCAGGCCGAACCGCTCGTAGAGCGGCCGCAGCCGCTCGAGGTCCGCGGGCACCGGCCGCAGGTCCGCCTCCTCCGGGTGCGGCACCCAGAGGTTGACGTTGAACGGCCTGCCGGCCGGCACGGCCGCCCTCAGCTCGGCGACCAGATCGGTGATCGCGGCGGGCGCGAGGTGGTTCGCCCCGAACGAGCCGAGCCCGCCGGCCGCGCTGACCGCGGCGGCGAGCCCGACGGCCGACATCCCGCCGCCGAAGGGTCCCTGGACGACCGGATGCTCGATCCCGAGCAGGCTGGTGAGCGACATGACGCGACCCTATGCCCGTCCGGCCGCCGTCAGCCGCTCGGCCAGCACCCGGCAGCGCTCGTGCAGCTCCGGCGGGTCGAGGATGTCGAACGGGTGCCCGAGCAGCACCATGTGCATGAGCACGAAGTCCAGGCTGGCCGCACCGCTGCGCAGCTCACAGCGGCCGTCGCCGCGATCGGTCACGAACGCCGCCGACGGCGGCACCTGCGCGCGGACCGTCTCGGCGGGCGCGTGCACGAGGAACCGGGCCTCGTGCGGGTAGACCCCGCTCGCCACGCCCTCCTGCACGTGCGCCGCCGCGTCCGGCGCCGGGCGCGGCCGGAACCGCCAGGTGCGCGCCGCCACCCCGCTCATCCGGTCCACCCGGAACGTGCGCCAGTCCTGGCGGTCCAGGTCGTAAGCGAACAGGTACCACCGCCGGTCCGAGGCCACCAGACGGTACGGCTCGACCCGCCGGCGGCCGGCCGTCCCGCCCGACGGGTAGTCGAACCCGGCCTCGACCTGGTCACGGCACGCCCGGGCGAGGGTCATCAGGACCTCCCGGTCGACCGGCTCACGGCCGGAGCCGAACGACTCCGTCGAGCCCGACAACGCCCGTACCTCATGGCGCAGCCGGACCGGAAGCACCTGGTCCAGTTTCGTCAGCGCGCGCAGCGCGGCGTCGCTGGCGCCCGCGCCGGCCAGCAGTGACATCGCCGTGGCGATGGCCTCCTCGTCGTCGAGCAGCAGCGGCGGCAGATGCTGGCCCGGTCCCAGCTGATAGCCGCCGCCGACACCCTGACCCGCTCGCACCGGATAGCCGAGCGTGCGCAGCCGCTCGATGTCACGCCGCACCGTGCGGTCGGTGACGCCGAGCCGCTCGGCGAGCTCCGGGCCGGTCCAGACCTGGCGCTGCTGCAGCAGCCCGAGAAGGGTGAGGACCCGCTCCGTCGTCTCCATCCCCCCAGCCTTCCAGAGAAAGCGGACCGATCCTGTCCGCCTTGGATGCGAGGGTGGACGCATGGAAGCGGAAATCGACTGGAACCGCCGGCTCGCCGATCAGTGGGAGTGGCACTGGGAGAACCAGATCAAGCCCCGGCTGGCCGGCCTGACCGACGAGGAGTACCTCTGGGAGCCGGCACCCGGCTCCTGGAACGTGCGCGGCCCGCGAGCCATCGACTGGGAGTTCCCCCAGCCGGTGCCGCCGCCGGTCACCACGATCGCCTGGCGGCTCGCCCACGTCATCGTCGGTGTCCTGGCCATGCGCAACGCGTCGCACTTCGGCGCGCCGCCGGCCGCCTACGAGACCTGGGAGTACGCGACCACCGCGGCCGGCGCGCTCGACCAGTTGGAGACACAGCTGGCGATCTGGCGCGAGGGTGTGCGAACCGCCGAGCTGGAGAAGAGACTCGGTGACACCGAGCCGTACCCGGAGCTGACGATCGCCGACCTGATCCTGCACATCCACCGCGAGCTGATCCACCACATGTCCGAGGTCAGCCTGCTGCGCGATCTCTACCAGCACACGCAAGTCAAGAACGGAGACAACGCATGAGCCGCGACTTCCAGGTCACCTTCGACGCCCACGACCCGCGAGCACTGTCGATCTTCTGGCGCGACGCGCTGGGCTACTTCATCCCCGGCCCGCCCGGCGTCGAGCTGCCCGAGGGCGCCGACCCCCTCGCCGCATGGGACCAGGCCCTGGAACGCTTCGGCGTGCCCAAGGACCAGTGGAACTCCCGGTCGGCCATCGAGGACCCCGAGGGCAGGCACCCGCGGATCTTCTTCCAGCAGGTCCCCGAGGACAAGGTCGCCAAGAACCGGCTGCACCTCGACGTCCGCGCCGCCCCCGGCCTGGACGGTGACGAGCGGATGGCCGCCCTGGAGGCCGAGTGCGAGCGGCTCGTCGCCCTCGGCGCGAAGCGGTTGTACCGGGACGAGCCCGCTCCCCCGCTCAGCGCCGGCTTCATCGTGATGGCCGACCCCGAGGGCAACGAGTTCTGCCTGGACTAGCGCCTAGGAACCGACCAGGGTCCGGTACTGCTGGGGTGTCGCGCCCCGGACCCGCTTGAACGCCACGGTCAGGGCGAACGCGTTGGCGTACCCCACCTGCCGGGCGATCGACGCCAGCGTCGCGTCGGTGTTGCGCAGCGCCTCGGCCGCCAGGTCGAGGCGCCAGTGCGTCACGTACGTCATCGGCGGCTGGCCGACCAGGTCGTTGAAGCGCCGGGCGAACGCCGCCCGGGACGCCCCGGTGGCGGCGGCCAGACCGGCCACGGTCCACTGCCGCGCCGGGTCGTCGTGAATGATCTTCAGGGCCGGGCCGACCAGGGGGTCGCCGTGCGCCCGGTACCACCCGGGAGGGTCGGCCTCCGCGCGGGCGAACCAGGCCCGCAGGGTGGCGATCAGCGCCAGGTCGAGCAGCCGGTCGAGGACCACCTGCTGACCCGGCTCGTCCCGGTTCACCTCGGTCGCGAGCAGGTCCACGATCGGCGAGCGGACCTGCTCGCGCGGCACGTGGACCAGCCGTGGCAGGGAGGCCAGCAGCCGGGCGCTGACGAAGCTGCTGACCTGGTACGTGCCGCTGGCCAGCACCGTCGAGCCCTCCGCGCGGCCGAGACGGCTCACCGCGGTCTCCTTGGCCGAGGTGGTGATGTCGACGCCGTCCAGGTCGAACAGCCGGTTGCCGGGCCGGACCCAGACCGACGGGCGGGTGCCGGGGCTGTCGGCCACCGTGTACGGCTCCGGGCCCTGAATGATCGCCACATCACCCGGCTGGAACAGGACGGGTTCACCGGAGTCCGGAACCATCCAGGCGTGGCCGCTGAACGGGATGGCCAGGGCCAGCGGCGCGCCGTCGTCGATGCGCAGGCCCCACGGCGGGTCGAGGATCGCCTGGCAGAAGGCGGCGGTGTGTGCCCGTACCCCATCGAGGAGGTCTCCCAGCGGGTCCATGAACCGCAGCGTAGACGCTCAGACATGCGATCGAGCCCGGCGAACATGGATCGTCTCACCACCTGCCATTTGACTGGAGTCATCGACCCGGACGAGCAGGAGGCATGACATGTACGCCATCACCGGAACCACCGGACACGTCGGCGGAGCGACCGCCCGAGCGCTGCGCGCCGCCGGAGAGCCGGTACGCCAGGTGGTCCGCGACGCCCGCAAGGCCGGCGCCTGGTCCGAGGCCGCGGTCGCCGACCTCACCGACCGGGCCGCGCTCGCCAAGGCGTTCGCCGGCTGCCGCGGCGCCTTCGTGCTGCTGCCCACGCTCCCGGACGGCGGCGACGCCGAGCACCGGGCGATGGGCGACGCCATCGCGGGCGCGGTCGCCGACAGCGGCATCCCGCACGTCGTGATGCTCTCCTCGTGGGGCGCCGACCTGGCCGAGGGGACCGGCCCGATCCGCTGGCTGCACCACCTGGAGAACCGGCTGCGCGGCACCGGCGCGGTGGTCACCGCGATCCGCGCTCCGCATTTCCAGGAGAAGGCCGAGGACCTGCTCGGCCCGGCCGCCGGCGCGGGTGTCTACCCGGTCTTCGCCGACACCGCCAACGTGCCGGTCCCGATGGTCGCGACCCGCGACATCGGCGAGGCGGTCGCGGCCGCCCTCACGAACCCGCCCGCCGCGAGCGAGGTCGTCGACCTGGACGCGCCGGCGTACACCGAGCGGCAGGTCGCGGAGATCCTCGGCGGCCTGCTCGGGCGCGACCTGCAGGTGGTCACCCTGCCGCAGCCGGCCTGGGCGGGCACCCTCGCGCAGGCCGGTGTCCCACCGGTGCTCGCCGGGGAACTGGTGGCCCTCTACGACGCCGGCAACCAGGGTCTGCTCGAACCGCGCGGCGACCGCCGTCAGCCCTGCACGACCGAACTCGACGAGACCCTGCGCGACGTCGTGCGGGCCGCGCGGACGTCATGAACCGCACGGTAGTGGTGACCGGCGCGACCAGCGGTCTGGGCGCGGAGGTGACGCGCGCCCTGGCCGCGGCCGGCCACCGGGTGATCATGGCGTGCCGCGACCCGGTCCGGGCCCGGACCGTAGCGGAGAGCATCGGCGGAGATCTCGAGGTACGGGCTCTCGACCTCGCCGACCTGGCCTCGGTCCGCTCGTTCGCCGCCGGTCTCGACGGCGAGGTGGACGTCCTGGTCAACAACGCGGGCGTGATGGGCGTGCCGCGAGCCACCACCGCCGACGGCTTCGAACAGCACATCGGCGTCAACCACCTGGCCGCGTTCGCGCTGACCGGCCTGCTGCTCGACCGGGTCCGCGATCGCGTCGTCACGGTCACCAGCGGCCTGCACCGGCTCGGGCGTATCTCCACCGACCTCAACTGGGAACGCCGCCGCTACCGTCGCTGGCTCGCCTACGGGCAGTCCAAGCTGGCCAATCTGCTGTTCGCGTACGAGCTGCAGCGCCGGCTGACGGCCGACGGCCGGCGGGTGATCTCGGTAGCCGCGCATCCGGGCGTCGCGGCCACCGAGGGCCAGCGACGCGACACCTCCCTGTCGGGACGGATCCTGGCCGGCGGGCGGGCACAGCCTCCGGAGGCGGGCGCGCTCCCGCTCCTGTACGCCGCGACCGCGCCCGGCGTCACCGGAGGCACCCTGATCGGGCCGGACGGCCGCCTGCAGCGCAACGGCCGCCCGGCGGTGGTCTCGTCCAGCCGCCGCTCGCACGACGCCGCGCTCGCTGCCCGGCTGTGGCACCGGTCGGCGGAACTGACCGGTGTCCACTACCTCGATCAGTGCACAGCCTGTACCGGTGCGACCCGCATCGCCCCCTGATAAACGGCGAGGACGGCGCGGGCGTAACCGTCCGCCGTGTAGTCCGCGGCGCGCATCGCGGCCCGGTCCGCCAGGTGACGGGCCCGCGCCGGGTCGTCGAGCAGGGCGCCGATGCCGCCGGCCAGGTCCGCCGCATCCGGGCCGGTGAGCAGCGCCGCGTCGTTGAGCAGCCCCTGCTGGTGGAGCACCTGGTCGACCATCACCACCGGCAGGCGGCTGTGCGCGGCCTCCAGCAGGACGAGTGCCTGGGTGTCGGTCACCGACGGGAACGCGAAGACATCGGCGGCCTGGTAGGCGGCGGCGACCTCGGTGGACGGCTGCTGACCGGCGAGCACCACACGGCCGCCGACTCCGGCACGGGCCAGCAGGCGGTTCAGCCACCGGTCCTCGTACACCGCTCCGACCAGGACCAGGCGAGCATCGGGCCGGCCGGCGGCGAGCAGGGCGAAGGCCTCGATGAGCCGGTCCACGCCCTTCTCCCGGTTGACGCGGCCGACGTAGAGGACGACACGCTCGCCGGCGCCGATGCCGTGCGCCCGGCGGAACCGCGCACCGGCACCCGGACCGGCGTCCGGCGGGTGGACGCCGGTCGGGATCACGGTGATCCGGTCGGCGTCCACCGGCAGGTCGAGGCGGGCCAGCACGGCACGGGTGGGCACGATCACCGCACCGGCGTCGCGCAGCAGCAGGCGGTTCGTGGCGTCCACGGTCGCGTGCCGTCGGGCGGCGGCCACCGCGCGGCGGCCAGGGCCGGTGACCGGGGAGGGAACGGACGGGCGGGGCAGGCCGAGCCGGTGCGCGTACAGCCGCAGGCCCGCCGAGAGCGCGACGGCCGGCACCCGGTACGCCTCGGCGTACGCGTGCAGGTCGGTGTGGTACGTCTGCACCAGCGGCACGCCCAGCACCCGCGAGGCCAGGACGCCGAGCAGCCCGCCGGGACCCGGCGTGTGCACGTGGATCAGGTCGGGCGACTCCGCCGCGATCCGGGCCAGCGCACCGGCCGCCCAGCGCTCCCGCAACAGCCACGGTGCCATCCGCAGGTCAGCGATGCCGCACGGCACCGCAGGCAGCCGCAGCAGGCCGGTCGCGTCGGGCTGTTCCCGGTGCCCGGGCACCACGGTGACGGCCTCGTGCCCGAGCTCGGTGAGGGCCGCCGTCAGAGTGCGCACCGAGGTGACGACTCCGTCGCGCCGAGGCAGGTAGGTGTCGGTGAAATGAAGCGACCGCATGGCACGGAACGGTCGGGAGTCGGCGCTACGGCAGAGTTTCCTCCGCAGATCGGGATCATGAAGATCGCATTTACGGCACGCGATGCCCCCCGAAATCACCTCGTGGCGGCCGCGTGTCACATTCCGCGCGGCGGTGGTGCTTACCTGGTTGTGAAGCAACAACTGGCCCTGCCGGCGCTCGTCCCGGCGACACAGCGAGCCGAGCGGAGGGACGGCGTGGTCCGAGGCGACCTGGAGCAGGTCTTCCGCGCGGCCTATCCGCGCGTCGTCGCGGTCGCCGCCCGGGTGCTCGGCTCGCGCACCGAGGCCGAGGACGTCGCCCAGGAGGTGTTCCTGACGTTCGGGCGCTCGGCGGTCCCGGCCGGCGAGGCGAGCGGCTGGCTCTCCGTCGCCGCGGCCCACACCGCCCTCAACCATCTGCGTACCGGCCGCCGCCGCGCCTCGCGCGAGGAGGCGGCCGGCGCCTCGCACTCCCCCGTCTCCCCGGACGTCGCCGAGACCGTCCTCGCCTCGGAGGAACGCCGCCGGGTGCGCGCCGCTCTCGCGAGGCTGCCGCGCAAACAGGCGGTCGCCCTCGTCCTGCGGCACAGCGGCCTCAGCTACGCCGAGGTCGCGGCCGCCCTCGATCTCTCCCCCGGCAGCGTCGGCACCACGGTGCGGCGCGCCGAGTCCGCCCTACGCAAGGAGTTGGGTCATGCGTCATCCCTCTGACGGCACGCTGCGGCGGCTGGTGGACGAGCCGGCCGGCGTCGCCGACACCGACCGCGAGCACGTCGCCGGTTGCGCGGTCTGCCTCTCCGCGCTGTCCGAGACGCAGCGGGACGCCGAGTTCGCGGGCGCCGCGCTGCACCACGAGGTCACCCCGGACGCCGACGCGGCCTGGCTGCGCCTGTCCGGCGCGCTTGCGGCGGGTGCTCCGGCACCGGCCGTCGACCGGGCGCCGCGGTGGCGGGCCCGGCTGAGCCGCCCGGTGATCGCGGCGGCCGCGGTGGTCGCGTTGCTCACCGGCGCCACCGCCGCCGCCGCGACGGACTGGCTGCAGATCTTCCGGACCGAGCAGATCGCCCCGGTGACCATCCGGCAGGCGGACCTGCTCCGGCTTCCCGATCTTTCCGGGTACGGGGACCTGACGCTGACCGAACCCGCCCGCATCCGCGAGGTGCCGGACGCCGCCACGGCCCGGTCCGCGACCGGCCTGTCCGTTCCGGAGGTCGGCGAGTTGCCGCGTGGCGTGTCCGGTGAGCCGACGTTCCACACCGGCGCCCGGGTGAGCGCGGAGTTCACGTTCTCCGCCGAGAAGGCCGCCGCCTCCGCGTCCGCTGCCGGGCACACGCTTCCACCGGTGCCGCCCGGCCTGGACGGCAGCCGCTTCCGGCTGACCGCCGGACCCGGTGTCGCCGCGGTGTGGTCGGAGGACCGCGGCGTCCCGGCCCTGTTCGTCGGCCGGGCCGTCGCACCCACCGCCTACTCGTCCGGCGTGCCGTTCGCGACCGCCCGCGACTACCTGCTCTCCCTGTCCGGCCTGCCCGAGGACGTGGCGAGTCAGTTGCGGCAGTTCTCCGGTGACGGCCGGACCCTGCCGGTGCACGTCATGGCCGAGGAGCTGACCAGCTCGACCGCGGACGTCAACGGGACACCCGCCACCGTGTTCGCCTCCCGCGACGAGGTCCTGGCCGCCGTGGTCTGGATCGCAGGCGGCGTGGTCACCGCCGTGGCCGGCCCGCTGAGCACCGACGAGGTGCTGACCGTCGCCCGGGGCCTGCGGTGGCAGCGGTGACGGCGGTCGGCGACGAGGCCGCGCAGCGCCTGCTCGCGGACCTGCCCGCCTCGGCCGCGGTGTGGTGCTCCGGGCTGCGCAAGCGCTACCGCAGGCGGACCGCGGTGGACGGCGTCTCGTTCACCGTGGCCCGCGGCGAGGTGATGGGCCTGCTCGGGCCGAACGGCGCCGGCAAGACCACGGTCATCAAGATGCTGCTCGGCCTGGTGCACCCGGACGACGGCGAGGTGCTTCTGCTCGGCCGCCCGGCCCGGGACCCGCGGTCGCGGGCCCGCGTCGGCTACCTCCCCGAGCTGTTCCGCTACCAGCCGTGGCTGACCGCCACCGAGGTGCTGAACCTGCACGTCCGGCTCGCCGGCGCCACGGTCCCGGACGCCGAGCGCCGCGAGTGCCTCGGGGTGGTCGGTCTCGCCGACCGCGCCGGTGACCGGGTGGGCGGTTTCTCCAAGGGCATGCAGCAGCGGCTCGGGCTGGCCGTCGCCCTGGTGGCCCGCCCGGAGTTCGTGGTGCTGGACGAGCCGACCAGCGCGCTCGACCCGATCGGCCGGGCCGACGTCCGCGACCTGCTGCTGTCGCTGCGCGAGCGCGGTGTCGCCGTGCTGCTCAACTCGCACCTGATCGGCGAGGTGGAACGGGTCTGCGACCGGGTCGTCATCCTCGACAGGGGCCGGGTCGCCGCCTCCGGGACGCTGCCCGAGCTGCTCGGCGGCCGGGAACTGCGGCTGCGCCTCGACGGGGTGTCGGCCCCGGCTCTCGCCCGGCTGCGTGTCGTCGGCGAGGTGACCGAGGCCGGGGCCGAGTTCGTCGTCACGCTCCCCGCGGAGCAGGACCCCGTCACCGTCCCGGACCTGATCGCCGATCTGGTCGCGCTCGGCGTCCGCGTGCACGCCGTCGAACCCGCGCGGGTCAGCCTCGAGGAGCGGCTCCTCGGCATCCTGCGCGCCGGACATGGAGGAGAGCAGTGACCGTTGTCCTGACCGTCGCCGGCCTGACCCTGCGGGAGGCGGCACGCCGGCGGGTGCTCCGCTCCCTGGCGGTGCTCACTGTCGTACTCCTGAGTTTGAGCGCCTGGGGTTTCTCCCGCATCGACGCCGAGTTCGGTGGTCTCACCAGCGGTGAGTCCCGCCTGGCCGCCGCCATGGTCCTCAACCTGGTGATGTTCGGCCTCAGCCTGATCGCCGCCCTGGGCACCGCGTTCCTCGCCGGGCCGACGGTGGCCGGTGAGATCGAGTCCGGAATCAGCCTCGCCGTGCTGGGCCGCCCGGTACGCCGCTCCGCCGTCCTGCTCGGCAAGTGGCTCGGCCTGGTCGGCTTCGGCAGCGGCTTCATCGCGATCGCCGGTCTCGCCCTGCTGCTGATCGTCCGCGCCACGGTCGGGTACTGGCCGCCGCAGCCGGTCACCGGGCTGGCACTGCTCGCCGCGCAGGCCACCACACTGCTCACCCTGGGCCTGCTGCTGTCGACGGTGATCTCGCCGATGGCCTCGGGCGTCGTGGCGGTCGGCCTGTTCGGCGCCACCTGGATCGCCGGCGTGGTCGGCAACGTCGGCGTCGCCCTGCACAACGAGAGCGTGGAGCGCATCGGCACGGTCTCGCAGATCCTGCTGCCGACCGACGGCCTGTGGCGCGGCGCCATGCGGGCGTTTCAGGACCCGAGCCTGTTCGCGCAGTTCGAGCAGGCGTTCAAGGCGCACCCGTTCCTGAGCGTCTCGTCGCTCACCGCGTCCTATCTGGCCTGGACGGGCGTGTGGGTGCTGCTGGTGCTGGGCCTGGCCGGCGTCGCCTTCCAGCGGCGCGACCTATAGCGCGGCGGGTATCGCCACGCGGCGCACGCTCCAGTCGAAGGAGCCCTCGCAGAGCACCGTCCCGGCCTCGCCGGTGACGCACGCCGCGGTGGTGAACCGGGCCCGCGACTCCTCGCCGTCGTAGACAGCGGCGAGGAGCCCGCGGGCCTCCTCGGATAGCGCGCAGGTGGCGACCAGCCGGCCCCGGGCCGGTGCGAGGAAGCGCATCGAGGCGGCCGTGCCGAGCGGCACGACGCCCTCGAACGCGCTCTCGCTGGGGCAGGCCGAGATGATCGCGGCCAGACCGGCCGCGTCAACGAGCGTGATCAGGCCGCTGGAGTGCAGCGAGCCGATGACGTTGCGGAACCGCAGGGGCACGTGCACCGCCACCTCACCGACACCGTCGGCGGCGCGCAGAACTTCGAGCCCGAGCATCTGATGCGCCGGAACAGGGCCGAGCAACGAGCGGGCCAGGCCGGTCGCGTCCATCCTCCGAGTCTCATCGGGTGAGATGAACAGCGTCTGGCCGTCCGGAGACCGTCAGTGGACGGAAAGGCCCACGACCGACAGCAGTTCCAGCTTCTCGGCGCTCTCACTGCCCGGTGAAGCCGTATAAACCACCAGCTGCTGTGACATGTCAGGATCGATCAGCCGCTGGCAGTTCAGCTCCAGCAGCCCGACCGACGGGTGCACGAGACGCTTGGCGGCACAGTACGGCCCCGGCACCGGCTGCTCACGCCAGAGCGCCGCGAACTCCGCGCTCGACGCCAGCAGCACCTCGACGATCTCCCCCGCGCGAGGGTGCTTCCCGAACGATCCCAGCAGGTCGGCCACGACGACCCGGCTGTGCTCGTCCCGGTCCTCGGCGGGGTGGAGCAGCCTGGTGGACGGGTCGGCGAACCACCGGTAGTGGAAGCTGCGGGCCAGGCCCGTGTGGACTCTCTCGTCACCGAGCAGCGCCACCGACAGCCGCGTCTGCAGCAGGGTCTCGCCGAGCGGGGACACCACCTGCGCGGCGGCGTCCCGAAGCCCGTCGAAGATCCGCAGCATCCCCGGGTTGACGTGCGAGGAGTCCACGGTCCGGCTCGGCGTCACGTACCCGGCGAGCCGGAACAGGTGGTCGCGCTCCTCCAGCGACAGCCGCAGCCCCCGAGCGAGCGCCGCGAGCATCTGCGCCGACGGTTGCGGCCCCCGCGGCTGTTCGAGCCGGGTGTAGTAGTCGATCGACATGTCGCTGAGCACCGCGACCTCCTCACGGCGCAGTCCGCGGGTCCGCCGCCGCTGCCCGCGCGGCAGGCCCACGTCCTCCGGCTGCAGCGCCTCCCGGCGGCTCCGCAGGTACTCAGCCAGCCGTGCGCGATCCATGGACCAGTTCCTCGGAGATCTGCCACAGACGCGCGGCCGCCGCCGGTTCCGCCGACCGGTAGAGCCTCAGCTCCGCCGGGCCGCCGGTGAACTGACCTATCCCGTCCGGCCCGTAGAGCCGGCCGCCCGCCGCCCGCGCGTCGGCCGCCGCGAACAGCACCGGCAGCACCCCGCGCTCGACACCCTGCACCAGCACGCCCCACCGCGCCAGCCGCGCCATGATCGCCTCATGCGGCGCCGGGCGCGCCCGGCCCAGGTTCGGCCCGGCCGCGTACAGCCCGGTGAGCGTGGTGCCGGGATGCGCCGCGTTGCTCACGATCTCCGGCTCCCGCCGGTCCAGCTCGAGGGCGAACAGCAGGTTCGCCAGCTTCGACTGCCCGTAGGCGCGCACTGCCGCGTACTTTCGCGCACTCTGCAGATCATCCCAGTTCAGCCGCGACTGCCGGGCCGCACTGCTGGTAACCGTCGTCACCCGGGCGTTGCCGGCGCGCAGCAGCGGCAGCAGCCCCGTGGTCAGCGCGAAATGCCCCACATGGTTGGTCCCGAACTGCAGCTCCAGCCCGTCGGCGGTCTCGTGCCGCGTGGCCGGCGCCATCACACCGGCATTGTTGATCAGCAGGTGGATGGGGCGGCCCTCGGCCAGGAGATCCCCGGTCAGGGCCGCCACCGACGCCCGCGACGCCAGGTCCAGCGGCCGTGGCGCCACGCGAGCACCGCTCACCTCACCCCGGATGCGGCGAGCGGCGGCTTCGCCTTTTCGCTCATCGCGTACGCCAAGAAGCACTTCCGCCCCCGCGGAGGCCAACCGCATCGCCAGGCCCAGCCCGAGTCCCCCGCTCGCACCCGTCACCAGCGCGAGCCGCCCGCTCAGATCGGGCACCGTCAGTGTCATTCTCTTCACGCCTCAAGGCTGACGCGGGCGACGCAGCGCAACCATGGTGTGCCGTGACAAGGCTCAGGCGGGCGGATCGGCGGGTTTCGGCCGGGGAACCACATCTGACCCGCTCCCGTCCGATCCGGATGCGCCGCGCCGGACTTCTCGCCGTCCTCCTCTCACTCGGCCTGCTCACGGGCTCGGCGCCGCTGGTCATCGGGCCGCCGGCACCGGAGCCGCCGTCGGACCCGGCGGCGCCGGCGCTCCGGCTGACCCTGTTGCGCAGCATGGTCGGGCCGGTCGAGCAGGCGGTCCCGCCGCGGTTCACGCTCTACGGCGGCGGCCGGGTGGTCGCCGGGGACGCCACCCGGACGAGGGTGTTCACGCTCTCCCCGGATCAGTACCGGCGCGTCTACCGGCTCGCGCACTCCGCCGGGCTCGCGCGGTCCCGCCACCTTCCCGAGCCGGGGATGACCACGGACGGAACGCTGCTGATCGCGGACCTGTGGTCGGGCGGCCGGCCGCACACGACGACGGCGGTCTCCCTGGGGCGTGGCACGGAGACGGGACAGCGCCGCCGGCTCGCCGAGTTCTGCACGGCTGTCCAGCGGCTGCGGCCTGACCTCCCGCTCGGGCTCGCGTTCGAGCTCAGGTGAAGGATCAGATGAGGGCTCAGGTCAACCGGATCGTGGCCAGGCCGGCGGCGACCAGCAGGCCCATGCCGTTGGTGGCCCAGTGCAGGGCCGCCGCGGCGAGGAGGCTGCCGCTGCGGCGCCGGAGTTCGCACAGCAGCAGGCCGGCCACGGCGGTGAACGCGACGGCGCCGAGCACCGCGAGCATCTGGCCGGCGAAGTCGGTGCCGAGCACCGAGCCGACCGCCTTGTTGGCCTCGGCGAGGCGCAGCGACGGCAGGATGTGCCAGAGACCGAACAGCACCGATGAGGTGACGCTGGCCCACGCCGCGCCGCGGTGGCGGTTGACCAGCCCGAGGAGCACGCCGCGGAAGGCGACCTCCTCCAGCAGGACGGTGCCGAGGGGCACCACGACGAAGGCGGTGGTCAGGGCGGCGCTGAGGTGCAGGTGGTAGCGGACGTCCTGGAAGGCGGGACGGGTCGCCGGAACGGCCGCGCCGATCGCGTAGACGATCCCGACCGCCAGCACCGCGCCGATCGCGTACTTCAGGCCCGGCAGCAGAGTGCGCCGGGACAGCCCGAGGTCGTGCCAGGTCAGGCCGGTGCGCCGCCCGAGCAGGATCAGCCCCAGCGCCACCAGCGGACCGGCCACCAGACCGGTGTGCGGCGGGCCGTACTTGTTGGCGACGTTGACGACCACCAAGATCATCAGAACGGCGCCGAGGACGAGCCAGAGCCGCCGCCGGGACAGCTGACGGGCTGGACTGATCAAGGTAGGCGTACGGTCGGACACGAGGACAAGACGCTACCCGCCAGATTGCCAAGATCCCGGCAAACCTGACTTTCTGTGACGCTCAACTCGTCACCCTCCGGAGTGAACCGGCTCCCCTCAACCGCCCGGATAACAGTTGATCATTGGAGCCACAACCAACGATCACTGAGAGGTTCCTGTAGATCAGTTTCGCCGAACGGCTGCGATCTACTGTAGTAAGTTGGTCGAAATTCTTGTAAACTCCCGCGCAACATGTGTTCCCCCGACTGCGCCGGTTAAGGACAATGTTCAATCGCACTGTCATGTTCGCCAAGCAGAACGCACCCGAGAACACCCGGGTCGCGTTCCGTCGCATAATGCAGGAGGCGCACAACACGCGCCTGCGGCTCACCGTTCCGGTGAGCGAACACTGTGAGTTCACGAATATCTATCATTGCGCAGTGCGCAAAACCGCGAGCCAGTGGATCAAAGAGCTGTTCAGCGATCCGATCGTCTACAGACATTCGGGTTTGCTGACCTACGACCCCCGGTTCACCAACTGGAGCCACCCGCAGGTCTGCCCGCCGAACCGGATCGCCCTGTCGCTGTTCTTCCCGCGCCGGCGGTTCGACCGGATCGAGAAGCCGGAGAAGCACCGCGCATTCTTCGTCTACCGCGATCCACGCGATCTCCTGGTCTCCAGCTATTTCTCGACACGCAATTCCCACGCACCGATGGGCGACGTCCTCGAGGTCCGCAAGGTGCTGCACGAGAAATCGAAGAAGGACGGCCTGATCTACCTGGTCGACCACCTCGCCGGAAAAAACACCTTCAAGGCGATCCGCTCGTGGGTGACCGCACCGGAATCGGAGAACGTGCGCCTTTTCCGCTACGAGGATCTGATCGGTGAACAGCAGGCGGAACAGGTCGACAGGCTGATGCGGCACTGCGGAATCACGATTCCGGAGCCGGAGCTGGGAACGCTCCTGTCGCGTTACAGCTTCTCCCGGATGAACGATCGCAAGTCCGCCGGATCGGTCTCGCACTACCGCAAGGGCGAGCCCGGCGACTGGCGCAACCACTTCGACGACGACATCGCCGAGGCGTTCACGGCGGCCACCGGCAACCTGATCGAGCTTCTCGGTTACCCGTCGACGTCCAAGGTTCTCCACGGCTGAGCGGAGGGCCGGTGAGGCGAGCTCGCCGGCCCCTTTCGCGCGTTCAGCACGGCCCACCGGGCCATCAGCAGCACGGTGACCACCTCGGCCAGCCCGAGGAGCCGTTCCACGCCGCCCAGCGGGATCGCCCGCCACCAGCGCACCCCGGTCCACGGCTCGGAGATCAGCGCCCACAGGATCGGCGTGAAGCAGAGCAGCGACACCACCCCGCCGATCACCACCGCGGCCGCCGCGCCGCGGGATCCCGGCCGCCGCAGCCCCGGCACCCCGGCCGCCAGTGCCGCCACCGGCAGGCTCAGGAACGCCAGCAGGCTCGCCACCCGGTGCACGTCACCACCGACCGACGGCCCGGCCGCCCAGTTGTGCTTCTCGAAGACCACCACGCCGACGAGCCCGGCCACCCAGAGCCCGAGCGCCACGGCCGCGCCCGACCGCGCCCGGACCACCCCGGCCCGGACCAGGCCCGCCAGCACCGCCGCCGATCCGGCCGCGAGCAGCAGCGTCGCGAGGTCGAAGGCCCAGCCGTTGTCCAGCAGCGCGTACTGGCTCAGCGTCCGCCGCTCCCAGTCCAGCAGTGACGAGGGCGGCGCGACGTGCAGCCAGGCGAACAGTGCCAGGCACGCCGTCACGCAGGCCACACCCAGACCGGCGAGATGACGAGGGATCACCCGGCGAAGACTGCCATCAGTTGCTGTGCAGGCGCTGGAAAGCCGTGTCGCTGTCTGGCAGACCGCCCACCATGTGGAAGAGGGTCTCGGAGAACTGGCCGGCCAGCTCCGCGAAGATCGGTGTCGGCTCGCCGGCATCCGGCGTGCCGAGCATCTCTCCGCCGAGCCGGCCGGCCAAGGATTCGAGCAGCGCGAGTTCGACGTGTCGCTCGGCCATGATGGCGCCCCCTACCGGTCGCAGTTGCAGGTATATACACCCGAAAGAGCGTTGCGGTTCAGAGTGGATCTCTCATCGTCTACTCAGCGCAGTCACAGCGTCACTGTCGCACCATGACCGGATGCGAGCGGTGATGTTCTCCAGCTACGGGCCACCCGAGGTGCTCACCCCGGTCGAGCTGCCGGTTCCGGTGCCCACCGGCGATCAGGTGCAGGTACGCGTACACGCCACGACGGTCACCTCGGCCGAGTGCGGGATGCGCCGGGGCGAGCCGCGATGGGGGCGGATCATCCTGGGGCCGCTGCGGCCGCGAGCGGGGGTACGCGTACTCGGCCTCGAATTCGCCGGCGAGGTCACCGCGGCCGGGCCGCGGGTCCGGAGGTTCCGGGTCGGCGACCGGGTCTTCGGCTTCACGGGGTTCGCGGTCGGGGCGAACGCCGAGTACAAGTGCCTGTCCGAGAAGGCGTCGCTGACCACGATCCCGGCGAACGTGTCGTACGAGCAGGCCGCGGCCACGGTGGACGGCTTCACCACGGCCTGGCACTTCCTGCACGGCCTGGCGGGGATCCGCGCCGGGCAGCGGGTGCTCGTCATCGGGGCGTCCGGCAGCATCGGCACGTACGCCGTGCAGATCGCCGCCCGGGCCGGCGCGACCGTCCACGGGGTCTGCGGCGGCCGCAACGTGAAGCTGGTCGAGTCGCTGGGCGCCGAGCGGGTCTTCGACTACTCCCGCGAGGACTTCACCCGCAGCGGCGAGCGGTACGACGCGGTCTTCGACACCGTGACCCGCAGCTCGTTCGCCGCCTGCCGCCCGGTCCTGACCCCGCGCGGCTGCTACCTGCCCACCACCCACCTGATCAACAACGTGCTGGCGATCCGCACCGCGCTCGGCCGCGGCCCCCGCGTCCGGACCGGCATGTCGGTACGCAAGCACGCCGCCCTCGCCGACCTGCGCACCCTCCTGGAACAGGACGCCCTGCAGGTCGTGATCGACCGCACCTACCCGCTGTCCGAGATCGTCGAGGCGCACCGTCACGTCGACAGCGGGCACAAGTCGGGCAACGTGGTGATCACCGTCTGACCGATCCAAGGAAAGTACTTGCCTACTAGGAAAGTGAGGATTACTTTCCTAGTAGGCAAGTACATGCCCGAGGAGGAAGTCATGACCATCCCACCGGTCGACGCCGAGCTCGCCCTGGCCGAGATGCAGGCCCGCCGCGCTCAGGTCGTCGACACCAACCTCGTGCCCACCTGGTTCTGGCGGGGCATCGCCGTCCTCATGGTGATGTTCGTCGGAGCCGTGGAGAGCCGGATCCCCTGGCTGATCGCCACCGGCAGTGTCCTCTACGCCCTCGGGCTGAGCGCACTGATCCTGGCCGTCGTCCGCAAGGCCCGCGTCCAGGTGCGCAACGAACTGATCGGGGCACGGGGCGGACTCGCGATCGCCGGGTTCACGATCGTGCTGGTCGCCGCCGGAGTCGGACTCGGACTCGCACTGGAGGCTCTCGGCGTACCCTTGCCTGCGACTTTCGCATGCGTGCCCGTCGCCCTGGCCCTGGCTTTCGGCGGACCTCGCCTGATGGCGCATCTGCGCCGGGTCATGATGTCCCGGCCGCTCGGAGGAGATCAGTGACCGGCACCCCTCGCTTCGACGAGCTGATCCACGCGCCCACCCGGCTCTCCCTGGTCAGCCTCCTCGCCGCCACCGAGTGGGCCGACTTCAAGTTCCTCCGTGACAGCGTCGGCCTCTCCGACTCGGCGCTGTCCAAGCAGCTGACCACGCTCGAGGAGGCGGGGTACGTGGAGATCCGCAAGAGCTTCGTGGGCAAGCGGCCACGCACCTCGGCACGGCTCACCGAGCAGGGGCGGCAGGCGTTCGCCGACCACGTGGCCGCGCTGCAGGAGATCGTCGCCCGCGCCGGCCTGGCCGTCACCTAGCGCTTCCGGACAGGCACAGTGCCACCGCAATGTGTGGACTTCGGCCCACCCACGAACCCCAACTCCACACACCACGGCAGTGCCACCCCAATGTGTGGACTTCCGCCCACCCACGAACCCGAACTCCACACACCACGGCAGTGCCACCCCAATGTGTGAACTTCGGCCCACCCACGAACCCCAACTCCACACACCACGGCAGTTCGGCCGCGCGCGCACGAAAGCACCCGCGCCCGACAGCTCAGCCGTCGCGGAGCAACCGGTGCCCGGCCGCCGGGGCGATGCGCATGATCGCGGGCAGCAGCCGGGCCTTCCCGACGTAGATCTCCGCCCGCCCACGCTCCAGCCCCGCCAGCACCGCGGCCGCCGCCACGTCCGCACTGATCTTGCCGGTACCCCGTCCACGGGTCATGTCGGTGTCCACCACCGGCATGATCGCCTCGGCGACCCGGATGTGCGGCGCGTCGCGTTCACACTGGTAACGCAGCGCTCGGGTGAAGGAACGCACACCGGCCTTGGTAGCGCAGTAGACCGGCGCCGCGCGCTTGGGCGCCAGCGCCAGCCCGGTGGTCAGGTTGACGATCGCCGCCGCCGGCCTTTCGCGCAGATGCGGCAGCAGCCCGGTGGAGATCGCCACGAGCGCGTCCAGGTTGATCGCGATCTCCCGGCGCAGGACCGGTCGCATCGCCACCGGATCCGCGCCGAGGAAGTCGGTCTGCGTCTGCACCGCGGCGTTGTTGATCACTACCGAGAGGTCGGGGTGCCGCTCAGTGACCTCGTTCAGGAACCCGTCCACCGCGGCCGGGTCCGCGAGATCGACCGGCCACGCCGTCACCCGTTCACCGTGCTCAGCGGCCAGTTCCGCCAGCCGCTCCCGGTCCCGCCCGACCACCGCCACCCTCGCCCCCGCGCCGATCAGCCGCTCGGTCAGCGCCCGCCCGATCCCCCGGGTTCCGCCCGTCACGAGAACCGTTCCGTCCATCAGGATTCCTCTCCGAAGGCCGCGCGATACTGCCCCGGCGTCATCGCGGTGCGGCGTTTGAACTCACGTGTGAAATGCGGCTGGTCGGCATATCCGCAGGTGAAGCCGATGACGCTGAGCGGGTGCCGCCCCTCGCGCAGCAGCACGGCGGCGGCATCGGCACGGACCGCGGCGAGCAGCCCGCTGAAGCCCCGCTCGTCACGCAGCCGCCGTTGCAGACTGCGCGCCGAGACACCCAGCTCCCCCGCCACGGCGTCGAGCGTCCATCGCCGCGCCAGGTCGCAGGAGAGCATCCGCCGGGTCCGCGCAGCCGGGCTCTCGTCGGGCGAGGGCGCCCTCCGCAGCGGCATCACCCACGATGACCAGGAAAAATGCCACGAGGCGGTGCCGGGTCCGGCGAGCGGGGTGCGGAAGGCGTCGCGGATGAAAACAACATCACTTGCGTACGCAGAAAGCCCCACAGTCAATCCACGCGCCCCGGTGGCCGTCATCAGGGCGGTCAGCAGCCCCAGGATCAGCGCGTCCTCCGGCGGCTCCGGCGGCTGACCGGGAGGGCCCTTGTGCTCGGCCTCCATCCCGGTGGCACTGATCCGATGCACGACGACCCGGTGCCGGGAGTGCGTGAACCGCTCCAGCCGCCCCCACCGATCGAGCAGGTCACCGGGCCCGGTCGCCGCCCGCAGCGCCGCCAGCGCCGGATCGGCCGAGTCCCGCAACAACGTCCGCCCGACCGACAGCAGCGGCAACAGCCCGTGCTCGGCGGCGACCGCGCTGAGCAGACTCCGCTTCTCCGCAAGCGGCACAAGCGCCCCATGCACCGGCGCCGCGTCACCACCCGCCGGCCTTACCCCGCCACCAGCCGGTCTTACGCCGCCACCCGCCGGTCTAACGCCGCCGCCGGCCGGCCCTGCTCCGCCACCCGCCGGCCCTGGCCCGCCCACCGCTTCTGCCGCGGCGGTCGGTGGCGGTTCCGGGGGCAGGAGGCCGTCGGCGGCGAGTGCCCGGCGCACCGCGGCGACCAGAACGCCGCTCGCGAAGTCGTCCATCGCCACCGCTTCCGCTCGCATGCCACCACCGTAGAAAGCCCTGCCCCGGCGGTCTTGAACGATCGCGCCAAGCCGGCGGAAATACCCGGGACGCAAACGTGCTTTCGGTTCCCGCCGCCGTGGCTGCGAGGACGCTACCAGCGGGATCGTTCGTTCACGGGTTTCTATTCGTAACCCGTTGCACATCTTGCCGAAAACGTTTTCGTAGGGAACGCTGACTTCCACAGGGGACAGACAGGACGGAGTCCCGACCGGACCGCCTCGTTCGCCAGGGGCCCCGGCAGCCATCGCGGCTGTCCGGGATGGCTGCGAGCGCGACGCCCGGCGACCACCACTGCGCGCGTCACACGGGGGTGCACCAGAACCCAAGAAATCGACATGTGTAAATGTCATGGAGGTTCCATGAGAACACGTCCGCTGCGAACCCTGCTCACGGCGATCATCGCCGTACTGGTGGCCGTCAGCCTGACTCCGTCCGCCGCGCACGCCGCTCCGCCGACCTGGAGCCCGCCGTCCAACCTGGTCACGCCGCTCAACCAGGTGTGGCAGCACCAGGAGCAGACCTACAACGGCGGCAATCTGTACGGGTTCCGCAACTACGGCTGGGACCAGGTCATGGCCAACCGCGGTTACATCAACTACTGCGTCCGCTGGGACTCCTCGGCGAACGTTACCGCGGCACAGCGCGACCAGATCCACGCGCAACTGGCCCGGCAGTACAAGAAGTGGATGGACGAGCTGGTCGGGCACAACGCCTGGCCGTACTCGAGCGTGCCGATCCGGGTCGTCGGCTGGGCCGTCCGCAACCGCTCCCAGCTGCAGTGGAGCGACACATCCGTGGACATCTACGTCAACGACATCCGCGAGAACGCGCCGCAATGCGCAGCACCGTGCGGCCGGTTCTTCAACCAGAACGGCCAGTACCCGCGCTGTCCCGGCGGTGCCGCGCGGCACTACGACCAGTCGCTGTGGCTGACCGACGGCTTCGGCGGTGGCGCCGGCGGCGACTGGGGACAGCGAATCGGCCGTGAGTACTACATGGGCAACCTCAACACCAACAACGTGCACATCCTGCTGCACGAGATAGGCCACACCTGGGGCCTGGACGACTTCTACGACTGGACCCCGAGCGGTGTCGGCGGCTTCCTCATGAAGGCCGGCAGCGCCGCGCAGATCACCGAGTTCGACGCCTGGATGTTCCGGGACTGGTGGCGGCATCTGAAGAGCCGCTACGGCTACTGATTTCGCACGCCCCGGCCGGTTTGTGTCCAGTCCGGCCGGGGCGCCTCCCAGAAGGGCCAGTGATGCTCTCTCGCCGTACCCTCCTCATGGCCTCCGCCGCCGGTGCCGCCGGCGCCGCAACCACCGTGCTGCCCGCCGCGCCCGCGCTCGCCCGCCCCGACTTCGGCGTCTCGGTGTACGCGTTCCCGCTCACCGCCGTCCGCCTCGGCAGCGGTCCGTTCGCCGCCAACGCCGGCCGCACCCACACCTACCTGAAGTTCCTCAACGCCGACCGGTTGCTGCACATGTTCCGGATCACCGCCGGGCTGTCCTCGACCGCTACCCCGTGCGGTGGCTGGGAGTCACCAACCACGGAACTTCGCGGACACTCCATCGGGCACGTGCTCACCGCCCTCGCGCAGGCGTACGCGAGCACCGGCGACACCGCGTTCAAGACCAAGGGCGACTACCTGGTCGCGCAACTGGCGCTGTGCCAGCGGTCCAACGGCTACCTGTCGGCGTACCCGGAGAGCTTCATCGACCGGGTGGAGACCGGCCAGCAGGTGTGGGCGCCCTACTACACACTGCACAAGATCGTGCAGGGGCTGCTCGACCAGCATCTGCTCGCCGGCAACGCCCAGGCGCTGACCGTGCTGGAGCGCAAGGCGGCCTGGGTGCAGACACGCAACAGCCGCCTGACGTACGCGCAGCGCCAGCAGATGCTCCGCGTCGAATTCGGCGGAATCGGGGAGACGCTGTTCAACCTGTACCAGTTGAGCGAGAACACCGCGCACCTGACCACCGCACAGTACTTCGACCACGCGCAGGTGCTCGACCCGCTCGCGGCGAACACCGACGCCCTCGCGGGGTTCCACGCGAACACGCAGATCCCGAAGGCACTCGCGGCCATTCGCGCCTATCACGCGACCGGTACGGCCCGGTACCGCGACATCGCCGTCAACTTCTGGAACTTCGTGGTGCGCCAGCATTCGTACGCGATCGGCGGCAACTCCAACGGCGAGTACTTCCAGGCGCCGAACCGGATCGCGAGCGAGCTGTCCGACACGACGTGTGAGTGCTGCAACTCGTACAACATGCTCAAGCTGACCCGGCAGCTGGTCTTCACCGACCCGGGCCGGGCGGGCGAGCTGATGGACTTCTATGAGAAGGCGCTCTACAACCACCTGCTCGGCGCGCAGAACCCGGACTCGGCGAACGGGCACCACTGCTATTACGTGCCGCTGCGGGCCGGCGGGATCAAGACGTACAGCAACGACTACAACAACTTCACCTGCTGCCACGGCACCGGGATGGAGACCAACACGAAGTATGTCGACAGCATTTACTTCCATAACGGCAACACGTTGTACGTCAACCTGTTCATCGCGTCAACATTGACGTGGCCCGGCCGAGGCATCACGATCCAGCAGTCCACCACGTATCCGGAGACGTCAACATCACGGCTGACGATCACCGGGTCGGGCGCGATCGACCTGCGGATCCGGATCCCGTCGTGGACGAGCGGCGCTCAGGTACGCGTCAACGGCACGCTCACCGGTACCCCGGTTGCCGGCAGCTACCTGCAGATCAGCCGTACCTGGGCGAGCGGCGACACCGTCGACATCAGCCTGCCGATGGCGCTGAGCCTGGAACCGACTCCGGACAACCCGGCGGTGCGTGCGGTCAAGCACGGCCCGATCGTGCTGGCCGGGCAGTTCGGCACGAGCAACCTGAGCGCGCTGCCAAGCCTCGACCCGGCGAGCCTGCGGCCGACCGGCACGGCCCTCGAGTACACGACCGGATCGGTGCTGCTCCGGCCGTTCTACAAGACACACGGACAGCGGTACTCGGTGTACTGGAGTGTCGCGTCCAGTGGTGCGACCTCGGCGCACTATCCGTTCGACGAGGCGTCCGGGACGACGGCGGTCGACGCGACCGGCAACGGCTGGAACGCCACGCTTGCCGGGGGCGCGACTCGGACGGCGGGGCGCAGTGGGAGTGCGGTGCTGCTCGGCGGCGGGAGCGCGTACGTCTCACTCCCCGCCGGAATCCTGGCCGGCGCCGCCTCCTTCACCATCGCCACCTGGGTGCGCATCGACGCCGCCGCGACCTGGACCCGCGTCTTCGACCTCGGCAGCGGCACCGGCGCCAACATGTTCCTCACCCCGCGCAGCAGCGCGGGCACCGCGCGATACGCGATCACCACGGGCGGATCCGGCGGTGAGCAGCGCATCGACGCGCCCGCCGCGCTGCCGACCGGCACGTGGACCCACGTCGCCGTCACGCACACCGGCAACGTCGGCGTGCTCTACGTCAACGGCGCCGAGGTCGCCCGCAACAGCGCGCTGACGGTGCGGCCGTCCGCGCTCGGCGCCACCACCCAGAACTGGATCGGCCGTTCGCAGTACGCCGGCGATCCCTACCTGACCGCGGCCGTGGACAACCTCCGGCTGTACAGCCGGGCCCTGTCCGCGTCCGAGGTTTCCCAACTGCACGCCACCGGTCAGTAAGAAGGGGAAATCAGATGTCATCCAGGAGATGGCCGGCCGCCGTGTTGGCGCTGGTCACTGCGGCGGCCGCGGCAGCGGTCGCGACGCCGGCGCAAGCCGCCAACCCGATCATCACCAACATCTACACCGCCGATCCAGCACCCCTCGTCGTCGGCAACACCATGTACATCTACGCGGGCCGCGACGAGGCCCCCACCGGCACGAGCAACTTCGTGATGCGCGAGTGGCGGGTCCTGTCCTCCACCGACGCGGCGACCTGGACCGACAACGGCGCCAGGGCGAACATCGCGACGTTCCCGTGGGCCGGCGCCGACGCGTGGGCCGGCGAGGTCGAGCCGCGCAACGGCAGGTACTACTGGTACACCTCGATCAACGGCAACGGCGCGGGCTGGATGAACATCGGCGTGGCGGTCGGCGACACCCCGCTCGGCCCGTTCACCGACGCCAAGGGCGGCCCGCTGATCAGCGACAGCACGCCGAACTCGTCCGGCCTCAACATCGACCCGACCGTCTTCGTGGACGACGACGGCCAGGCATACATGTACTGGGGCGGCTACTGGGGCGTCCGCGCGGTCCGGCTGGCCGCCAACATGATCGACACGGTCGGCTCGGTCGTCACCCCGTCGGGACTCACCAATTACTGGGAGGCCCCGTGGATGTTCAAACGCAACGGCCTCTACTACATGATGTACGCCGCCAACGACACCAGCGGCTGCGTCACCAACTCCAACTACGCCTGCCAGCGGTACGCGACGGCGACCAGTCCACTCGGCCCGTGGACGCACCGGGGCATCGTGCTCGGCCAGGTCTCGTCGACCACCAACCACGCGGGCGTCGTCGAGTTCAACGGCCAGTGGTACATCGTCTACCACAACGCGAACGCGCCCGGTGGCGGCAACTTCCGCAGGTCAGTTGCGGTTGACCGGCTGTACTTCAACGCCGACGGCACCATCCAGCAGGTCGTGCAGACGACCACCGGCCCGCCGCCGAACCCGGGCACGGGCGGTGGAGGCAGTGGAACGAACATCGCGCCGTCCGCGACTGCGTCGACGTCCTATGTGTCGTCGTGGGAGAGCCTCGCGGCGATCAACAACGGGGGGACGCCGTCAAACTCGCAGGACCGGTCGAACCTGGCATACGGCAACTGGCCGCAACAGGGCACACAGTGGATCGAGTACCAGTGGTCGGCCGCACAGTCGATCAACCGATCCTCGGTCTACTGGTTCGACGACAATCAGGGCATTGATCTGCCCGCGTCGTGTCGACTGCAGTACTGGAACGGCAGTACATACGTTGATGCCCCTGGCCAATCAACATGTGGAGTTGCCGGCAACACCGACAACTCAATCCAATTCAACACGGTCAACACGACAAGGTTGCGGCTGCTGATCACGTCCAAGAGCGGCCTGTCCACCGGTGTTCTCGAGTGGAAGGCGTTCCGGTCGTGAAGCTTCGCGCGTACCCCATGATTGGTCTTCTTCTCGCAGCCGGCCTGGTCGCCCAGGCTTCACCGGCGCAGGCAGCTCAACCCATCGGCTACCCGACGTTCAGCAACACCGGATCGATTCCCGCGCCGCCGGTGGGCTACTCGACCGGTGACACGATGCGAGCGATCTACGACGCGGAGGCCTCCGGCACCGACTTCTGGATGGATCGCCTGCTCGCCCGCACCGGCAACGACCCGGCTGGCACCTGGCTGATGACACGCGGACGCGCCGCTTACATGAACACGCACAACCCGTCCGTCATCGGGTTCGGCGGAAACGCGGCCTACTGGGACAACATCAGCAGCCAGAACGCGTACGCGATCACGGCCTCACCCGGCACCTTCACCGAACAGGCCGCACAGCGCCGCCAGACACCCAGCCACTGGCGCAGCGTGCACACCGGCGGCTCGATCCGGCTCGACGTCACGAAGTTCATCACCGACAACAACGTGCTGGTCACCAACGTGGCGGTGGTCAACACGGGAACTTCGTCGGCAACCGTGCAACTTTCGGCGACATCGCCCTACGCAACCACCGTCAGCGGCACAGAACTGACTGGAACGCGCGCCGTCAAGAACAACCTGACGACGCTCTACCCGCGCTTCTCCGGTGACGGCTTCACGGCCGCGAGCGGCGCGCTCAGCCGGTCGGTCACGGTCGGTGCGGGCGCGACGGTCACCGTGAAGGTGCAGCTCGGCCTCGTCGCCAACGAGATTCCGCAGTCGCGCACGGAGTACGACTCCTACCGCGCGCAGTCGGCGGCCGACGCGTTCGCCACGCATGTGCGCGCCTACAACCGGTGGTGGGCCGACAACGTGCCCTACATCGACGTGCCGGACGCGGCGATCAAGAAGAACATCTACTACCGCTGGTGGCTGATGCGGTTCAACCACCTCGACGCGGACATCCCGGGGCAGGACTTCCAGTTCCCGCAGTCGATCGAGGGCGTGACCGGGTACAACAACGCGATCGCGCTGACCCAGCCGATGCATATCGACGACCTGAAGTACCTGCGCGGCGCGGAGTACTCCTACGGGCCGTACCTGGCGGTCGGGCAGTACTCGGCGAACGGCCGGTTCATGGACAACCCGGGTGACCCGGAGAACTGGTCGAACTCGTACACGCAGTACATCGCGGAAGCCGCCTGGCGGGCCTATCAGATCCACGGTGGTCAGCCGGCGATGCTCAACAACTTCGCCCGCTACGCGGAGGGTGATGCCAAGGGCCAGCTCGCGACGTACGACACCAACAACAACGGCGTCATCGAGTACGACTGGGGCGCCATGACCGGCAACGACGCGGACGCGGTGTCGTTCCACTGGCGGGCCGGCAACCTCGACCGGGCCGAGACGGCGTACGTGTGGTCGGCGGCCAACGCGGCGCGGGACGCGTACTCGCTGATGGGTAACACGGCGAAGGCGACCGAGATGCAGACGCTCGCCGACCGGATCCGCAACGGTGTGGTCAACACTCTCTGGAATCCGTCACGGCAGCTGCTGGAGCACAAGCACGTGTCGACGAACACGCACGTGCCGTGGAAGGAGATCAACAACTACTACCCGTACTCGGTGGGGCTGATGCCGAACACCGCCCAGTACCGGGAGGCGCTGCGGCTGTTCGCCGACCAGGCGCAGTACCCGATCTTCCCGTTCTACACCGCCAACCAGGTGGACAAGGCGGCCGCGGCGGCGGCCGGCAACCCGGGCAGCAACAACTTCTCCACGATCAACTCGACGGTGCAGTTCCGGCTCTACTCGTCGGTGCTGCGCAACTACCCCAACTCGTGGATGAACAACGAGGACTACAAGAAGCTGCTCTACTGGAACGCCTGGGCACAGTACGTGGGCGGCAACACCGCCTGGCCGGACGCCAACGAGTTCTGGGCCGACTGGAACGGCAGCTCGATCAACTACCGCTCGTGGATCCACCACAACATCCTCGGCAGCAGCAACTGGACGATCATCGAGGACGTGGCGGGCCTGCGGCCGCGCAACGACGCGCAGATCGAGCTCTCTCCGATCAACATCGGCTGGACGCACTTCGCGGTCAACAACCTCCGCTACCGCAACGCCAACCTCTCGGTCGTCTGGGACGACCCGGCCGACGGCGTCACGCGTTACAGCGGAGTCCCGCAGGGCTACTCGATCTACCTGAACGGCACTCGGGTGGCCACCGTCAACAGCCTGGTCGGCTTCGTCTACAACCCGTCGACCGGCGCGGTCACGTTCCCCGGAACCGCCGGCACGGTGTCGTTCAGCACCGCGTTCTCCGGACTGCAAGCACCGCAGAACGTCGTCCAGAGCAGCGCCCGCGTGGTCGACATCTTCGCCAAGGCCGGCGTCGACCTCACCTCGACCCGCGCCAACCTGGCGGGGGGCTCGACCGTCTCCGCCTCCTACACCACCTCGGGCACCTCGGCGACCGGCGCCGTCGACGGCCTGCCGACGAACTCGCCGCTCTGGGGTTCGTACGGCAGCACCAACGCCACCGACTGGTACGAGCTGAACTTCGGCGCGAACCGCACCATCGACGAGGCGTGGATCTACTTCCGCAACGACCGGGCCGGCAACCGCTATCGCCCGCCGTCGGCCTACAACGTCCAGTACTGGAACGGCTCGGCCTGGGTCAACACGGCCTCACAGGTGAAGTCGCCCTCGGCGCCGCAGTCCAACTTCAACAAGGTGACCTTCACACCGGTCAGCACACCACGCCTGCGCATCGTGTTCACCCAGCCGTCGGGCAGCACCCGCGTCGGCCTGACCGAGGTCAAGCTGTACGGCTCGGGCACCGTCCCGTCCAACCCCAACCTGGCCGCATCCGCCACTCCGAGCGCTTCCTACACCTCCTCCTGGGAGTCGGTGGCCGCCATCAACGACGGCATCGACCCCCCGTCCTCCAACGACACGGTCAACCCGCGCTGGGGCACCTGGCCCAACACCGGCCAGCAGTGGGCCGAGCTGACCTGGTCCACCGCCCAGTCCCTGCGCTCCGCCCAGATCTACTTCTTCGACGACGGCCAGGGGATCGATCTCCCCGCCTCCTGGAAGCTCCAGTACTGGAACGGCTCGGCATACGTCGACGTCCCGTCGCCGAGCGGCTATCCGGTGGCGGCCAACCAGTACAACCAGGTGACGTTCTCCCAGATCAGCACGACGCGCCTGCGGGTCGCCCTGACGAGCGGCGCCTCATCGGTCGGCCTCCTGGAGGTGAAAGCCTTCGCCTGATTTGACGTGCGGGCTCGCCGGGGGCGGGCCCGCACGCCGGTTTAGGTTGGCACATTATTGCTCTTACAGTTGGGCCTGCGGTGGGCGGGACAATTATGGGCATGGGACAGATATCTTTGTTCAGTCGGGCACAGGTTGCCGAAATGCGCGACCGGACGCTGTCTCGCAACTATTCTCCCGCTGGCGAGGAATTCCGCCGGGAGCACGAACGGCATCGTGAGTGGGGGTTGCGGCGCCGTCATGCTGAGAAGCTTCGCCGCATCCGTCAGGAAAGGTCTGCACCCTGCGCCGGGAGGCCTGCGCCAAACCCGGCGGCGGCGCCGCGACCGCCCACATCCTCAGCTCCGCCGCAACCACCCCAGGTCACAGCCGAAACTGAACCACAACCACCTCGGGCCACAGCCAGAGCTGCGCGGCGGCCGCCCCAAGTCACAGCCGGACCTGCGCGGCGGCCGCCCCAAGTCACAGCCAGAGCTGCGCGGCGGCCGCCCCAGGTCACGGCCGAAACTGCACCACAACCGCTTCGGACCACAGCCGGAGCTGCGCGGCGGCCACCCCAGGCCACAGCCCAAGCTGCACCACAACCATCCCAGGGCGCAGCCGGAGTTGCTCGGCGGCCGCCACTCGCCACGCCGTCAACATCGACCGCGTTTATCACTCCGCGATTTGGGACGGCCACCGATTCACCTCTGCCCGGAGCGGCTCCGGAAGGGCGGCCGGGGTCCAACCTGCCGACTACCTCTCACGGTCGGCATTTAATGAATTCTAGTGGACAGTCCGAGAAAGTGGTCACGGTGACACTCGATGATTGCATTTTGGGCACGGTCCGTTGTGGTCACGATGCGATGGTCAAGGCAGAAAGGAGCAGAGAATCAGCTGAATTGGGCGTTCTTGACCCACTGAAATGCCGACGTCGCGCGCCGAGCGCCATTAGCAGATCCGCTTTCCTGCCCACCTACCCTACGAGCAAAGGCAGATCGCCCGCCCGACGCCGCCGCCCGCCGCCTGCCGCGCGCCCCGCCAGCGCCCAGCCCGCAGGGAGCGCAGGGCACAAAGCGAGCGCGGGGAGCGCAGGCCGAGCAGGGAACGCAGGGAACGCAGGGAACGCAGGGAACGCAGGGAACGCAGGGAACGCAGGGAACGCAGGGAACGCAGGGAACGCAGGGAACGCAGGGAACGCAGGAC
>NZ_JBFAYE010000017.1:169382-212881 GCF_040681145.1 Actinoplanes sp. NPDC051861
GGGAACGCCCTACCTACCCGCAATAGGGAACTGCACCTCCGTGAGCAGTTCCTCCTGCGCAACCGACCGCGGGTCGTTGAGATAGACCTCGCGAGGCGGCCCCGCGTGCTTGTGCCCCTGCTCCTCGATCCACCCCGAGACGTAGTGATAGGCGGGTGAGATCTCGGCATATGGCCCGCGATGAATGGTGGCGGCGGCCTGGGAGCCGGGGACCGTGACCGCTCGGACCGGGCCCTCGGGGAAGCGGGTGGCCGGTGGGACGGGGATGCAGATCTCGACGTCGCCGGCGGTCTGTTCGTCGATGACGTCGTGGTAGACGACGAACGGCGGGCCGGACGGGTGCGTGCCGGCGGTGGTGATGGCCTGGATCAGGGTGCCGAAACCCTGCTGGATGTCGGCGCCGATGGCGGCCAGGCTGGTGTGCAGGGTGACGGTGGCCGCGTGCTGGGGCTCGACCTGTTTGACGGTGACCTCGTAGGGCATGACGGTCCCTCCTCGTGCGATGAGTCGTTCGAGGAACCGCAGCATCCGTTCCTGCTCGGCCAGTCGTTCCAGCAGGCGCTCGCGGTGCACGGCCAGGCGTTTGCCGGTGATGTCCGGGTCGTCCTCGGTGAGGATGTCGCGGATCTCGTCGATGGGCATGCCGGTCGCGCGCAGGATGCGGATGGCCTCGGCCCGGTTGGCCTGGAGACGGCCGTAGAAACGGTAGCCCGAGGCCGGGTCGACTCGCTCGGGAGTCAGCAGGCCCTGCTCGTCGTAGAAGCGCAGCGCTTTGATCGACAGCCGGGTCATCCTGCTGAAACGGCCGATCGGGATCAGGTCGGTCATGGGTCCCTCCTTCCTTGGCCACCAGCATTCTGTCTCCCCTTGGGGGAGGGTCAAGGAAGGAGGGACAACCTGCCTCAGAGCGAGACGACCCGCCCGCCGAGGGTGACGACCAGTTTGCCGTCGGAGGCGAAGGACCAGGCCAGGGCGCCGGTGTATGAGGCGCACCGGGAACCGTTGGAGCCGGACCAGAACTGGTTGGAGCTGTCCGAGTTGCCGATGATCCGGTCGTTGGTGCCGCTGCCGCTGCGGCAGGACGTGTTGTTGCGGAAGGTCGACGAGCCGGCGTCGAAGTTGAAGTTGCGCTCGGTGTTGTCGATCGACAGGTTGTTTGAGATCGTCATGCTGCCGGGGTTGCTGTTGTACGTGAACCCGTGCTTACCGTTCTTGAACGCGATACTGCGCCGCACGATGTGGTTGACCCCGATGTCCTCGCCGCCCAGCTTGTACCCGTTGCGGTCACCCGCGCCGGCCTGACCGCCGTTGCTCAGGGTCCCGTTGTTGTACGCGATCGAGTCCTCGATCGTGACCACACCGATCGGCCCGGTGTCCGTCTTGGTGTAGAGGTCCCACCCGTCGTCGATGTTGTTGTGCGACACGGCGTAGCGGAACACGTTGCCCGCACCGACGGTCAGCTTGGCCGCGAACCCGTCCGCGTCCTCACCGTCGGAGTCCGCGTTGTCGTGCGACTCCGACGAGAGCACCAGGTTGTTCGCCGGCCACTGCGAGTTCGGCGTGTCCGAGGCGATCCGCGAGATCTGCAGGCCGCTGTCACGGTTGTAGCGGGTCACCGTACGCTCAATGATGTTGTTGCTGCCGCCGATGAAGACGCCGTTGTCACCGGCGCGCTCGACGACGAGGCCGGAGACGTGCCAGTAATTGCCGTTGATCGCGAGACCGCGCGCGGTGGTGTCCTCGGCCTGCGCGGAGAAGTTCAGGATCGGCGTCTCACCCGGGTAGGCGACGATCTTCTTGAGCGCGCCCGAGGAGCCGTTGTTGCCCGGAGCGATCGTGATCGTCGACGCCGAGCTGTAGGTGCCGCCCCGCATGTAGATCGTCCCGCCGGCCGCGATCCGGGTGATGGCCGAGGCGAGCGTCGTCGGCGCGGCCTGGGTGCCGGCCGCGGAGGCGGAACCGTTGGGTGCCACATAGAGGGCACCGGAGACGGGCGGAGTGGAGGTCGACGGCGACGCGGAGGGCGAGGAGGACGGGGACGACGTGGGGGACGAGGTGGGCGGCGTGGTCCCGCCGGTCGTCACCACGACGTCGTCGAATCCCGCCGATGCATATGCGGTCTGAAGTCCGATTCGTCCCGCAGCAGCCACCGAACTGCTGCCAGATCCGACACTCGTCCCGTCGATCGACGCGCTGATCGTCGTTCCACTGACGCTGAGGCTCAACGAATACCAAGAACCAGCTGCAATTGTACGAGACAAACTGCCCAAAACCGACACATTGCCACTGTTCACCGCTTGCAGTTGCGCCTGGTTCCCCGGCAACAACGCCAGCCGGTAGAACGTCGTGGAACTCCTGGCCCGCGCCAGCAGCCCCACGAACCCGCCCGAGGAGAACGACAGCGGCTTCACCCGAGCCGACAGCGTGTAATCGGTCCAGGAGGCGTCACCCGCGAAGTTCCGGGCGTTCTCACTACTCGCGTTGGTCTGCCGCAACGTTTGGGTGCCGTCCGCCACGACACTCCAGGTGCCGCCCGATTTCGACCATCCGCTGGTGCTGCCTGATTCGAAGTCCGCGGTGAACGCGGTGGCCGCCTCGGCGCTGGTCACCGTGGCTACGAGAGCTGCGGTGACCAGCGTCGCGATCCCACCGGCACCGGCCAGCCGGCGCAGCCGGCGGGCACGGGGAGTTGGTGCCATGAAGAGATTCTCCTGTCGGGAATGGATTCCGCCGGTAAGGACGCGAAATGACAGCGTCCATTACTGAATGGGGATCCGGCGGGGTCCGGGGACGGTTGTTCCGTGTTGGAATCTGCCACCGGCCATCTCCGACCGTCAATAAAATCCATTTGCAGGTTTGTTGCAGGAACGACGATCCCGAGGTCAGGCCCGGCGCGGCGACCGTGCCAGATAACCGTGCGGGTACGGCAGAGGCAGCTCCCCCGCGGCCGTCAGCCGCTCCATCGTCTTGTCATCCAGCGCCCACCCCGCCGCACCCAGGTTGTCGTCCAGCTGAGCGATCGTCCGCGCCCCGACGATCGGCGCCGTGACCCCCGGCCGCTGCATCAGCCACCGCAGCGCCACCTGGGCCGGGCTGCGCCCCAACTCCTCGGCCACCGCGATCAGCGTGTCGGTGACCGTCCAGGTCCGCTCGTCGACGCTGTTCTGCCAGTCCCCCAGCCACGGCTGCTTGTCGCCCTCCCACCGGGTGTCCGCCGGCGCCGACGTCATCCCCCGCCGGTACTTGCCGGTCAGCCAGCCACCGCGCATCGGCGACCACGGGATGATCCCGACGCCCTCGTTGAGCGCGACCGGCACGAGTTCCAGCTCCACCTCCCGGTCGATCAGGTTGTAGAGCGGCTGCATCGCCACGAACGGCTCCCACCCGCGGAACCGGGCGACGTCCACCGACTTCTGCAGCTGCCAGCTCGCGTAGTTGCTGACGCCCAGGTGCCGCACCTTGCCGGACCGGACGAGTCCGTCGAGCGTGGACAGCGTCTCCTCGATCGGGGCCGACTCGTCGAAACAGTGCAGCTGGTAGAGGTCGATGTAGTCGGTGCGCAGCCGGCGCAGGCTGTCCTCGACCGCGCCGAGGATGTGCTTGCGCCCGGCACCGATCGAGTTCGCCCCGCCGCGCCCGGTGTCCCAGAAGAACTTGGTCGCGATCACCACGTCGTCCCGCGAATGCGCACGGCCCGCCAGCCAGTTGCCGATGATCTCCTCGGACGCGCCCCCCGCGTACACATCCGCAGTGTCGATGAAATCCCCGCCCGCCTCGGCGAACCGGTCGAGCAACCGGTGCGACGCCGCCTCGTCAGCCTCCCTGCCGAACGTCATGGCTCCCAGACAGAGTTCGCTGACCCGTAGTCCACTTGCTCCCAGAAATCGATGTTCCATACCGCAATCCTGCACCACCTCAGGCGAGCAGGTCGTGGAGGTGGGCGACGCACTCGGCCACCGCCGGCAGGGCCGCGCTGTGGCCCAGCGACCGCGGCCGCGCGATGTCCACGTCGAGGACCTTGCGGACCCGCCCCGGCCGGGGTGTCAGCACCACGACCCGGTCCGCCAGCAGGACCGCCTCCTGGATGGAGTGGGTCACGAACACCGTGGTCGCCGGCCGGGCCAGGTGCAGGTCCTGCAGCTGGGCGGCCAGGTCCTCGCGGGTGAGGGCGTCGAGGGCCGAGAACGGTTCGTCCATCAGCAGCACCCGGGGCTGCTGGATCAGCGCACGGCACAGGGCGACGCGCTGCTGCATGCCGCCAGACAGCTCGTACGGATGACGGTCGTGGAATCCGGCCAGGCCGGCCGCGTCGAGCAGTTCCGCCGCTCGGGTGCGATGCGGCGGGCGCGGCAGTTTGGCGATCTCCACCGGGAGCATGACGTTGTCCAGGGCGGTGCGCCACGGCAGCAGGGCCGGCTGCTGCTGCATCAGCGCGATCGACCGCCGGGGCGCGGTCACCGGCGTGCCCTCGACGGTCACCGTGCCGGCGGTTGCCGGGAGCAGGCCCGCGATCAGGCGCAGCAGTGTGGACTTGCCGCAGCCGGACCGTCCGATCACCGCGACGAACTCGCCCTCGGCGATGCTCAGGTCGATCTCCTCCAGCGCCGCGACCGCGCCGAAGGAGCGGGACACCCGGCTCAGCGTGATCATCCGCTGATCGCCCTCGCCCACGGCACCAGCCAGCGCTCCAGGGCCACCACCAGGTAGAACAGGGTCGTGCTCAGCACCGCGAGCAGGGCGATCGCGGCGAAGGCGAGCGGGGTGTCGAAGGACATCCCGGACAGGACGATGACCGAGCCGAGGCCGCCGGTGGGGTTGCTGATCTCGGCGACCACGGCGCCGATCACGGCGAGCGAGATGGCCACCTTCAGGCCGACGAACACCTGCGGCATCGCCCACGGCAGGCGGATCTTGACGTACGCCTGCCAGAAGCTCGCCGACAGCGAGCGGCTCAGTTCGCCCAGCTCGGCCGGTGTCGACGTGAGCCCGGCCATGGTGGCGACGACGACCGGGAAGAAGCAGATCAGCACCACCAGGACGATCTTCGGGCGGGCGCCGAAGCCGAGCCAGACCACCAGCAGCGGGGCGACCGCCACCTTCGGCACCGAGTTGAGCGCGACCAGCACCGGCAGGGTGGCGCGTTCCAGGGCACGCCAGGCGGTCAGCACCACGGCCAGCAGCAGGCCGGTGACGACCGCGATGGCGAAGCCGGTGACGGTCGCGGTCAGCGTGGCGCCGGTCTCGCGCAGCAGGTAGTCGGGCTGCTGCCGGAAGGCGGCGACGATGTCCGGCGGCGACGGCAGGAAGAACGAGCGGATGCCGAAGACCGCGGTGCCCGCCCACCAGAGCGCGATCGCGGCGGTCACGCCCAGCACGGGCAGGCCCCACGACCGCGCCCGGGTCACGGGCGGCGGCCCATCGTGGAGTAGGTGAAGTGGCCGCGGATCACCAGCCGCGGATCGGCGGAGAGCAGGCGGAGCCGGTCCAGCTCGGCGTCGGTGAGCCCGGCCGCGCGCAGCCCGGCGCCGACCTGTTCCAGGTTCACCGCGATCAGCCGGGCGCCGGCGGTGCCGCCGGGCCAGGAGTCGGCGCGGATCTCGGTGTGCACGCCGGTGAGGCCGGCGGCGAGCATGGCGGCGTGTGCCTTGCCGCCCCAGGCGGGGTCGGCGCCGTTGGCCGGCAGGAGCCGGCCGACGACGATGCGGTGGTAACGCTCGACCAGAGCGGCGGCGGCCGGGTCCGGTGCGGCGAGAACCACATCGGGGTACGCCGAGACCCACTCCTCCAGCAGCAGGATCCCGTCCGGTGCCAGTGCGCCCGCGAGCCGCTGGACGATCTCGGCGCGGCCGGGCAGGTGTGCCAGGACGAGCCGCGCGTGGATCAGGTCCCAGGGCGGGTCCGGGACGGCCTCCGTCGTGAGGTCGTGGCGCAGCACCGCGTACCCCTGGTTGACCGGCAGGTGCCGCGGGTTGAGATCGGTGGCCAGCACCCGCCCGCCTGGCCCGGCCCGGTCCGCCAGCCATCGGGCCACGCTGCCTCCGCCGGCGCCGAGTTCCAGGCATCGCTTGCCGGTGAGGTCGCCGGCGGCACCGAGGCGGGCCACCGTGAACGGGTCGAGCATCGCGGCCAGGATGTGGTGGCGCTGTTCGGCCGCCGGGTCGTCGTTGTCGAAGGAGTACGTCGCCCTCATCCGGCCGGCACCAGGCTGAAGTCGACCACGGCGTCCGGGGTGAGGCCGGGCTTGATGAGTCCCTCGCCCTCGAGGATGGCGAGTTCCTTGGTGACCCGGTCCCGGTCGATGACGCCGGAGGGCTTCACGTACGGCGCCATCAGCGTGATCTCACCGACCGCGGCCGTGACGTCGGCGGCGGGCTGCGCCTTCTTCAGGATCTGCGCGGCCTCGTCCGGATGGTCCAGTGTGTACTGCAGGCCCTTGAGGGCGGCGTCGCGGAACCTCTTGGTCAGGTCCGGGTTGCCCTCGGTCATCGCGGTGGTCGCGATCAGGCCGTTGCCGAACAGGTCGGGCAGGTACTCGCTGTAGGGCAGGACCACCGTCTTGCGCCCGCCGGCCGCCTTCTCGATGCCGCGGGCGCCGATCAGGAACGTGCTGAGCGCGTCCACCCGGCCGCTGGCGAGCAGGGCCGGCAGCTGCGGCGGCGCGGCGTTGACCCATTCGACCTTCGAGGCGTCGATGCCGGCGAGTTTCGCGTACGCCGGGAACAGCAACTGGTTCACCGAGCCGGTCGCCGCACCCAGCCTGCGACCCTCCAGGTCCTCGGGTTTCGTGATGCCGGAGCCCTCGAGGGTGATAATCGAGACGAGTGTCTGCTGGTGCACCGCGGCGAATGCACGCATGTCGAGGTTCTGGCCCTTGCCCTCGGTGATCCAGGTGCCGGTCAGGTCGAGGTGGCCGAACTGCGCCTTGCCGGCGGCGAGCACCTTGAGGTTCTCACCGGTGGCGGCGCCCAGCTGGATGGTGACGTCGATGCCGGCGTCGGCGAAATACCCCTTCTCCTGGGCGACCCAGGCGAAGGCGTCGCGCCCGACCGCACCGAACGCCGTGAGATAGGTGACTTTGTCCTTCTGCTCGGGCCCGCCCTCCGGGGAGGAGTCACCACAAGCCGAGATCAACAGGACTAATGACAGAGCAATGGCATAGATCCGCTTCATCGCCATGATCCCCCGCGTCGACCGCAAATCCACCGAAACGATACGCCTCAATGGACATGATCGGCGGGGTTCAGGCGGGAGAAACCGTGTGGTGCTGATTGAGCCGCTCGGTGACCGCCTCGGCCGGCAGCGGCTTCGCGAACAGGTATCCCTGCGCCACGTCGCAGCCCAGCTCCCGCAGCGCCTCCGCGGTGGCGCTGTCCTCGACACCCTCGGCGACCACCGTCAGCCCGAGGTTGCGGCCCAGCTCCACAGTCGACTCGACGAGCGCGTGGTCGCTGCGGTCGTTCGTCATGTCCTGCACGAACGACCGGTCGACCTTGAGCTCGTCCAGCGGCAGCAGCTTAAGGTAGGTCATCGACGAGTAGCCGGTGCCGTAGTCGTCGATCGACGTCTTCACGCCGAGCGAGCGGATCCGCCGCATCGCCTCGATGGCGGTGGCCGGGTCGCTCATCACGCTGTGCTCGGTGACCTCGATGCACAGCTGGTCGCCGGGCACGCCGGTCTCCTCCAGCAGGGCCGCGACCCGCTCCGGGAAGCTGGCGTCGAGCAGGCTGCGGGTGGAGATGTTGACGGCCACCGGCACCCGGTGCCCGCCGTCGAGCCACTCCCGCGCCTGGCGCAGCGCCACGCTGAGCACCCGGTCGGTGAACCGGTGGATCAGGCTGGTCGTCTCCAGGACCGGGATGAAGTCGCCCGGCGAGATCGGGCCCTTGACCGGGTGGTTCCAGCGGGCGAGGGCCTCGACGCCGGCCACCGCACCGGTGTCCATCGCGATCTTCGGCTGGTAGTGCAGGGTGATCTCGTCGCCGTTGTCCAGGGCCCGCCGCAGGTCGCCGAGCAGCGTGAGCCGGGCCGCGGTGTCCTGGCCGTGGTCGCCGGTGAACCGGTGGAACCCGAGGCGGTGCTCCTTGGCCTCGCGCATCGCCATGTCGGCGTGCTGCAACAGGGTGGTCACGTCCTCGCCGGGCCGCGCGGTGGCGGCGCCGATGCTGACCTCCAGGTCCACGGTGACCTCGTCGATCAGGAACGGCTGGTCGAAGGAGTCGGTGAGCCGGGCCGCGAGGTTCTCGCCCAGGCCCGCCTCGGCGTCGCGCACCAGAACGGCGAACTCGTCACCGCCGATGCGCGCGACCACGTCCTGTTCGCGTACCGAGGCGCGCAGCCGCTGACCGGCCTGCACCAGCAGCAGGTCGCCGATCCGGTGCCCGAGCTGCTCGTTGACGTCGCGGAACCCGTCCAGGTTCACCGTGAGCACGGTGGTGAGGGAGCCGTGCCGGTCCTGCTCGGCCAGGGCGAGCTGGGTCCGGGTGCTGAACGCGGTCCGGTTCGGCAGCCCGGTCAGCGCGTCGGTGGCCGCCATCGTCTCCACGAGACGGCGGTGCGAGCGGGTCGACCAGAGGAACAGCGCGAGCACGAGCAGGCTCACCGAGAAGGTCAGCAGACCGCCCCACCAGAGCAGACGGGACTCACGCTCGGCGGCCGCCTGGTACTTGGCGTGCTCGGCGAGGTGGTGGTTCATCTCGGCCCGCAGATCGTTCATGATGATCGCGGACTCGGGCTCGATCCAGGTCTGCAGCGTGATCCGCGCCGCCGCCACGTCGCCACGGTCCAGTTCGGCCAGGTACCGGTCGATGGCCGGCTGCAGCCCACGGCGGCGCTCGGCGATCCAGTACGCCGCGTACTCGTGATCGTTGTCGGACGAGACCATCTTCTGCATCGCCGCGCGCACCCAGACACCCACCTGGATGACCTGCCCGCGCTCGCCGGCGCGTGGCTCACCCTGCGAGGCCTGCAGCAGGGCGGTCTCCCAGCCGGCCAGGAAGGCCACCTGCTGGTAGGAGTCGGTGCGATTGGCGTCGGCCGCCACACGCTGCAGGATGCCGGTCTGCCGCCATCCGCCGAACGCCGCGTAGCAGGACAGGGCGGCCAGCATGACGGACAGCGTGCCGGCCACCCATGCCGACGACCAGCGCCGGCCCTTCCGGGTCCATCCCACTGCCCCTCCCCCGCCAGTCCGCCGCAATTGCTTTCCGGCCGCCATGATCGGCGCCGGAGAGAAGCGGTTGACGTGCGGCATTGGTGCAGCTCGGGAGCGGAAACGGCCCGGGGCGGGCCGGACGGCCCGCCCCGGGGTGGAGAAGATTACCGGCCGAACGCCTGGAACTCGGCGATCCGGACGTTGTTGGCCTGCGGGCTGCCGGTGGTGCAGTCGCTGATCGCCCGCGGGTCGTTGTCCTGCTCACCGGCGTAAGCGGGTGCGCCGGTGCACTGGTTGGTGACCACCTCGATGCGCAGGTGGGTCGCGGTCGTCGGCGGGATGTCGAACGACTTGATCTTCAGGTCGTTCACCCGCGGCCGCGGCTGCCCCGACGGGAACGCGTCGGGCCGGCTGGTGAACACGGTCCGGAAGTCGGCCGCGTCCGCGCAGGCGACGGTCGCCGACGCGGTACAGGCCAGGACCTTGAACTGGCGCAGGGCGGAGAAGCGGCTCTGCGTGCCGAGGTCCGGGTCACCGGCGGCGATCGGCGTGCGCAGCTGCGCGCTCACCTGCACCCGCCGGATCTTCTGCGCCTCGCCGGCCAGATCAACGGTGACCTGCTTGCCGGCCACCGGGCTGGCCAGGGACGCCCAGTTGGTGGCCTCGTCGTCGTCGGTGATCCGGGCCAGGTTGACGCCGTCACCCGTGGCCGTCGCGCCGCTCACCGTCGAGGCGAGGTTGCGCGGCAGTTTGACGGTCAGGGTCTTGGACTTGCCGGGCCACAGCGAGGTGCTGCCCACCCGGGCGTGACCGTGGCCGGGTGCCTGGGCGATGAACCCGTACGAGCCGGCGATCAGGCTGACCTGGTCGGTCAGCGGTGTCGCCGGGTCGGTGTCGGCGACCGCGACCGCGCGGGCCTGGTAGTCGCCGACGTACAGCTTCGCGTTCGGCACGGCCTGGCCGTTCTCGTCGACCGGCCGGAACGTGACCGTGGCCTCCTTGGCGTACGGCGAGGTGAAGCCCGGGGTCGGGTTCACGTCACCGGCGCCGACGCTGACCGCGGTCTCACCGAGGCCGCGCTTGGCGAAGGCGTTCCACAGGATGTCCGCGTTCTTCCCGCCGAACCGGACGAGGTCGGCGCCGATCAGCGCGTCCCGGGCGTCGACCTGGCTGTTGGCGCTGTTGGCCAGCAGCAGGAACGAGTCGAAGACGAGCTGGATCCAGCGGCGGTTACCCGGGCACGAGGTGACCGGGGTCTTGCCGACGGCGCAGGACTTCTGCAGCTTGGCGCTGCCGTAGCCGTACCGCTTGATGAACGCGTTGCGGATGTCGTAGTTGGTCGCGCTCCACAGCTCACCCGAGGCGTGCACCTGCAGGCCGACGAAGTCGTAGTCGACCGAGCTGTAGTTGAGCGGGCTGCGGGTCATGTTGTAGTTGCGGATGCCGGCACCGTCGTCGCCGGTCACGTACTCGCCGATGGTGAAGCCCCGGCTGCCCGGCGCCGCGTAGCCGTGCTCGGCGAGGTACTCCACGGAGAGCAGGTCGGACCAGCTCTCGCTCATGCCCTGCGGCGAGCTGAGGCCGCCGTCCGGGCCGGCGATCATGCGGTTGGTGATGGCGTGGGTGTACTCGTGCGCGATCACCGACATGTCGTAGTCGCCGTCCACGCAGGGGCCGTAGAAGGCGCCGGCGATCGGCTGCCACAGGTACATGTTCGTGATCGGCGCGTCGCCGTCCGGCGGCGTGATCTGGTTGGCGTTGTTACGGGCGGCGAAGGTGGGCGGGCCACCGCTGATGCCACCGGCCTGCGCGTTGCCCTGCTCCGGGTCGTCGGCGAGGCCGCCGGGGCGCAGGTTGTCGTCCTGCATGTTCCAGGTCGCCTCGGTGAAGCCCAGCAGGTACGACCAGTCGTGCATCCGGTTGTGCATGGCGAACAGGTTCGCCCGCGCGGCGTCGATGTCGTTGCGCTGCGGGGAGTCGAACGTGGTCGGCGAGCAGCTCTCCTCGTACCACTGGTTGGTCCAGGGGTAGTTGTAGCTGCGGTCCGGGCGCGGGGTGGCCAGCTCGGTGCCGACGGTGAACGCGTCACTGGAGTTCCAGTTGTGCACCGCGAACGAGTTGTTGCCCTTGGTGGTCTGCGTGGACAGGCCGGTCGCCGGGTCCACGTCCCACGCGAGCGGGGACGCCGGGCCGCCGACGACCTCGTCGCAGCCGCGCTCCGGCGTGAAGCACCACGTCTTGCGGGTGTCACGCGAGGAGTTGCTGGTCAGCGGTGAGTTCGGGAAGACCTCCCAGTCCGGGCTGTCGTCGCTGTGCGAGTCGACGATCTCCTCACGGACCAGGACCGCGCCGTCGCGCGCGTCCACGTGCGTGGTGAACGCGACCGGCTCCGCGCCGGACAGGTCGTCGCCGAGGGTCACCTGGTACGCCGCGCGCGGGCCCTGGTCGGCCGTCGGCACCGCCACCAGCTTGGTGTTCAGCACCGTCCCGTCCGGGATGCCGGCGTCGCTCCTGGCGATCCGCTCGGCGTCGGCCGCGGTGATCGTGGCGGGCGCCGGTGCGCCGGCGTCCCGCGAGAGCGACGAGCTCACGTACCACACCTTGCCGTCACGCACGCCCACCGAGAGCAGGCCGTCGACGCCTGCGGGCAGGTCGCCGAAGCGCTGCCGCAGGATGACAGCGGCGCCCTCCCCGAGCGGCGCCGAGGTCAGCACTTCGAGCGCGGCCGCGCCCTGCTCGCTCAGGCCGAGCACCTCGCGGTTGGCCGCGACGTACGCCTTCGCCGCCGCCACCGGCTCCGCGGGCAGCCCGCTGGCCAGAGGCTCGGTCTGCGCGGTCAGCGCGGCCGGGGTGCCGAGCGCGTTCCAGCGCGCGTCGGCGTTGACCTCGGCTGCCTGGGCGCGCTGGTCAGAGGTCGGCGCGAGACGCCCGCGCCGGTTGTCCTTGATCTTCTGATGGTTCTCGTCACCGTGTACCTTGACGCTCTCCGGAGCCCTGGCTGGGCTCGCTGGGGCCGCGTTCCCACCGGATCCTGCGGCGAGAACGAGCACAGCTGCGACGACTGTTGCGGTGGTGCCCGCCAACGCACGGGATGGTGTGCGCACGGTACCTCCTTTTTGGACGGCCATTACCGGTCTCCCCGATCCGATCGCACGGACGGCGGATCTCGACATGGGCCGAACGTCCAGAATAGAAGGTGATCAATTACACATCCATCGATCCCGCGCGGGCCGGCGACGAGCTAGAGGACGGCCTTGATCTCGACCGGGATGCCGTTGAGCACGCTGTTGCCGGACAGCGGATCGATGACCAGGTCGTCGGTCAGCACATTGGAGTTGACGCCCGGGTGCGCGGCCGCCACCGCCGTCCGGATGCCCGGCAGGTCGTGGCCCCAGCCGTGCGGCAGGCTCACCACCCCCGGCATCACCCGGTCGGTCACCTCGACCCGCGCCGCCAGCCCGCCGGCACGCGACGTGACCTGAGCGTCGTCGCCGTCGGTGAGCGCCAGCCGTTCCGCGTCGTGCGGGTGGACCTGCAGCGTGCAGCGGTCACGGCCCTTCACCAGCGCCGGCACGTTGTGCATCCAGCTGTTGTTGGACCGCAGGTGCCGGCGCCCGATCAGGACCAGTGGCTCGCGGTCGCGGTCCAGCGCGCCGCGCAGGCGCCCGGCCTCCGCGACGATCGCCGGCACGCACAGCTCGACCGTGCCACTCGGCGTCTTCAGCACCTCCGGGATGCGCGGCCGCAGCGGCCCGAGGTCGATCCCGTGCGGGTTGGCGAGCAGCTGCCGCACGGAGAGGCCGTAGGCGCCGGCTCGCAGGGCCACGTCGAGCAACCGCTCGGCCGGGCCGTCCGCGTCGACCTCACCGGCCGGGAGACCGCTTCTGGTCAGCGCCTGATCGAGCAGCATGTCGTGTACGAGCGCCGGGCCGGCATCGGCGCCCTGCCCGGAGGCGATCAGGATGAGCCGGGCCAGCACGTCGCACTCGTCCATGCCGCCCGGATCCGGCGGCAGCACCGGCGGTGAGTACGCCGCGAAGTTGCGCACCGACAGCGCGAGGAACGAGAAATCGTAGTGCCCCTTGCGCGCCGGATCCGCCGGCGGCAGCACGACGTCCGCGTGCCGCGTGGTCTCGTTCAGGTACGGATCGACGCTCACCATGAAGTCGAGCCCGGTCAGCGCCCGGTCGAGCCGGCCGCTGTTGGGCGCCGACAGCACCGGGTTGCCGGCGATCGTGATCAGAGCGCGGACCTGCCCGTCGCCCGGCGTCTCGATCTCGTCGGCGAGCGTCGCGACCGGCAGCTCGCCCTTGACCTCCGGCAGGCCGCGGACCCGGCTGCGCCAGCGCCCGGTGGTGAACCCCTTGCCACCCGGCCGCGGATTCGGCCGCAGGTGCGGTGCGAGCGGGAACATCACGCCGCCCGGCCGGTCCAGGTTGCCGGTGAGCACGTTGATCACATCGACGAGCCAGCTGGTCAGCGTGCCGAACTCGACAGTGCAGGTGCCGATCCGGCCGTAGACCGCCGCGGTGGGCGCCGCGGCGAGCTCCCGCGCGAGCCGGCGGATCACCGCAGGTGAAATATCCGTTTTGTCCGACACGGCCTCGGGCGGGAAGGACGCGGCCAGCTCCCGCACCTGCTCGACACCGGTCACGTGCCCGGCGACGTCGCCCAGATCGGCCAGGCCCTCCTCGAAGAGTGTGTGCACGATCGCGAACAACAGGAACGCGTCCGTCCCCGGCCGGATGAACAGGTGCTCGTCGGCGTGCTCCGCGGTCCGCGTGCGCCGCGGGTCGACGACCACGAAGCGACCGCCGCGCGCCTGGATCGCCTTGAGCCGCCCCGGGAAGTCCGCGGCCGTGGCCAGGCTGCCGTTCGACTCCCACGGGTTCGCCCCGAGCATCAGCAGGAAGTCGGTCCGGTCCAGATCGGGGACTCCGATGATCAGTGGATTGCCGAACAGGTAGCCGCAGGAGACGTGCTTGGGCATCTGGTCGACCGTGCTGGCCGAGAAGATGTTGCGGGTGCCGACGGTCTTGAGCAACGGGGTCAGATAGAGACCACCCGACATGGTGTGCGCGTTGGGGTTGCCCAGGTACATCCCGATCGCGTCGCGGTCGCCGAGGAAGGGCCGCAGCCCGGCCTCGACCACCCGGAACGCCTCGTCCCAGGACACCTCGACGTACTCGCCGTCGCGTCGGACCAGCGGCCGCCGCAGCCGGTCGGGATCGGACGTGAGCTGCCCGAACGTGGCGCCTTTCGGGCACACGAAGCCGTGGCTGAACACGTGCTCACGGTCACCGCGCGCCGCGACGATCTCGGTGTCGGTCACCGTCAGTTCCAGGCCGCACGCCGCTTCGCAGAGCGGGCACGTCCGATAAGCCGTCCGCATGGGCGCCGCCTCCCGGTCCGGTTACTCGCGGGTATCCTGTCAAACCCCGCGGCTCCCGCCAACCGGTCGCGCCCGTTCTCCCCGCCCCTGCCCAGGTGGACACCCCTCTCAACAAGGGCGAGCAGGTGCGGAGAGAACGGGCGACAGGTCAGGCGGCGGCGCAGGTGACCGCCGGGACGCTGTTGGTGCCGGTCCACGATCCGAGGAACCCGAACGACGTCGTGCCCCCGGCCGACAGGCGGCCGTTCCAGGCGGCGTTGCGAGCCGTCACGGCACTGCCGCTGCTGGTGATCGTCGAGCTCCAGTGACTGGTGACGGTCTGCCCGTTGGCGTAGGTCCAGTTCACCGTCCAGCCGTTGATCGCCGCACTGCCGGCCGTCACCTTGACCTCGCCCTGGAAGCCGCCCTGCCACTGCCCGGTGATCGCGTAGGTGGCCGTGCACCCACCGGCCGGGTTCGACGGCGACGGGGAGGGCGAAGACGGCGACGGCGAGGACGGGGACGGCGACGAGGGCGACGGGGAGACCGGGCCGCCGAAGATCGTGGCCTCCTTGGCGGTGGACTTGATCCCGTTGGCACCGTTGAAGATCCGGTCGCCCCAGGTGGTCAGCGCGCTCGCGTTGAAGTTGGTCACCATGTCGAGGATCGGGTCTGTGTTGCCGCCCCACGACCAGCCGAGGTAACCGAGGTCGCGCTTGACCGCCTCGGACAGGATCGTCTCGTGGTCGACCTGGCTGGAGTCGAACCGCCAGCCGAACTCGCCGATGACGAGGGGCCAGCCCCTCGACTTGAAGTGGTCGAGGTACGCGGTGATCGACGACGCGGTGTTGAAGACGGCGTACATGTGGATCGACAGCACCGTGTTCTTGCGGGTGTCGGCGTCCAGCACGGTCTGCCCGTTGTCCCGCATCGTGTACTGCCAGTCCTGGCCCCAGTTCGGCGCGTCGACCATCAGCAGGTGCTCGAAGCCGTTGGTGCGCATCTTCTGGATGGCCGCGACGGTGGCCGCGGTCCACTGGCCGGCGTTGGTGTTGCCGATCGGCTCGTTGCCGATGTTGATGACGACGTAGTCCTCCTGGCCGACCAGCACGCTCTTCAGCGACACCCAGTAGTTGACGGCCTGGTCGAGGCTGTACGCCGCCGCGTCCTCGCCGTACCCGGTGGTGTCGTGGTTCTCCAGCACGCAGATCATCTTGTTCGCCTTGCACAGGCTGATCACGTTGCTGACGTCGGCGGCGGAGTTCGCGGTCCACCGGCCGCCGCTGAGCACCACCCGCAGGGTGTTGGCGCCCTTGGCCTTGATGTCGGCGAACGACTGGGTCTGCCCGGTGTACCAGGTGTGCATGTGGTTGATGCCGCGCATCACGAACTTCTGGCCGTTGGCCTCGACGATGTCGGTGCCGGAGACGTGCAGGCCGGTGGCGGCGTACGCGGGGGCGACGTGGAACAGGACGGAGGCGGCGGCCGCGACGAGCGCGGCGCCGAGTGTGGCGAGACGGCGTTTCATGACCCTACCTCTGGACTGGGGATGAGTGGGAGCGCTCCCAGGAAGGTTCAGAGGACATTGACTCACGTCGTTCATGAATACGCAACGAAACAAAAGGACGCGCCCGTCCTGGCACGGGGGAACCGGGACGGGCGCGTCACCATCCATGATCATTGATGGTGCGGCATTTGGCAAGTCTTCGGAGAAAACGGCGTTACGCGCTGAAAAGACCCTTACCCGGCGCCGCCGACGATCCCCGGACCCGCAGCGCCGGGCTGATCACGATCCGATGAGCGGGCCGGTCCGGGTCGGCGAGCCGGTCCGCGACGAGCCGGACCGCCGCGCGGCCGATCGAGCGCCGGGGCGGCCGGACCGCGGTCAGCGGCGGGCTGAACATCCCGGCCACCTCGTCGTCGTACGCGATCACCGACAGGTCACCGGGGATCGTCAGATGCCGCTCCTCGCACCGCTGGACCAGCGCGATCGCCTCCGGGTCGGCGTGCACCAGCAGCGCCGTGACGCCGCCGGCCAGCGCCTGGTCCAGGACCGCGTCCAGGGCGGCGGCGCAGGACGGCTGCCGCGCGTCGGGCACCCGCGCGTCGACCGTCGCCGCGTCCAGCCCGCACTCGTCGACCGCCTCCATCCAGCCGCGGCGCACGTGCGGCCCGGTCGGGCTGTGCTCGGCGAGCACCAGGCCGACCCGGCGGTGGCCGAGCGAGGCGAGATGGCGCACCGCCATGGCGGCGCCGAGCGCGTGGTCGGTCACCACCGACTCCAGGGCGGCGTGGTGCGGCCCGGCGGTCGCGGTCCGCTCCAGCAGGACCACCGGGATGCCGATGCCGGCCAGCCACTCGACGGTGTCCTGCGCGGTGGGCGCGTCCATCCGGGGCGTCACGATCAGGGCGTCCGTGTCCTGCTGGTCCAGCAGGCGCTCCAGCTGCGGCCGGTCGTTCACGGTGTCGTAGGACGAGCCGCGCAGCACCACCCGCATGTCCAGCTCACGGGCCGCCTCCTCGGCGCCGCGGGCGACGTGCGGCCAGTAGTAGTCCAGCGACGGCACCAGCATGCCCAGCGCGCGGCCGGTGGAGGGGACCACCTCGGCGCCGGGCAGGGTGACGCCGCCGTGCACCCGGCGGACCAGTCCCTCGGCGGCCAGCTGGGCGATGTCGCGGCGGATGGTCACGGCCGAGGACTGCAGCGTCTCGGTCAGGTCGGAGACGCGCAGCACGCCGTCGCGCTGCAGTGCCTCGAGCAGGCGGGCCTGGCGCTCGGCCTGCAGCGGCCCGCGTTCCGTTGCGCTCACCGCCGCTCCTCACAGGTCAGCTCGAGACTACCGACCGTGCCGAGGCCGGTGACGTCGATGTCCAGCCGGGTCAGCCGCTCGCCCCACACACCGCTCAGCTGCGGGTCGTCCAGCTCGCGGACCACGGTGCGGCACGGCACGGCGGGTTCCCAGGTGAGCATCAGGACGCCGGCGCCGTCGAGGGCGATCACCTCGGCGCGGCCCGGCCCGGCGGTGACGTCGCCGGCCAGCACGAGATGAATCAGCGTGGGTGCCTCGCCTGCGGCGGGCGTGATTTCCCAGGCATCACGGAGGGTGATGCGGCCGGCGGTCCGGTCCAGCCGGGCGTCTCTCACCCATGACTTCACATGGGTACGGGGATAAGCGCCCGCGATGTCGAGGAGGAGGCCGTCGTCCCCCGCCGCCACGGCCCGCGCGGCGAACTCCCGGCCGGGTTCCTGCTCCGCCCCGCCGATGGTGGGCACGTTGTGCCAGCCGCTGCGCATCGTCCAGATCGAGTAGCGGTCCGGCCCGAACGTCTGCGCGGTGTAGGTGGGCCGCCCCGGATCGACGACCACCGGCACCCCGCCCAGTGCCACCACGAAGCTGCCCACGTCGTTGTGGTTGTGGTGCTCGTCGTTGTGCCCGCCCTTGATCGCCAGGGTGAGCCCGGCCGCGCTGCCGGCCCGCGGCCGGGCGATGCGCACCTGTGTGGACGGCAGCCACACGTCGCGGGGCAGCGGCGCCGGTCCCGGCCGCGCGGCCACCCACTGCGGGTCGGTGAGCGCGCGGATCACCCGGCCCACCCCGTCCGACTCGTGTGCCACGCCGTCCTGCGGGCGGCGGTGCGCGGCGGCGTACGCCTGTGCTTCGAAATCCCCCGCCCGGCGGGCGGCCCGGTGCAGCGCCGCCCACGGCATGTCCGGAAGGGGCCGGGCCGGGCCGTCCGCGTGGTTGAGGTGCCACGGGTCGCCCAGCTGCATCCGGTGCGGGAACGCCACGGTCTCGGTCGGCGGGGGATCCTCGCCGATCAGCTCGAGCGCTTCGAGGAGCCGGCAGGCGCCGAACCACCAGTAGTGGTACCCCTCGTCGATCGCGCCGTCGGCCGGCAGACCCGCCGCGAACCGGCGCAGGCCCGCCACGGCCGCGCCGATCAGGCCGGGATCCGGCTCGAGCTGCAGCGCCGCGGTCAGGATGTCGCCGTGGATCCACGCGGTCCAGTTGCCCACCGGGCCGTCCAGGCCGAGCCAGCGCCAGTCCCGGCGCTGCTGGAACGGCCGCAGGACGCGCAGCTGGACCTCGTGCCGGATCCGGGCGCGCACCCCCGGCATCCGCTCGTCGAACTGGTCGCCGAGCAGGTGGTCGGTCCAGGCGAGCAGGGCGGCCACGTCTCCGGCGCCGAGGTCGACCCACGGGTCGGTGACGGTGGGCACGACCGCACCGTGCCGCCGGAACGTCTCGTCGTGCGCCGGCCAGCACCAGGAGCTCTGCTCGCAGAGCAGGATCACCCCGTCGGCGGCCTCGTCGATCCAGCGAGGGTCGAGGGTGGCCGCCGCGAGCACCGCCGCACGGGTCAGCCGCTCCTGCCGCGCCCAGAGGATCTGCTCGTACGAGTCCCGGTCGCCGTCGCGGTGGAAGCGCGCGTAACCGGAGGCCAGCGGGAGCGGCCACGGCTCGCCCAGGGTCGCCTCGCCACGCGCCAGGAGCCCGCGGATCGTCGGCTCGTCCACGTCGTCCCACACGCGTCGATCGCTCGCCGCGGGCACCGGCAGCCCCATGATCCTCCTCTGAACGTTTCTGATCGTATTAGATCGTTCGTTCAGGCACCGAGCAAGCAGTCGCAGCGAATTGCCAGGTCACGACGTTTAATAGACAACCGTTGACATGTTCGTTTGTGAGCGTTAACGTTCCCGAAACCGGAGCCGTTCACCCACTCGGAGCGTGACGCGTGCCCCCAAATGCCTTGAAAAGCCGCGACGACTGGCTCCGGCTGGCCGACCTGATGCTCACCGCCGCACGACGTCATGCCTCCCCCGGCCACGCCCGGATCACGCCACCCGGACCGCCCGGCGGTTACGGCCGCGACGTCGACGGACTCGAGGGCTTCGCCCGCACGTTCCTGCTCGCCGGCTTCCGCATCGCCGGCTCACCGCGGGACACCACCGGCCTCGCCGAGTGGTACGCGCGGGGCATCGCCACCGGCACCGACCCGGACTCGCCGGAGCGCTGGGTGCGCCTCGACGAGCACGGGCAGGCCAAGGTGGAAGCCGCCTCGATCGCGCTGATCCTGGACCTGACCCGGCCCTGGATCTGGGACCGGCTCGAGTCGGCGGTGCAGCGGCGCGTCGTGGACTACCTGTCCCCCGCGGTCGGCGACGGCACCTATCCGCAGATCAACTGGGTCTGGTTCCGGCTGGTCGTGCAGACGTTCCTGCGCTCGGCCGGCGGACCGCACTCGCCCGTCGAGATGGCCGAGGACCTGGCCACCCACGACACGTTCCGCCGGGCCGGCGGCTGGCTGTCGGACGGGCCGGAGCGCGCCTACGACCACTACGCCGGCTGGGCGTTGCACCTCTACCCCACGCTGTGGGCGCGGATGGCGGGTGCGGCGGACCTCGCCGCCGGGCGCCGCGAGCGCGACGTCGCCGCACTGGACCGGTTCCTGCTCGACGCCGAGGCACTGGTCGGCGCGGACGGATCGCCGCTGCTGCAGGGCCGCAGTCTGACCTATCGGTTCGCGGCGGCCGCGCCGTTCTGGGCGGGCGCGATCGCCGGCGTGCCCTCGATCCCGCCGGGCCGGCTGCGCCACGCCGCCGCCCGGATCGTGGAGCACTTCGCTTCCAACGGCGCGCCGGACGAGGACGGCCTGCTCACGCTCGGCTGGCACGGCCGGTGGCCCCGGCTCGCCCAGTCGTACTCGGGGCCCGGCTCGCCGTACTGGGCGGCCAAGGGCCTGCTCGGCATCGCGCTGCCCGCCGGCCACCCGGTGTGGACCACGCCGGAGGAGCCGCTGCCGGTGGAGACCGGCGACGTCCTGCGCGCGGTGCGCGCACCGGGATGGATCCTCTCCGGTACGCGCGACGACGGCGTGGTCCGCGTCCTCAACCACGGGACCGACCACGCCACGGACGGCGCCACCAGCGCCGACTCCCCGCTCTACGCCCGGCTGGGCTACTCCACCGCCACCGCGCCGGTCCTCGCTGAGCCGGGCTGGACGGCGCCGGTGGACATGTCCGTGACCCTGATCGACGAGACCGGCCGGCAGACACACCGGACCGGCATGCGCGCGCTCGGCGTACGGATCGATCCCGGACCTGTCCCGGTGGGCGTCGCCGCCTCGGCCGGGCCGGCCCGGTGGGTCGAGGCGGGCCCGGAGCAGACCGGCCACGGCAACGGCCGCACCGGCTCCTCGGAGACGGCCGGCCGGCTCACCGTGATCTCCCTGGTCCGCGGTCCGTGGGAGGTCCGGCTCGCCCGGGTCACCGCCGGCCCGGCGGCGGTCCGGCTGCGCCTCACCGGCTGGCCCGTCACCGGCGACCGGCTGACCTCACGGCTCGTCGCCCTGTCCCCCGGACACACCGAGGGTCACAGCTCCTACGCCGACGGCGGGCCGCTCGGCTCACCCGTCCGCGTGCCCTGGCTCGACTTCCCGGTCCGCCCCGGAACCTGGGTCGCCGCGCTCGCCGAGCTCACCGGCGAACCTGCCGCGACAGCCGCTCCCGCCTGCTCGATCGACGGGACGGACGCCCTGGTCACGTGGCCCGACGGCATCGACACCCGCACCAGCATCGACACATTTCTTAAGGAGTAGAGGATGAAACGCTCGATCGCGGCGGCCCTCGGCGCCGCCACGGCGATCTCATTGGTTCTGACCGGCTGCAGCGGCGACGGGGACTCCGGCAGCGGCTCCGGGTCGAACACGCTCACGCTCGCAGGCTGGAGCCTGGCCACCACACCGGAGTTCAAGACGCTGGTCGACGGGTTCCGCGCGGTGAACCCGGACGTGACCATCGAGCTCAAGGAGTACGACGCCGCCAACTACGACACCCAGATGATCGCCGACCTGGCGGCCGGCAAGGCACCCGACATCTACGTGCAGAAGACGCTGAAGAACTTCTACACGTACCAGACCGGCAAGCAGCTGCTGGACGTGTCGGACGTGGCGGGCAAGCTCGGCAGCACGGTGGCCGGGTTGCCGACCTACCAGGTGGAGGGGAAGACGTACGCGATCCCGTACCGCCAGGACTCCTGGGTCCTGTACTGGAACAAGGCGCTGTTCGCCCAGGCCGGGGTGAAGCCGCCGGACGGGTCGTGGACCTGGGACGACTACGTGACCGCGGCCAAGGACGTGACCACGAAGCTGAAGGCGAAGGGCTCCAAGGCGGTCGGGGCGTACCAGCACACCTGGCAGTCGACCGTGCAGGGCTTCGCGCTGGCGCAGAGCAGCGGCGCCGACCTGACCAGCGCCGACTTCGCGTTCCTGAAGCCGTACTACGAACGGTCCGTGGACCTGCAGACGGCCGGCGCGCAGGTCAGCTTCGGTGACGCGACCACGAACAAGCTCACCTACCAGGCGCAGTTCGGCAAGCAGCAGGCCGCGATGATGGTGATGGGCACCTGGTACATGGCGACGCTGCGCAGCCAGCAGGAGAAGGGCGACGCCGACAAGTTCGAGTGGGGCATCGCCCCGGCGCCGCAGCAGACGAAGGCCACGACCGGCACGTCGGCGACGCCGGTGACCTTCGCCGACCCGACCGGCCTCGGCATCAACCCCGCGATCGGCGAGGGCAAGGTCGAGACGGCCAAGCAGTTCCTGGCGTACGCGGCCGGGCCGGAGGCGGCCAAGGCCCTCGCCGCCATCGCGATCACGCCGGCCGACACCACCGCGGTCAAGGACAGCTTCTTCACGATCTCCGGGGTGCCGACCGACGACCTGTCGAAGTTCACCTTCGCCAGCCACGACACCAAGCCGGAGAACCCGGTGGGCAAGTACACCGCGCCGCTGCAGAACATCCTCAACGACCTGCACAGCGCGGTGCTCTCCGGCAGCAAGCCGATCGACGCCGCGATCACCGAGGCGCAGGACCGGGCCAAGAACGAGGTCATCGGCAAATGACGACGTCGCACGTGGCCGGCCGCCGTCGCGGCCGGCTGGTGTGGCGCAACACCGCGGTGGGGTGGAGTTTCCTGCTGCCGAACTTCGCCGGCTTCGCGATCCTCACGCTGGTGCCGGTCGTGCTGCTGTTCTACTACTCGTTCACCGAGTGGAACATCTTCGGCGGCAGCACCTGGAGCGGTACGGCCAACTTCCGCCAGCTGTGGAACGACTCCAGCTTCTGGACGGCGCTGCGCAACACCTTCTACTACGCGGTGTTCCACATCCCGCTCACGATCGCCGTCTCGCTGAGCCTCGCGCTGCTGCTCAACCGCAAGCTGCGCGGGGTGGCGTTCTTCCGGACGGTGGCGTTCTTCCCGTACATCACGTCGATCGTGGCGATCGCGCAGATCTGGAACATGCTGTTCAGCCCCGGGTACGGGCCGGTCAACGAGATCCTGCGGGCGATCGGCGTCGACAACCCGCCGGGCTGGACCACCTCGGCGGACTGGTCGATGCCCGCGGTCATCATCGTCGGCACGTGGCGCGACATGGGCTACTACATGCTGCTGTTCCTCGCCGGGCTGCAGACCATCCGGGCCGAGTTGTACGAGGCCGCGACCGTGGACGGCGCCGGACCCTGGCAGCGGTTTCGCGCGGTGACCCTGCCGGGACTGCGGCCGACCACGTTCTTCATCACCGTGCTGCTGACCATCAACAGCTTCAAGATCTTCGACCTGATCCTGGTGATGACCGACGGCGGGCCGGGCCAGTCGACGCTCGTGCTGTCGCAGTACATCTTCCAGAAGGGCTTCGAGGAGAACCAGTACGGCTACGCGTCCGCGGTCTCCATCGTGCTGTTCGCCATCTGCTTCCTGGTGACGATCGTGCAGTTTCTGGTCAACAAACGCAGGGATACGGCATGAGTACGCTGTTGCAGCCCGCGCCACCGGGCGTGATCGAAGAACTCGGCGCCGGGCCACGCCGCCGCACCAGGGGCGTCTGGCGGGTCCTCGGATATCTGGCACTGGCCGTGGCGGCGGTCGCCGTGCTGCTGCCGTTCTACTGGATGATCATGTCGTCACTGAAGACGAACAACGACGTCTTCACGATCCCGATCAAATGGTGGCCGGACGAGCCGGTGTGGAGCAACTACGCCGACATCTGGGCGAAGTCCGACATGACGACCTGGCTGCGCAACACCGTGCTGCTCTCGGCGGCGGTCACCCTGCTGCAGGTCTTCACCGGGAGCTTCGCCGCGTACGGATTCGCCAAGGTCCGTTTCCCGGGCCGCGACGTGCTGTTCCTGGCCTACATCGGCACCCTGGCCGTGCCGTGGCAGTCCTACATGATCCCGCAGTTCGTGATGATGTCGAAGTTCCACCTCACCGACACGCTCTGGTCGATCATCGCGCTGCAGGCGTTCGGGCCGATCGGCGTCTTCCTGATGAAGCAGTACTACGAGTCGGTCCCGGACGAACTGATCGACGCGGCGCGCATCGACGGGATGAGCGAGTACGGCATCTACCGACGGATCATGCTGCCGCTCTCGGTGCCGGCGCTCGCCAGCCTCACCCTGATCACGCTCGTCACGACGTGGAACGACTACCTCGGCCCGCTGCTCTACCTGCGCAGCCCGGACCTGTGGACCATCCAGCTCGGATTGAAGTCGTTCATCAACCAGTACAACGCCGAGCATGCGCTGATCATGACGGGCTCGGTGCTGTCGGTCCTGCCGATCGTGGTGATCTTCCTGCTCGGCCAGCGGTACTTCGTCGAGGGAGTCGCCACCACGGGACTGAAGGGCTGAGGCGATGCGGATCCGATTCGACACGTTCAACGCCGTACTCGGTTCGGCGTACGTCTTCCTGATGACGAACCTGATGCTGACCGCCTCGCTGGCCCCGCTCCTGGCGGTGGTCCTGCTGACCGACCCGGCACGGACCTGGCCGCTGCTCGCCCTGCTCGCGCCGATGGCCGGGCCGGCGCTCTGCGCGGTCTTCACCGTGCTGGCCCGCTGGACCGACGACGCCTCCACGACGGTGGCCGGCACCTTCGCCCGCGCCTGGCGCGGCACCTGGCGGCGCGCCACCGGGGTGACCGCCGCCGCGACCGCGCTGATCGTCGTGCTCGGCGTCGACATCGCCGCGCTCTGGGGCCGGGCAGCCGGCGCGGTCGCGATCCCGGTGCTGGCCGTCCTGATCGTGCTGGCCGCCGCGACCACGCTGCTGGTCCTGGCGCTGCTCGTGGAACGACCGGGAGTGCGGCTGCGCGACGCCGCGCGGGCCTGCGCCTACCTGGCGGTCCGCCGGTGGCACCTGACCGTGACCTCCCTCGCCGTGCTGGCGCTGCTGCAGGCGCTCGTGGTGAGCCGGCCGGCGATCGGTTTCGGTCTCGCCGCCGGTCCCCTGCTCTATGTGGTGTGGGCCAACAGCCGGCACACCTTTGCGAAAGGAACTGCATGACGGTTACCGACACCGAAGTTCTGGGTGGCGCCGCAGCTGCTGCCCTACGCACGATCGACGCGAACCTCGCCGCGTTCGGCGACCACTACCCGGACGACACCACCGTGCACGGGCGATACCGGCCGCGCGAGGGTGGCAACGTGGGCTGGACCACCAGTTTCTGGCCCGGCATGCTCTGGCTCGCCCACGACCTGACCGGATCCGACGTCTACCGCCGGGCGGCCGAGGCGCACGTGGCGAGCTTCGCCGACCGAGTGCGGAACCGCGTCGACCTGGACACCCACGACCTGGGTTTCCTCTACACCCTGTCCTGCGTCGTGCCCTGGCAGCGCTCCGGGCTCGCTGAGGCGCGCGAGGCCGCCCTGGCCGCCGCCGACCATCTGCTCTCCCGAGTGCTCGAGCCGGCCGGGATCATCCAGGCCTGGGGTGCCCTCTCCGACCCGCGGCAGCGCGGCCGGACCATCATCGACAGCCTGATGAACACCCCGCTGCTGTTCTGGGCGAGCCGCACCTCCGGCGACCCCCGGTACGCGGACACCGCCCGCCGGCACACCGCCCAGCTGCGCGACCACATCCTGCGACCGGACGGCACCACGTTCCACACGTTCTACTGGGACCCGTCGACCGGCGAGCCGCTGCGCGGCGAGACCGAGCAGGGCAGCGCCGACGACTCCTGCTGGGCGCGCGGGCAGGCGTGGGGCATCTACGGGTTCGCGCTCAACCACCGCTGGACCGGGGACGAGTCGCTCCTGACCGCAGCCCGGCGGTGCGCGGCGTACTTCCTCGACCGTCTGCCGTCCGACCGGGTGCCGTACTGGGATCTGGAGTTCGGCGACGGCAGCGGCGAGGAGCGGGACAGCTCGGCGGCGGCCATCGCGGTGTGCGGGCTGCTCGAACTCGCGTCGCAGTCGGGGGACCCCGCCTACCGGACCGCGGCCGGCTCGATCCTCGCGTCGCTGATCGCCGGCTACGCGGCGGAGTCCGGCTCGCTGCTGCGGCACGGCGTCTATGACAAGCCGAAGGGCGTGGGTGTGGACGAGGGGAACCTCTGGGGTGACTACTTCTACCTCGAGGCCCTCACCCGCGTCGCCGTTCCGTCCTGGACCGCTCCCTGGTTTTCTCGGTGAAGGAGTCACCTCTCATGGATTACCGGTATCACTGCAACCTGCCCGGCACCCCCGGCCTCAACGAGCTGCCCTTCAACCCCTGTTCGCTGCTCGACTTCCAGCTGTTGCGGCTCGCGGACGGGGAGTCGTGGTCGGGCTCGTCGGGGGATCGGGAGATCCTCGCGGTGGTGCTCGGGGGTAAGGCGTCCTTCCAGGTCGGGGACTCCGCATTCACCGATGTGGGCGGGCGGGCCGACGTCTTCTCGGGCAAGCCGCACTCGGTCTACATTCCGGCGGGGTCGTCGTTCACCGTTTCGGCTGTCGGTGATGTGGAAATCGCTCTGCCCAGCGCACCCAGTGATCTTGAGGTTGCGCCATACGTGATTCCACCGTCGTCGGTGGCTGAGGGCCGGTGGGGAGCGGCGAACTTCGGCAGGACTTATCATCAAATTCTGACGGAAGTCGGGCAACCGTCGCTACCGGCGCGACGGTTGATCGTCGGGGAGACCTACACGCCGTCGGGGAACTGGAGCACCTATCCCCCGCACCGGCACAAGAACGACAACCTGCCGGCCGAGGCCGCGCACGAGGAGATGTACTACTTCCGGGTGGCACCCGAGGGCGGATTCGGGATTTGCCGCCTTTATACCGATGAAGGGTACGAGGAGAACTTCACCGTTCGCGACCACGGCATGCACATGATGCCGGAGGGCTATCACACCGTGGTGAGCGCGCCCGGATACACCACCTACTACCTGTGGTTCCTGGCCGGGACGCAGCGGACCCAGGGCGCGCACGAGGACACCGGCCTCAAGTGGGTGGGCCAGCGCGTGCCCGGCCTGCGGGAACTGGGCCTGTGATCCCTCGCATGTGGACGGTCCAGTCGCTACGCTGAGCCGTGCCGTACGCCCTGGTCGCCCTGTTCTCGGTCCCGGTCCTCGCGGGCGTCGCGAGCGGGTACGCCCTGAGCGGCCGCCTCGCCGGTCTCGCCGCGCTGCGGCCCCGCGCCCTGTGGCTGCTCTGGGTCGCGGTGGCCGCGCAGATCTGCCAGCGCTGGTCACCCGCCGGGATACCGATGCTCGCGATCGTGTTCGCCCTGGTCCTGGTCTGGCTCATGGTGAACCTGCGCCAGCGGGAACCCGTGCTGCGCGTGGCCGGCGCGGCGATCGCCCTGGGCGTGCTGCTCAACGGCGCGGCCATCCTGGCGAACGGCCGGATGCCGTACTCCCCCACCGCCGCGGCGGCGGCCGGGGCGTCCACCCCGCGGGAGACGCCGAAGAACGTGCCGGCCGGCCCGGACAGCCGCCTAACTCTGCTCGCCGATGTCGTACCGGTGCCGGCCCTGCGTGCCGTGATCAGCCCCGGCGACATCCTCATCGGCACCGGCGTCGCCCTAGCCATCGCGGGCGCGATGCGCTCCGCGCGGCGGCGCCGGTCACCGTCCGAACCAGTGGAAGGGGGTGAACCGGTTGAACACTAAGCGCAAATGGCCTCGCGTGGTGGGCGCCGTCTACGTCGTCGCGTCCGTCGCGACCCTGCTCTACACCGTCGGCGCGCCGAAGCTGCACGGCGGCTGACCCGCCGGGCCGGGAGGCGGCGCGGCCGTCCTCCCGGCCACTGGGTCCCCTTCGCTGAACGGATCGGTGGGACACTGCCTGTCGTGGCTTACGACGAGGACCTCGCCGAGCGAATCCGGGAGATCGTGCACAGCGAGCCGGGCCTGACTGAGAAGCGGATGTTCGGCGGGCTGGCGTTTCTGATCAACGGCCATCTGGCGGCGAGTGCGAGCAGCCAGGGCGGCATGCTGCTGCGGGTCGATCCCGCGGAGACGGCGGCTCTCGTCGAGCGGCCCGGTGCCGCACGCTTCGAGATGCGTGGGCGGAAGATGAACGGCTGGTTGCGCGTCGACGCGACCGCTCTGGAGACCGACGACCAACTGGAGTCGTGGGTGACCCGGGGCGTCACGTACGCGCGGTCGCTACCGGCCAAGGACGCCCGGCGGTGATCCCGACGGTGCGTCTTTCGATCAGGACCGGACAGGCCCCATCCCGTCGAGCCGCTGCCCGGCGCTATGTCCTTTCGACGAACCGCCGGTCGTGGTAGACGAGATGTCCTTTTCGCTGGTCCCCGAGACGCACCTGGCGGACCTCGGCGACCACCACGGTGGAGCCGCCGACCGGGACCAGGTGCAGCGGGACGCAGAGCAGGCAGGCGAGCGCACCCGGCAGGAACGGCTCGCCGGTCGGCAGGAACTCCCAGCCCTGCTCGGGGGTGAAACGCGGTGAGCCGGGCCGGGAGAAGTCGTGCGCCAGGCGGGTGTGACCGGGGCCGAGCAGGTTGACGACCAGGCCCGGTGCCTCGGTGACGGCCCGCGCCGACGGTGAGCCCATCACCGAGAACGAGAGCGCCGCCGGCTCCACCGACACCGAGGCCACGCTGGACGCGGTGAGGCCGACCGGACCGGCCGCCGAGATGATCGCGACGCCGGTGGGATAGCGGCGGAAGGCCGTCTTGAAGCGTTCCCCGAGGCCGATGTCGATGTCGCTGATCACGGGGCCGACCCTAGAACTTGAACCTCGCTTGAGGTCAACCGCGCCCTTGACTGACTACCGAGGCGTATCTATGTTTGTCGCAAGTATTTTCAGAAAGTTTCAAGCTTGTTGCTGCAAGGAATCCCCGGCCTCATCCCCAGCAGGAGCTCGACATGAGAAGACCCCGACGTAGCCGCCTCGCCTCCGCCCTGGCCGCCACCACCCTCGCCGTCGGTCTCGGCGGCTTCGGCATCGCCTCGGTGATCAACGGCCCGGACGCCTTCGCCGCGCCCCCCGGCGAGAAGGACGTCACCGCCGTGATGTTCGAGTGGAGCTTCGCCTCCGTCGCCCGCGAGTGCACGAACCGGCTGGGCCCGCTCGGGTACGGATACGTCCAGGTCTCCCCGCCCCAGGAGCACATCCAGGGCAGCCAGTGGTGGACGTCGTACCAGCCCGTCTCGTACAGCATCTCCGGGCGCCTGGGTAACCGCGCCGCGTTCAGCAGCATGGTGAGCACCTGCCACGCCGCCGGTGTGAAGGTCGTCGTCGACACCGTGATCAACCACATGAGCGCGGGTTCCGGCACCGGCACCGGCGGCACGTCGTACTCCAAGTACAACTACCCGGGCCTCTACTCGGACCAGGACTTCCACTCCTGCCGTACGGCGATCAGCGACTACACCAACCGGTCCAACGTGCAGGACTGCGAGCTGGTCAACCTGTCCGACCTGAACACCGGCAGCGACTACGTCCGCGGCAAGATCGCCGGGTACATGAACGACCTGGCCTCGCTCGGCGTCGACGGGTTCCGGATCGACGCCGCCAAGCACATGTCCGCCGGCGACCTGTCCGGGATCAAGTCGAAGCTGAGCAACACCGGGGCGTACTGGAAGCAGGAGGTCATCTTCGGTGCCGGCGAGGCGGTCCAGCCGACCGAGTACACCGGCACCGGCGACGTCCAGGAGTTCCGGTTCGCCCGTGACCTCAAGCGGGTGTTCCTCAACGAGAACCTGGCGTACCTGAGCAACTTCGGCACCGCCTGGGGTTACCTGCCGAGCAACCAGGCTGCGGTCTTCGTGGACAACCACGACACCGAGCGGGTCGGTGACACGCTCAACTACAAGAACGGGTCGGCGTACACGCTCGCCCAGGTCTTCACGCTGGCCTGGCCGTACGGCGCGCCGGACGTCAACTCCGGGTACGAGTTCAGCGACCACGACGCCGGCCCGCCCAACGGCGGCACCGTGAACGCGTGCTACGCCGACGGCTGGAAGTGCCAGCACTCGTGGCGGCAGATCGGCAACATGGTCGGGTTCCGCAACGCGACCCGCGGCACGGCCGTCACCAACTGGTGGACGAACGGCGCCGACCAGATCGCGTTCGGCCGGGGCAGCCGCGGCTACGTGGCGATCAACCACGAGGGGAGCGCGCTGACCCGGACGTTCCAGACCTCACTGCCCGCCGGCACCTACTGCGACGTGCAGCACGGCGACCCGACCAGCGGCGGCGGCTGCAGCGGCACGACGTACACGGTCAACTCGTCCGGCCAGTTCACGGCCACGGTCCCGGCCGGTGACGCGATCGCGCTGTACGTCGGCGCCAGCGGCGGTGTCACGCCGACGACGTCGCCCACCACCACGGCCCCGGCGACGTCGGGCGCGACCTTCGGTGTCAACGCCACCACGAGCTTCGGGCAGAACATCTTCGTCACCGGCAACCAGGCGGCCCTGGGCAACTGGGCGCCGGCGAGTGCGGTCGCCCTCTCCTCGGCCACCTACCCGGTGTGGACCGGCACGGTGAACCTGCCGGCGGGCACAGCGTTCGAGTACAAGTACATCCGCAAGAACACCGACGGCTCGGTGACCTGGGAGCCCGGTGCCAACCGCACCGCGACGGTTCCGTCGAGCGGTCGGGTCACCCTGAGCGATACCTGGCGCAACTGACGACTTTCTGTTGTCACGCCGGTCCCGCGGCATCTACGAGGGCATCCCCATCAGAAAGGATCCCCTCGATGCCCAGGAAACGGTGGATGGTCGGTGCGGCCGCGCTGCTGGCCGTACCGACCGCGCTGATCGGTTGGTCCATGCTCCCCTCGAACGCCGCGACGCTCCCCACGGCCGGCGTGACGTACCAGCTCAAGGTCATCAAGAGCGGCATGTGCATCGACGTGCCCGGTGCGTCCAAGGACAACGGCGCCCTGCTCCAGCAGTGGGGCTGCACCGCGAACGCGACCTGGCAGCAGTTCAAGCTGGTCGCGTCCGGCTCCAACTACCTGCTGCAGAACGTCAGCAGCGGCAAGTGCGTCGACGTTCCCGGCTGGTCAACTACATCGGGCACTCAACTGCAGCAATACACATGTGTATCCAGTCAAGCCAATCAACAGTGGAAGCTCGTGTTGAGTGGATCCGAGTCATTTCAAGTCGTCAACGTCAACAGCGGTCTGTGCATGTCGGATCAGGGCGCGTCCACGGCGAGTGGTGCGGCGATCATCCAGGAGACATGTACCGCCAACACGAACAAGCAGTGGGTGTTCACAGCTGTGGGTGGCAGCACGCCGGCTCCTGCTACCGGGCTCGTCGGCTGGGCTGCACAGGACGGTGGCGTGAGCGGTGGTACCGGTGGGTCGACCACGACTGTGACGACGGCGGCGGCGCTGGACAGCGCACTGCAGGCGAGCGGTTCACGGATCATCAAGGTCTCCGGGACGATCTCGCTGAACGGCATGCACAGGGTCACCTCGAACAAGACGATTCAGGGCGTCGGATCTGGCTCCGGCATCAAGGGCGGTGGGTTGACGCTCTCCGGGGTCAGCAACGTGATCATTCAGAACCTGAACTTCTCCGGGTCCAGTGATGACGCGATCAACGTTCAGGACGGCTCGCACCACATCTGGATCGACCACAACACGTTCTCCAGCGCTGTCGACGGGCTGGTCGACATTCGGCTCGGATCCGATTTCGTGACGGTTTCCTGGAACATCACCCGCAGTCACGACAAGACGATGCTGCTCGGCTCGGACGACTCCAACACCGGCGATCGAGGTAAGTTGCGGGTCACGTATCACCACAACTGGTTCGACGGCACCAACCAGCGCCATCCGCGGGTGCGTTTCGGCAACCCGGTCCACGTCTACAACAACTACTACGACGGGGTCAGCAGTTACGGCGTCGCGTCGACCACCGAGGCCGGTGTGCTCGTCGAGGGCAACTACTTCGAGAACGTCTCGCGGCCGACCACGCTGGCGCAGGGCACGTCACCCAACGGCAATCTCGTGCAGCGCAACAACCACTTCGTCAACTCCGGGACACCGCAGACAAACGGCACAGTCAAGGCCATACCGTACGCCTACGCGCTGGACGCGGCGTCCACCGTCAAGTCGGTCGTCACCGCCGGGGCCGGTACCGGAAAGCTGGGCCTCTAGGCCCTCAGCGTGTGGCCGGGTGACTCGCCGTACGTCCGGCGGTACTCGGCTGCGAAGCGCCCGGGGTTGGGGAAGCCCCAGCGCCGGGCGATCGCCTCGACCGTGTCGCCGAGGGCGCGGTCGCCGTCCTGCAGGTCGCGGCGCGCGCGTTCCAGCCGGACCCGTCGCAGGTAGCCGGTGGGTGTGGTGTCCAGGTGCCGGGCGAACGCGGCCTGCAGCCCCCGGACACCCAGCCCGGCGGCCGCCGCGATGTCCTCGAGGGCGACCGGCTCGCCGGCGTGACCGTCGATGAACGCCACCGCTCGCCGGACGGCTCTCGGCTCGGCGCGACCCGGGCCGGTCAGGTGGCCGGCCGTCATCGTGGTGTTCGGGAAGACCGTGAGGGCGGCCGCTGCCAGCAGGTCCAGCGTGCTCTGGTGCACCAGCGGCGCGGTGACCGCCGGGTGCGGGCCGGCGAACGACCGGCTCAGGTAGGCGAGTGTCGTCTGCCAGTGCCGGCTGCGCTCCGCGGAGACCGGTCGCATCCCGTGGAAACGGAAGTCGCCCGGCTCGACACCGAGCTGGGCGGCCATCCGCAGAACCGCGGGCTGCGGGATCCGGGTCAGCAACAGCTCGATGCGGTCCCAGGTGACCTCGAACGGCGCGTCGACCGGGAGCAGTACGGCGTCACCGGGCCCGCAGCGCTGCCACTCGCCGTCGCGCTGGGCGGCGTAGCGGCCGGTGCGGAAGGCGATCACCGCGAAGTCCGGGAACGGCTGGGAGGTCACCTCGACCGAGGCTCGGTAGACGATCTCGTCGACCACGATGTCGGTGGTGGCGGCGGAACGGACCCGGAACAGGAAATCGGCCGCGGGATCGCGGAGGCGGACGGTGTGCTCCGCGTACCGGCGGCAGACGAGGTCGTGCGCGACGGCGAGGTCGGCGGTCTCCACCTCGCCCCGCTGCATCGGCACGGAAGCGGGCGTCGGATTCATCTCGCAGGAACGCTATACCGGCGTGACAGGGGGCTGGACCGCAAACGCACCGGTTCCGTCTTCCGAGGTCAACTGATCGGTTCAGAGATCATCTGTACGGGTAAGACGGGTGTTGTCCCCGTTCGCGGATCGAGGAGGTCTCATGAGTGCTGTCGCGAATCCCGCCACCGTCGAGGACTGCCTGCGGGTGGGCGCCGGATTCTCGCAGGGCGACCGAGCCTGGATCGCCGAGCAGTGCGCCACCCTGGACGCCCGGCTCGCCGCCTTCCACGCCGACACCACCGAGCTGGAGATCTCGGTGAAGGACCGCGCCGGCCGCGGTCAGAAGGTGACCCTGGAGTGCTGGATCAGCGGCCGCGAGAAGGTCGTCACCACGTCCTCCGAGGAGGACCTGCACGCCGCGGTCATGGACTGCCGCGACGACCTGCGCCGGCGGCTGAACGACGCCAAGACCCGGCAGGAACCGCGGCACAACCGGCATCTGCGCGAGGTACCGCAGCCCGAACAGCCCTGAGACCGGGCACGCTGCCCCGGCGACCGCGCCGGGGCAGCACTCTGTTCAACCTGATGGGAACGGCGGCCCCCGGTCGGCTATCGTGCACGCTCGCCACGGACGATCACTCCGGCGAAACCATCAGGAAGGAAGCACCGACCGTGACCCTGACCCAGAACGCCCCCGCACCGCTCACGCCGGCCGACCCCACCGCGGACCAGGCCGTCCTGATCGTGCACGGACGGGACCGGACGGGACTCGTCGCGGCGATCAGCGCGGTGCTCGGCAAGCACGAGGCGAACATCGTGTCGCTCGACCAGCACTCGGACAACCCGCACGGCGGCGCGTTCTTCCAGCGGACGGTCTTCAGCAAGGCCGGTCTCGAGGCGGCCCTTCCGCAGATCGAGCACGACCTGCGGGTTCAGCTGTCCGAGGGGTTCGACCTGGAATACAACTTGCGTGCTCTCTCCGTACCCAAGCGGGTTGCGATTTTCGCTTCGAAAGCCGACCATTGCCTGCTGGATCTGCTCTGGCGGCACCGCCGAGGCGAACTGCCGATCAACGTGGCCATGGTGATCTCCAACCACGCGGACACCGCTGCCGAGGTCCGCTCGTTCGGGATCCCGTTCTTCCACGTCCCGTCCTCCGGCCCGGACAAGTCGGCGGCCGAGGCGCAGCATCTGACGCTGCTGGCCGGGAACGTCGACTTCATCGTGCTGGCCCGCTACATGCAGATCCTCTCCGGTGAGTTCATCGAGCGCGTCGGCGTGCCGATCATCAACATCCACCACAGCTTCCTGCCGGCGTTCATCGGCGCGGGGCCGTATGCGAAGGCCAAGCAGCGCGGGGTGAAGCTCGTGGGTGCGACGGCGCACTACGTCACCGAGGACCTGGACGAGGGCCCGATCATCGAGCAGGACGTGGTCCGGGTGAACCACGCGCACACCGTCACCGAGCTGCAGCGCCGGGGCGCCGACGTGGAGCGGGCGGTGCTGTCCCGGGCGGTCCTCTGGCACGCCGAGGACAGGGTCATCCGCCACGGCAACCACACGATCGTCTTCCAATAGGCGCGTCCGGGCGACCCTTCAGAGAGCTGCGAGCAGAGCGGGAACCCGGACCGGGGCGACGTGGTGCAGGAGTGACCGGGCCGCCTCCACCGCGAGGGCGCGGTCGTGGGTCAGCGCGAACTCGAAGGTCCGCTCCCCGTCCGGGCCGGTGTCGCCGAGGTCGCGGGCCACCAGCGCGGCCGCCCGGTGCGGGCCGACCACGATGACGTTCCACTCGCCGCGCAGCCGGTCGTCGCCGAGGCACGCTCCGCGTACGCCGGGGGCCGGCTCTTCCGTGAGGCCCACGCCCAGCGCCGCGACCATCGGGCTGTGGGTGGCGACCCGCTGGAAGCGGGCCGCCGTGCGCGCGGTGAAGTGCCGTGCCTCCTGGAAGCAGGCCAGCAGCACGGGCGGTTCCACGTCGCTGCCGGCGAGCGCCTCCAGGTGCCGGCTGAGCGGCATGAGCTCGGCCTTCGTGGTACGGGTGACCGGGCGCACCGCGCTGACGATCTCGAACGGGGTCCGTTCACTGTGCAACGGCGGCGGAAGCAGCGGCCACGACGGGGCGGCAGTCGACAGCCCCGCGCCGGCCGGCAACGTGGCGGGTAACGGCCCGGGGCGCCCGAAATGCCAGCCCTGGCCGACGGTCGCGCCCATGGTCCGCCCGACCGCCAGATGCCGCGGCGTCTCGATGCCCTCGGCCAGTACGACCGCGCCGGTCGACTCCGCGTACGCGTACACCGCCGCCACCACCCGAGCGGTGCCCGGATCGTCCGGCGCGTGCAGCAGTCCCATGTCCAGCTTCACCACGTCCGGCTGCACGAACGGCATGAGCGCCAGCGACATCGGGTCCGCGCCGACGTCGTCGAGGGCCACACCCCAGCCGGCCTCCCGGCAGTTCTCGGCGGCCTCGAGCAGCGCGGCCGGGTCCTCGGCGATGGCCCGCTCGGTCATCTCGGTGACCACCCGCAGGCGGCTGCGGGCCTGGTCGACAACCGGCACCAGGTCCGCCGGGCAGGGTGCCCGCCACGCGGTCGGCTCCATGTTGACGAACAGCGTCAGGTCCCGGCCGAACCCGCCGGCGAGCGCCGCACGATAGGCGACCGCCCGGCAGATCCAGTCGAGTTCCGCCTCGCGCCCGGCCGCCCGGGCCGCCGCGAACAGCGCTGCCGGCGACTCCCAGGGTGTGCCGGCCGGGCCCCGGCTCAGCGCCTCGTATCCGAGGACACCGCCGGTGGCCAGGTCGATCAGCGGCTGGAAGACGGGGGTGACCGCACGCCGGTCGAGCACGTCGTGGATGTCCTGCACGGCATCCCTCATCGGCAGCGAACCGGCGCTATTGAATCAATCGGACGTCGTGAGTGCGCAACCGTCCGCACATGCCCAGCCGGTCGGTGTCACTCTGCGGAGCCGAATGCAGCGCGGCCTCTCGCAGGTGGGAGCCGTCGCCCGAGGCCAGCGCGCCGAGCACCGCGCCGGTGCGCTCGGTCTCCGCGGCCACGGTGCTGCGCCACAGCTCCCGCCAGCCGGCGACCGACGGCCGGACCAGCGCGACCGCGCCGTCGTAGAACTCCGCGAGCGCTTTCTGATCAGCCTTCAGCCGCAGGAAGCCGTCGACGGCGAGCTCGCGGCGCTGCGGGACGGGCAGGGCGGCGGCCTTCGCGTACCGGTCCGGGTCGGCGATCACCTCGGGTGGGAACGTCATGACCGCGTCCCCGGCCTCGGGCAATCCGGCGTTGGACATCACCACGACGACCCGAAGATCGCCGTTGTTGACCGCGCGGTGGATCGTGCCGGGTGTGAACCAGACGGCCGAGCCCACCTCCAGCGGCGTGCTCCGGTGACCGGAACCGTCCAGCGTGTGCAGTTCCCCGCTGCCGCCGGTCACGACGTAGGCCTCGGTCGAGGCCAGGTGCATGTGCGGGGTTCCGCCGGCCAGGCCGTCCGCGGCGCAGCGGTCCGGATAGACCGTCAGGCGCGTCACCGAGGTGCCGCCGGGGAAGGGGTGGGTGGTCACAGCGCGGCCTTTCCGACATCAGCGAGGGTACGGGGATCGCACTCACCGTCAGCGATGACGACCGCATAGCGGAACGCGAGGCGGTGACCGTCGGGGAGGTCGAGTTCCTCGCTGAAGAACGGTGCCGGGTTGAGGCACGCGAACTCCTCGCTGCGGGTGAACCACTGCGGCGGGTGGTGCGGGTTCCCGGCGTCGTCGACCATCACGACCGTCGAGGCGGTGTCCGTACCGTCGTGCCTTCCGCGGAAGGCGAACCACTCGGCCCGCTTGCCGCGCAGCTCGTCGGCGCCGGTGCCGTCCGGCGACACGACTGTGCCGCCGGTGAACGAGCGCGGCCCGCGCCAGAACAACCCGCCGTACCCGGCGTTCTCCCGGCCTCTCGTGGTGGGCGAGGCGAAGGTCAGCGTGCCGCCGGAGACGTTGGTCATCCGTGTCCCGAAGACCAGCACCCAGGCGTCCTCGCCGGCCAGCGACGCGGTCAGCGACCGTTCCTCGCTGATCACCGGCGCGCCCTGCTGGGAGGTCCAGTCCAGCTCGTGGCCCAGCCGCGCGGTGCCGTTGCCGGCGGACAGCTCGGTCATCCGGCGGTGGACGGCGCTGCCGTTGTTCTCCAGCTGGACGTAGAACCGGCCGTGCACATAGGTGGGACCGCCCCAGAAGTTGTGCTCGCCGACGTACGGCAGCGACCACGCGATGCCCTTGTGCCAGACGTGATCGTGCGGGCGGAACAGCGAGACCAGCTCGCCCGCGCGGGTGCGGACCGGATGCAGGTACGGCTTCGGGGACTCCAGCTGCGGGGTGTCCGGCCGGTAGACGTACGTGAAAAGCGCGGCCTCCCCCACGGAGACGGTGACCTCGCGGTCCAGCCGGTGATCGACGGTGAGGCTCATCGGGCACGCACCGCGTTCCACGGCGCCCCGGTCCCGTCCATGCGGGCGGCGAACGGGCTGTCCGGGCCGATCTCGCCGCTGCGCACCGGTGCTCCGGTGAACGCCGACGCGTACAGGGCGGCCACGAATTCCATGGTTCGTCTCGTCTCCTCGATGGTGACCGGTGGCGGGTCACCGGCGTCGAGCGCGTCCAGCACCGCGGCGAGCTGCCCGGCGTGGCCGCTCTCGGTCTCGGACTGGCCGGCCGTCCAGCGGGCGGCCAGGTCGTCGTGCCCCGGTGCGGGCGTGACGGTCCAGTCGCTGTCGCGATATCCGTAGAGGTGGTCCAGTTCGACGGTCGCGTACTCGTGGTCGAACCGCAGCCGGGACGTCTGCCGGGGCGAGACCACCGAGTTGACCACCGAGGCCAGGGTGCCGCCGGCGAACGTGACCAGGGCCATCGACACGTCCTCGGTGTCGACGTCGCGGGCGCGGCGGGCGGCCACCGCGGTGAGCTGCTCCCACGGCCCGAGGACGGAGAGCAGCAGGTCGAACTGGTGGATGCCGTGTCCCATGGTCGGCCCGCCGCCCTCGGTCTCCCACCGGCCCCGCCACGGCACCTCGAAGTAGGCGCCGTCGCGGTACCACTGTGTCTCGCAGGTCGCCAGCAGCGGCCGGCCGAGGTCGCCGGCGGCCGCCATCCGCCGCAGCCGGACCGCACCCGCGCCGAACCGGTGCTGGAAGACCGTGGCCACGTACGCCCCGGTCTCCCGCGACGCCTCGGCGAGCGTGTCGAGCTCCGCGAGCGACAGCGTCGGTGGCTTCTCCACCAGCACGTTCACGCCGGCGCGCAGGCACTGCAGGGCGAGCGGCGCGTGCGTCGACGGCGGCGTGCACAGGTGCACCAGATCCACGCGGTAGCGCAGCACCGCGTCCAGGCTGGACGACACGGCCGGCGCGTTCCAGGCGTCCGCGAAGGTGCGGGCACGTTCGGTGTCGACATCGGCGACCGCGGTCAGGGTGACGCGGTCACGGTGGTCCCGGATCGCCTGGGCGTGTGCCGCCGCGATGGCGCCGGTCCCGACGACGGCGGCGCGGTATCGAGGTTCGGTCATCAGGTGAGCATTGTCATGATCGTGATAAATCTCTAGGCCGCCCGGCCGGACAGGAGAAGGATTTCGGCGTCCCTTCGCGCATTGGAGACCCTGATGCTGGAGTCATCCCTCCGCCGCCGCGCCCTGCTCACCGCGGGCGGCGCTGTGGCCGGTTCACTCGCTCTCGCCGGCTCGGCCTCGGCCGCACCGGCCCCGACACCCGATACACCATATGCCGCGGTCAAGGCCCTGCTGGCGGGCAACAAGCGCTTTGCCGCCGGTCACGCACGTCATCCACACCAGACCCCGGAGAGGGTACGCGAGGTCGCCGCCGGCCAGCACCCGTTCGTCATCGTCCTGGGCTGCGCCGACTCGCGGGTCGCGCCCGAGATCGTGTTCGACCAGGGCATCGGCGACGTCTTCGACGACCGGGTCGCCGGGAACATCGTCGACGACCTGCACCTGGGCAGCATCGAGTACGCCCTGGAGGAGTTCGCCCCGCCGCTCGTGCTGGTCCTCGGCCACGAGCGCTGCGGCGCGGTCGCCGCGACCCTCGACGTGATCCGCACCGGCGGGACCGCGCCCGGCCACATCGCCGACATCGTCGAGGCCCTGCGCCCGATCGTCACCCCGTTCGTGAACTCACCGGACGCCGTCGAACTCGCGGTCCGCGCCAACATCCGCGCTCAGGCCGCCGCGCTGCTGGAGCAGAGCGACATCATCCGCGAGAAGGTCGAGCACGGCGAGACCCTGGTCGCCGGCGCCCGCTACGACCTGGACACCGGTCTGGTCCAGCTGATCCACGTCTGACCACCCCTCGTGTGAAGTTCGGCGTGTGGAGTTCGGCCCACCCGCTGACCGCAACTCCACACGCAATGTTTTGAGGTCGGCGTTCTCAGGAACGCCGGCCTTTTTCTTGACAGCGTTGTTGTGATCGTTAACATAGACGAAACACACTACGGGAGCGCGATGAGGGGCATTCGCGCACCCGCCCCCGCCATCGGCTCGCGAGCACCGCGCCACCGCCGGGAGACGTGAGCCGCCATCCCACGTCAAGCCACTCCCCCCAGTGGCGCGAAGGGGACCATCATGCCCACGAGCAGTCGGAAAGTCGTACATCAAACGCTTTTGACCTTGGTCGTCCTGATCCTCGCCGTCGTGGCCGGAATGACCGCGATCGAGGCCGGGTCCGGCACCATGCGGCCCGCCGTCGCCGCGACGCCGACCGTTCCCCCGGCCGCCTACCCGAACCCGGGCGTGGTCACCGGCGACACCGGCGCGCACGACCCGACGATCGTCAAGACGCCGTCCGGCACCTACCTCGCCGCGGTCACCGGCAACAACATCCAGCTCAAGACGTCCACCGACCGCACCGCGTTCCGCAACGCGGGTGCCGCTTTCCCCGGCGGCGCACCGTGGACGACCACGTACACCGGTGGCAGCGCCAACCTCTGGGCGCCCGACCTGACCTACCGCAACGGGCGCTACTACCTGTACTACTCGGCCTCCACGTTCGGCTCCAACCGGTCGGCGATCTTCCTGGCCACCAGCACCACCGGCGCGTCCGGTTCGTGGACCAACCAGGGCCTGGTCATCTCCACCAGCAGCTCGAACGACTACAACGCGATCGACCCGAACCTGTTCGTCGACGCGAGCGGCAACTGGTGGCTGCAGTTCGGCTCGTTCTGGAGCGGGCTCAAGCAGATCCAGCTGAACCCGAGCACCGGCCTGCGCCAGGGCACGTCGATCCGCAGCGTCGCCGGTCGCGGCGGCGGCCCGATCGAGGCGCCCACCCTGGTCCGGCACGGCAACTACTACTACCTGTGGGTCTCGTTCGACTACTGCTGCCGGGGCGCATCCAGCACGTACCGGATCATGGTCGGCCGCTCGACCAGCCCGAACGGGCCGTTCACCGACCGCAACGGGACCGCGCTGACCTCCGGTGGCGGCACGCAGGTGCTCGCCTCGCACGGCAACATCCACGGACCCGGGCACCAGGCGGTGTTCACCGACACCGACGCCGACGTGCTCGTCTACCACTACTACGCCAACAGCGGGGCGTCCTACCTCGGCATCAACCTGATCGGGTACGACTCCGCCGGCTGGCCGTTCGTGTACTGACCCGTCCTTGTTAACGCTCACCGGAGATGCGATGAAACGTTCTCTCATCGCGCTGCTCGCCGTGCTGCTGGGTGCCCTCGTGGCCCCGCAGCCGGCGCGGGCCGCGACCACACTGATCTACTCGACCTTCAAGGGTGACGGCGCCGCCGACCAGGAACTGTGGATCTATCAGTCCACCAACGGCGGCACCAGTTACAGCGTCCTCAGCGACACCAACTTCCGGGAACCGACCGGAGTCCTGCGGGATCCGAGCATCCTCAAGTACAACAACCGGTACTACATCGCGTACACGGTCCAGTCGTGGACCACGAACTCCACGTACTTCAACATCGCGACCAGCACCAACCTGACGTCGTGGTCGAACGTCACGAGCGTGCCGGCCGGCATCTCGGGCGCCAACTACACGTGGGCGCCGGAGTTCTACGTGGAGAACGGCGTCGTCCGGATCATCACCAGCGTCGCGTCGACGGCCTGCGCGTGGTGCTTCCGCCCGTACGTCTACACCGCGCAGAACACGGCGCTGACCTCGTGGAGCGGGCCGTCGCAGATGTGGGGGCTGGGCACGAACCACATCGACACGTACGTCGTGAAGTCCGGCAGCACCTGGCACGCGTTCACGAAGAACGAGACGACCAAGTACATCGAGCACTGGACGACCACGGCCAACCTCTACGAGGGCTGGATCAACCGGGGGACGCTCTGGAGCTCGGGGTACGAGGGACCGTCGCTGGTCAGGCTGGACGACGGGCGCTGGCGCATCTACGTCGACAAGTACACCAACGGCGGGGTGTGGACGGCGACGAGCTCCGACCTGAACACGTGGACCGGGCTCAGCGCGGTCGGCTGCTCCGGCTGCCGTCACGGAACGGCGACCGCTCGATGAGGCGCCGGACGCTGCTCGGAGCCGTCGGCGCGGGCACAGCCGGGGCGCTCCTGGGTGCGGGTGACGCGCGGGCCGCCACGTACGGCGGTTACGCGATGGCGTACTTCAAGGAGTCGCCGACGATGTCGGGCGCCAGCTATCGCGTGCACCTGGCGGTCAGCGCGGACGGCCTCAACTGGACGCCGCTCAACCAGAACAACCCGGTGGCGACGCCGACGCTGGGCAGCGGCGGCCTGCGCGACCCGTTCATCCTGCGCAAGCAGACGGGCGGGTTCGTGGTACTGGCAACCGATCTCAACGGCACGGACTGGGCGTACCAGAGCCAGTACCTGCACGTCTGGGACTCCACCGACCTGCGCTCGTTCACCGGTTACCGCCTGCTCAAGGTGCACTCGCTCGCGACACACGCGTGGGCGCCGGAGGCGGTGTGGGATCCGGCGCGCGGCCAGTACGCCGTCGTCTACTCCGCGGTCGTCGGCGGGCACAACGTGCTGATGGTCAACTGGACGTCGGACTTCGTGACGGCGTCCGCTCCGCAGACGTTCTTCGACCCGGGATACGACGCGATCGACGGCAACTTCGTCACGGTCGGCGGGGTCAACTACATGTACTACAAGAACAATACGAACAGCACTTTACTGGGTGCACGGTCAAGTACATTCAACCCGAGCAGTTTCAACGTATATACAGGATCAATAAGTCCGGGCCGGGGCGTCGAGGCACCACAGATCGTCAAGTCGAACACGTCCGACGTCTGGTACATGTGGGGCGACACCTGGAGCCCGAACGGCCGGTTCTTCTGCTGGCAGACCACGAACGTGGCCGGTGGATCGTGGTCACTGCTGAACGACCGCCTCTACACCCAGCCGCTGAACTCGAAGCATCTCGGCATCACGCCGATCACCACGGCTGAGATGTCCGCGCTGACCACGCGCTGGGGCACACCCACCTGGAACCGGATCAAGTCGTACAACTTCCCGGACCGCTACATCCGGCACTCGAACAGCGTGGGGCGGATCGACACGTATCCGTTCGACCCCTACCAGGATCAGCAGTGGACCCTGGTCCCCGGCCTGGCCAACTCGTCCGGCGTCTCGTTCCGCTCGGTCAACTACCCGAACCGCTACCTGCGGCACTCCAACTACGCGATCGTCCTCGCCAACAACGACGGCACCAGCACGTTCGCCGCCGACGCCACCTTCACGAGGGTCGCCGGGTTCGCCGACTCGTCGTGGACCTCGTTCCGCTCGCACAACTTCCCCGACCGCTACCTGCGGCACTCCGGTTACGTCCTGCGCGTCGACCCCATCACCACGAGCTCCTCCACCACCGACAAGCAGGACGCCACCTTCCGAGTCGTCCACTGAACAGACGGGTCAGGGCCGCGCCGTCCCCCACGCCGCCCTGACCCGTCGCCGCACCCCGCACTGGCACGAGTAAGTCATCCTGAACATGTGCGACTGATCCTGAACATCCTGTGGTTCATCTTCGGCAGCGGCTTCGTCCTGGCCCTCGGTTACGGCCTGGCCGCCCTGATCTGCTTCCTGCTGATCGTGACGATCCCGTTCGGCGTGGCCTCCCTGCGCCTGGCCGTCTACGCCGCGTGGCCGTTCGGCCGCACCATCGTCGACCGCCCCGGCGCCAACGTGCCCTCCGGCATCGCCAACATCCTCTGGCTCCTCTTCGCCGGCTGGTGGATCGCCCTGGCCCACATCCTGGCCGGCATCGCCCAGTGCGTGACCATCATCGGCATCCCCTTCGGCATCGCCAACTTCAAACTGGTCCCCGCCGCCCTCTGGCCCCTCGGCCGCGAAATAGTCGACCTCCCCTGACCCCTCCAAACCCACGTGTGGAGTTCAGCCGCCCACGAGACCCGAACTCCACACGCAACGGCAGCACCGACGACGCGTGTGGAGTTCGCGTGCGCAGAGGGCGCCAACTCCACACGCAACAACAACCCGCGCGTGTGGAGTTTGGGTGACCTTCCCCCCGCAGTCCGGACACCCATGGTGTGGGGTCAACGGTCGTGATCAGACGGGGTGTGGAGCTGTTCGAAGTCGACTGGGCTATGCA
>NZ_JBFAYE010000018.1:0-206210 GCF_040681145.1 Actinoplanes sp. NPDC051861
TACTACAACACTGCACGCAGCCACTCAGCCCTCGGAGGACACCCACCGATCACTCGACTGGCCGTGTGAACAACGTCTTCGGTCACAACATCTAGACCGGCGTGGCACGGTGGACGACCAGGCCGCGGGTGACGTCCGTGGCGCAGGCGGGGTCCGGGGTGGTCACCTGCCCGCTCACCGCCACCTCGGCGCCGGTCTGCAGGGCGGTGACCGGCGTGCCGGTCAGGCTCCACAGGCGTTCGCCGACGCGCAGCATCGTGCAGGACCCGGAGCGCTCCACCACGCCGGTCAGGTTGCGCTCGCCGAACGGAAGGCCGCCCGGCACCTCCCCGGAGGATGGTGGCGGATAGGAAGGGGGCATGGACGGCACTCCCGTCGGCGCTGCGGTGGCGGTGGGTGGTGGCTGATCGGCGCCGCAGGCGCTCACGGCCGCAGGCAGCCCGACGGCGAGCAACAGGGCCGGCAGGCGTCGCATGAGCTTCATACGGGTTGGACGGCGGCCGTGCACTCCCGGCTCCCGCCTCTCACCTGTCGTGGAAACGGCGGTAACGCCGCAGCAGCCGCCACTGCACGGCCACCGCGGCGACCGTCAGCAGGAGCATGACCAGGGTCGCGGCGGCGGCGTAGCCGTACCGCAGGTACTCGAACGCGGTCCGGTAGGCGAACAGCGGGATGTAGGTGGTGGCGTAGGGCGGCGGGCCGCCGTCGGTCACCACCAGGGCCGGTACGAAGGAGAAGTGCAGGCTCTGGATCACGTCCCGGACCAGCAGCAGGCCCAGCACCGGCGCGATCAGCGGCAGGGTGATCCGGCGCAGGACGTCCCAGCCCGTGGCGTCCTCGAGGGCGGCCAGCTCGTAGACGTCGCGGGGCAGGGCCCGGCGCGCGGCGAGCAGGATGATGAAGGTCTCGCCGATGGTGAACAGGCTCATCAGGATGATCGCGGCACGCGCGTCCACCGGGTCGGTCAGCCACAGCGGCGGGGTGCGCCCGAGGACGGTCAGCCCGTTCTGCCCGCCCATCGTCAGCACCTGGTTGATCGGTCCGTGGAGCGGGTTCAGCAGCCACAGCCAGAGCAGCCCGTAGGCGATCTCCGGGACCGCCGCGGGCAGCACCGCGGCGGTCCGTGCCGGGCCGGCGGCCACCGCGCGCCGGTGCAGCAGCAGGGCCAGGCCCAGCGCGATCAGCAGCCGCAGCGGCACCGCGATCGCGGCGAAGACCAAGGAGTTGACCAGTGCGGTCCGGAAGATCGGATCATCGGCAAGCTCGGCGAAGTTCCCGGTTCCCGTCCATTCCGGCGGCCGGATCAGGTCGTAGTCGGTGAACGCCAGGGCCAGGGTGATCACGAACGGGCCGAGCACCAGCACGACCAGCCCCAGCACGTAGGGGGCGAGCATGAGCCGGAGCTGGCCGTGACCCCGGTCCGGCCTCACGGCGCCGGCACCCGCCGGCCGGAGCCGGCGTCGAAGACGTGCACGTCGGCCCAGCGCACGCCGACCCCGACCGGGTCGCCGGGTGCCGGCCTCGCGGTTGCGGGGACGCGCGCGGTGAGCACGTGGTCCGAGACCTGGATGTACGCGTAAGCGTCCTCACCGACCACGTCCACCCGCTCGACCGTGCCCGCCGCGTCGAAGGCCGGAAGGGGGAAGGACTCCGGCTCCGCCGCGGCGGTGGTGAGGCGCACCGCTTCGGGGCGGAAGCCCAGGAGGTGGTCTCCGGCACAGGGCTCCGGCAGGCCCGACGGCACGATCGGGCCGCCGGCCGGGACCAGGTTCATCGCCGGGGAACCGACGAACCGGGCCACGAACACCGTCGCCGGGGTTCGCCAGATCTCGTCCGGCGTGCCGAGCTGTTCGAGGCGGCCGTCGCGGAGCACGGCGATCCGGTCGGCCAGGACGAGGGCCTCGGTCTGGTCGTGGGTGACGTGCACCGAGGTCACCCCGAGCCGGGCGTGCAGAGCCTTCAGCTCGCCGCGGGTCTCCACCCGCAGTTCCGGGTCGAGGTTGGACAGCGGCTCGTCGAACAGGAACAGGTCCGGTTCGCGGACCAGCGCGCGGGCCAGCGCGACCCGCTGCCGCTCGCCGCCGGACAGCTGCCCGGGTCGCCGGTCGAGCAGGTGCGCGCAGCCCACCGAGGCGGCCGCGGCCCGCGCCCGGTCCCGGGCGGCTGCGCGGGAGACGTCACGCACCTCCAGGCCGAAGGTGATGTTGTCCAGCGCGGTCAGGTGCGGGAAGAGCGCGTACGACTGGAACACCATCGACACGTTGCGCCGCCCCGGGCGCAGCCCGGTGACGTCGCGCCCCTGGATCAGCACCCGCCCCTCGTCGACCGGGTGCAGCCCGGCGACCAGCCGCAGCAGCGTGCTCTTGCCGGCACCCGAGGGCCCGAGCACGACGAGCAGTTCGCCGCGGTGGACCTCCAGGTCGAGCCGGTGCAGCACACGCGTGTCCCGATAGGCCGCCGAGACTCCCTCCAGCACCAGCCCGGCGTCCGTCATCCAGCGATCATCGCGGATGTTCGGCCCGCGCGAACAGAGGGCGCGTCTGTTCGTCGAGTTGCCGGATCACCACGTCCAGCCGGTCGCCCCGGTAGAAGGCGTTCTCCAGGATGCCCCCGGTCACGTCCTCGATCTCCGGCCACGTCGACACCGTCGGCAGCGCCCGCACGGTCGGGATCGCGTCCAGGAAGACCTTGGCGCTGCGCGGCGGCTGCGCCGGGCCGAGGAAGGCCGGGCTGGTGGAGACCTCGATGTGCGACGGGACGGTCCGCCCGGTCGCGGCGATGATCTCCTGACCTTCGGCGCTGATCGCGTACTCCAGGAACTTCCACGCCTCGTCCTTGTTGCTGCTGCCGCGGGTCAGGCAGTAGGCGTCCGAGTGCAGGACGCCGACCGGCTGCTGGTAGATCGGCAGCGACGCCACGTCCCACTCGAAGCCGGTGATCGACCGGAAGGTGGTGGTGGACCGCCGTGACGACAGCAGCATGGCCAGCCGGCCGTTGACGAAGCGCGACTCGTCGTCCTCCGCCTCGACCTCCTGGTCGGTCGGCACCACCCCGTACGCGAGGCGCAGGTCGATCAGGTTCTTCAGGGCCTCCCGCGCACCCGGCGAGTCCAGGGTGAGCCGGGTCGGGCGGGCCGGGTCGTCGACGATGTCGGCTCCGTTGGACCAGACGAACGGCGCCAGCCGGATGATCGACGGTTCGATGCCGAGCCCGTGCACAGCCGGTCGCTGCGGTGCACCCTCGGTCTCGGTGGCCCGGATGACTCCGCCGCGGGCGTCGCGGGTCATCGCGGTGGCGGTGGTGAGCATGTCGTTCCAGGTCCAGCCGGGTTTCGGCAGCGCGACGCCGTACTTCTCGAAGAGGGTGCGGTTGTAGTAGACGGCGAGGCTGGACACGTTCTGCGGCAGGCACAGCTGCTTGCCCTGCCACTTGAAGGCGTCCATCGCGACCGGGTAGTAGTCGGCCGGGTCGATGGTGCCGGACGCGGCGATGCGCTCGTCGAGCGGCTCGATCGCGTCCTTGACCGCGAACTGGCCGTAGAACCGGTAGTTCATCAGGAACAGGTCCGGCGGCGAGCCGCCGGCGATCGACGTGGAGAGCTTCGCGAGGAGATCCTCGCGGTCGCTAGCCTCGACCAGCTGCACCGGCTTGTTGTACGAGCCGACCAGGGTCCGGTACGCCTCCAGCTCCTCCGGGGCGCCGAACACCAGCAGCCGCACCGGTTCGCCGTCATCATCGGCGCTGGTGGAACCGCAGGCGGCCAGTGCGGCGCACAGCAGGAGGGCAATAAGTCGTCGCAAGTCTCATCTCCTGAGGGAGTCGGAGCGGAGGAACCACCGCTGGGCGAGCACGAAGACGATCACCGGTGGCAGGGTGGCCACCACCGCACCGGCCAGGAAGACCGGGAAGTTGGTCGGGTCCAGCACCGACAGCGACCGCAGGGCGAGCGGCAGCGTGAACAGGTCACGGTCGTAGACGTAGACCAGCGGGTCGAGGAAGTTGGACCAGGTCAGGATGAAGCTCAGCGCGGTCAGGGCGGCCGTCACCGGGCGGGCCACCGGCAGCGCGAAACGCCACCAGGTCTGTGCCGGGGTCAGGTCGGACAGCCGGCAGGTGTCGTACAGGTCGGCGGGCAGGCCGCGGAACGCCAGGTAGTAGACGAGCACGTAGAGCGGAGAGGCGCCGAGCAGGGCCGGCGCGATCAGCGGGACCAGGGTGTCGGTGAGACCCAGGAACCGGAAGATCACGAAGCGGGGGAGCAGCAGCGCGGTGGCCGGAGCCATCAGTGCCAGCAGCGACGCGGCGGCCACCACGGTGACGACCCGCTGCGACGAGCGGGCCAGCGCGAACCCGGCCCACGCGGCGACCAGCACGCTCAGCGGCACCGCGACCACCGCCACCAGCACCGAGTTGAGCGTGGCCCGGCCGAGCCCGCCGAGCGTCCAGGCCTGCTCGTACCCCGCGGCTGACAGCGGATCGGGCAGCAGCCGCGGGGTCGGCGGTGGCGGCTGGCCCGGCTCGGTGAGCGAGCCGGAGACCAGCAGGAGCAGTGGTGGCACGAACACGAGCAGCACGAACACCGCACCGAGCGTGCGCCACCACCTCGACGGCATTACTTGCTCAGGTCCAGCTTCCAGGCGCTGAGGCCGTGCGACGCGGCGTACAGGATGCGTTTGCCCGGCACCACCGTCAGCCCGGTGACCTCGACGTTGGGCATTCCGCCCGCGGCGCGCACCCAGGTGGTCGTCCCGCTGGGCAGTCGAAGCACGCCGAAGTCGGTGGCCGTGTAGAGGTCGCCGGTCACGTCGTCGCGGACCAGGTCGGTCAGCGGCTGGTCACCGAGGTTGTACGACCGGTCGGTCCACGTGCTGGCCCCGCTCGCCGCGACGGTCACCTCGAACGCGTGCCCGGGCGTCGCCGGGGTGTTCGAGTTGAACCCGCTGTAGGAGATCCAGGCCCGTGCGGGGTTGCGCGGGTCGGGGTAGATGCTGCTGACGAAGCGGGTCGGCAGCTGCCGGTCGTCGTCGATGCGGGTCCATTGCACCGCGGAGGCTGGTTCGGCATCCACGTTGCGGGAGATGAATACGCGGCCGGTGGTGGTGGCCGCCCAGGCGGTCGAGGCGTCGGCGGGGGAGCGCTCGATCGCCGCGACCGCGCCGCCGGCCTTGTCACCCCAGAGCACGTCGTTCAGGGCGGTCGGGCCGAGTTGCGCCCAGTCGCCGCACTGCTCCTCGAACGTACCGGTCCAGGTGTTGCAGATCCGGTTCGCCTCCTCGAGCGTGCGGGTGCCGAGGCCGGACGTCTTCGTCCGGTACACGGTCAGGCCGGTGCCGGCGAACATCGTGCCGCTCACCTTCGGGTCGCTGATCACCGGCGCGTAGAACTGGGTGTTCGGCTGCGCGTCGATCGGCTCGCCGACGTAGATCCAGCTGCCGGTGTCGCCGTTGTTGAAGTTCACCTCGATCTGCACACCTGTGAAGGTGTGGAACCGGAACTCCGGCCGCGCGACGTCCCAGCCGGACTGCCCGCCGTCACCGATGATGGTGTTCAGCCAGCGCCGCCGCTCGCCCTTGTTCTCCCAGGTGCCGTTGTCCTGGGTGCCGCCCTGCAACAGGTTCACGTCGTGCGGGCTCACCGACAGGCTCATGAACTGCAGCGTGGACAGGCCGTCGTTGACGTCGTCCAGCCGGGACGGGATGCGCGAGAGCATCTGCTGACAGCGGGCCAGCTGCGCGGGGTTGAGGGCGCGCTGCGGGTCGTCGCACCAGTCGGACCGGTCGACGAACTCGCCGCTGGAGCGGGAGATGCCGCCGTCGTTGGCCTCGAAGAACTGGAACGGGTTGCGCGGGTTCACGACAATGTCGTGCTGGTCCGGGTGCAGGCCGTTGGGGTGCAGCTCGTCGGTGCCGTCGAAGGTCATGTCGGTGCCGCTGACCCCGGCGTCGGTGGAGAGCACCACCGCCCGCTTGTTGGCGATCGTCTCGCCGTAGACGTAGGAACCGCCGGTGTAGACGATGTCGGGGTGCCCGTCGGGGGTGTGCACGAACATGTCGTACCAGCACTGTGCGCCGCACTGGTTGTAGGTCGCGTAGCCGGGGTCGGCCACGTTCGCGCTGGTCAGGTCCTGGAACGCGGGGGTGCCTGCGGCGACGTCGTCGCTGCGGAAGAGCCGGGAGTACGGGGTGCCCGTGTTGCCCTCGTAGACGTACATCCGGGTCTTGCCGTTGGGCAGCTCGGTCACGTCGAAGGAGGCGCGGGTCTGGAAGACGGTCGGTGCCAGCGAGGGCTTGATCTGGGTCCACGTGGCGCCGGCGTCGGGGGAGCGCCAGATGCCGCGCGCGTACGACGAGGCGTACACGATCCGGCTGTCGCCGGGGTCGAGCTCGACGTGCCGTACGCCGCGCGGCGAGCAGGTCGAGTTGTTGGTCCACTCCTCGGTGCTGCCGGTGCACTGGGCCGGGTCGGCCGAGCCGTTGTGCAGGAACCGCCAGTTCTTGCCGCCGTCGGTGGACTTGTAGAGGCCCCACTTCGCGGCGTCCGGCACCGGGCGGGTGATGCCGCTGCAGCAGACGCTGGACATGCCGCGCAGGGCGGTCGTCGTGGCGACGTACAGCACCTTGGGGTTGCCCGGCTCGACCACGATCTCACCGAGACCCTTGCCGCCCAGTTCCTTCTTGCCCAGCGGGCCCTGCCAGGTCAGTCCACCGTTGGTGGACTTGTAGAGCCCGACGCCGGCGACGCAGCCGGAGGCGCAGATGTTGGCCTCGCCGGTGCCGACGTAGATGGTCAGCCCGGTCGGGTCGTTGCGGTCGATGGTGACCGAGCCGGCCGCGTTGATGCCCAGCGGCCCGCCGAGGTACGCCCACCTCGGCCGTTCGGCCAGCAGGTTCGGGGTGGCCCAGACGCCGCCGCCGGCCGGGGTGATGTAGGCCCGGCAGACGGCGGGACGGCAGCGGTGGTCGACCGCGATCGACGTGGTGCGGCCGCCGGCGACGTATTCGTTGGGAACGTAGTTGAAGGCGTTGCGGAACTCCGTGAACGGGTAGAGCGCCTCGCTGGGCCCGACGTTCGTCCAGCGGTTCTGCCGGATCCGGCCCTGCGGCGCCGACCGCTTGTCGGCCGCGCTGAACGCCGTCCGCGACTGGTCCACCTGGGCGACCTTGATGGTCTCGGCCGGGAACGCCCGCTCGTCGAACTCGCCCAGCCCGAGCGCGCCCGGACTGTCCAGGACCCCGTGGTTGGGCCCGGCCTGCCGCATCGCCGCGAGGTGGCCGCCGAGGGCGCGGGGCATCTCCCCGCCGCCGGCCGCGGCCGCGCTCGCCGCGGGCACCGCGGCCCCGGCCAGGTGCACCCCGACCACTCCGGTGGTGGCCACCAGGGCACCGATCAGTGTTCCGATGAATATCTGCCGTCGCCGCCGGGTCATCGGACCCCCCTCCGAAGAACCACCGCAGCGCGGCAGCCATCGGCGACCGTCACTGTCGGCATCTCCTGGCACACTGCCAAATCCAGTGATCCATAACAATGTCTGTGGCCGGTTCGGCCGGTCCGTCGCTTTCGGCGCTCACCGGCGGCCTGGCAGCGGCGCGGGCCGGGTACGCGTCCGGGAGCCCGGACATCAAAACGGATTGGTATTTCGATGGGCTGGGTACCAGGAGGTCGGCGGGAGATGCCCGCCGACGAAACGGAGCAAAGTCATGCTGGTACTGGGACTCATCCTTCTGCTGTTGGGCATCTTTCTGAATGTGTCCATCCTGTACACGATCGGCATCATCCTCCTGGTGATCGGTGCGGTGCTCTGGATCCTCGGTGCGGTCGGCCGCCCGGTCGGTGGCCGAAAAGTTTGGTTCTAGCCTGTCCTGAGTGACAGGCACCGCTGAAAAGGGCGCCCCCGCAACGAAGGCGGGGCGCGCCCTTTCGCATGCACGGGTTCTACGGTGTCCCGGAGGTGCTGCGGCGGGCGCGTTGTTCGTAGGTCTCGCGGGCTGCTGTGTCGGCTCGGCTCAGGACCTTGCCGGCTTCGGAGAGTCTGTCGAGGGTGTCGGCGACGCGGCGGGGCAGTGCCTGGGTGAGCTTCGTCGGGCCCTGCACCCAGCGGGGCACCCACATCTCCGCCCGTGGTTTGCGCAGAGCCGACTCGATCACCTTGGCCACGTCGCCGGGGGTGACCGGCTTGACGCCCTTCGCCGCCGGGACCCCGGCGGACAGTTCGGTCTGTACCACCGTCGGGAGGATCAGCGTGACGTCCACGCCCGCCGGTGCCAGTTCGGCGCGCATGGCCTCGCTGAAGCCGACCACCGCGAACTTCGACGCCGAGTAGGTGGCGGCGTTGGCGACCGCCAGGCGGCCCACCGCCGACGCCACGTTGACAATGTGGCCGCGGCCGCGGTCGATCATTCCGGGTGCGACCGCCTTCGTGCCGTTGATGACGCCGAACACGTTGACGTCGAAGATGGTGCGGGTGAGCTGGTCGGGTTCCTTGAGCAGGGAGCCGAGCGGCATGATGCCGGCGTTGTTGATCAGGGCGTCCCAGGGGCCCAGGTGGTCCACCTCGGACAGGAAGTCGCTCCAGGAGGCGGGGTCCGTGACGTCCAGGCGGGCGGACGCCACCCGGTCGCCGAAGGGTGCGACGGTGGTGGCGGCCAGGTCGGCGTCGAGGTCGCCGACGGCTACCGAGGCGCCGAGGCGGGCCAGGCGCTGGGCGGTGGCGCGGCCGATGCCGCGCGCGCCGCCGGTGACGATCACGGCCATGCCGGCGATGCGGCGGCTCATCGGGGGTTCCTCAGCAGATCGCGTACGGCCTTGCGGTTGATCTTTCCGACGCTGGTCAGTGGAACGCTGTCCAGGACGGTGACCTCGCGGGGGTATTTGTACTTGGCCATCCGCTCGCTGGCGAACTCGACGAGTTCCGGGCCGGTCACGGATTGGCCCGGTGCGAGCTGGACGAAGGCGACCACCTCCTCGCCGTTCTCCTCGTCCGGTCTGCCGACGCACGCGGCGATCTGCACCGCCGGGTGTTCGAGCAGCACGTCCTCGACGTCACGCGGGAAGACGTTGAAGCCGCCGCGGATGATCAGATCCTTCATCCGGTCGACGACGTAGAGGTAGCCGTCGTCGTCGAGGTGGCCGATGTCGCCGGTGTGCAGCCATCCGTCGCGCACGGTCTGGGCGGTCAGCTCCGGATCGTTCCAGTAGCCGAGCATCACCCCCGCGCCGCGGACGCAGATCTCGCCGTCCTCGCCGGCCGGCACGGGTTTGCCGGTCAGGTCGAGAATGGCCACCTCGGAGTGCGGGAGTGGCTTGCCGACGCTGCCGGCGCGGTGTTCGAGGACCGACTCCGCCGAGATCACCGCGCTGGACTCGGTGCAGCCGTAACCCTGCAGAACGGTCACGCCGAAGGCCTTCTCGGCCGCCGCGCGGATCGCGGCCGGCAGGGTGGCGCCGCCCGATCCGAAGGAGACGAGCGAGGACAGGTCGTAGTCGCCGTGCGGTTGGGCGAGCAACACCTGCAGCATGGTCGGGACGACCGGGCTGGTTTCGAGGCGGTGCTCGGCGACCAGTTTCAGCCACCCGGCCGGGTCGAACCAGCGCTGCAGGACCGAGACGAGGCGGCGTTCGCTGTGCAGGCCCGCGATGACGACGATCAGGCCGTACGCGTGCGACAGCGGCAGCGGCAGCAGCGACCTGGTGGCGTCCGTCGACCGGGATGCCAGTTCCAGGCCACGGCCGGACTCCCACAGCCCGCGGTGGCTGAGCATGACGCCCTTCGCCCGGCCGGTCGTGCCGCCGGTGTAGAGCAGCGCCGCGACGTCGTCGCCGGCGCGCGCCACGATGCCGGCCGGCTCGCCGGTCTCCAGGTCGGCATAGGACGAGCCGATGACGAACGTCGTGATCGGCAGGCCCTCGGCGGCGGCGCGGAAGAGTTCGGCCACCTCGGGGCTGATGATCGCCGCGGTGGCGCCCGAGTCGGTGAGGATGTGCCGCAGCTCCGGCACGCTCTGCAGGAAGATCACCGGGGTGACGACGGCGCCGGCACGCCAGATCGCCCGGTACGCGATGAACACCTCCGGCGTGTTCATCGTCATCACGATCACCCGGTCGCCCGGCGCGACGCCGTGCGCGCTCAGCCCGGCGCCCGCCCGCGCCGACCGCTGGTAGATCTCGCCGGAGGTCAGCCACCGGCCCTCGAAGAACAGGGACTCGTAGTCGCCGAGCCGCTCGTAGGCGTTCTCGGCGAGAACCGCGAGGTTGTGCTTCATCGTGCCGCCTCCATCGCGAGCCGGGCGACCTCGTCGAAGGCCGCCACGTCGTCGCCGAGGAGGAACCGGTCCACCTTGGCGCGCCGCCAGTACAGGTGTGCGTCGTGCTCCCACGTGAACCCGATGCCGCCGTGCACCTGGATCACCGCCTCGGCTGCGTGTTCGAGGGTGGTGGCCGCGGCGGCCTTCGCGGCGGCGGCGGCCAGGGGCAGTTCGGCGGGTGCCCGGTCGGCGGCCCAGGCGGCCCACCAGACCAGTGACCGCAGTTGTTCCACCTCGACGTAGACGTCGACGAGCATGTGCTTGATCGCCTGGTAGGAACCGATGGGCCGGCCGAACGCGCGGCGCTGCTTCGCGTACTCGACGCCGATCTCCAGGAGCCGGCCGGCGGCGCCCAGGCCTTCGGCGGCAAGGATCGTACGCCCGACCCGTTCGGCCCGCCGCCAGCGCGCGTCGGCGTCGCGTACCAAAATGATGGTTTTGTCTAGAGTGACGTCACCCAGACCGCGCGTCGGATCGATCGGCTCCCGGGCCACGACCTCGCCCGGCCCGCAGACCAGATCGCCGTCGCGCAGCGCCAGGAAGGTGTCCGCACCGATCGCGTCCAGGACCGGCCCGCCGTCGTCGACCACCGCGACGGCAAGACTGCCGTCGGCGAGACCCGCCAGCCGCTCCTCGTCATCCTCCAGGAGCACCGCCGCCCGTGCGAAGGTCACCATCGACGGCCCGGCCAGGACCCGCCCGGCTTGCTCCGACACCACCGCCAGCTGAAGAACGGTGCCACCGCTCTCCGGGACGGTGATCGTCGCGAAGCCGCTCTTGACCAGCTCCGCTCGGCCCGGCCGGATGCCGGCGCCGTCGTCGAGTGCCGCCCGGGCCGCCGCCGGTGAGGCCGAGGCCGCCAGGAACTCCCCGGCGGCGGCCGCCAGGTCCAGGTGCTCCCGGTCCAGGTCGAAGTTCATCCGAGGCTCTCCTTGAACGTGACGTCCTTGTCGGCGCGGGGCTCGGCGGGCAGGCCGAGGACCCGCTCCCCGATGATGTTGCGCAGCACCTGGTCGCTGCCGCCGGCGATCGCCATTCCCGGCAGGACCGCCTGCATCGTCTGCCACGTGCCGTCACCGTCGCGGGTGACGGCGACCCGGGCGTCGCCACCGAGTACGCGAACCGCGAGGTCGGCCAGGTCCCGCGCGGACTGTGTGCCGCTCAGCTTCCCCGCCGACGCCTCCGGGCCGGGGAACTCGCCACGGCTCAGCTTCGACAGCTGGCGGTATCCGGTGTAGCGGGCGCCGAGCGCGGACACGTACCCGCGGCCGAGTTCCTGGCGGGCCAGCGCCTGCCGGTCGGCCGGCAGCGCGCCGATGTGCTCGGCGACGTGCCGGGCCACCGTCTCCGGCTTGGGCCCGATCGCGGTGCCGCCGCCACCGAGCGAGAGCCGTTCGCTCATCAGCGTCGTCAGCGCCACCCGCCAGCCGTCGCCGACGTCGCCGAGGCGCTCGCTGTCGGGTACGGCGACGTCGTCGAAGAACACCTCGTTGAAGTCCGCCCCGCCGTTCATCTGCCGCAACGGCCGTACCGTGACACCGGGTGCCCGCATGTCGACCACGAACATCGTCAGCCCGCGGTGCTTGGGCACGTCCGGGTCGGTACGGGTGAGCAGGATCCCGAAGTCGGCGAGCTGCGCGAGAGTCGTCCACACCTTCTGCCCGCTGATCCGCCAGCCGCCGGCGTCCTCGTCGCGGACCGCCCGGGTACGCAACGCCGCCAGGTCGCTACCCGCCTCCGGCTCACTGAACAGCTGGCACCACAGGTCGTCGGCCCGCAGCAGCCGCTTGAGGTAGCGCTCCTTCTGCGAGTCCGTACCGTGCATGATCACGGTCGGGCCGCACATGCCGATGCCGATCAGGTTGATCAGCGGAGGCAGCCCGAGACGTGCCATCTCCTGGTCGACGATCGCCTGTTGCATCGGGGTGCCGCCGCGGCCACCGGCCTCCACCGGCCAGGTGACGCCCACGAATCCGGCGTCATGGAGGGCAGCCTGCCAGGCCCGAGCCGCTTCCCGGGTGGAGGGTGGCTTCTGCCCGGAAAGGAACGAGCGCACCGAGGCACGCCAGTCCGCCTCGAACGCAGTGTCGTCGAAGTCCATCACACCTCACCGGATGCCGAGCCGCCGCAGCAGCCTCAACTGTCTGTTGCCGAGCGTCACGAACGACTCGGCCCGCGCACCGGGCGGCGGGCCGACCGGGCCGAGGCGGGAGACGGCCACGGTCTGCGCGTCGGTGAACCGGCGGATGCCCTCCGCGCCGTGGCGGCGGCCCAGCCCGCTGTCCCCGCGCCCGCCCATCGGCGCCTCGACGGTGCCGATCGCGAGTCCGGCCCCGTCGTTGATGTTGACCGCACCGGCGCGGATCCGCCGGGCCATCGCCTCGGCCTCACCCGTGTTCGCGCTGAAGATGCTCGCGGACAGCCCGTGCCGGCCGAGGTTGGCCGCGGCGATCGCGGCCGCGTCACCGTTCACCCGGTGCAGCGCGATGACCGGCCCGAACGTCTCGCCGAGACAGACGTCCATGTCCTCGGTGACGTCGGCCAGGACGGTCGGCTGGTACGCGTACGGGCCGATGTCCGGCCGCGCCCGGCCGCCGGCGAGTACGGTGGCGCCCTTGGCGACCGCGTCCCGTACGTGCGCCTCGACCCGGTCCAGCTGGGCCCGGCCGGCGAGCGGCCCGACGTCGTAGTCGTAGCCGAAGCCCTGTCCCAGGCGCTGCCCGCTGGTGGCGGCCAGCAGCGCGGCGGTGAACGCGCCGTAGACGTCCTCGTGCACGATCACCCGCTCGATGTGGATGCACATCTGCCCGCTGTTGGCGAACGCGGCCTCGGCGGTGCCCCGGGCGGCCATGTCCGGATCGGCGTCGGCGCGGACGATGAGCGGGTTCTTGCCGCCGAGCTCGAGCGAGGTGCCGATGAGCCGGCGGGCGGCGCGCTCGGCCACGAGCCGCCCGGTCGCGGTGGAGCCGGTGAAGCAGAGGTGGTCGACGGTGTCGGCGACGGCCGAGCCGATCACCGGCCCGTCGCCGGAGACGACCTGCCAGACGTGCTCGGGCAGGCCCGCCTCGGCCATCAGGGCACGGGCCCACAGCAGGGTCAGCGGTGTCTGCTCGTCCGCCTTGCCGACGGCGGTGTTGCCGGCCAGCAGTGCCGGGATCAGGTCACCGACACCGAGGTAGAGCGGATAGTTCCAGGGCGAGATGATCCCGACGACACCCTTGGGCAGCCGCAGTTCCCGCGCCCGGGTGACCACCGGGATCGCCGGGCGCACCGAGCGGTCCCGGAGGTAGGACTGCCCGTGGCGGGCGTAGTGGCGGGTCACGTTGCCGAGCAGCAGGACCTCCTGCCAGGCGTGGAAGCGCGCCTTGCCCATCTCCCACTGGATCAGGTCGAGCACCTCGTCCTGGCGTTCGACGAGCAGGTCGTGGAAGCGGAGGACGACTTCGGCGCGGGCCGCGTACGAAAGCTCCGCCCACCTCTGCTGCGCGATGCGCGACCGGGCGACGGCCTCCTCGACGTCAGCCGGTGTGCAGGCCGGCACCGGCACCGCCGGCCGGGCGTCGAACGGCGCGATCGCCGTGGTCGTGCCGTCGCCGCCGGAGACCGGAACCGCGACCCAGCGCCGCAGCGAGGCCAGCCTGGCACCGGTCAGCCAGGCCGGGCGGTACGCGCTGACGTCGGCCATGACCGCTGCTCAGTTCCGGACCAGGACGATCGGCTGGCCGTCCTTGGGGAACGGCAGCGCGTGCTGGTCGAGCGGCGCGACGTAGCCGGGGTCGACGCTCCAGTGGTACCCGCGCAGCAGCCGGTGCATGATCGCCTTGACCTCCAGACCGGCGAAGTGCATGCCGATGCACTTGTGCACGCCGCCGCCGAACGGCTCCCAGGCGAACCGGTGCGAGCGGTCCTCGCGGCGCCCGGGTGCGAAGCGCTCGGGGTCGAAGACCGCCGGGTTGGTCCAGTACTCCTCCATCAGGTGGGTGAACTGGAGGCCGAGCGAGCAGAGCAGCCCGGCCGGGACGCGGACGCCCTGCACGACGGTGTCCTTGACGGTGTACCGGACCAGCACCGGCACCGGAGCCCGAAGGCGCAGCGCCTCGCGCATGACCAGGTCGATCGAGACGAGCGACTCGAGCTCGGCCGCGCCCGGCTCCGGCCCGAGCGCCATCGCCTCGGCCCGGCAGCGTTCCTGCCACGCCGGGTGCTGGCCGAGGTACTGCAGGATCGTCGAGGTGGTGATCGTCGACGTGTCGTGCGCCGCCATCATCAGGAAGATCATGTGGTTGACGACGTCGTCGTCGGAGAACCGGTCGCCGTCCTCGGTCTCGATGTGGCAGAGCACCGAGAAGATGTCGTCGGACGGCGTCGCCCGCTTGGCCGGCAGGTAACCCCGCAGGAACTCCTCCAGCACCCGGCGGCCGCGGTAGGCGCGGCCCCAGCGGGTGAACGGCACGTCGGCGCGGACCACACCGGCGGCGGCCTGCACGCAGTCGATGAACGCCCGGTTGATCCGGGCCATCTCGGCCTCGCCGGTGTCACGTGCGCCGCCCATGAACAGGTCGGCGGCGATGTCGAGGGTGAGCTGCTTGAGGCGCCAGTGCGCCGGGAACTCCCGGCCCGCCGCCCAGTTCGCCGTACCCCGCTCGATGGCCGGGTGCAGCCGGCGGGTGTATCCGTCGAGGCGGTCCCGGGTGAACGCCTCCTGCATGATCCGCCGGTGCGCGTGGTGGTCGTCGAAGTCGATGAGCATGAGGCCGCCGTGGAAGAACGGGCCGACCAGCTGCGACCAGGCGGGCTTGTTGGCGAACGCCTTGTCCCGGTTCTGCAGCGCCTCGCCGCAGGCGTCCGGGCCGAGCAGCATCACGGTTCTCTTGCCGAGCATGTACGACGGCGCGACCGCGCCGTAGTGCTCCCAGTGGCGCCGGTAGAACCCCACCGGGTCCCGCTGGTAGTTGAAGATGTTGCCGATCCAGGGCAGGCCGCGATCGTCGCGGCGCAGGTCCGGCAGGCGGAGCGGTTCCCGAGTTTCGGCCGTCATTGGCTCACCTCGCGGTGGCGTCCTCGTTCCGCCCAGCGTTATTCGGGAAGTGCGCCCTGTCAACCTTCGGTGTCCCTTGTGGCATGGTTGGCCTCATGGCGGTGCGGGCGGGTGTCTACCGGGGCGTCAGCGCCGCCGAGCGGGTGGCGGAGCGCCGGTCCCGGCTGCTCGCCGCCGCCCTCACGGTCTGGGCCGATCCGGGCACGCGGACCACGATGACCGCGGTCTGCGCCGAGGCGGGGCTGAGTGAGCGGTACTTCTACGAGAGCTTCACCGGCCTCGAATCGCTCCTCGAAGCGGTCATGGACACCATCGCGGCGGAGATCGAGACCACCAGCCGTGCCGCGGCGGACGCCGCGGGGGAGGAGCCGGCGGCAAGGGTACGCGCCTCCGTGCGCGCGTTCCTCGAACTGCTTCTCGACGACCCGCGCAAGGGCCGCGTCGCGATCGTGGAGTCCGTGGCCGTACCCAAGCTGCGCCGGCGCCGCACCGAACTGCTCCGTCATCTCGCGCACCAGTCGGCGCTCGAGTCGCGAAAGCTCCTGGCCGCTCCCGGCCGCAGCCCGAACGAGGACGAGATCGGCGGCATGCTCTTCATCGGCGGCATGGCCGAGCTCGTCACCGCGTGGCTGGACGGCACCCTCGAAGCCGCTCCCGAGGAGATCGTCGAGGCGGCCTCCCGCGCGCTGCTGGGCATATACCGCTGAAGCAGTGGGGCAAACGGTATATTGACCGTCGTAAATTGCTTACCTAGCGTTCAGGCATGACCATGCTCCGAGGAGTACGTCGCATCACGCTGGCCGCCACCGCGCTCCTGCTGCTCGCGCTCGCGGGGCCGCCGGCCACCGCCCACGACCCGGACACCCCGGAGGGCAGGGCCGAGCAGGCGGAGCTGCTCCGCATCTACGAGCCCACCTGGCGCAGCGGCGAACGCCTCGCCGGCGCACCGATCACCTGCGTCAACGGCCTGGCCGACCGGTATCCGTGCAAGAACGTCGACCTGCTCAGCTTCCTGCCGCAGTCCGCGCTGGGCGGCGGCGGCTCGTCGAGCATGTGGTACTGGACCGACACCCGGGACAGCAACGAGTACATCCTGTACTGCCGGTCCAACGGTGTCTCGTTCGTCAACGTCACCGACCCGTCCAACCCGCGGTACCTCGGGAACCTGCCGGCTGCGAACGGGCTCAGCTCGTCGTGGTGCGACATCCGCACGTACCGGAACTACGCGTACATCGGCAAGGACTCGGTCTCGCACGGCATCCAGATCTTCGACCTCAACAAGCTGCGCGGCGTGACCACCCCGCAGACGTTCACCGCGGACGCCCGCTTCACCGGCCTGACCAACAGCCACACGCTGTGGATCAACCAGAGCACCGGCTTCCTGTACGTCTCCGGCGCGAACACCTGCAGCAAGGGCCTGACCATCTACGACATCAAGACGCCGCTGAGCCTCCGGCAGGTGGCGTGCTACTCGCGCGAGGTCTACTCGCACGAGTCGGTCGTGGTGAACTACGCCGGCCCGGACACCCGCTACACCGGCAGGGAGATCGCGTTCAACTTCACCGGCCAGGGCCGGCGGTTCCAGGTCCTCGACGTCACCGACAAGGCGAACATCACGGTGCTGTCCAGCGTCACCCACCCCGGCGCCAGCTTCATCCACCAGGGCTTCGCCACCAGCGACTACAAGCACATGATCGTCAATGACGAGACGATCAGCACCCGCGGCGGCAGCCCCGAGTTCGTCTACAACATCGAACGGCTCGACGCCGTGCGATACGTGGGCAAGGACGTCGCCGTACGCGGTGAGTTCGTCAACCACAACGGCTACACGGTCGGCAACCGGCACTTCCAGGCGGCCTACCGCGGCGGCCTGCGGGTCCTGGACACCACCACCGCCGCCTCGGCCAAGCTGACCGAGGTGGGTTACTTCGACGTCGACCCGGCGTCCAACGCCAGCGGCTACAGCGGCAGCTGGATGGTCCTGCCGTACCTGAAGAACGGCGTGGTCGCGGTGCAGAGCATCGGCGTCGGCCTGTTCCTGGTGAAGCCCACCGGAACGGCGGCCGTGAGCTGAACGGGTCCGGGCCCGGTCACCGCCGCCGTCTCACGGCGGCGGTGACGCTCGCGGGCTTTCTCGGTGCCGCCTACCTCTTCCTCGACAGCCGCCCGGACGTGGCACCCGCACCGGCGCCGTCACCGGTCGCCTACCACAGCGACGGGCTCTCCGACGCCTATGACGGCTTCCGCGCGGAGGCGCTCAGCCTGCCCACGCGGCGCGGCCCCGGCACCGTCACCCTGCGGGTCAGCGGCCCCACGGCCGACTTCCGCCAGGTGCATTCGAAACCCATGCACATGTACGTGCTACGCGACGACCTGTCCGGCTATCAGCACCTGCATCCCCGGGTCGTCGACGGCTCCTGGACAGCGCCGGTGACCATCACGGACGGTGGCGCCTACCGCGTGTACATCGAGTTCGTCCCGAACGATCGCCCGGCCGGCGCCGACCCGACCGTGCTCGGCGTCCCGTTCGTCATCCCCGGGGACACGACGATGGTCCCGGTTCCCGCCCCGCGCGCGGAGGCACGGTCGGGCCCGTACACCGTCCGCCGCCTCGACGGCACGGCCGACCTGACGTCGGGCACGCAGACCGCGCTGCAGTTCCAGGTACTGCGCGACGGCCGTCCCGCGGTGCTGGAACCGTACCTGGACGCCTACGCCCACCTGTCCAACTTCGAGGTGCGTACGCAGGCCCTCAAGCACCTGCACCCGCTGCTGTCCGGCGGCCCACCCCCCGACAGCGTCCTCGCCTTCCACGCCGCCTTCGCCGAACGCGGCGACAAGCGCCTGTTCCTGCAGTTCCGCGCGGGCGGCACACTCCATCAGGTCGCCTTCACAGTCTTCACCACCTGACGGTGTGCCGGAGGTCAGCGGCGGGCCATCCGGCGGGCACCGCCCGCGCCGACCTGATACGGCAACCCGTAGTACGAGAAGATCCCCGGCTCGTCCGCCGCGCTGAGCTCCCCGTCGACGTCGATGCTCGGGGCGTCGCCGACCAGCTTCTTGCCGTACTGAACGCGCACGGCGTCCGGGCGGACCGTCGCGCCCTGCAACGGGACGAAGACCAGCCGGTGGCGGCCGATGAATCCGACGCGGACAGTGGCGAAGCTCGGCTCGTCGGTGGCGGTGTCGACGTAGACGGCCTCCAGGTCGCCGATCTTGTCGCCGTCCGGGTCGACGACCTTCTGACCGCGCCAGTCACGCAGGTTCTCAGCGGGGAACATGCACCACCTGATTCCCGTTGCCGGCGCACCGAAACGCGGCGCCGGCCGTCATGCTGGCAGGCGTACCTCGAACTGGCATCCGCCGCCGATGTTGCGTGCCCGGACCTGCCCGCCGTGCGCCTCCACCAGGCCCCGCACGATGGCCAGGCCCAGCCCTCCTCCGCCGGCACCGTCCGGGGTGCGTGCCCGCGTCCCCCGGAACGCCACGTCGAACACCCGCGGGAGATCCTCCTCCGGGATGCCGCCGCAGGTGTCCGACACCGACAGCCAGATCTCCCGGGGTTCCCGCCCCGCCTCGATCCGGATGGTTCCGTGTGCCGGGGTGTAGCGCAGCGCGTTCGTCAGCAGGTTGTTGACGATCCGGTTGAGTTCCGCGGCGCCTCCGGTCACCACCGGCCAGCCGCTCTGGGCGGCCTCGACGGTGATGCCGCGGTCCATGGCCAGCGGCGCCACCCCGGCGACCGCGTCCGAGACCACGTCACCCAGTGGCAGGTCGGTCGGGATGAGGCGCAGCGCGCCGGCGTGGATGCGGGACAGCTCGAACAGGTCGTCGACCAGCCCGCTCATCCGGTCGGTCTCGGCGCGGATCCGGGCGTGGTAGTCGGCCACCCCGGCCGGGTCCGCCACGATCCCGTCCTGCAGGGCCTCGGCCATCGCGCGCAGGCCGGCCAGGGGTGTACGCAGGTCGTGCGACACCCAGGCGACCAGCTCACGCCGGCCGGCCTCCATCCGGCGCTCGTTCTCGCGGGCCTGCGCCGCCCACATCGCGGCGGAGGCGAGCCGGCGCCCGAACACCACACCGAGGGTCAGGCTGACGACGGCGGACGCCGCGACCGTGACCAGCACGACCTGCAGGTCGTGACCGGAAAGGAACATGGCCTGCGCCACGGTCGCCACCCCGGCCACCACAGCGGCCACGGTGACGGCAAGCAGTACGCACACGTGCACGGTGATCGACCGCCCGCGCACCAGCCGCATCACCGCCGCTCCGGCGAGGCCGACGACGGCGCCGGCGACCAGCGAGTACAGGCCGATCAGCAGGATGTCACGCATGCTGGGCCGGCTCGTACCGGTAGCCGACGCCCCAGACCGTGACCAGCCGTGCCGGGGCCGCCGGATCGGTCTCGATCTTCTCCCGCAGGCGGCGTACGTGCACGGTCACGGTCGACTGGTCACCGAACCGCCAGCCCCACACGCGGTCCAGCAGTTCGGCGCGTGACCAGGCCCGTTCCGGGTTGCGCAGCAGGAATTCGAGCAGGTCGAACTCGCGGACGGTCAGGGCGAGCGGCCGCCCGCCCACTTCCGCGGTGCGCCGCCCGGTGTCGGCCACCAGGTCACCGTCGCGCAGCAGCGCCGGTCGCGGCGAGGCCACCGGCGCGGTGCGGCGCAGCACCGAGCGCACCCGCAGGGTCAGCTCGCGCGGGCTGAACGGCTTGGTCACGTAGTCGTCGGCGCCCACCTCCAGCCCGAGCACCCGGTCGCTCTCCTCACCCAGCGCGGTCAGCATCACCACCGGCAGACCCGGCTGGTCACGCTGCAGCCGCCGGCACACCTCCAGGCCGTCCAGCCCGCCCAGCATCAGATCCAGCACGACCAGATCGGGACGTTCGGCGTCGACAGCGGCGAGCGCGGCGAGCCCGTCGGCGGCCAGGCGCACCCGGCAGCCGTCTTGTTCGAGGTAGCGGCGCACGACATCGCTGACCGTGGGGTCGTCGTCGACGACCAGCACCAGGTGGCTCACAGTTGGCAGGCTACTTCCGCGGACGCCCGCGCGACCTTTCGAATCCCTTACGGATCAGTGCGGCGGTCACGCCGGTCAGGACCACAATCAAGATCAAGCCCATCGTGTACGGGCGGGGCAGCACAGTCGGATTACCGGCGTCGCGGCCGAGGCCGAGCACGAGCGGCAGCGCCACGACGAGGACCGTCACGTCGATGATCGCTACCAGTCGCACGGTGGCCTGCCACGCCGGCGGCACGGTACGGCGGATCAGTTCACCCGTGGCAAGCACCACGGGCAGGAACACGAAGTCGTGCACCACCAGCACGGCAAGCCCGAACAGCAACATCCCCGCGGGGTCCGCCCCCAGCGCGCCGATCACCGCGTACCCCATGATCAGCGTGCCCGAAACGATCAGCCCGCGCCTCACCGGGTGCTCCGAAGGGTGATCCGGCTGACCCATTTCGTCTGCATCACGCCGGGCCGGTTGGGTGCGATCAGCCGGGCCGGATAGCCGTGGTCGAGTGCCAGCGGCTCCCCACCGAGACCGGTGGCGATCAGCGTGTCGCCCGCGGCCAGATGCGACGAGGCAACCACCGACGTCCGATATCGGCCCCCGGCCTGAAGGGACTCCACCACGGCCTCGCACCGGGTCGGATCCGCCCCGACCAGAGCCGCGAGGTCACGCAGCCGCACACCCGACCAGGTGCCGACCGCACTCCACCCCTCGACACACGCGATCGGCAGGACCGCGGTGTGCTGCGGCATCGACGCGAGGTCATCCGTGCTGAGGGCGACGGTATGCCCGAATCCGGTCACGACGAGCCGGTATCCCGGCGAGGTGGCGGTGTCCCGGACCCCCGCCGCCGCGGCGGTCCGGTTGACCGGCAGACCTTGCGGCCCGTCGCCGGGACGGCGAGGCCCCAGCACCGAAACAGCGGCAAACGGGCGAAATGTCTGCCCGACCGTGGCCACCGTGATCACCCCGGCGGCGGCTGCGACACCGGTCAGCACCTGCCGGCGCCCCACGTCGCCAGCGGCCGGGTGGCGGTCCGTGTTGCCGGCGGCCGGGTGGCGCAGGGCCTCGCGCACGACGGGCAGTTTGACGCCGACGTGTGTCAGGAGCGCGCCGACGGCCAGCCAGGCGGCCCAGTAGTGGCCCGTGGTGAAGAAGAACGGCATCGGGGCGTACCAGTGAGCGATGTTCAGCAGCCCGCTGACCACCTGGAACAGGGACGCCGCGACCAGAACCGCGATCGACAGCCGCTCGGCGGCGTGCCCGGCACCGCGCAGCGGCGGCCAGGTGAACAGGCGCGGGTAGACCGACCAGAGTTTCGCGCCGAGCAGCGGGACGGTGGCCAGGCCCGTTGCCACGTGCAGACCCTGGGTGAACCGATAGAGCCCAGCGGGCCGGGCCGGCCACACGAACCAGCCCGGCGGGTGCTGAATCAGGTGGCTGAGCACCCCGGTGACCATGCAGACCGCGAAGGCGGCCCCGAGCGCGACACCGAGCAGGCTCGTCAGCCGTACCGACCGCAGCGGCGACGGGAACGCTCCCGCGCGCAACGGCCCGGCCCGCAGCCGTTCCGGCGGCGAGAACAGCCAGGTTCGCAGCCGGCTCAGGTTCTTACGGCTGATCGGCTGGGTCACGCGGGGGCGAGGGTGGTGAACCATCGGCCGGCCTCCGTCCAGGAAGCGCGCGGGCGCAGACCCGCGGCGCGGGCGAGGGGTGCGAGTTCGCCGGCGGCCACCTGTGCCCAGCGCAGCGGGGCACCCGGGGCGCTGTGGTCGTCGTGCAGGGTGGCGCCGCCCGACCAGGTGCCGCTGCCCGGCGGCTCCAGCTCGGTGTGCAGGCGGCCGTGCGGCGCGAGCAGTTCCCGGCATCGGCGCAGCAGGGCGATCGGGTCGCCGCCGATGCCGATGTTGCCGTCGGCGAGCAGCAGATGCTCCCAGCGGCCCTGACCGGGCAACGGCGCGAACACGTCGCGGCGCAGGGCCGGGGCACCACGGGCCCGGGCCAGGCCGACGGCGATCCGGCTGACGTCGACGCCGAGCACGGGCCGGCCGCGGGCCAGCAGCGCACGTGTCAGCCGGCCGGGCCCGCAGCCGACGTCGAGCGTCGCGCCGGTGCACCGGTCGAGCAACCCGTCGTCACCGTCGCGGTGCGGGCGGCACCAACCGGCCGCGTCCACACGGTGCTCCCGTCCCCCGGGAGCCCGCAGCACAAGCCGTGCGTCCTCACCGGTGACCGCCCGCGACAGCGCCCGGTCATAGACATCAAGCGCGGCCCGCTCCTCGGGACAGACAACCGTGGCCGTCATCGCGCCCTCCCCACGGAGACGTCAGGGACAGGCAGATGACCGGCGACAGCAACGGGGAAGCGGGCGCCGGGTGGGCACATTGCGGCGATCGCGAGCGCGTCGGCGGCGGTGTCGCAGTCACGCAGGGGCGGGAGGAGCGCCGGTTCGGTGCCGAGGGTGCGCAGGGCGGCGACGGTGAGCGCACCGGTCGCCGTGGTCGACATCGGCACCGCGGCCAGAACGGCGGCCTGGGACGGTTCGGTCAGGCCCAGCGCCCACCAGCCGCCGTCGGCGGCCGGGCCCAGCACTGTTCCGAACTCCCGCAGCGCGAGGGCGGCGTGGGTCAGTGCTTCGGCGGTCACCTGCGGGGTGTCCATGCCGATCAGCAGGGACGGCACGCCCGGCAAAGCGGTGTCGGCGTATGCGTTGGCCAGCCGCTCACCCAGCCCCGCACCCCGCTGCGGCACGCACGACCAGCCGGGCGGCACCGGATGGTCCCCGTCCAGCACCAGCGTGCGCCGCACGGCCGGAACGGCGCCTGCGGTGTCCAGGGTGTCGGCGAGCGCGGCCGCCGCGATCGCCGCCGCCTGCTCCGGCGTGCACGGTGGGCACAACCGGGTCTTGACCCGGCCCGGCACCGGCGCCTTCGCCATCACCAAGAGCTGGATCATCGGGTGAGCACCGCCTGCATGTCGTGGATGGCGCGCAGGGTGCCGCGCACCGTGCCGGTCACCTTGGAGCGCGTGCCGGCTGCCCGCGGGCCGTAAGCGACATCCACCTCGCGCACCCGCCAGCCGGCCCGGGCGGCGCCCAGCAGCAGCTCCAGGGGATAGCCGAAGCGACGATCCCGCAGGTCCAGGGCCAGCAGGGCGTCGCGGCGGGCGGCGCGCATCGGGGCGATGTCGTGTACCGGCAGGCCGGTGTCCTGGCGGAGCCGGCGGGCCAGGACGGCGTTGCCGAGGCGTGCGTGCAGTGGCCAGGCGCGTGCGGTCGTGGGGCGGCGGCGGCCGCAGACCAGGTCCGCGTCGCCGGCGATCACCGGGTCGGCGACTCGGGGAAGCTGAGCCGGGTCGAACGAGCCGTCGGCGTCCAGGACGCAGACGACGCCGTTGCGGGGGTCGGCGGCGAGGACGCCCGCGTGGACGGCGGCTCCGTAGCCGGGCTGTGGCACGTTGATCACTCGTACGCCCAAGTCGTGAGCCAACTCGGCGGAACCGTCGGTCGAGCCGTTGTCGGCGAGGATCGGGCGGTAGCCGGGCGGCATCCGTGACAGCAGCCACGGCAGCGCGGCGGCCTCATTCAGGCAGGGCAACACCACATCGGTCATGGCCGGGACGTTAGACCTGGTCAGCGGCTCGAAATCTTACAGAACGCGGACGTCGGCGACAGTCCTTACGAACCGCTGACGGATCGCCGCGAACCGCTGCCGAGGTGCCGTGACGGGTTTACGGTCGCCGTCGTGACGCACATCCTCGTGACCGGTGGAGCCGGTTTCATCGGTTCGCACGTGACCGCCGCGCTGCTCGCCGCGGGCCATGACGTGTCCGTTCTGGACTGTTCCCATCCGGCCGCCCACCGCGAGCCCCCGCAGGTTCCGGACGGCGTGCGGCTGCACCACGCCGACGTGCGCGACCGGGAAGCCGTCCGCCTCGCGCTGCACGGCGTCGAGGCGGTCGTGCACCAGGCCGCGCTGGTCGGGCTCGGCGCCGGGCCGGACGACCTTCCCGAGTACGTCGGTTGCAACGACCTGGGCACCGCGGTCCTGCTCGCCGCCATGTCGGAGGCATCCGTCACGCGGCTGGTGCTGGCGAGCTCAATGGTGGTGTACGGGGAGGGTTCCTACCACTGCGAGAAACACGGACCGGTTCGTCCCGCGCCCCGAGAGCCCGCAGATCTGGCGGACGGCCGATTCGACCCGGTCTGCGGGGATTGTGGAGGCACGCTCAACGCCGGCCTCGTGGAGGAGGATGCGCCACTCGACCCGCGCAGCGTCTATGCGGCCACCAAGGTCGCCCAGGAGCATCTCGCTGCGGTGTGGGCACGCGAGTGCGGCGGCGCGGTGGCGGCTCTGCGCTATCACAACGTCTACGGGCCGGGGATGCCGAGGGACACGCCTTACAGCGGCGTCGCGGCGATCTTCCGGTCGGCCTTGGAGAGCCGAAGAGCGCCACAAGTGTACGAGGACGGACTCCAGCGCCGGGACTTCGTGCACGTCAGCGACGTCGCGGCGGCGAACGTGGCGGCGCTGTCGGCCGGGCCGGGGTTCCGCGCGTTCAACATCGCCTCGGGCCATCCGATCAGCGTGGGCGACATGGCCGAGGCGCTGGCGGACGCGTTCGGTGGACCGCGGCCGGTCGTGACCGGCCGCTATCGACTCGGCGACGTCCGGCACGTGGTCGCCTCACCCGCCCGCGCCACCGCCGAACTCGGCTTCCGGGCTTCGGTGACTCCGGCCGCCGGGCTGAAGGAAATCGCGTGCGCACCCTTGCGCGGCTGAGGACCGAGCTCGCAAGCGCCACCACGCGGCCGAGGGACGGGGGTCGCATGCCCGCCACCACGCGGCTGAGGACGGGGGTCGCATGCCCGCCACCACGCGGCTGAGGAACGCGGTGCGGTCGTGGTCGTCGGCCGTGGCTGACCGATGGACCCTGGCCGTGACGTTCGCGCTGCTGGCCGGCGCGGCGCTCGCCGGTGCCGCCCTCGGCTGGGCGGGACGGCCGGTGCACGCGTCCGCGGCGCCGCTGTTCGGGCATGTGCTGCCGCACGCCGGCCCCGGCACTCCGCTGGCCGTGGCCGTCGCCGCGGCGGTGATCGGCTGGGGCCCGCGGCTGGCGGACCGGCTCCCGTGGCGACCACTGCTGGCCGCCGCCTGGGTCGCCTCGGTGGCGTGGACGTTCGCGCTCGCGCTAGTGGACGGCTGGCATCGCGGTGTGACCGGGCGGCTCACCACGCGCTTCGAATACCTCGCCGAGGTGCCCGGCGTCACCGACGTGCCCGCCATGCTGCGCGGGTTCACCGCCCGCATCCTTGACGGCTCCGCGGACTCGTGGACCACCCACGTGGCCGGCCACCCGCCCGGAGCCCTGCTGGTGTTCGTCGGCCTCGACCGTCTCGGGTTGTCCGGCGGCGCCTGGGCGGCGGCGGCCTGCGTGCTCGCCGGCTGCGCGGCCACCGTGGCGGTCGCGGTCACCGTGCGGGCGCTCGGCGACGAGAACGCGGCGCGGGTGGCACTGCCGTTCCTGGTGCTGTTCCCCGGTGCCGTGTGGGTGGGTGTCTCCGCCGACGGACTGTTCACCGGCCTGGCCGCGATGGCGATCGCACTGCTGGCGGTGGGCCTGTCCCGGCCGTCCCGGTGGTTGGTCGCCGCCGGTGGAGCGGGCTTGGCGGCCTGTGCGTACCTCTCCTACGGCCTGGTCCTGCTCGCCCTGCCCGTGCTCGCGGTGATCGCGGTGCGGCGGGCCCGCTTCCGCCTGCTGGGCTGGGCAATCCTGGGTGCCGCCCTGGTGGTGGCCGCGATGACAGGGCTCGGTTTCCACTGGTGGGAGGGCTATCACCTGGTCCAGGAGCGCTACTACCAGGGCTTGGCGAGCCGGCGACCGTACGCGTACTGGATCTGGGCGAACCTCGCCGCACTGACCCTGTCCGCCGGACCGGCCGCCGTCGTCGTCCTGCGCCGCGCCGCGAAACGGGCCTGGACCACCCACATGCCCGCGGCGCTGCTCGTTGTCGCCGCCGCCGCCGCAATCGTCGCGGCCGACCTGTCCGGGCTCAGCAAGGCCGAGGTGGAACGCATCTGGCTGCCGTTCGCGGTCTGGCTCCCGGCCGCCGCCGCGCTGTTGCCGGAACCGGACCGCCGCGGCTGGTTGTGCCTGCAGGCCGCCTGCGCACTTGCGGTCAACCACCTGGTCCTGACGGCGTGGTGAGCGGGCGTAAGGGGATTGTAAGCCGCCGTGGGCTGGTGATCATCGGGCCCGGGCCGGTTGACTCATACCGTGATTTCCCGACTTCTCGCGAAACCTCTCACCTGGGTGATCGTCGCTGTCCTCGGGGTCGGCGGCGCGGGTGCGCTCTACTGGTTCGAGCCGTGGCGGCTGTTCACCGACACGACGGTGAGCGACACGCTGACCGTCGTGCCGTCCGCGACGACGACACCGTCCGCAGCCCCCGCGGCCCAGCCGGTCGTGATCGCCGAGGGCTCCTTCGTCACGCATGAGCACGACACCAGCGGCACCGCCCGGATGGTGCGCAACCCGGACGGCAGCCACCAGCTGGAACTGGTCGGGCTGGACACCAGCGACGGCCCGGACCTGCGGGTCTGGCTCTCCGACCAGCAGGTCCGCACCGGGGTCGCCGGCTGGCGTGTCTTCGACGACGGGAAGTACGCCGAACTGGGTGAGCTCAAGGGCAACCACGGCGACCAGGTGTACCGCCTCGCCGCCGATGTCGAGCCGGGTGCGTTCCGCAGCGTCAGCATCTGGTGCAAGCGGTTCGCCGTCTCGTTCGGAGCCGCTGAGCTCACCGCCGTCACATGACGATGTCGGCCTGCGGACCGGAGGAGGCTCTGACCAGGCTGGGCACGTTGGCCGTCGGGTCGAGGGTGTACGCGTAGAAGCTGCCCGGCGTGAACGCCGAGCCCGACGTCTCCCTGCGCCCGGTCGAGTTGACCACCGTGCTGCCGCTCTGCCGCAGCTGGGCGCCGGTCGCCGTGTCCGGGTAGTACGGGTTGTTGACCTTGTCGAAGTAGCTGTTCTCGATCACCATCTTGGTCGCGCCGCGGGCGTAGTTGCCGTACGACGCGACGTTGTTGAGGTAGTTGTTGTAGAGGTGGACGTACTGCAGGTTGTCCGCGCTCGGGTTGCGCTGGTTGGAGTTGTAGATCCAGTTGTGGTGGATCGTCATCCGCGCCGTCACGTTGGTCGTCCAGCCGATGCCGAACGTCTTGTTGTGATCACCCATCCGGTTCCACGACACGGTGATGTTCGTGGAGTCCTTGCGGCTGTCGATGTAGCCGTCGTTGGTGTTGGTGAACGTGTTGTGGTCGATCCAGACGTTCGAGGCGGTGTCCATCTGGATGCCGTCGTAGTCGAAGTCCTTGTCGTCCGGGTCGTCGGAGGCCATCGCGGTGTCACCGATGGTCAGGTTCCGGATGATCACGTTCTGCACGCCGGTGCCGAGGAAGAACCCGCCGTTCCTGATCCGGCCGCCGGTGCCGAGCCCGACGATCGTCTTGTTCGACTTGACCGGGATCTCGTGGCCGTACGGCGTGACCGTGATGGTGCCGGACACCCGGATGATGTGGGCCGTGGACGCCGTCGCGTACCTCACCAGGTCGGCGAAGTTGGTCACGGTGACCGCGGTGCCGCCCGCTCCGCCGGTGGTGCCCTGCGCGAAGCCGTCCGCGGTGTTCGACCATTTCCCGGGCGCGGCGCTGACGGCGTTGAAGGACCACTGCATCCGGGAGATGTCCGAGCAGGTTTCCTGGACGATCGGATTGTTGCCCGCCGTCGAGCCGTCCTTGTTGCTGACGCAGAGCCCGTTCGCCGCGCTCTTGATCGAGTACTTGCCCGCGGCGGCGGTCGAGGCGGCGAAGGCCCACGTCTGGTTGGTGCTCGCGCCGCATGTCCACTGCCACAGCTGGATGCCGCCGGCCGCGCTTGAGTTCGGCACGTCGGCGCACTTGCCGCTGGCCACGTTCACCAGGCCGAACGCGCCGTTCTGGGCGACCACCCGGAACTGCTGAGCGGTGCTGGCCGCGTTGCACGCCACCTGGGTCAGCAGCCCGCCGTTGGCACTGTCGGGGGTCTGGACGCACTTGCCGCTCGCGCCGGACGCGATGGTGTAGACACCACCGGCCACCGGGGCGACAGCCGCCTCCGACGGCAGCATCGTGACGGCGACCGTGACGGGTACGGCGACGGCCAGGACCGCCACGCCGATGAGCTTCCTCTTGATCATGATCGTCATCCCTCTCAACCGACCGGGTTCCAGCCGTCGGAACCGGCCAGATACTTCTGCGGGGTGTAGTTCGCCGCCTGCGAGTCGGACATCTGCGGCCGGTTGCTGTTCGTCCCCGCACCCGCGCCGGTGTTCCGATATTCCGTAAAGCGAGCATTTTTCCAAATATTTGTGGACATGTCGGTCCAGGGCTGGGACGTGCGGATCGTGTTCGACAGGCTGGACTCGCGGAAGAGCACCTGCGCGCCCTGCCGCCACGGCCGGCCCAGCGTCGTGTTGTTCGTCCCGGTGCCGGTGACCGTGCACCTGTAGAACAGGAAGCCGTACGTCTTCTCCGCCGGAGTGCTCGCCGCGGTCAGCGGGCCGCCGGTCGAGCGCTTCTCGTGGATGCGGCTGTTGCTGAACACCGCGACGCCCGCGCCGAAGATGAAGTCGACGGTGCCCTCGACGTACGAGTTCGTGAAGTACGTCCGGGCGTTGTTGTCGACCAGGAACGTGTCCTGGTCGCCGAGCAGCCGCACGTTGTCGAACCGGGCCCGGTCCGAGTCCAGGTACAGAGCAAGCGCCTGGTCACCGGTCTCGTACGTGTTCTCGTCGTAGTCGTTGGTGATCGTCAGGTTCGTGACTGTCAGGTCCTTGCCGTACGCCTGCACCGTCCCGCTGCCGCCGAGCCCGAAGTGGCCGGAGTCGCGGTTGTTCACGATCGTCGTCTGCGCGTTCGACGTGCCGAGACCCTGCAACGTGATGAACGGCTTGTTCGCCGGGATCGTGACGATCTCCCGGTACGTGCCCGGCTTGATCGAGATGACCTTGCGGCCGGTGTTGTTCGCCGGCACCGCGTTGACCGCCGCCTGCACGGTCGTGTACTGGCCGGTGCCGTCCTTGGCGACCACGAGATCACCGGTGACAGGACCGCCGCTGACCTGGTTGAAGGACCACTGCATGCGGGCGATGTCGGAGCACGCCTCCTGCACGATCGGGTTGTTACCGGCGGTCGAGCCGTCCTTGTTGCTGATACAGAGCCCGTTCGCCGCACTCTTGATCAGATACTTGCCGGACGCCGCCGCCGACGCCGTCAGCGACCACGTCTGGTTCGCGCTGGCGCCGCACGTCCACTGCCACAGCTGGATGCCGGCCGTCGTGTCCGAGTACGGCACGTCGACGCACCTGCCGCTCGCGCTGTTGGTGAAGCCGAAGCCGCCGTTCTGCGCCACGGCCTGGAACGAGTTGGCCGCGCTGCACGTCACCTGTGTCAGCAGTCCGCCGTTCGCGGTGCCGGCGGCCTGGACGCACTTGCCGCTGGAGCCCGACGCGAGCGTGTAGACACCACCGCTGACCGGGGCGACAGCGGCCTCCGACGGCAGTGCGAACGCGACGACGAGCCCGGCTGGCAGGGCGAGAGCGAATACCCAGGGCAGGGTCTGTCTCATGGGGGAGTCTCCTCGGGGATGATGGATTAACCGGTTCACTGATAGGTGCGGCCACCGGTGGCGGGATTACGAAAAGATTCAGAAATGTCTATGACACACGCATCGTGGCGCCGAGCCCGCTGCGGCTGACCAGGAACGACGTCTGCGGCAGCGAGCCGTCCGGGCGGCGTGGTCCCTCGGCCCCGGCCGGATCGGTGGACCGGAAGATCGCGGCCTCACCGCGGTGCCAGGCGTTGCCCGCGGCGTCGGCCTCTCCGGCGAGATCAGCCGGGGTACGGTCACCCGCCGCGACGTTGCCCCGCAGGTGCGCCGAGCCCGACGGCATCGAGAACCCCGCACCACGGTTACGCCACGCGGTGTTGCCGGTGAGCCGTATCGCCGCGGTGTTCTCGTCGTCGGAGAACCCGTGCAGTTCGTTCTCCCAGGCGGCGTTGTTGCGGACGACGTGCGCGGCCCGGGGCGCCGGATCACCCCCACCGAGCGCGAAGCCGCAGACGCCGTTGCCGAACGACCAGTTGGAGTCGACCGTCACCGGGCTCGCGAAATCCCCCAGGTCGAACCCGTTGTCACCGTTGCCGAAGGCCCGGTTGCCGCGCACCACGTTGCCCGCTCCGGTACCGAATTTCACGGTCAGCCCGGTGCCGCGATTCGCGAAGAAGTCGCTGTCCAGCACCTGGTTGCCCACCGTGCCCGGATCGCGCAGCGTCAGGCCGCCGCGCACGTTCCCGTAGAGGGCCAGCCGATCGAAAACGGTCCCGGTGCAGGAGATGCAAACGTACGCGTGGCTCAGCGAGCCGGTCACCGCCAGCCCGCGCACGGTCCAGAAGTCGGCCTCGTGGGTCACCGCCCACTTGTCGTCCGGCAGCGCGGACGCGTCCAGCACCGGGCGCTCGTCCCGGAATCCGGTCAGCGTGATCCGGTTGCGGGCGTCGCCGCTGGTGGTGATGACGATCGGGTCGGTGAGGCGATAGGTCCCGCCGCGCAGCGCGATCGTCTGCCCCGGCCGGACCACGCCGACCGCGCGGGCCAGGGTGAACGGCCGCGCCAGGGTGCCGTCACCCGCGCTCGTGCCGTCCGGTGCCGCCACGACGGTGCTGGTCGGGCTGGGCTGCGGGGTTCCGGCGGGTGTGCTCGTCGCGTACCCGAATGCGCCGCCGGCGATCAACAACGTGGCCATGGTCGCGGCAATCAGCTTGACCGGCAGCAGGCTCGCGGAAGACGTCGCGCCGATGCCGTGGACCAGGCCGGCCAGCGCGATCGGCACCGGGACAAGACCCAGGAGCAGCTGTTCCGGTGAGATCAGACCACTACGGTACGCGGAGCAGCGCGCACAACCGCGGGTGTGCCGGGCCAGCCGCTTGCGCCACCGCGAATCCGCTCTGCCGTCCCAGGTCGCGACCGCGCTGGCCAATTCCGGACACGTCCCCGCGTGCAGCGCGCGAACCACCACCCGGGCCGCCTCGAGCTGATCACGCATCCGCTTGACCCGAACCGCCGCGTGCTTCCCGCTCACGCCCAGCGCGCCGGCCAGCTGCGCCCGGGTGATCTGACCGGACGCCTCCTGCCACCACAGCGCCAGCAGCAACCGGTCGCCGTCGTCGAGCCACCGGGCCGCCTCGGCCACCTCCCGGCGCTGACCGGTGAGCAGGAACTCGGCGACCGTCCGGGAGGCGAAGTCACCGGCAGGGTCGGGCACGTCGGCGTCGAGGTCCCGGCGGTGCCCCAGGAACCGCCGGCGGGCCCGCAGATGCAGCCGCACCTGCCGCTGCGCAATCGCCAGCAGCCAGGCGCGGAACCGCTCGGGGTCGCGCAGGGCGGGCAGGCCCCGCACCATGTGGACGAACGTCTCCTGGACGACGTCGTCGACGTCGGCGTGACCGTTCAGCGCACGGCCGACCACGTTGTAGACGAGAGCCAGATGCTCGGCGGCCAGCCGCTCGGTGGCGGCACGGTCACCGCGCTGGGCCGCCAGGACGAGCTCGGTGACGGACATACCTGTTGGTGCCGCGAACCGGGCCGCGACAACGGAAACCCGCGGAGTTCGTTTTTCGGTTGACAGTGCGTCCGGTGAAATTTGAGACTGGCCCTATGGCGAGCCTGGGTGTGATCACCGTCGACTTCAAGGTGTGGGGCGCCGACACCGGCGGCGCGCTGGCGATCGTCGAGCACGAGTTCCCGCCGGGCGCCCTGGTGCCGCCACACATCCACACGCGCGAGGATGAGTATTCGATAGTCACCGGCGGCACGATCGGCTTCCGCTCCGGTGACCGGGAGGCCGTCCTGAGCACGGGCGGTTGCATCGCCAAGCCGCGCGGCGAGGCGCACGCCATGTGGAACGCCGGACCCGAGCCCGCCCGCATGATCGAGGTGATCAGCCCGGCCGGCTTCGAGCTGTTCTTCCGGGCCGTCGCTGACATGATCGAGGCCGGCGATCCCGACCCGGAGCGCGGCGCCGCCCTCGCCGCCGAGCACGGTCTCTCCTTCGTCGACACGCCCTGGCTGGCCGACGTCGTCCGCCGCTTCGGCCTCAACGGGTCCTGAGTTCGCTCGCCCCGCGCTCAGCGCGTGTGAAGTTCGGCCCGCGCTCAGCGCGTGTGGAGTACGGCCCGCTCGGCCGTCGTCACCAGCGTCTCGATCGCCTCGTCGACGGTTCGGCCGCGGCCGGTGATCAGCAGGTCGAGGCTCTCGAAGCTGGTCAGCACCCACAGCGCGTCGGCGGCCTGCCCGGCGGTGAGGTCCTCGCGCAGCAGGCCCTCGGCCTCCAGGCGCGCGGCGAGGCTCTCCACGCCCGCCCGCCGGTCCCGCTCCATGTGCCGCACGGCCCCGCCGGCCGACTCCGGGCCGAGGCGGTCCATGGCGTGCAGCACGCGATAGATCGCGAGGTCACGCGCCTTCATCCGGCTCGCGGCGGCGATGCCCTCGCGGAGGTGCTCCCGGGCGCCGCCCGACGCCACAGCGCGGCTGAGCTCGCTGAGTCCCGTCCGCTCCCACAGGTCGATCACGAACGCGTCGAACAGCCCGGCCCGTGAACCGAAGCCGGCGTAGACGGTCGACCGCGACACCCGCGCCAGCCGCGCCACCTGCTCCAGGCTCGGCTGCTCGGCCGGGCCCTCCCGCAGCCGCTGCCCGACCGCCGCGAGGATCCGCCGCCTCGTCCGCTCGGCGGTCTCCGCGCGCAGAACCTGCTCGTACCTGCGCGCCGCCAACCGGCCACCTCCCCGTGGTCGTCATTTCGACGCACACATCGTATGCCGAAATGACGACCAGGAGCCGGCGCGCTACTGCAGGACCAGCGTCATCCTGTTGCCCGGGCCGGACAGCAGCAGGGTGAGCAGCGGCGTCAGCAGGCCGCAGCCCTTGAACGCCGGAATCGTGTACGTGCCCTCCATGGTGATCGGCTTGAACAACTCCACCGGGGTGGTGTTGTTCAACGTCAGCGTCGACGGCCGCACAGTCCGGCAGCCCGGCTTGACCAGGTTGATCTTCGGCGCGGCGTCCGTGTGCGCGTCGACGATCTGCAGCGTGAACGTCGTCGTGGTCGACAACTTGGACGCGCCGAGGTCGATCGTGCCGGTCAGCCCGCCCACCGGCACGATCTTCACCGTCGACGTGACGCCGATCAGCTTGGCCAGCTTCAGCTTCGCGGTGAGATCGGCCAGATTCGCACTGCCGGTGACCGTGTTGGTGTCCAGGTCGATCTGGGTCTGCACGGACGACGCCGGCACGCTGACGTCGACGTTCGGCTTCGCCAGATGAGTGGTGCCCGTGACGTTGTTGAAATTGATCGCAATGGGCGCGGCCTGCGCCGGCCCGGCAACCGTGACAGCCGCCGCGGCCCCGAGAACAGCCGTAGCGCCGAGCATGATGGTGCGTCGAAGGTAACCCACGGTTCCTCCACAGGGGATGTCCGAAATGGTCCGCGAACCGCATGCGGGCCTGAGGTTACCCGGAAGTAGCTTCCAGGGGAAGTCCTGTTGTCGCTGCTCAATCCACCCCTGATCGCGACAGTCATCGATGTCCAGCGGGCGCTCACCTGCCGCCTCGGACTCGGGCCGTCGGCAGGCCGAAGACGGGGAACAAGCCGGGCCCGGGGAACCCGGTGATCGCCGCGATCCCCTCGGTGTCCAGGGTGAGAACCATGATCCCGTAGCCGTGACAGTCGAGCCCGGCACTGTCGCCCGGGAGGTAGGCGGCGAGCGCGACCTGGCCGTTGGCGCGGGTCTCGACGAGGTCGACGAGGTCGAGCCGGCCGCCGGCGGGCACGGTGGCGAAGAACCGGGCGACCGCGTCGCGGCCGGTGATCCGGATGCGCTCGGGCGGCATCGTCAGGATGACGTCCTCGCGAAGCAGCCGCGCGAGCGCGTCGACGTCGCAGTCCGCCCAGGCCCGGAGGAACGCCGTGACCAGGTGGCGCTCCCGCTCGCCGGCCGGCCGCGTCACCGGTGTGACGTCCGTGCTCGCGGCGAGCGTGGCGCGGGCGCGCTGCAGGGCGCTGTTGACGGCCGCGGCGCTGGTGCCGAGCAGGCCCGCGACCTCCGCGGCGGGCCAGGCCAGCACGTCGCGCAGGATGAGCACCGCCCGCTGGGTCGCCGGGAGCAGTTGCAGGGCGGCGATGAAGGCGAGCGCGACGGACTCGCGCCGGTCCACAAGGTCGGCGGGATCATCGAGGCGGTCGAGGAGCACGTCCGGGCACGGCTCCAGCCAGGTGACGTCCAGGCTGTCGGTGACCGGGGTCCGCCGGCGCCGTTCGATCGCCTTCAGGCAGGTGGTCGTGGTGATCCGGAACAGCCAGTGCCGTAACGGCGCGCGGCCCTCGTAACCGGCAAGGCCCTGCCACGCCCGCAGCAGCGTCTCCTGCACCGCGTCCTCGGCGTCGTGGTGCGACCCGAGCATCCGGTAACTGTGCAGGTGCAGGGCGGGCAGATGCGGATCCACCAGCGCGCGGAACGCCGTGCTGTCGCCCCGCAGCGCCGCCTCCATCACCGGGTCCGTGCTCACCGGATCACGGTAGCGCCCGGGTGTGACAGGACCGATGAATCGGCGGCGCCACCGGGATCAGTCAGGACGAGGGCGACGACAACGATGGAGGTGCCCCGATGCCGGAGTCCGGCGAGAAACTGTTCTGGGAACTGGTCGAGCCGATGTACGCCGACCCGTCGGTGCGGCGGTCGACGATGATGGGTCTGCCGTGCGTACGCCGCGACGGCAGTTTCTTCGCCTCGCTGGAGCATCGCAGCGGCGCGCTCCTGGTCAAGCTGCCGCGCCACCGGGTCGAGCAGTTGCTCGCTGACGGGCATGGGGAGCCGTTCGCGCCGGCCGGACGGGTTTTCCGGGAGTGGGTGGCCCTGCCCGATCCGGACCGGGACCGGTGGGCGGCGTTGCTGAGCGAGGCCCTCGACCACGCGGCCGGCGATGTTCCCGAGCGTTTCCCCGGGTTCGGAGCCGCCGGGCTGGCGTTCCTGGCCGGCCTGGAGCGGGACAACAGCAAGGCGTTCTTCGACGCGGGCCGCGAGGTCTACCGCCGGGAGCTGGCGGAGCCCGCCGAGGCGTACGTGACCGAGCTGGGAGCCCGGCTGCGGGAGCGGGTGCCCGGCCTGCGCGCGGAGCCGCGCATCGGCGGAAGCCTCTTCCGGATCGCCAACGACCTGCGGTTCGCGCCGGACAGGCCGCCCTACCGGCCGCACCTGGACTTCGCGTTCTGGCAGGGACCCCACGGCCCGCGAACGGATCCGGCGCTGCTGGTGCGCATCACGCCGGCCGAGGTGCATCTCGGTTGTGGCGTGATGCCGCGCACCGGCGCCGCCCTGGAGAGCTACCGGGACCGGTTGCGCGACGAGCACGCCATGGCCGCGCTCGACCGGCACGTCACGGCACTGACCAGCGGCGGGGCGGAACTGAGCGAACCGACGCGGCGCCGCCTGCCCGCCGGGTTCGGCCCGGACGGGCCCGCGGCACGCTTCGCCGTCCGCGACGGACTCCACGTCATGCGCCGCCACCCGCATCCGGGCGAGATCACATCGCCCGCTCTGACCGGCTGGTGCGCGCGGCGGCTCGACCCGTTCCTGCCACTGCTGGGTTGGCTCACCTGGCCGGTGGCCGAGGACTAGCGTCGGTGGTGAGGGAGGGCGAGATGGCTGTCGACGTACTGACCGAGATTGTGATCGCACGCCCGGTTGACGAGGTCGCCGCGTACGCCGCCGACCCGGCGAACGCCCCGCACTGGTACCGGAACATCAGTTCGGCGCGGTGGGTGACCGACCCGCCGTTGCGCCTCGGCAGCCGGATCGCCTTCGAGGCGCGGTTCCTCGGCCGCGTCCTCGCCTACACCTACGAGATCGTCGAGCACGAACCCGGCCGCAGGCTGGTGATGCGCACGGCACAGGGCCCGTTCCCGATGGAGACCACCTACACGTGGGAGCCGGTCGGCAGCGGTGGCACGCGGATGACGTTGCGCAATCGTGGCGAGCCGGCCGGCTTCGCACGGTTCACCGCCCCGATGATGGCGGCGTCGATGCGCCGGGCCAACAGTGCCGACCTGGCCCGCCTCAAGACCGTCCTGGACGGGCGCGGTCAGCCGTAGCCGCGCTTGAGCAGGAACCTCGCGCCCGCGGCGAAGCCGTCCTCGTCGAGGACCTCGAAGTCGAACGCGTCGGCGAGGCGGTTGGTGATGTTGAAGGCGGTGGCGACCGCGAGCGCGTCCTCGATCTGCTGGCGTGTGACGCCCGCGGCCAGGACAGCGCGCATGTCGTCGGCGCTGACCGTGCCGTCGCGGGTCAGCTTCGTGAGCAGGCGCAGGGTCGCCCTCAACTCGGGAGCGACCGGTGCCGTGTCCACATCGGCGAGCACCGCTCGGACGAGGTCGCGGTCGGCGTACGCTTGCGCGGCTGTTGCGGTGTGCGCGCCGACGCAGAAGGTGCAGGCGTTGGCCTGGGACACGACCGCCGCCATCAGCTCACGGTCGCCCACCGACCACGGCGACGGGCCGCGCATCGCCAGCTGGGTGAAGCGCTTGGCCGGATCGCCGTAGAAGCCGGGCCGGTAGAAGACGAGCTTCGCGGCGTCCGGCAGAGGCCGGCCGGTGAACAGCCGGATCATCCTGAACAGCACCTTGGTCATCGGCTGGTAGCCGCTGTTGAGCACCTCGGGCCGCATCAGCCGGCCGCCGCTTCGTCGAGGGCGGCGAGCGCCGACTCGTACATCTGGGTGGCTTCCCCGACCGCGGCCGCGACCACCATCTCGAAGATCTCGTCCCCGGTGTAGCCGGCCACGTCGAGGTCGGCGTCGGTGATCCGGGTGGGTTCGGTGGCGACCTTGCCGATCAGCGGCTGCAGCGCCGCGTCGACGCCGGCGTTGGCGAAGGCCTGGGCTCGCTGCCGCGGGTCCGTCTCGCCCGGGCCGTGCAGAACCCGATCCATGAGTACGCGATGCGCCGCGCGCACGTCCTCCATCAGCGCTCCTCACCGAACAGTGCGGCGTACCGGTCGAGGTAGAGCGGCCACCCCTCGTCGTTCCCGATCCCGTCGCGAACCGACTCCCAGCCCGTGCCATGCCGGTCCAGGTGCCGGTGTTCGAGCTGGACCAGAGTGCGATCAGCGGCCTCGGCGGTGAACGTGACCTCGACCTCGCTGGTGAACTCCGGGTCCGCCTCCACCTGCCAGGTGGGCCCGATGTCCCAGCTGAACACGACGCGGTGCGGCGGGTCGTAGGCGAGGATCCGCGCCCACCGGCACTCGCTGCCGTCCGTCCCACGGTCGTAGATGTTGCCGCCGACCTTGGGCTCGAACACCGTCTCCGCGATCGGGACGCCGAGCAGGTTGTGCTCAGGTGGTTTGAAGTCGCCGAACCGGTCGGTGAACACCGTGAACGCCCGTTCGATCGGCGCCCGGACGACGATCTGACGGCGAACCACTGTCATGAGTCCTCCTCGTCCCGCTGCTCCGCGACGTCCTGGTAGCCCTCCAGTGCCCGGCTCCAGAACGTCTCCAACTGGTCCCGCAGTGCGGCCATGCCGACCGGGTTGAGCCGGTAGACCCGCCGCGTGCCCACCGCCTGGTCGGTGACGAGACCCGCGCCCTTGAGCACCTTGAGATGCTGCGACACCGCCGGGCGGCTGATCGGTAGCTCGGCCGCCAGTTCACCCACCGCACGCGGCCGGTCCGCCAGGCACTGCACGATGGCGAGCCGGCTGGGGTCGCCCAGCGCCTCCCAGCCCTCCGAGGCTCGGTAAGTGGCCACGAACGGAAAGCTACGACTTACCGAGCCGTCGCGCAAGGGCGGCCGTGCGCCCAGGCATCGATAGGTGGCTCTCGGAAAGCCGGGAAGGCGGTTTGCGATATGCATTGTCGACGCCATTATCATGCGCTTAATCAGCTGGTCCCGTTTCTGTCGGCAACCTGCCTGACAAATGCATTCCAGCAGGTGAATGACTGTCGCCAATGTGATTCTTGACACCCGCACGGGTTTGTCCCTAGCGTTGTCCGCGAACATCTTTCGTCACTTTCCTCGGTCGTTTGCGGGAGGGGGAAGTTATGTCGCTCAATGCCATTTCCCTCGCCGAGAACCCGCCGGCCGTCGCCGACTGGCGCCTCGCCTTCCGCCGGCTGGACGCGTTGCTCGCCGGTGCTGTGGCCGGTGCCCGGCAGCGGTACGGCGCCGACGCCGGTCACGACTCGTTCCGTGGGCTCTACATCACCGAGGCGGACGCGCTCGCGGCGCTGCACGACGCCGTCGCCGAGCCGCTGCGCGGTGTCCGCGACGTCGATCCCGGCTGGGCCGAGATCGTCGCCTATCACCGCGGCTGGGCCTGGGTCCGCGACACCGCCGGCCTGAGCGACGCCGAGCTCGACGCCGTCCTCGTCGCGCTCGGCCCCGAGGCCGACGTGCGATACGAGCGGCTGTACGGCTACCTCCAGGACGACGTCAGCCGGCGCCGCCCGACGGCCGGCCTCATCCTCGAGCTGATCAGCGAGTCGGCCGGCGACCGGATCCACCGCCGGGCACTGTTCGGACCGGACCGGCCGCTGCTGCGGCACCGGTTGCTGCGGCTGGTGGCCGAGGACCGGGTGCCGGCGCCGCCGCTGCTGTCGCATGTGGCCGTCCTGGACGAGCAGATCGCCGAGCTGCTGCTGGCGCCCGGCGGGTTCGACCGGCAGGTGGCCGCCTCCGGCGCACTGCACCGCCCAGCGCCGGGCGGTTGGGCCGCCACGACGTTGCCGCCGGACGTCCGGGCCACGGTGCTGGACGCCGCGCTCAAAGCGCGGGACGGCGATCCGCTGCGGGTGCACTTCCACGGCCCGGCCGGTTCGGGACGCGGTGCGGCCGCCGGGGCGCTCGCCGGTGAGCTGGGCGTTCCGCTGCTCCGGTTGGACACGGCCCGTCTGCCCGACACCGACGAGGAGGCCGCGGAAACAGTGTTCCGGGCGTTCCGGGAGGCGGCCCTGCACGGCGCGGTGATGTATGTGGACGGTCTGGCGGCGCTGCCACCGGGATCGCGCCGCCGGGCCGTGCTGGGTGAGCGCCTGGCCGAGCACACCGGGATCACGCTGCTGTCGGACACCGAGCCCTGGGCCGGTGCGGACGGTGCGTTTCCCGTCCTCGAGGTGTCCTTCGGGCACTCCGACCCGGCCGCCCGGCGGGCCGCCTGGGCGCGGAATCTTCGGCGTGCCCGTGCCGAATCGGCGGAGGACCTGGCCGCGACGCTGGCCGACCGGTTCACCTTCGGGCCCGCGCGGATCGCCGAGGCGGTGACCCGCGCGTCGGTGACCGCCGGGGGTGGCCGGGCGCCGACCGCGGCGCAGGTGTTCGCCGCCGCCCGCAGGCAGACCGGGCACCGCCTCGCCGCGCTCGCCCGCCGCATCGAGCCGGTGACCACCTGGGACGACATCGTCCTGCCGGACGAGACCACCGCGCAGCTCACCGACCTGTGCGCCCGGGTGCGGCTGCGGTCCACCGTGCTGTCCGAATGGGGGTTCGGCCGCAAGCTGCCCCGGGGCCGGGGCACCAGCGCTCTCTTCACCGGGCCGCCGGGCACCGGCAAGACCAGCGCCGCCGAGGTGATCGCCGGCGAGCTCGGCCTGGACCTGTACTCGGTCGACCTCGCCTCCGTGGTCAGCAAGTACATCGGCGAGACCGAGAAGAACCTGGAGCGGATCTTCGGCGCCGCGGCCGAGGCCGACGCCATCCTCATGTTCGACGAGGCCGACGCGCTGTTCGGCAAGCGGTCCGAGGTGCACGACGCCCACGACCGGTACGCGAACATCGAGACGTCCTACCTGCTGCAGCGGATGGAGCAGTACGACGGCATCGCGATCCTCGCCACGAACCTGCGGCAGAACCTCGACGAGGCGCTGACCCGGCGCCTGCAGTTCGTGGTGGACTTCCCGTTCCCCGACGACGCGCACCGCGCGGGCATCTGGCGGATCTGCTTCCCGGCCGGCGCGCCGCTCGCCGGTGACCTCGACTTCGGGGTGCTGGCCCGCGACTTCCGGCTCACCGGAGCGGAGATCAAGAACGCGGCGCTGCACGCGGCGTACCTGGCGGCGGACCGGGGCGAGCCGATCGGTGCCGAGGTGCTGCACCGGGCGATCCGCCGCGAGTTCCGGAAGATGGGCCGGGTGCCGCCCGAGCCGGTCCCGGACGGGGGGCGGTGAGCGCGGATGTTCGACGACCTCGACGCGACCGTCAAGGCACTGCTCGACGACGCGGCCGCGCCGCAGACGGTCCGGGACGCCGACGTCAGCTTCGACACGCCCGACCGGGACTTCAAACCGGCGCAGGCCACGCTGAACCTCTTCCTGCACGAGGTGGTCGAGAACCGCACGCTGCGGGAGGAGGGGCCGGTGACGATCCGGACGGAGAGCGGCTTCACGACCCGGATGCCGTACCTGCGGGTGGACTGCACGTACCTGGTGACCGCCTGGTCGAACCAGACCGGCGGGCTCAAGGCGGCGGCCGAGCACCGGCTGCTCGGGTCCACCCTGCAGTGGCTGGGCCGGTTCCCGGTCATCGGCGAGACGTTCCACCGGGGCGTGCTGCGGAACCCGCCGCAGCCGTACCCGCTGTCCACGGTGGTGGCGCAGACCCAGGAGGGCCGGTCCGCCGCCGAGTTCTGGAGCGCCCTCGGCGTGGCACCCCGTCCCGCGTTCCCGCTCACTGTGACCCTGACCGTCCAGCCGTACGACGAGGTCGAGCAGGCCGTGGCGCCGAAGGACTTCCGGGTCACCGCCACACCGCCGGAGCATCCCCAGCTGGCCGGGCGGGTGCTCGACCACACCCTCGCACCGGCATCCGGGACCACCGTCGTGGTGGTCGGCACCGGGAAGCAGGCCGTCACCACCGCGGACGGCGAGTTCGCGGTGCCGGGCCTGGAGTTCGGCAGCTACACCCTGCGGGTGCAGAAGCCCGGCAGCCCCGCCCAGGAGGTCGCGATGGAGTACGCGGCCACGCATCAGCGCCTCACGGTCGTCCTGCGGCAACCGTGACAAATGAGCTAGACGGAAGGCGGAACACGCGATGGTCGACTACGCGACCGCGGCACCCGGGGTCCATCTGGAAGAGTTCACACCCGCCGGCCCGATCAGCGGTGCCGGCACCAGCGTCGCCGCTCTGATCGGCGTCGTCACCACGGCGCCGCCCGCGGCCGAGCTCGGCAAGGCGGCCGGCTTCTCGAGCTGGAACGCCTATCGTGACAAGTTCGGCGGCTTCAAGGCCGGCCTCAACCTGCCGCTCGCCGTCCGCGGCTTCTTCGACAACGGCGGCACCTTCCTGTACGTCGTGCCGGTCAAGGACATGGGCGGGCTCGACGCCGCGCTCGCCGAGCTGACCCGCCGCCCCGAGGTGGGCCTGGTCTGCGTGCCCGGCCTGGTCGACGCGGCCGCGCAGACCAAGGTGATCAAACACTGCGAGGACCTGCACGACCGGTTCGCGATCCTCGACGGGGTGCAGGACAAGGATCCGCTCAAGGCCGACGGCCCGCTGCAGACCCAGCGCGGCGGCCTGCTGTCGCAGAACGGGTTCGCCGCCCTGTACTGGCCGTGGATCGTGATCCCCGACCCGCTGACCGCCGACGGCGCCACGATCGTGGCGCCGCCGTCCGGGCACATCGCCGGCGTGATGTCGCGCTGCGACAGCACCGTCGGCGTGCACAAGGCTCCGGCCAACGAGCAGGTCCGCGGCGCCGTGGGCGTGGAGATCACCCTCAACGACACCGAGCAGGGCCTGCTGAACAGCAAGAACATCAACGCTCTGCGGCAGTTCCCGGGCACTCCGCCGCTGGTATGGGGGGCGCGGACGCTGAGCCCGGTGGTGCCGTGGCGCTTCGTCAACGTCCGCAGGCTCGTCTCGTACGTTGAGGATTCGCTCGTCGAAGGGCTGCGCTGGGCGGTCTTCCAGCCCAACAACACCCGGCTGTGGAAAGGCCTCGATCGTTCGATCACCGAGTTCCTGACTCGGGTCTGGGAGTCGGGCGGGCTGTTCGGGCGCACCGCGAAGGAAGCGTTCTACGTGACCATCGACGAGTCGATCAACCCGGCGGCGGTCCGGGACCGTGGCGAGGTCTACATCGAGATCGGCCTGGCGGTCACCCGCCCCGCCGAGCACATCGTCCTGCGGCTCGGCCTGTGGGACGGCGGAGCAAGGGTCACCGAAGGCTGAGCCAACGCACATCACGACGTAGGGAGGCGCCATGCCCCAGACCGGCGAACGGGTCGACCCGTTCCGCAGTTTCAACTTCCTGATCGAGATCCAGGGGATCGCCCAGGGCAGCTTCACCGAGTGCACCGGCCTGGGCTCGACGACCGAGTCGATCGAGCACCGCCAGGGCGGCGAGGGCAACGTCCGCAAGCTGCCCGGCCGCACGACGTTCAGCGACGTCACGCTCAAGTGGGGATCCACCGCGTCCACCGAGCTGTACGACTGGCGGCAGCGGATCGTGGACGGCAACGTCGACCGGCAGAACGTCTCGGTCGTGGTGTACGACATGGACCGCAGCACCGAGGTGGCCCGGTGGAACATCACCGGCGCCTGGCCGTCCAAGTGGGAGCTGTCCGGCCTGAACGCCAAGGGCAACGAGATCCTCATCGAGACGCTCGTGCTGTCGCACGAGGGGGTCGTCCGGGTATGACCGCGGATGTGCTCGTCACCGAGGTCCCCTTCGAACTGCCGAAGGGGTACGTCGACGCTCAGGGCACGCTGCACCGGACCGGGACGATGCGGCTGGCGACCGCGGCGGACGAGATCTACCCGCTGCGTGATCCCCGGGTGCAGAACTGGCCGGCGTACCTCATCGTGCTGCTCCTGGCCCGGGTGGTGACCCGGCTCGGGTCGCTGCCGGAGGTCAACGCCGGTGTGGTGGAGGGCCTGTTCTCCGAGGACCTGGCCCATCTGCAGGACCTCTACAACCGTGTCAACGGCCTCACCCCGCAGGTGCTCGCGGTGGTCTGCCCGCACTGCCACGAGTCGCACGAGGTGGAGGTGCCCCTGCTGGGGGGATAGCCGGCTACCCCCTGGACCGGGTTCACCGGGAGGCAGCCTTCCTCGGGCGACACGCCCACTGGACCCTCACCGAGGTGCTCGCCCTCGACCACGCCCAGCGCGTGCGGTGGGTGCGGGAGATCTCAGCGCAACTCGAGACGAACTGACGCGACGCCGGAAGGGGGAACGGCATGCCCGCCACGCTCGGTGAACGCCTGTCCGCCGCCGGTGAGGAACTGGCGGCGCGGCATCTGACCACGTTTCCGTGGGCCGCGGGGCTGGCACCGGCGCTGCGCCGGGCCGCCGAGCTCAGCACGTCCTGGGCGGAGCGGTTCGAGCGGCACGAGGCCGACGTGCGCCCGCCGCCCGCCACCGCCCGCCGTCGCTTTCCGAGCGCTCCGGCGAGCCCGTCCGCGCCGGAGGAATCCGTGGTGACGGAGACCGAGCGGCCCCTTCCGGTGGACGTCCGCGCCCGGCTGGGCGCGCTGGCCGGGCCGGGCGCCGCGGTCATGCGCGTGCTCACCGGTTCCGCGGCCGACACCGAGGTACGCGGCATGCACGCCGACGCCGTCACGAGGGGCACCGAGGTCCGGATGCGGTCCGGGCGGTTGCGCCCGGACACCCCCGAGGGACTGGCACTTCTCGCGCACGAGGCGAGCCACGTCAGCGCGGCGCTGCGCCGGGGCGGAGCCGCCTCCCACGGCACGCCCGGTGGTGCCGACGCCGAGGAGCGCGAGGCGTTGCGGATCGAACGCGAGACCCGGCTCTCCTTCGGCTCGCCCGTGGTGAGTGCGCCGGCCGCACTCCACCTGTCCGGCGGGCCACCGGGCACCGCGACGCCACCGTCGCCCGGCCCCAACGGTTCCGCGCCGCCGAACGGAACCGCGCCGGCCGCGGCCGCGGCCGCGGGCCCGTCGATGCGCGCCGACGCCGACCGGGCCGAGGCCGGTCCGGCCGCCGCGGCGGCGCCGGCGCTCGACATGGAGTCGCTGCGCCACGACCTGATCGAGGAGCTGATGCGCCGGGTGCGTACCGACTTCGAGCGTGGAGGCTGACGTGACCGCACCGATCCCGCGGGGACGACCGGCGGTGCTGCGCCGGATGCAGCGGCGCGCTCCGGAACCGGCGCACGCCGAACTGGCCAAGGCGGTCCTCATCGACACCGTGTCCGGCACGCCGCACCCGGTCATGTACAACCCCGAGGAGCTCAAGTTCGAGCAGGGCAACCAGTTCGCCGAGGTCGGCATCCCCGGCCGTAACGCCTCACCGGTGCAGTACGTGCGCGGCAAGAACCGCGTGCTCACCATGGAGCTGTTCTTCGACACGTACGAGACCGGCGAGGACGTCCGCGCCCACACCGCCCCGATCGTCGCGCTGCTCAAGGTCCTGCCGCAGACGCTCGCGCCGCCGGTGCTGCTGTTCTCCCTCGGCCAGGTGCAGTTCCGGTGCGTGCTCACCGACGCGGGTCAGCGGTTCACCATGTTCGACCGCGACGGCACGCCGGTGCGCTCGACCATGTCGGTACGCCTGCAGGAGTACGCCGACGTCCCCCTGGAGATCCAGCGCGGCGTGTTCCTCGGCTCACCGACCGCCTCTGCCCTGGTCAATGACGTGATCATCCCGCTGGCGCAGGGGGAGGGCTCGGCCGTGCACGTCGTGCTGAACGGCGACACGCTGAGCGGGATCGCCGGTGTCTACCTCGGCGACCCGGGCCGCTGGCGGGAGATCGCGCGGGCGAACGGCATCACCGACCCGCTGGTGATCGTCGCCGGCACCACCCTGGTCATCCCGGGGCGGCCCGGATGACCACACCGCCGTACGCCCCGCGTTTCGAGGTCCGCCTCTCCGGCGTGACGATGGCCGCCGACCTGGCCGGGCAGGTGCTCGGCCTGACCGTGGAGACGGACCTGGACCTGGCCGGCTCGTTCCGGCTGACGCTGCGCAACCCGGACAACAGGCTGCTCGACTCGCCGCTGCTGGACATCGGCAAGACCGTGGAGATCCACCTGGGGTACGGCCACGAGCTGGTGCCGGCGTTCCTTGGCGAGGTGGCGTCGATCGAGCCATCGTTCCCGGCGGACGCGGCGCCGACGGTGGTGGTGTCGGGTTACGACAAGTCGTACCGGATGCGGCACTCGCAGACCGGCCCGGCGCAGTGGCCGATGATCAACGACAGCATCCTCGCCGCGGAGATCGCCGCCGAGTACGGGCTGATCCCGATCGTCGACCCCGCCCCGTACATCGGCAAGCGCACCAAGGCCGAGAACGACATGGCGTTCCTCAAGTCATGCGCCGACAAGTACTTCTTCGACGTGTACGTCGAGTGGGACCGCCTGCACTTCCACTTCCCCCGCCCGCAGCTCGCCGCGCACGTGCTGGAGTGGGGCAGGAACCTGTCCAGCTTCAGCCCGCGGATCTCGGCCGCCGGCATGGCCGGGGTCCAGGAGATCCAGGTCTACAACCAGGAGCTCGCCCAGGCGATCACCGTCACGATGCTCGCCGACCTGGACCCGGAGACCCTCACCGAGCGGCTCGGCCAGTCGGCGATGCAGCTGCTGATGTCGTTCGTCCGCAAGGGCGTCAGCAAGGAGCCGATCGAGAACCCGGTGCAGGCCGCCCAGCTCGGCCTCTCCATCCTGCGCAACCTGCTGGAGGGCATGTACGAGGGCACCGGCTCCTGCATCGGCATCCCCGACCTGACCGCCGGGCGCTACGTCAAGATCGCCGGCATCGGTAAACGGTTCAGCGGGACGTACCGGCTGCGCAAGGTCACCCACAAGATCGACGGCAACGGGTTCCGCACCGACTTCTCGATCACCAGCCGCGGCCACACGAACCTGCTCGGCATGCTGCGCAAGAAGCTGAACGAGGAGCCGCCGCCGAACCAGGCCGAACGGTTCTTCGGCGTGGTGCTGGGCGAGGTGGAGGCCAACAACGAGCTGCTGGCCGAGGTGCCGTCACCGCCGATCGGCCGGGTCAAGGTGAAGTTCCCCGGCCTGTCCGGCAACGCGCTCAGCGACTGGGCGCCCGTCGTACGCCCGATGGCCGGCGACGGCACCGGGTTCTGGGCGCTGCCGGCCGTGGGGGACCAGGTGCTCGTCGCGTTCCTCGGCGGGGACGTCACGAAGCCGTACGTGCTCGGCGCCCTGTGGACGGCGAAGCGCCCACCGCCGACGACAAACCTGGACGGCCTCAACAGCAAACGGATGCTCAAGACACCGTCGGGGCACACGATCACGTTCGACGACACCACCGGACTGGGATCGCTCTCCATCAGCGCCGCCGGCGACCTGTCCATCCAGGCCACCGGGAACATCAAGCTCCAGGCCGGGCTCACCAAGATCGAAATGACACCGAGCGGGGTGGACGTGACATGACAGCGGTACTGGTCGCACCGAGCACGGTCGCCTGCCCGCATTCGCCGGGCCTGGTGGCGGCCGCCACCACGTCGTCGAGGCTCACCGTCGGCAAGATGCCGGTACTGCTCGCGGGGCTCACCGGCAAGGCGGTCGCCGGCTGCACGACCGCGCCGTCACAGAACACCAAGACGTGCCTGACGGTGGCGTCGGTGACCACCGGCGAGAAGTCCCGGCTCACCGTGGGCGGCGTCTCCGTGGTGCTCGCCGACGTGGCGGGTGCGACCGACGGAGTCTCCCCGACCGGGAACGCGCTCAAGGCGACGGCGAACCAGACCCGGCTCACGGCCGCGCCGGCGGTGCTGTGATGGCCGACGAACACCTGGGCCACGGCCTCGCCTTCCCGCTGCGGCTCGGCGCCCGCGGGCTCGGCGAGTCCGGCGGCGTCGCGCGCGTCGAGGAGTCGATGCGGCTGATCCTCGGCACCCAGTACGGCGAGCGCCTCATGCGCCCCACCTTCGGCGGCAACCTCAAGACCCTGGTGTTCGCCGCCAACAACGCCACCACGGCGAGCCTGGCGGCCTACTACGTCAAGGACGCGCTGGACCGCTGGGAGCCGCGCATCGAGGTCCTCGACGTCCTGGTGACCAACGACTTCCGCGCCGAACAGCTCGTCATCGAGGTCCGCTACCGCCTGCGCGCCACCGCGGCCGAGCACCTGTTCGTGTTGCCCTTCGGATTGGAGCGTGCGTGATGACCCTCGAATCGCGCCGAGGCCGCGTCCTCCCACCGGACCTCGACGACCGGACCTGGCAGGACCTGGTCGACGAGATGCGCGCGCTGATCCCGAAGTACGCGCCGCAGTGGACCGACCACAACCCCAGCGACCTGGGCATCACGCTCATCGAGCTGTTCGCGTGGCTGGGCGAGAACATCATCTTCCGGCTGAACCAGACCCCGGAGAAGAACTACCTCGCGTTCCTCAACCTGCTCGGCATCACCCGCGACCCGCAGAACCCGGCCCGGACCTACCTGACCTTCAGCTCCGGCGTGCCCAACCGGACCACCGTCGTGGCGGGCACACAGGCGCAGACCGTCGACACCGCCGGTGGCAAGCCGGTGGTGTTCGAGACCGACGCCGACCTCGTGGTCCTGCCGACCGAGCTGACGGCGGCGCTGAGGCTGCCGGCCCGCAAGTCCAACGTCGCGCTCGCCGGGGCGTACCGCAACGTGTCGGCCGACCTGATCGGGCCGCCCACCGCGCACCACCTGGTCCAGGTGCCGGCGGGGCAGACCGTCGACGTCCTGCTCGGCTTCACCAAGGCGGTCACCGAACCGGTCGTGCTGGACATCCGGCTGTTCCAGGCGGCCCTGCCGGACAAGCCGGTGACCGTGACCGCGCGGTTCTCCAAGGGCACCGACCAGCCGAACGCGTGGCCCGCGCTGCCGGTGACCGACGGGACCGACGGCCTGCGGCACGACGGCACCCTGCGCGTGACCGTGCCGGCCGACTGGGCCACCCAGCGCGCCGCCGGGCCGGAGGCCACCAAGCCGTGGACCGCGGTCACGCCCGCCGGCGCGGCCGACGCGGTCACCGAACCGCTGTTCTGGACCGCGCTGCATTTCACCGCGCCCGCGGTGACCGTTCCGCCGGGCGGCGATCCGCCCCCGCCGCTGACGTTCGGCATCGACCGGCTGCTGTTCAACGCCGTGTCGGCGCGGACCGCGCTGACCATTCGCCGGCCGGAGGTGCTGGGCACCAGCACCGGGCAGCCGTTCCAGGTCTTCGGCCTGCGCGAGCGGCCGCTGTACCGCCGTCCGGGCCTCGCCGCGCCCTACGCCGACCTGCGCGTCCAGGTGGAGTCCGGCACACCGCCGGTCCTGCAGGAGTGGGCACTCGTCGACGAGTTCCAGGCGGGACCCGGCCAGGTCTACCGGATCGACCCGGTCGCCGGTGAGGTGCGGTTCGGCAACTTCGACCCGCAGTCCGGCAAGGGCAGCGGCTCGGTGCCGCCCGCCGGCAGCCGCATCCAGGCCGCCCGGTACCGCTGGGTGGACCGGGGAGCGGCCGGCAACGTCGCGCCCGGACAGGTCGTGGTGCTGACCACGGCACCGGACACGACCCTCCCGCCGGGCATCGCGTCGGTGACCAACCTCGGGCCGGCCCGCGACGGAGCGGACGAGGAGCCGATCGAGGAGACCATGCGCCGCGCCCCCGAGGAGCTGCGGATCCGGTACCGCGCGGTGACCGTCGACGACTACGAGTTCCTCGCCCGGGAGGCCGCCAACGACCTGGTGATCCGCCGGTGCCTGCCGCCGAGACTGCACAACCCGCCGCCGGGCGCGGTCACGCCGTTCCAGAAGGGCCAGCCGTGGGAGTTCGGCGGGCTGGTCCGCGCACCGGGCACCGTGAACCTGGTGATCGTCCCGGACCGCGGCCTCGAGATCGCGCGGCCGGAGCCCACCCAGGACCAGATCCGGCTGGTCACGGCGTACCTGGACGCCCGCCGCGACCTCACCGCCCGGCTGGAGGTGGTGGCGCCCCGCTACCTGCCGGTCATCGTCAGCGTCACCATCCAGGTCTGGCAGGAGGCGCTCGCCGCCGGGGCCGACACCGGCACCATCGAGACCGACACCCGCGCGCGGATCCTGCGGTTCCTGCACCCGACGCGCGGCGGCCCGGACGGCACCGGCTGGCAGGTCGGCGAACCGGTCTTCACCTCGGACCTGTTCCGCGCGCTGATGCCCGCCGAGGACCTCGGTTTCATCAGCACGCTGCAGATGAAGCCGGACGTGCCCGCCTATCACTTCCCGCCGCAGGGGCCGGGCGGTGCCTTCAACGCCGACGTGGAGCGGCCGTTCCCGCTCTCCGACTTCGGCGCGTCGGTGCGCGTCGCCGACTACGAGCTGGTCTGCGCCGCGGCCGAGAACGCGCAGGTCGTGAAGGTGCAGCAGGTACAGCGATGACCGACGTGAGCGGCTACCTGCGCTACCTGCCGCCGATCCTGTGGCGCGACGACCCGCCGCCGGAGTCCGGCGAGATCGGGCTGGGCGCGATGCTGCGCATCTTCGAGAAGATCGCCACCGGTCTGCCGGACGGTGTCACGCTCGCGCACGGCCGCCCGGCTCTCACCGATCAGATCGCCGGCCTGCACCGCCTCTTCGACCCGTGGACCACGCCGGCCGAGTTCCTGCCCTGGCTCGCCTCCTGGGTGGCACTCGACTTCCCCACCCTGCAGGGCGAACTGCTCTGGGACGAATACCAACGGCGCAAGGTCACCGCGGAGATAGCCGGGATCTACCGCTTGCGCGGGCGCAAGGCGGGCCTCAATCAATACCTTGATCTGTACGCCGTTGGCAGCACACAACCGCGGGTCTGCGTCGACGACGGCGCCCGGCTGCTGTCGGTCGTACCCCGGGCCGGTGAGCGTGCCACGGTGACCGCGCTGGTCTCGCAGGGCCCGGTCGTGATCGGCACTCAGGTGCGCTCGGAGGGCCTGACCCGGCCCTGGAACGTGACGACCGGCGCCGACGGCAGCCTGTTCGTGGCCGACATCGGCCTGCCCGACGACGCCGGGGTCACCCTGCCCGGCCGGGTCTGGCACCTGGACTCCTCGGGCCGCTACCGCACCGCCGGCACACCGCCGCGCCCCGCACCCCTGGCGAGCGCGACCAGCCTCAAGGACGTCGTCGCCGTCACTGTCCGCCCGGCCCGCGACGCCGCGCCGGAGACCGCGTACGTGCTCACCCGCACCGGCCGCCTCTTCTCGATACCGGCACCGTTCGACGGTGTGGCGGCCACCCTCGTCACGACGCTGTCCAACCCCGGCAAACCGGTCTGGATGGTGGCCCTCGCGGTCGACCCGGCGACCGGGGACCTGCTGGCGCTCGACCGCGGCGGGCAGAAGCCGCAGGAGGCGGTCCCGTCGATCGTGACGGTCAAGCCGAACCCGCTCACCGTCACCCGGACGAGGCTGACCACGGTCGTCGAGCCGCTGTCGCTGACCGTCGAGGCCGGCGGCACGCTGCTGCTCGGCGACGGCGGGCCGCAGGAGCCGTCCGGGCCGCAGGAGATGTCCGGCAACCTGCGCCGCGTCGACCGGCGCACCAACCCGTGGACCGAGACGCGGCTGCTGCCGGTGACCAACCCGCTGGTCGCACCGACCGCCCTGGCGCAGACCCGGGACGGCACCCGGTACGTGCTGGACGCCGGACTGAAGCCGTTCGAGATCTCCGCCACCAACCCGTTCATCTGCCCGGTGGCCGAGCACGCCGCCGTGTTCACCGTGGACCTCGCCGCGTCACCGCCGGTGCTCACCCGGATCACCGGTCCGGGCGAGCTGGTCTATCCCACCGGCATGGTGGCCACCGCGGACCGCCTGGTGATCAGCGACCCCGGTCAGCCGCCGCTGCGCGGGCTGGAGACGTTCTGGAACCGGGCCCGGCCGTTCCACTTCGACGTCTCCGTGCACTTCACCGAGTCACGGCTGCCGCCCGACGGCGACCCGAGGCGCAAGCACGAACTGGACAAGGCCGTCGGCAACATCACCACGATCGTGACCGAGCAGAAGCCGGCACACACCGTCTGGACCCTGAACACCTCGATCCTCTAGCAGCACGCGCCGGAAGGAGTCCGGAGTTGGCCGAGCCGATCATCCGTACGCAGTACCTCAACCTCGCGACCGGCACGGTCCGTACCGGGTCCACCAACCATGTCGAGAGCCGTGACGACATGGACAGCCACCTGCTCCCGCTGGAACGGGCGCGCGGCGCGGCGCTGCACCACTGGGGCGTGGCCCGAGGTCTGGAGGTGTCCGCGGTCGCCGGTGCGGCGGGCCTCACGGTGGCGCCGGGCACCGCCCTGGACGCGGCCGGCCACACGATCGTGCTGGCACCCGGCAGCGCGGCAGTGACCGACCCCGAGGTGGCACCGGACACCGTGCAGGACGTGCCGACCGTGCTGGTCGGCGAGACCGGCGTCGCGGTCGCCACCGGCCCGGGCGCCGAGGGCCGGGCGATGCTGCTCACGATCGTCTTCCGGGAGGTGGAGGCGGCCACCGGCGGCACGCTGGTGCTGCGGCACGCGCCGTGGCTGCGGCTGCTGCCGGAGGCCGGGTTCACCGACCGCGGGGACCAGGTCGTGCTCGCCCGGGCGACGCTCGACGCGGCGGGCGCGGTGCTCGGCCTGGAACCCGGGCCGCGGCGGCTCGCCGGCCTGCCGGCCGGACGGCTGGAGCTGCGGGTGCCGACCGGCGCACCGGGGACCGTGGGCCAGGCGGCGGTGGCGACCCTGGGCACCGGACCGGCCGGTGACGTGGTGCTCAGCATGCTGGGCGGCCCGTCGCCCCGGCCCGCGCTGCGGGTCACCCCGGCCGGCGACACCGAGGTCCAGCACCTGCACACCACCGGCCCGTCGGCCGGGTTGTCGTTCGACGACCGCACGGCCCATGAACCGGTGCGGTGGGAGTGGTACGCCCTCGGCGGTGACGCGTTCCTGCGTGCCGGCGAGGACATGCTGAAGGTCCGGCTGCCGCAGTCCGTCCCGGGCAGCCCGGACGGTGCCGGCTTCGACGTGCTGCGCCGGATGCGGGTGCGCTCGCACGGCGTCTTCTCCGCCGGCATCTGGTTCCACCAGGACCGCGACCGCGGCTTCGTGGGCATGGGCGCCGACAACAAGGTGGGTCTCTACGGTGCGGACGGCACCGGCTGGGGCTTCGCCATGGACACCCGCACCGGCAACCTCGGCATGGGCATCGGCCTCGGCGACCCGGACGCACGGCTGCACGTGGACGGCTTCGTCGCCATCCGGGCCGCGGGGCGCACGGCCTCGGGCGGCCCGATCTTCTTCCCGCCGAGTCTCCGGGCACGGGGCATCGGCGTCGACGCGAGCGGCGACATCGGCATCCGGTCCACCGGCCGCGTCGCGGCGGCTCAGTTCAACGGCAACGTGTCGATCACCGGGACGCTGTCCAAGGGCGGCGGCGGGTTCACCATCGACCACCCCCTGGACCCCGAGCACCGGCTCCTGTCCCACTCGTTCGTCGAGTCGCCGGAGATGACGAACCTGTACAGCGGGCGGGTCACCACCGGCGCGGACGGCCTCGCCCGGGTCGAGCTCCCGGACTACTTCGAGGCGCTGAACCGGGACGTGAACTACCAGCTCACCGTCATCGGCGGCACGGCCTCGGTGTCGATCGCCGAGGAAGTCTCCGGCAACAGCTTCGCGATCCGCTCCGATCCGCCCGGTGCGACCGTCTGCTGGCTGGTCACCGGTGTACGGCAGGACCCCTGGGCGGAGGCGAACCGGATCGTCGCCGAGGTGGACAAGCCCGAGCACGCCGCCGAGAGGTACCTGCACCCGCACGTGTACGGCGTCGACGAGGAGCGAGGCATCTTCGGCGCCACCGACGACACACCGACGGAGGACGAACGATGACCGACGACCGACTGCGGGACCGGCTGGCCGAGCTGCGGCGCGAGTACGCCACCGGCGAGGCCCGCCTGCACGAGCTGACCAGGCAGGAGGTCGTGCTGCGGGAGACTCTGCTGCGCATCAGCGGCGCGATCCAGGTGCTGGAGGAACTCGAGGCCGGCACCGGGCCCGGCCCAGTCGTACCCACCTCGCCGGCACCGGCCGGCGCGGACGACAGCACCGATCCCCGGATCCTGGCCGTCGGATGAGCAACACCGGCCTGGTCCGCACGCAGTACTGGAACCTCAGCGGCCCCAACCCCACACCGCGCACCGGCCTCACCTCGCGGGCCGAGTCGCGCACCGACATCGAGGGCTACGTCCTGCCCGCCGACGCCGCCCGCACCACGGCGCTGTACGACTGGGGCGTAGCCGGCGGCCTGACGGTCACCGCGACCGCGGGCTCGGCGGGCCTGACCGTCGCGCAGGGCACCGCGCTCGACGCCGAGGGCCGGGTGATCGTGCTCGGCGAGGACGGGCTCGCGATCACCGATCCGCAGGTGCCGCCCACCGGCGTGCAGAACATCCCGACCGTCCCGGTCGGGCCGGACGGCGTCGTTCTCGACACCGTGGACGTGGACCCGGGCCGCTACCTGCTCACCGCCGGCTGGCGCGAGGTCGAGGTGGCCGACGCCGGTCTGCTCCTGCTGCGCCAGGCGCCGTGGCTGCGGCTGATCGACCCCGGCCCGTTCGCTGACGACGGCACCCAGGTCGTGCTCGCGGTGGTCGAACTCAACGCCGGCGGTGTCGTCGAGACCCTGGAGCCGGGCCTGCGGCGCCTGGCCCGGCCGGTCGCCGGATCGCTGGTCCTGTCCCGCGTCGACGGGGGACAGGGAGCCGGTCAGGCGCGGTCGGCGCAGCTCGCGCCGCGGGCCGACGGCGGCGTCGACCTGCACCTGCTCGCCGCGGCCGGAACGACCCGCCGGGCGCTCGCCGTGACCGGCGCCGCCGACCTGGAGCTGGACGGCGGCCTGCGCGTGGCCCGGCCGGTCGCGCTGGCGTCCGCGCTCTCGGTGAGCGGCGGCGCCGAGGTGACCGGCGACCTCAGCGTGACGGGCAACCTGACCGCGGGTGGCGACCTGGCCGTGGCCGGCGACGTGACGATCGACGACGACCTGGTGGTCACCGGCGATCTGCGGGCGGCGACCACCACCCTGGCGGCGCTGAAGGTGAGCGGCAGCAGCACGCTGACCGGCGACGTGCAGGCCGGCGGCAACCTGACGGTCACCGGCGCCGTCACCGCCGCCGGGACGTCCCGGCTGGAGCGGCTCGCCGTCCGCGGCACCACCACGATCGGGGCCGGCGGCGACGCGTTCCTGGTCACCCGGCACGTCGTGGGCAAGCAGTCGGGCGCCGACGGGCCGGACGGGCTGTGGCTCAACTGGAACACCGGGCAGACCGTCCACGTCGGCGGCGGCAGCCCGGCCGATCTGGAGGTGTCGCACGACGTGTTCGTCGGCAACCGGCTCGGCGTCCGCAACCCGAGCCCGCGGTTCGACGTGGACGTCTCCGGCACGGTCTGCGCGATCACCTTCTGCAACCCGTCCGACCTGCGCCTCAAGACCGGCGTCACCGGACTGACCGGCGTGCTGGACCGGCTGGCCGAGGTGGAGGCGGTGACGTTCGTCCCGGTGGAGGGGGAGGCCGGCACCGTGAGTGGCCGGCGTGCCGGGGTCGTCGCGCAGCAGATAGAACGTTCGTTCCCCGAACTGGTCGTGCCGATGGGCGACAGTGACCTGCTGGCCGTCGACTACGCGGGCCTGGCCGGTGTGCTGGTGGGCGCGGTCAACGAGCTCCGCGCGGCGGTGACCGCGCTGGAGAGCCGGATCGGTCACGATGAGTGCGGATAGGGGTGCCCTCGACGAGTTCGACCTCGACCTCGTGTGGGGTGAGCTGAGCCCGCACGGCTCCCCGGAGCTGTACCTGCCGACCACCAGGGAGCAGCCCGGCGAGACGTGTGACAGTCACGCGCCCACCTGCCCCAACACGTGCCGCGCGACGTGCCCGGACACGTGCCGCGCGACCTGCGCGGCCACCTGCCGGAACACGTGCGAGGAGACGTGCCGCCGGACGTGCCCGGAGACCTGCCGGCCGTGCCAGACCCAGGCGCAGACGCACTGCCCGACCGAACAGCACAACTGCGGACGACCGTGACCGCCGAGAAGGTCGCCGAGCTGATCGCGGACCGGATCAACGACCCGGTCCGGCTCAGCGGCGCGGTCGCGGCCATGGCACGCCAGTCCCGGTACGCGGACGTGCTGCCGTGGCGCCCGGCCAGTCTCTCGGGCGGCAGCGCGGGACTGGCCGTGGTCTGCGCCGCGCTCGACGTCCATCGGCCGGGCGACGGGTGGGACCGGGCCGGGCATCAGCACCTGGCCACGGCGGTTGCGGCGTCGTCCCCGTACGATGTCTCGCTCTTCTCCGGCCTGGCCGGAATCGGCCTGGCAGCGACCCTCCTGGCCGGTGGCCGTCCCCGCTATGAGCGGCTGCTGTCGTCGCTGGACGCGGCCGTCGGCCCGGCGGTGATCTCGGCGGCCCGGCAGCTTCGCGTGGCGGACGGCTGCGCGGCGAGCGACCACGACCTGATCTCCGGGCTGACCGGGACGGGTGCCTACCTGCTGGCCCGGCCCCGCGGCGACGCTCTCACCGCCGCCCTGACGGCGCTGACCCGGCTGCTGGCCGGCACCGGGCACCCGCGCAGCTGGCACACACCGGCTGACATGACTGTGGGGACGTTGCGCGACTACTTCCCGGACGGGCACCACAACTGCGGCATCGCGCACGGTGTGCCGGGCCCGCTGGCGCTGCTGGCGCTCGCGATCCTGGACGGTGCCGAGGTGCCCGGCGCCCGCGACGCGATCGAGGCGACCGCCACCTGGCTCGCCGACCATCGGGTGGGCACCGCGGACGCGCCGGACTGGCCGGACGCCGTCGCCCTGGACGACCCCGGACCGGCACGTTCCGCCACGGCGGAACCCGGCCGGGCCGCCTGGTGCTACGGATCGATCGGCGTGGCGCGCAGCCTGTGGCTCGCCGGCACCGCGCTCGGCCGCAGCGAGTGGCGCGACCTCGCGGCCCGGACGATCCGCGCGGTGGCGGCCCGGCCACCGGAGCGCTGGTGGCTCACCACCTCCGGCCTGTGCCACGGGCGGGCCGGGCTGCTGCGGGTGCTGCAGCGCTTCGCCGCCGACCTCGACGACCCGGCGCTGGCGGCGACCGCCGAGACGCTCGCGGCCAGGCTCGCCGCCGAGTACGACCCGGACACCCTGCTCGGGATGCGCGTCGCCGAACCGGGTGGCGTCCTGGTCGACCATCCGGGGCTGCTGGACGGCGTACCCGGTGTCGCCCTAGCCCTGCTCGGCCCCGCGCCCGGCCCGTCCTGGGATCGGATGTTGCTGCTCTCATGACGACTCGGCCCGCGTACCGTGCGCTGTCCGGACCGGTGGTCCGGGCCCCCTTGCTGCCCGCCTCGGCCTTCGCGAGCCTCGGTGACTCCGACCTCGACCGGTGGTGGGCCGACGAGGACGTGGCGTTCGCCGTGTCGGTGTCGTCGCCGGACCTGAGTGCCGCCCTCGACTCCGGCACGGCCGGCCCGGCCGCCCGCGCCGCCCTGCAGCGCTACCTGATCCGCGCGGCGACGCGGCCGACCCCGTTCGGCGGGTTCGCCGCGGTGGCCGTGGCCCGGTGGGACGACCGGACGGACCTGGCGATCGCCCCGCGCCGCCGGCCGACGCGGACCCGGGCCGACATGACCTGGCTGACCGCCGTCGCCGAGCAGCTGAGCGGCGAGGACGGCGGCCGCTGGTACGCCAACACCTGCGTCTCCGCCCGCGACGGCCGGTTCTACCTCGCGGACCCGGCCACCGGCGGCCGGCACGCCGGGCCGGACGTGTCGATCCGCGCGACCGGTGTGGTCCGGCGCGCGCTGGAGCTGGCCCGTCCCGGCATCGGCTCGGCCGATCTGCGCCGGTACCTGCTCGCCCAGACGCCGGGCGCGACCGCCGAGAAGGTCACCGCTCTGCTGCGGCAGCTGCGTGACCAGCAGTTCCTGCTGCCCGAGCTGCCACCGGCGCTGCTCGGCGACCCGCTCGGGCACGTGGTGAAGTGCCTGGACCAGATGACCTCACCCACGGCGGCGCGGTGGTCCACCCGGCTGACCGCGGTCGGTGCCGCCTGCCGTGCCGTCGACGAAGCCGGCAGCGCGGCCTCCGCGACAGCCGCCCTGACCGCCGCCCGCGCTCTGCTGTCCGAGGCCGGGATCGAGGGTGCACGCGCTGACGTGCAGGTCGACTCCGCGCTGCCACTGGCCGGAACCGGGGTGACCCGATCGGTCGCGGACGACGCCGCCGCTGCCGTCGACCTGCTGTTCCGCCTGCGTTCCGGCCGCTCGTGGGACCCGCTCGCCGGCTACCGGCAGGCCTTCCACCGCCGCTACGGCGACCAGCGCCGGGTGCCCCTGCTCGAACTGCTCGATCCACGGTTCGGTCTCGGTCACCCGTCCGCCCATGACGGCGCCGTCCACGGCGGCGCGGGCGCGGACCGCGCGCGGGTGGTCCGGGAGATGGTCGCCGGGGCGATCCGTGCCGGCCGCCGCGAGGTCGTCCTCGACGACGCCCTGATCGACCGGCTCACCGGCGGTGCCGCCCCGCCGGATCCGGCCGGCCTACCGCCCTCGCTCGAACTCAGCGTCTTCGTCGCCGCGCGCGACCGCGCGGCCCTCGACCGGGGCGACTACCACCTGGTCGTCGGGCCCAACCTGGGCGGCCAGTCGGCCGGGCGCGGCCTCGGCCGGTTCGCCGACCTGCTCGGCGCGCCGGCACACGACCTGCTCACCGAGGCCGCCGCGGCGGAGCCCGCCGATCCCGGCGCGGTGGTCGCCGAACTCGTCTACCGGCCGCTGCGCGCCCGTTCGGCGAACGTCGCGGTGCGCCCGCTGCTGCGGCACCACGAGCTTGCCGTGGGGGTGGCGCCCACGGTCGCGCCGGACCGGGTGGTGCACGTGGACGAGCTCTCGGCCGGCCTGGTCGACGGCCGGTTCCGGGTGTGGTGGGACACCGCCGACCGGCCGCTGGTGCTCACCTCCGGTCACATGCTCAACCCGGCGGCGGCGCCGGCCGTCTGCCGCGCGTTGCTGGACCTGACCGCCGACGGCGTCACCGACCTGAGCGGCTTCGACTGGGGGCCGATGGCGGACATGCCGTTCCGGCCGCGCCTGCGCCGGGACCGGATCGTGCTGAGCCCCGCCCAGTGGCTTCTCACCGCCGCCGATCTCCGGGCCGGGCTCGGCGCCTGGCGGGACCGCTGGCTGGTCCCACGGTTCGTCTATCTGGCCAGCTCCGACAACCGGCTGCTGCTGGACCTCGACGACGACAGCCACCGGGGTCAGCTCGCCTCCCTGCTGAAACACCACGAGGTGGTGCTGCACGAGCCGCTGCCCGGGCCCGAGCACGCCTGGCTCCCCGGGCCGGACGGCGGCCACCTGGTCGAGATGGTCGTGCCGCTGGTCCGGGTGGCACCGAGCCGGCCGGGCCCGGCAGTCCCGGCCGCACCCCGGGTGGACGCGGAGCGCCGCCGCCCGCCCGGCTCCGACTGGCTGTACGTCACCCTCGACGGGCCGCCGCGCACCGAGGACGACCTGATCGCCGGCCCGCTCGGCGAACTGGCCGACGGCATCGTCGAGCGCGGCGACGCCGACGGCTGGATGCTCGTCCGGTACGCCGACCCGGACCGGCACCTGCGGTTGCGCTTCCACGGCGAGCCGGGCACGCTGCTCGGGCGGGTGCTCCCCGAGGTGACCGGCTGGGCGGCGCGGGCGATCGGCGCCGGGCTGCGGACCAGGATGAGCATCGAGACGTACGACCGTGAGCTCGAACGCTACGGCGGCCCGCACACGCTGGCGATCTGCGAGGAACTGGCCTGCGCGGACTCGGCTGCCGTACGCGGCCTGCTCACCGCGATGCGCGGGGCCGGTCTGGACCGGGTCGAGCTGGGCCTGGTCAGCATGGCCGCGCTGCTGGACGGCCTGGGTGAGAGGTCCCTTGCGGGCACGCACTCGGCCGGTGGGCGACGGTTCCGGGAGCAGAAGGAGCGGCTGCGGGCCCTGGTCGGCGCGTACGGCACCGGGCGCTGGGACCGGCTCGGCGCGGGGTGGGACCGCGCCGGCGCCGTGCTGGAACGCCGGCGGCAGACGGTCGAACCGCTGGCCGGGCGGCTCCGGGCGGCCGGCGGGGTGCTGCCGGACCTGGCGCCCAGCATCCTGCACCTGCACGCCAACCGGCTCGGGCTCGACCGCGAGGCGGAGCGGCTGGCGCTCGGGCTCCTCGACAGAACGATGCGGTCCCTGCGGGCGCACCGCCCGGTGGAGGTCCCGGCATGAGCGCTACGCCGGTACGCACCCACCGGGCCGACGCTCCGGCGGGTGCCTCGCGGGAGACGGCATCCCGGCGGCCACCGGAACCGGGCCTGCCCAGCCTGGTCGGCAACCGGAGTTTCACGGCGCTGCTGCGGGGCGCGCCCGACGACGTGTCGGAGGAGGAGGCCACGCGGGTCGCGGCGGAGATGACCGGCGACACCGGTCCGGAGCAGGTCACGCCCGCGCGGCCCACCGCCGGTGACCTCGACCGGGCCGCCGAGCCGGACGACGGCGCGGACCTCGGCGGTGAGCTGAACGCCGTACGCGGCACCGGCCGCCCCCTGCCGGAAAGCGTCCGCGCGGTCTTCGAACCGGCGTTCGGACTGCCGCTCGGTGCCGTCCGGGTGCACGACGGCGAGCAGGCGCACCGGCTGAACCAGCGTGCCGGTGCCGAGGCGTTCACGTCCGGCGCCGACATCTTCTTCCGCCAGGGTGGCTTCCGCCCGGAGACGGCGGCGGGCTCCCAGCTTCTCGCGCACGAGCTCGTCCACGTGCTGCAGCAGCGCGGCACGGCCCGCACGCTGCAGCGCAGGCCGAAGAAGGGCGGCGACATCGAGACGCTGGAGTACAGCGTCGAGGTTCCGGCGAGCGTGCAGACCATGGAGGAGGTGTTCCGGCTCTACGAGCGGGTGGCGTTCGGCCGGGAGACGCACTCCGAGTGGACCTGCGGCGGCGGCAACTGCGACGTCGCCAAACGCCGCGGGCGCAGGGTGCGGTTCCTGGTCGAGCGGCGCAAGGTCGAGGCGTCCGGCCGCCCCGAGGACGCGGACCGACGTAGGAGGGCCAAGGAGAAGCTCGGCGCCATGCCCGGCGACGCCCGCGCCGAGCTCAACGCCGAGGCCGACCGCCGGTACGCCGAGCTGGCCGGACTCAAGAAAGCCGGCAAGATCCAGAAGTCCGAGACCGGCAACGTGCGCACCTGGGAGAACCAGCTTGCCGACGTCGTCGCCGAGCGCGAGCAGCTGGAGAAACTGCCCCCGGCGATCAAGGAGCTGCTCACCGGCGGGACGACGCCGCTGCCGCCGAAGGACTACCCGCAGTTCCTGCGGATCGCCGGCAAGCTCGCCACCCTCTCGCACGAGGACCTGACCGCCTTCAAGCTGCTCGCGATCCGCGCCACGACCGACATCAACCTGTTCGAGAAGTCGGTCGACATGTTCATCGCCCGCAAGGCGGAGCTGGTCAAGGCGCTGGAGAACCAGCAGAAGAACCAGAAGCCGAAGCCGGACGACACGCTGCAGGGCGCGCTCGACGAGAAGCTGAAGACGATCGACGAGCACGCGGTCGCCACGATGTCCGAGAGCGACCGCTACGACCTCGCCCGCAAGATGACCTCGGAGCTGACCGACGCGCAGCTCAAGTACATGAAGGACCATCCGGGCGAGACGCTGAAGGACTTCGGCAAGTCGGCGCTGCTGCTCAACACGCCGGACACGTTCCGGGGGATCGGGCAGGACCTCGCCGAGGCCGCCAACGGCGACGCGAACAGCTGGGCGCGCTGGGCGGCGGGCACCGGGGCGGGCGCGAAGATCTCCGGCTGGCTGCTGGCGGTGGCCGGGATCCTCTACGTCGCCTCGTGGCTGACCGGCATCGGCGAGCTGGCGACGATCGCGGTGGCGGCGGGCGTGCTGCTCGGCACGACGATCACGCTGTCGGCGGCCGAGTCGGAGCTGCGGATCAAGGCGGCGTCGCAGGCCAAGGACCCGGCGGAGTTCAAGCGGCACGTCCAGGCGGCGGCCGCGGCGCGGGCCAACGTCATCGTCGCGGTCGGCATGATCATCGTCGCCGCGGTCCTGCACGTCACCGCGAAGACCGCGTTTCCCAAGACCATGCAGCGCATCTCACGGTCCATGGCGGTCCTGCGGGAGAAGATCAGGATCAAGGGCTCAGTGTACGAGGTGAAGCCCGCAATCGCCGCCGAGATGAGGTCCTACCGCGGCGAGCTGGTGTCCGCGTGCGACGCTGCCAAGGCGGACGCTGTCGCACTGTCGAAGGAGCTGTCCGCACTCAGCACCGACGAGTTCGTGAAGCGCCTCGAGTCGGGCAAGGGTGACTTCCTCGACCACACGAAGGCGCCCAAGGAGCAGCGGGTCGACTTCCGTGAGCTGGCCAAGTCGCCGGAGGGCCGGGCGGCGATCGAGGAGTACCGGCAGCGGCTCGTGGACGCGCTCGCCAAGGACGTGCCGGCCGAACTGGACGGCCTGCGCAACGAGTACACGTCCAAGATCGACAAGTTCCTCGACGAGGTCGAGGCCGCCAAGACCCATGAGGACCTGAGCGCGGCGGCGGACCGGTTCGAGCCGGTGCTGACCGATGACGGCATCAAGGCGTACCTCAAGGGCCGCCAGGAAGCCGTCACCGCCGCGAAGATCGCCGCTGAGCAGGACGCGCTCGCCAAGCGGGCGGCCGCGCAGCGGGCGAAGGAGGCCGCCACCGCCCCGCCGGACCCGAAACCGCCGACCGAAAGGCCGCCGGTTTCCGATAAGCCGCCGGTTTCCGATAAGCCGGTGGTTCCCGACAAGCCGGTGGTTCCCGACAAGCCGGCGCCGGCCAAGAAGAGTGCGGCGGTGAAGAAGAAGCCGATGGCGAAGCTGCCGCCCGGTGTCGAATCTGGTCCGCTGCGGAAGCGGGCGCTGGAGATCATCGGTGCGCTGCCGGAGGCGGAGCGGCTGAGCATCGAGGAGGCACTCCGCAAGCTGCCGCCCAAGGAGGCCGGGCGCATCCTCACCGAGCTCGGCCGCGAGGGTGACATCGAGACCTTCAAGGATGTCGTGGAGAGGCACGGCGAGCCGCCCGCCGAGGCGCCCGAGGGTCCCCAGCCGCCGCGGTCCGCGCTGGACCCCGACGCCGTGCCGCAGCTCGGCGACGAGCAGGGGATGGGTGAGTTCCAGAAGAAGACGCCCGCCCCGGTCAGCGACGTCGAACCGGGCGTCAGCCGGGCCGCGCTCAAGGGCCGGATGGAGGCGCCGGCGTGGGCGCAGGGCAACTCCGGCTGGTGGAACCCGCACCACCTGATCCCGATGTGGCTGGAGAACCATCCGGTCCTCGACGTGCTGCGCGCGCACGGCGGCTGGGACCACAACGCGGCACGTAACGGGTTCGCGCTGCCGACCCGCCCCGGCATCCCGGGTGCCGAGAACCTGCCGGTGCACCAGGTCACGAAAGCGGTGATGCGCGAGGCCGGCCGCCCGCCCTCGCCCGAACTGATCCGGGAGCTGCAGGGCCACCCGATCTGGAACGAGAAGGTGCGGGGCCGCCTCGAGGCGCTGCGCCCGTACATGGACGACCCGGTCACGTTGCGGGCGAAGGTCGAGGCGCTGATCGACGAGCTGCGTGCCGAGCTGGAGAACGCGGCCAAGAACGGCCAGAAGGTTCTGTTCTGAGGGGAGATCGGATGAGCGTCACCGGACTGATCCGGACGCAGTACTGGAATGTGAGCGGACCCAACCCCACTCCGCGCAGCGGGAACACGTCGCATGCGGAGTCGCGTACCGATTTCGAGGGTTATCTTCTCGCCGCCGACGCGGCGGGCAACCAGGCCCTGCTCGGCTCGGGGGTCGCCATCGGGCTGCGGGTCTCCGCGGTGGCCGGCGCCGCCGGGATCACCATCGGCCTCGGCACGGCGTACGACGCCGACGGCCGCGTCATCGTGCTCGGCGACGACGGTGTCGCGGTCGTCGACCCGCAGATCGGCGCGGGCGGCGTCCAGAACATCCCGACCGTGCCGGTCACCGCGGACGGGCTCGTCTTCGACACCGCCGGGGTGAGCGGCGAACTGTTCTTCACGGTCACCTGGCGCGAGGTCGAGGAGGTGGAGAACGGCCTGCTCGTGCTCCGCCAGGCTCCGTGGCTGCGGCTCGTCGACCCAGCCACCTACGTGGACGACGGCCTGCAACTGGTCCTGGCGCTGGTGACGCTCGACGCCACCGGCCTGGTCGAGGACCTCGTCCCGGGACCGCGGCGGCTGGTCTCCGTCACCGCCGGCCGTTTCGAGCTGCGCCTGCCGAGCGGCGCCGCGGGCACACCGTTCGCCGCCGACCAGCGTCCCGCCGCACAGGTGGGCCTGGCCGCCGGTGGACTCGGCATCGACATGCTGCCCGCCGGGGGAGCGCCGGCCCGGGTGCTCGGCGCCGACCCGGCCGGCAACCACCTGACGCTGATGCCGTCCGGCGGTGACGTCGGCATCGGGCTGCGCGGTGGCCCGGCCCGGCGCACGCTGCACGTCGAGGGCGGCGAGATACACAGCGGCGGTGGAGGCGGCGGGTTCTCGTTCGCCGACCGGTCCACCGGCGGCGGGTTCGTCGAGATCCCGGGCGGCGGACAGCGCTGGGTCTGGTACGCCAACAACGGCGCCGCGCGGCTCTGGTCCGGCGCCGACTGGCTGGCGGTGCGGCCGAAGGACGGCGGGTTGCGCATGGAGACCGCGGCGCACCTCGAGGTCGGCAACCCGCTGGCCGTCGCGTCGACCGTCGGGATCCGGCAGAACCGGCTCTACCTCAGCGGCGACGCCGGGTGGAGCAGCCTGTCGTACAACGCGGTGCACAACGCCGTGAACGGGGACTGGGTGTTCCCGGACCCGAGCCGGCCGGCGGTGACCCTCGAGATGGACGACTCCGGTGGCGTGCCGCGCTTCGCGGTGTTCACGACCACGCCCGCCAACACGAGCGCGTGGCAGTTCCGGATGGGCGTCGACGGCAACACCGGGAAGCTGTCCGTCCCGGGCGGCGCCAGCTTCGACGGGATCGTGTCGGTGAACACCTCGACACCGAACCCGAGGCTGGTCGGTTCACTGCAGGTCACCTCCGCCTCCGGCACCGGGATCTGCGCGATCGCCCAGGACGGCACGGCGGTGACGGCGCTGGCGAACAAGGCCGACCGGATCGGGCTGGTGGCGATCGGCACGCCGACCGCCGCGCAGTTCAACGGCGACGTATCGGTCAGCGGCACGCTGTTCGCCGGTGCGAAGCAGTTCCTGATCGACCATCCGCTCGACCCGGACAACCGGGTGCTCGCGCACGCCAGCGTCGAGTCGTCCGAGCGGGTCGTCGTCTACAGCGGCACGGTCACGTGCGACGCGGAGGGCAACGCCACGGTCGCTCTGCCGGACTGGCTGGAGGCGCTGGCCACCGACTTCCGCTACCAGCTGACCTGCGTCGGCAGCCACGCACCGGTGTACGTGTCCCGCCCGGTCGAGGAGAACTCGTTCGCGATCGCCGGCGGTACCGCGGATCTGACCGTCTCGTGGCAGCTCACCGGGGTGCGGCACGACCCGTGGGCCCAGCAGAACGACCTGCTCGTCGAACAGGACAAACAGGAGCGGGAACGCGGCTTCTACGAGCATCCGGAGGCGTACGGGCGGGACCTGACGGCGAGCGTGCACTGGGCACGCAACGACGAGGTGCTCCGCGCGCACCCGATTCTGGCCCGGCAGGTGGTACGGCAGCGGGCTGAGCACGAGGAGGAGCGGATGCGCGTACAGGACATTCGGCGCGCATCGTCGTGAGCGACTTCGCCGTCGCCGGCCGCCCGGAGAAGGCGCCGCGTGGGACCGTGCCGCCGTCGCGCCGGCCGCCTTCTCCGGGCGGCCGCGGCTCGGTGCCGGAGGCCGTCGCGGACCTGCACGGCAGCATCGGCAACCAGGCCGTCGGCGATCTGCTGGACCCGGCCGTCCGCGCGTCGGCCGAGGCCGGTCTGGGCCATGACTTCAGCGGTGTGCGGGTCCACACCGGCCCGGCCGCCGCGAGCGCTGCGGAGCGGGCCGGCGCGCGGGCGTTCACCGTCGGCGACGACATCGTGCTGAACGCCGGGGCGCCGTCGCCGCGCACCCCGGCGGGTCAGCGGCTGCTCGCCCACGAACTGGCGCACGTGGTGCAGCAGCGCGCGGGTACACCGGCGGCCGGGCGGGCGGAGGCGGGTCCCGAGGCCGAGCGGGAGGCCCACGACGCGGCGGCGGCGGTCACGCGGGGTCACCCGTACGCTGTGAAGGCCCGCACCGGTGTGACCCTCGCTCGGCAGCCGAAGTCCCTGGACGACGAGCTCGACGAGGAATTGAGGAAACGCGCCGCCGCGAACCCGAGGGTGCTCGACCCCAACCACCCCGACTACGCCAACACGCTGCAGCAGTACGGGTTCGAGCTGACCCACGACAGCTCGATGGCGCTGCTCCCGGAACCGGCGAAGGCGAAGGACAGGGCCGCCTGGAAGAGGAGGTTCCAGAAGAGCGAACTGCTCGCGGGGCGGATCCTGTCCCAGGGCGGGCCGCGGGTGACGCAGAAGGAGGAGCGCGGCCAGATGCTGGCCAGTGACCTCGCCACGGCCGGGTTCGTCGACGAGGCCATGGCGCTGGCCCGCCAGGTCACGAACCGTGACCTGCGGGTGTTCGTGTACAACGAGGCCCTGGACCGGCCCGACCGCATCAGGGCGGCACAGGTCGCGGAGATCACCAAGTTCCACGTGAGCCGGCATGCCGCGCCGGCGGACAACCCGGTGCTGTCGAAACTGCACGATGGCGCGTACGCAAAGAATTTGGGTCCGGAGAAGGTGAATGCGGGCCTGATCGAACTCGTGAAGGGCTACGAGAAGGATCCCGGTCTGCCGCAGGAACTGGCCCGGGTGCTGTTCTTCCACCCGGAGAGCCGAGCCGGGTTCACCACCTGGATGCTCAAGGACGGCAAGGGCGCGCTGCTCAGGAAGGTGTCGGAGCAGCCCTTCTTCGTCGAGGGCGCGAAGATCACGACACCGTCGGGAGTGGTCAGCCCGTCGGAGAGCACGCGCGCGTGGGCCATCGCCAACAAGCAGAAGGTCGCGGTGGCGGACGTCATCGCGCTCACCACCGCGGCCCAGACGCCGGTCAAGCAGCCCAAGGCCTTCGACGCCAAGAGCCTCAAGGCGTGGCTCGAGTCCAACACGGAGATCATCGGTCAGGCGATCAGGAAGCAGCACCCCGGCGACCCGGCCGCGGCGGAGGCGCTGCTGCATCAGATCACCAGCGCCTTCATGTACCACGTCGACCCGGACGGCCCGGACATCGAACCCGACAAAGCGGGCAAGATCTCTCACCTCGCTGCGGGCGGGCCGCAGAAGACCCAGTTGCAGGTGGACTGTGATGTGCTGGCCACGTACTCGGTGCGGCTGCTGGTCTCGAGCGGCTTCACCCCGGTGGGCTACATGGCCGTCGAACCCACCGACAAGAACCGGGCGGCCCACGCCATGGCGCTGCTGCGGAGCGGCACCGAGTGGCGCGCGATCTCGAACATGTCGTCCCGCACGTTCCCGGCGACGGCCACGAAGGACCAGGCGCTGACGATGCTGCGTGACTTCGGGATCGGGGAGGCGTACGACGCCGCCCGCCCCCTCACCGGTTACAAGATCTACTACCAGGACAGCGACGCCAAGGGCACCCTGCCCGACGGGGTCCGCAACAACGACGCCGCCGCCGAGATGACGAAGCTGGGCAAATGAGTGCCGTTATCGTTGGTCGATGAGTCGTGTCATCTACTCGGTCGCGTCATCGCTGGACGGCTGTCACACCGATCCCGGAGGTGACTACTCGTGGGCGGTGCCCGACGAGCAGGTCATGGCAGCGCTCACCGCTGACGCCGCCGGCGTGACCACCTACCTCTACGGCAGGCGGATGTACGAGGCGATGTCCGTGTGGGAGACCGACCCGGAGCTCGCCGAGGAGTCACCGGAGTCCGCCGCCTACGCCAAGACCTGGCAGGCCGCCCGAAAGGTCGTGTTCTCCTCGACCCTGCCCGAGGTCTGGACCCGCCAGACGAGGCTCGAGCGCACCCTGACCGCCGAGGTGGTCGAGCAGGCCCGCGCCGACTCCCCGGGCGACCTGACGATCGAGGGCCCGACGCTGGCACACAGCGCCCTGCGCCTCGGCCTCGTCGACGTGATCGAGCTGCTGGTGTGCCCGGCGGTGGTCGGCGGCGGCTCCCGAGTCCTCCCCGACGACGTGCGAGCCGCGCTCTCCCTCACCCGCGAACGCCGCTTCGGCAACGGCATGGTCCAGCTCACCTACGACGTCACCCGCCAGCCGAACGCCTCGATCGGGTAGCCGTCGCCTTACCTCAAAGCCCGACCTACGTCCGGATCAGCCCTGGTTACGGGGCGACCTCGGTCCACTGCTGCCTTTCCTGGTTGCTGTTGCAGGTCTCCACGATGACCGCCCTGTTCACGGCAATGGTGGACAGGCACAGGTGCCGACTCTGGTTCGTCCAGGAACCCTTGTTCTTGTAGACCTTCACGCCGCCGCTGGTGAAGACCTGCCACAGCTGGTAGTCGCCCGCGTTGCAGCTGGTGAACCAGCCGGACGCGGTGCCCGAGGCGCCGCGGGTGTCAAGACACATACCCCACCCGTTGAGGAACTTCACCTGGGGCTTGCCGTCGTAGGTGCCCTTGTCCTCGATCGTGAAGACCTCGTCGAGGGTCCTGTTGCGCAGCCACGCCTCCGATGTCACGGTGTTGCTGGGCGTGCCCGTGCTCATGGTGGCGGGATTGCGCTCCACGCTGCGCACGACTCGCTGACGGTTGGCGGCGGATGCCGGCGTCGCCAGGGCGAACACGGCCAGGACGCCGGTGATGACGGCGGCGGTCAGAGTGCGGGTTCTCCAAGAACGCATGATGCTCCCCGTGATACTTGTCGATGTCGCCGGAAGGTGACTGATCATGACGCGATCCCGTTGTCCCCCGGAGGACAAACTTGGGCTTACCGGCGCAATCTTGTGTGTGGAGTTGTGCCCCGCTCCGCGCCCGAACTCCACACACAAGCTCGGGCTTACCGGCGCAATCTTGTGTGTGGAGTTGTGCCCCGCTCCGCGCCCGAACTCCACACACAAGCTCGGGCTTACCGGCGAAAGCTCGGTCCCGAGGCCGTCAATGGCGCGCCACGGAAGCCGGCTCGGTGCGGAGGCGGCGCAGGAGGGTCAGGGCGGTCAGGGCGGAGATGATCTCGCCTAGGGTCAGGGCCGTCCAGACGCCTGAGGTTCCGGTCCGGGACAGGGCGAGGACGAGGGGGGCCTTGACGGCGAGCAGGGTGCCGATCGAGATGGCGTAGGAGAGGGCGGGCCGGCCGAGCGACTGGCTGTATGCCGAGATCAGCGGGGTGACACCGGCGGCGACGAAGCCGATGGCGATGATCCGCAGCGCGTGTTCGGCGGTGGTGGCGGTGGGGCCGCCGGGGAGGAAGAACGCCACGAGTGGGCCGGCGAGCAGGGCGACCACGGTGGCCGCCAGAGCGCCGTAGGCAACCGTGGCCCGCAGCGACAGGGTCTTGGCGCGCTGTACCCGGTCGTACCGGCGGCGCCCGGCGTTGTATCCGACGATCGGCTGCAGGCCCTGGCTGATGCCCAGCTGCGGCATCATGACGAATGTCTGGATCCGGGCGCAGACGGCGTAGGCGGCCAGGGCGGCGGCGCCTCCGGTGTACGACAGGGTGTTGTTGACCAGCACCGCCAGCAGGGTGGCGCCGAGTCCCGCGAGGAGGGACGGCGCGCCGACGCCGATCAGGGCGCGGACGGCCGGGCCGTGGGGGAGCAGGTCGGCCCGGGTGATGCGGTAGGGCCGGCTGCGCTGCACGAAGAAGAACCAGATGCTCATCGCCGCGGAGACGGCCTGGCCGCCGACGGTGCCGAGGGCCGCGCCACGCACACCCCAGCCGAGCCCGAAGATCAGCAGTGGGTCCAGGACGATCTGGACCAGGACCGGGATGACCCAGAGCATGGTGGAGAACCGCAGGCGGCCCTCGGCGCGGACCAGGCTGGAGAAGCCGGTCGAGACGAGCGCGCCGCAGAGCAGCACGACGGTGTAGTCGCGGGTCAGACCGCGGGTGCCGGGTTCGGCACCGAGCGCGGTGAGCAGTGGCTCGATGGCGAGCAGGCCGGTCACCGTGATCAGGGCGGCGGTCAGCCAGAAGACGGCGAAGGCGTTGCCGGCGGCGCGGGCGGCACCGGCCGGGTCACCGGCGCCGAGCCGCCGCGACACCAGCGAGGCCCCACCGGCTCCGACGGTGGTGGAGACCGCGCCGAGTACGAGCAGGACGGGCGCGGCGAGGTTGACGGCGGCCATCGCGTCGGCGCCGACACCGCGGGCGACGAACCAGGCGTTGGTCAGGGCGTAGATGCCGTAGGCGCCGACCGACAGCGTGGTCTGTGAGCAGGTGTGCCACAGCAGCCGCCCGACGGGACGGCTGCCGAGCATCGTCGTGCTGTCGGCCAAGGAGCTCAGCCGGCTTCCTGGCCGAACAGCGCCAGGATCTCCCGCAGGCGCTCGCGCGCCCAGTCGTACTGTTTGGTGTCGGTGTGCCCGCGGTAGTCCGTCTCGATGATCATGATCAGAATCAGATAGAGCGTGTAGAGCCGGCGCCGCCGGCGTTCGGCGATGGTGAGCGCGGCCCGGCCGTAACCGCGGAGGAACGCGGTGGGGTTGCCGAACGCGGGCAGGTCGATCGCGGTGAAACCGGCCTCCATGAGCGGGTCGCCGTAAAACGCCCGCTCGTGGTCGATGATCGCCACGATCTTCCCGTCCCGGATCATGACGTTGCTGTCCCACAGGTCCCACTCGACGAAGCGGGGCTCGGTCACCTCGTCCAGGCAGTCCTGGTGTGCGGCGATCAGTTGCCGGATCTCCTGGTAGCCGTGACCGAGGTCGACGGCGCGGCGCTCACCGTCGGCCAGCACGTCGCCGATCATGCGGGTGAAGCAGGCGCGCCAGCTCGGGTCGGCGGGACCGGCGAGCGGGCCGAACCCGGCGCCGCGGATGCTGTTGAGCTCCCGGTTCGCCGCGCCCAGCGCCTCGTTGTACGCGTCCCGCTCCGCAGCGGGCAGGCTCTCCTGGACGATCCCGAAGTTGTCCGCGTCGATGTAGGGCATGAAGAAGTAGTCGGCGTCGCACAGCTCGTGGCTCTGGTCGGCGTAGTCGACGTGCGGAACCGGCACGCTCGTCCGCTCCGTGACGAGCCGCAACGAGGCCAGCTCGATCCCCATCGCGCCGTGCTCATATGTCATCACCTCCACGTCCGGCGGCGGCGCGATCTTGAGCACCACCTCGGCGCCGTCACGCAGCCGGATCCGGTACGCGACGTTGAACCACCCGTGCCCCAGCTCCGACACCCAGTCGTCGCCGTCCGGCACCCGCTCCGGACCGTACGCCCGGCTGATCATCGCCCGGAGGACGTCGTGCGACTGGCGGTTCTTGGTGATGCTCTCCATGGGGCGTCATTGTCCAATACGCTCCACGCCCCTGGTGGTCGGTGGCCCAGAAACCGGACCGGGCCACCGACCAGGTCGGTCATCCGAGGCGGAAGCTCTGGGCCGCCGTTCCGTTACAGGTGTACTGGACGAGCTGGACGCTGTCGGCCGCGCTCGCGGCGGGGACATCCAGGCACTTGCCGCTGTTGCGGTTGACGAAGTGGTAGTAGCCGCCGCCCTCGGCGACGGGCTGCCACTGCTGGTTGGCGCCGCCGCCGTACGTCCAGGTCTGGATCTTGGCGTTGTCGGCGGTGGACACGTTGGTCACGTCGAGGGCCTGGGCCGCGTTGCCACGGTTGTTGATCCGGACGTAACCGCTGTCGGTGGTGGCGAACTGGTACTGCTGCGCGTTCGAGCCGTTGCAGGTGTACTGCTGGATGGCGGTGCCGCTGACGGTCCCGGCCGAACGGGCGTCGACGCACTTGCCGCTGTTCTTGTTGACCACCGGGTACCAGGCCGCCGGGTCGATCGGGTTGTCGCTGGGCGGCGTCGTGCCCTGGCCGCCCAGCCACAGCAGGCCCTGGATCAGCCACTGGTTCTGCTGCGCGCTGGCGAAGGTCGACGACGTCCGCGTGTTGGTCTCGTAGTTCATGCCGTTGTGCCCGAAGTTGGCGTACAGCATCCTGTAGTTCTTGTTGGTCCACAGGATCGGGTAGTAACCGCTGCGCCACTGCTGATTCGGGTCGGTGCCGACCGGGAACGTGGACGCGTCGAGCGAGGCCAGGACGTTGATGTTCGCGTTCTGGCGCAGGTCGTTGCTCCACGAGTACCACTCGCTGACCGACGACTGGATCGTGGCGGGCAGCCCGGCCGTGGACGGGTGGTTCCGGTCCTCGATCCGGAGCGTCTCGGCGGTCGGTCCCCACGTGTTGGTGGCGAAGTTCCCCGAGCCCAGGAACGTGTTGTAGTACCAGCTCCACGAGCTCGCGCTGGTGGTGAACGCGCTGACGTGGAAGCCCAGGAACCCGCCGCCGTTCTGCACGTACGTCTGGAACGCGGCCCGGCGCTCGGCCGGCGGCGCGTCGTCCAGGAACATGATCACCTGGTAACCGGCCAGGCCGCCGGCGCTCAGCCGGCTCCAGTCGGTGGTGGCCTCCCAGGAGAAGCCGTACTGCGCGGCGGCCTTGGGGAACCAGTCCCGAGCCTCCTTGTCGAAGTCGATGTGCGCGGCATCCCAGGTGCCGTTGTAGAACGCGAGCACCTTGAACGGCGCCGCGGCGGCAGCGGGGGCGGCGAGCGCGAACAGGCCGGTGGCAACCGCGGTGAGCAGGGCCAACGACGCCGCTAGGGCGCGTTCGAACAGCTTTCTGACCACGTGGATTCCTCGAGGACGCAGGGGCGGGGGAGGGCGGCGCCGCTTGGCGTACATCCTCAGATATCGATGCCCGGCCTCGCAAGGTTAAGAAGGCTAATAGTTAAAACATCTTCCTAAACCTCCTTGGGTACGCTGCCGGAGCGCGTGAGCACGAAGCGCATCACCCTGTGCCCGAAGTCGGCCGTGGGGTCGAACATCAGCGGGCAGCCGCCGTCGATGACGGTGATGCCGTGCCGCCGTCCGTACGCGGTCGCGGCCTCCGAGACGCTGCCGGCGCCCGGGCCCCGATGCATCCACACGTACGCGATCCCGAGCTCCGCACACTCGCGCACGGTCTCCTCGGCCACCTCCGGCCGCGTACCGATGACCACCGCCTCGACACCTCCCGGCACCGACTTCAGATCGTGGTAGCACCGGTCACCCTCGACCTCGCCGGCGTTCGGATTGATCGCGAAGACCTCGTAGCCGCGGTCCCGCAGCCGCTGATAGACGACGTTGCTGCCGTGCCCTTGCGGGTCCCGTGACACCCCGGTCACCGCGATCCGCCTGTGCGCCAGAAACCGAGCCGCCGCCTCTTTCATCGTGGACATGACGACCTCCTCACCCCGCACACTGCTGCGCCCGGCCATCGCCGCCCAGGGACGAAAGTCACCTGAACCGGGAGCCGCCGGCGTGTTCCGATGACATATCGCCCCACCGAGAGGAACAACGATGAACGGCACTGCCGATCTGTACGACGAGCACGGCGAGAAGCTCGGCTCCTGCGACACCCAGCTGCGCCAGTACGGCGGCGTCCCCGCCTTCCGCGGCCCCGCCGTCACGGTCACCTGCTTCGAGGACAACGCCCTGCTCAAGTCGGTTCTCGGTGAGGCCGGCGCCGGCCGGGTCCTGGTGGTCGACGGTGGTGGCTCGGTGCACTGCGCGCTGATGGGCGACATCATCGCCGGCCTGGCGGTCGGCAACGGCTGGTCCGGTGTCGTCATCAACGGCGCGGTGCGGGACGTGGCGGCGCTGCGGGAGCTGCCGATCGGGATCAAGGCGCTGGGCTCCAACCCCCGCAAGAGCGCCAAGACCGGCGCCGGGGAGCGCGATGTCGTCGTCGAGTTCGGCGGGTGCCGTTTCACGCCCGGTGCCGAGGTGGTCAGCGACGACGACGGGGTCGTGGTCCTTCCGCCCGCGGCGGCCATCGGCTATAACTAACTATCCGGTACATTATTATGGATCGATTGGACTGCCTGGTGGACCGGATCGCCTGACCCCGCCCCAGGAAGGCAGAGCCGTCATGCTCATCGCCGAACATGACAGAGTCCGCAGCTCGGCAGCGGTGCTCGCCGCCGGCCGGCGCAAGTCGATCGCCACCGCGTGCCTGTCGGGCACCCTGGAGGACAAGCTGGCGGCGGCCGCGGCTGCCGGGTTCGACGGTGTGGAGATCTTCGAGAGTGATCTCATCGCCTCGCCGTGGTCGCCCGCGCGGATCCGGCAGGAGTGCGCGCGCCGTGGCCTGTCGATCGACGTCTACCAGCCGTTCCGCGACTTCGAGGCGGTGCCGCCGGGCACGCTGCGGGACGGCCTGCGCCGGGCCGAGCGGAAGTTCGACGTGCTGGAGCAGCTCGGGGCGAGCACGCTGCTGGTCTGCTCGTCGGGGTCGGTGGAGGCGGTCGACGACGACGATCTGGCCGCCGAGCAGCTGGGCGAACTCGCGGAGCGGGCGGCGGGGCGGGGACTGCGGATCGCGTACGAGGCACAGGCCTGGGGCCGGCACGTGAACACGTACGCCCATGCCTGGCGGATCGTGCGCCGCGCCGGCCACCCGGCCCTGGGGCTCTGCCTGGACAGCTTCCACGTGCTGTCGCGCGACGACGACCTCGCCGGGATCGCGGTGATTCCCGGTGCCAAGGTGTTCCACCTGCAACTGGCGGACGCCCCGCGCATGAAGATGGACGTGGCCGAGTGGAGCCGCCACCACCGGCTGTTCCCCGGTCTCGGTTCCTTCGACCTCGCCGGCTTCGTCACCCGCGTCCTGAGCACCGGATACACCGGGCCGTTCGCGCTCGAGGTGTTCAACGACATCTACCGCCAGGCCGACCCGCGGCACGCCGCCATCGACGGGATGCGCTCGTTGCTCGCCCTGGAGGAGGCCACCGCGGGCCGCCGCGCGCCGTCCGGCCTGCCCCCGGCACCCCGGCTGGGCGGCCACGTCTTCACCGAGCTGGCCGTCGACGACGTCTCCGGGCCCGTCGTCGCGCGGACGCTGACCGCGCTCGGGTTCGCCCGGACCGGTCAGCACCGGTCCAAGCCGGTGCAGCTGTGGGAGCAGGGCCGCGCCCGCATCCTGCTGAACTCGGCCCCGCAGCGGACGGTCACCCCCGGCACCGCGCTGATCTGCGCGCTGGCGGTGGAGAGCGAGGACCCGCCGCGGTCGGCCCAGCGAGCCGACCGGATGTTCGCGCCGGTGCTGCCCCGGGTCCGCCAGCCGGGGGAGGCCGACCTGAGCTCGGTCGCGGCGCCCGACGGGACCGCCGTCTTCTTCTGCCGGGCCGGCGCCGGGGCCGAGGGCACCGGCTGGCTGGCCGACTTCCTGCCGACCGGCGAGCCGGCCCGCACCGACGGCCTGGTCACCGCGACCGACCACATCGCGCTCACCGAGTCCGTCGACGACTTCGACCAGGTCGCTCTCTTCTACCGTTCCGTGCTCGACCTGCGGTCCGGTCCGGCAACGGAGATCGCCGCGCCGTTCGGGCTGCTGCGGAGCCGGTCGGCCACGGACGCGGCGCACTCGGTCCGGATCACGCTGAACACCGCGCCGCTGCGCCGCGGCAGCTGGGCGCCCGGGATTCCGAGCCCGCAGCACGTCGCGTTCATCAGCGACGACGTGATCGCGAGCGCACGGGCCATGCGGCAGCTCGGCGCGCCGGTGCTGAGCATCCCGGACAACTACTACGACGACCTGGACGCCCGGCTGGCACCGCCGCCGGACCTGCTCGCCGTGCTGCGCGAGCACTCGATCCTCTACGACAGCGACGACCAGGGGGAGTACCTGCACTTCTACACCGAGATGCTCGGGTCCCGGCTGTTCTTCGAGGTGGTGCAGCGCATCGGCGGCTACGGAGGATACGGTGCCGTCGCGACCGTGCCGGTGCGCATGGCCGCGCACCGGCACCGGCGCCTGCTCGGGCTGCGGGACCACGCCGGGAGCGGCGGCGCCCGGGTGCACGACTACTCGCTGGCCCACCTGACCGCGCTGAGCCTGTCGCCGCCGGAGCTGGTGGAGGCCGCGGCCGAGGCGGGATACCGGTACGTGGGTGTCCGGCTCACGAAGGTGACCCCGCAGGAGCCGCACTATCCGCTGGCCACCGACCCGGCACTGATGCGCACGACCAAGGTCCGCCTGGCCGCCACCGGCGTCGAGGTGCTCGACATCGAGCTGGCGAGGATCGGGCCCGGCGAGAATCCCCGTGACTTCCAGCGGTTCCTGGAGGCCGGCGCGGAACTGGGCGCCCGGCACGTCATCACCCAGCTTCCCGATCCGGACCGCAGTCGCAAGGTGGACCGCTTCGCGGAGCTGTGCGAGATGGCCCGGCCGCTGGGACTCACCGTCGACCTGGAGTTCCCGTCCTGGACCGAGACGCCGGACCTGACCGAGGCCACCCGGGTGCTGCGGGCGGCCGGTCAGCCGAACGGCGGCATGCTCATCGACCTGCTGCACTTCGCCCGCTCCGGCTCCAGCGTCGCGGACCTGCGCGAGCTGCCGGCCGAGTGGTTCCACTTCGCGCACGTCTGCGACGCGCCGGCCGGGGTGCCGCCGACCAACGAGGAGCTGATCCACACCGCCCGGTTCGAGCGCCTCTACCCGGGGGAGGGCGGCATCGACGTCGACGGCATCCTCGCCGCGCTGCCGGCGGGCATCCCGTACGCCCTGGAGATCCCCCGCGCCCAGCTGTCGGCGCAGATCGGGGCGAAGGAGCACGCGCGCCTGGCGATCTCGGCCGCCAGGCGGCGGCTGGACGAAACCGTGTCAGCGGCAGAACGGCAGGCGGCCCATGGCTGACTCGATGCCGCCGAGGACGTGCTGCTGGAAGTACGTGTCGCCGGTCGTCGGTGCGTCGGTCCAGGCCTCCACGGCGTGGCCGAGGGTGGTCACCCAGGAGCGGCCGCCGTCGTAGTACTGACACCAGGAGACCGGGTGGTTGCGGCCGTGCCCGGGGTGGCCGCTGCCGCCGGTCGCGCCGTCCGGCAGGCTCGCCTCGTCGACCCGGGCGAGGATCCGCACCTGGCTGGGGAACGGCACCAGGTTGTACCACTCGTCGGTGAAGTCCCAGCGGGCCGGCAACCCGGCGGTCGACACGTCGCGGCGGCTCGCCGTCACCACGGTGCCGGGCTGGTTGCGCCCGTGGTCGTAGTAGTTGGCGCCGCCGAGCAGCCCCTCGTACCACTCCCAGTTGTACTCGGTGCCGAAGGCGTTGTGGATGCCGACGAACCCGCCTCCGCCGCGGATGTACTGCCGCAGGGCGGTCTGCGCCGGATCGTCGAGGGTGTCGCGGGTGGTGCTCATGAAGACCACCGCGTTGTACCGGAACAGGCGTGCCGGCGAGTTGAGCTGGGTGACGTCCTCGGTCCAGTCGACGGCGAAACCGTGGTCCGCGCCGAGCTTCACGAGGGCGTTCTGGGCGGCGTGCGCCGGGGTGAGCGGCGGGTTGAGGCCGGGAGCCAGGGCCGGGCCGAGGTGGGCGTGGCGGGGCCCGGCGGTGCGGCTGTAGACCAGGATCCGGTAGCCGTCGGTGGCCGGGTCGAAGTTGCCCCAGTCGTGGTAGCAGTCCGGGTCGGTGCCCCGGCAGACGCCGTAGTCGACCTGGCCCAGGTGGCGCGCGGCGTCGTCGCGTACCGAAGAAGGGGTGTGGGTGTTGAGAGCGGCGTTGCCGGCGAGCATGACGGTGGCGGTGAGTGCGGCCGTGAGTCCCGCGCCGAGCAGAGCGTTGATCTTCAAGGAGTCTCTCCGATCCAGGTGGGCAGGACCGACGGTGGCATCGGTCCCTTGTTGCGCCGGCCCTGACCGGTCTCCTCCCAGGCGTGGGCGAGGATGCCGACGCTGCGGCCGAGGACGAACAGGCCGCGGGCGAGCGGGGCCGGAAATCCGAGTTCGCCGTAGATGACCGCGGTGCAGCCGTCGATGTTGATCGGCACCGGCCGGCTGCGGCCCGCGGTGAGCAAACGCTCGACGGCGAGGGCGGCCCGCAGGTAAGAGCCGCCGACAATCCCGTCGCCGACGGCCTGGTCCACCATCGCGAGCAGGGAGTCGCGCCGGGGATCGCGGGGGTGGAAGCGGTGGCCGAACCCCGGCAGGTATTTCGAGCGGGCCTGCCACTCGGCGACGACCTCGGCGGCCGCGGCGTCGACGTCCCCGCCGGCGGACCGGTCGCTCACCTCGCCCAGCAGGGCCACACACTGCTCACCGGCGCCGCCGTGCACGTCGCCGAGCAGGTTGACGCCGGTCGCCACCGCGTTGTTGAGGCCGACCCCGCAGGTGGCCGCCATCCGGGCCACGGCGATCGAGGGCGCGTGCGGCCCGTGGTCCACCGAGGCGACCAGTGCGGCTTCCAGCAGCCGTTCCTGGCCGGGTCCCGGAAGGTCGCCGCGCAGCATCAGCCAGATGACACCGGTGAAGCTGGTCGTGCCGATGAGGTCCTGGACGGGGCGGCCCCGCAGCTCGATCACGCCGGGTTCGACCCGGTCGACGGACGTGGCCCACCAGTCGGCCACGTCGCGGACGGTGGGCTCGGGCGGTTCCGGGCTCACGGCGCCGCCACCTCCTCGGACGGGTCGCGATCGCCGGTGAACTCGGCGTTGTGCTCGCCCAGCAACGGCGGCGGCCCCGATGGCCTGAGCGCGGCGCCGTTGAACAGCACGCCGTTGCCGCTGACCCGCAGCGTGCGCTCCGGGTCGGCCGGGAACGCGAGGTCGGTGAAGAACTCGCGCTGTTCGAGCTGTTCCAGCTCCACGGCCTGGGTGACGGTCAGGATCCGGGCCGCCGGCACCCCGGCGGCGGCCAGCAGGCCCTCCCATTCGAGGGCGGTCCGCCGCTGCAGCGCGGTGTCGATCTCGGCGTTGAGCGCGGACCGGTTCTGTTTGCGGGCCTCGCGGTCGGCGAAGCGTACGTCCGCGGCGAGCTCCGGGCGGTCGAGCAGGCGGCACAGCGTCTCGAACTGCTCCTGCCGGTTCGCGGCGATGTTGAGCGGGCCGTCGGCGGCCTGGAACGTCCCGGACGGTGCGGCCGTCGCGTTCTGGTCGCCCATCGGTTCCGGCGGGACGCCGCTGACCAGGTAGTTCGAGACTGCCCACCCCATGGCCGACAGTGACGTCTCCAGCATGGACACGTCCAGGCACACCCCGGTGCCGGTGCGGGTACGACCGGCCAGCGCGGCGGCGATGGACATCGCGGCGGCCAGCCCGCCGATCGTGTCCGAGACCGGGAAGCCCACCCGCAGCGGTGCGGTCCCGGGTGTGCCGGTCACGCTCATCATGCCGGAGAGACCCTGGATGATCTGGTCGTACGCCGGCGCGTGGCGCATCGGGCCGCTCTGCCCGAAGCCGGAGATCGCGCAGTAGATCAGGCGCGGGTTGAGCTCGTGCAGGACCTCCCAGCCGTACCCGAGACGGCTGAGCACCCCGGCACGGAAGTTCTCCAGCAGCACGTCCGCGTCCCTGACCAGGTCCTCGAAGACGCTCCGATCGGCCGGGTCCTTCAGGTCGAGCTCGACCGACTTCTTGCCGGCGTTCTGGGCCAGGAACGACGCGCCGAGCGCAGCCCGGTTGAGCCCCGGCTCCGGGCCCAGTGAGCGGGCCAGGTCCCCGGTGCCCGGCCGCTCGATCTTCACGATCTCCGCGCCGAAGAGCATCAGCTGATAGCTGCAGTACGGACCGGCGAGGACGTTGGTCAGGTCCAGAACCCGGACGCCGTGCAGGGGTCGGTCGTCATCCATGTGGCGGCCCTTCGGATCGGCGTGAGCCATTGCCAGGCGACTTCGCGGCCCGTACGTTACACCTAGTCCACAGGACGGTCTATATGGACCACCACGCGGATCGCTGAGGGAGAGTGGAGATGGCCGAGGTTGGATGCCTGATCGCCGGCTCGTGGGTGACCACCGGGGCGCAGTCCGAGCGCGTCGGCCCGTGGACCCGCCAGGTCGTCACCACCGCCCGGCAGGCAGACGACGACGATGTCGGAACAGCCCTGAGGTACGCGCGCAGTGGCGCCAAGGCCGTCGCCCGCATGTCACCCGCCGCGCGCGCCGACATCCTCGACCGCGCCGCCGCCGAGGCGATCCGCCGCCGCGACGACCTGGCGAGACTGCTCGCCCTGGAGCTCGGCAAGCCGGTCCGGGACGGCGGCGGCGAGATCGACCGGGTCGCCGACACGTTCGCCGTGTCGGCCGCCGAGGCGCGGCGCGTCGGCGGCGAGGTGCTGCCGGTCGCCGGCTGGGCGCGCGGCGTGGGCAACACCGCGTTCACCCACCGGGCGCCGGTCGGTGTCGCGCTGGCGATCACCCCGTTCAACGCGCCGGCCAACCTGCTCGCGCACAAGCTCGCCGCCTCGTTCGCGGCCGGCAACACCACCATCGTCAAACCGCCGCCGCAGGCCCCGGCGTCGTCCGCGGCTGTCGTGCGCCTGCTGCTCGACTGCGGGATGCCGCCCGAGGCGGTCCAGGTCCTGCACGGCGGCGGGGAGATCGGCTCGGCGCTCAGCGCGGCACCGGAGGTCGGCGTCATCAGCTTCACCGGCAGCCCGGCCACCGGCGCCGCCGTGGCCCGCGCCGCCGGTGCCAAACGCCTGGTCATGGAGCTGGGCGGCAACGCCGCCACCATCGTGTGCGACGACGCCGACCTGACCGCCGCCGCTCGCGTCTGCGCCGCCACCGGGTACAGCAACTCCGGGCAGAGCTGCATCTCGGTGCAGCGCGTCTACGTCGACCGGCGCCGCTACGGCGACTTCCTCGACCTGTTCACCGACGCGGTCCGCAAACTGCGGGTGGGCGACCCCCTCGACCCGGACACCGCCGTCGGATCGATGGTCGACGACGACGCCGCCGAGCGGGTCGTCAGCTGGGCCCGTGAGGCGGCCACGGCCGGCGCCACCATCACCACCGGCGGTGACCGCGACGGCGCCGTCGTGACCCCGACCGTGGTGGCGGCACCGCCGCCGGACGCCCGGCTGATCCGCGACGAGGTCTTCGGCGCCGTCGTCAGCGTCACGCCGTTCGACGACTTCGACGATGTCCTGGTGACCTGCAACGACAGCCGCTACGGGCTGCAGGCCGGGCTGTTCACCCATGACATCCGCCGGATCATGACCGCCTGGCGCGAGCTGGAGGTCGGCGGGCTGGTCGTCAACGGGTCGTCGAACTTCCGGCTCGACCACGTCCCGTTCGGCGGGGTGAAGGACTCCGGGTTCGGGCGCGAGTCGCCGCGCTGGATGGTCGACGACTACACCGTGATCAAGACGCTGCTGCTGCGCGGCACGTCCCTGTACGGCGACCAGGAGGGCACCCGATGAGCACGGTCACGGCGGCGGAGGCGATGGTGGCCCAGCTCGAGTCGTACGGTGTCGACCACATCTTCGGCACCTGCGGGCACACCAACATCGCACTGCTGGACGCGATCGGGCGCAGCGGCATCAAGTTCGTCATCGCCCGGCACGAGCAGGCGGCCGCGCACGCCGCCGACGGGTACGCCCGTGCCACCGGCCGCACCGGCGTGGTGCTGCTGCACGTCGGTCCCGGCATGACCAACGCGGTCACCGGGGTGCTCACCGCCGCACTCGACTCGGTGCCGCTGGTCGCGATCGCCGGGGACATCCCGTCCTACTACCGCGGGCGGCACCCGCACCAGGAGGTGAACCTGCACGCCGACGCCGACCAGAGCGCCATATACCGGCCCTTCGTCAAACGGGCCTGGCAGGTGCACCAGGTCGCCGACCTGCCCCGCTTCACCGAGCGCGCGTTCTGGACCGCGGCCTCGGGCCGGCCGGGCGCGGTGCTGCTCAGCGTGCCGATGGACCACTTCTCCCGTCCCGTCCCGAGCGAGACGGCCACCGCCTACCCGCTCGCGGTCGCGGAACGCCCGGACCTGCCCGCCGACGTCGCCGGCCGCATCGCCGGGCTGCTGCTGGAGGCCGAGCGCCCGCTCGTCTACCTGGGTGGCGGCCTGCGCCGGGGCCCCGGTCTCGACGCGCTGCGCTCGCTGGTCGAGCACCTGGACATCCCCGTCGTGCACTCGCTGATGGCCAAGGGCACGCTGCCCGACGACCATCCGCTGCTGCTCGGCATGCCGGGCTTCTGGGGACTGGAGATCACCAACCGGTACACCCGGGAGGCGGACGTCGTGCTGGCGCTGGCGACCCGGTTCGCCGAGACCGACGCCAGCTCGTGGGACCGCCGCTACACCTGGCAGTTCCCGCCCGGCCGGCTGATCCAGATCGACATCGACCCGGCCGAGATCGGCCGCAACTTCCCGGTCACCGTGGGCGCCGTCGCCGACGTCACCCGCGCGGTGCGGGCCGTCGACGCGGCTGTCCGGGCCCGCCGGCCGCAACCACGGCGGCGGGACGGACTGCGCGACACGATCTCCGGGGCTCGCCGCACGCTGTTCGCCGACAGCCGCGGGCGGGGGTCCGACGACCGGTTCCCGCTGCGGCCGGAGCGCATCCTCACCGATCTGCGGGCGATCCTGCCCGCCGGCGCGGTCCTGGTCACCGACGTGGGCTGGAACAAGAACGGCGTGGCCCAGTGCTACGAGCTGCCCGCCGAGGGCCGGTTCATCACTCCGGGCGGCGCCTCCACCATGGGTTTCGGCCCGGCCGCCGCCGTCGGCGTCCAGATCGCCGAGCCGGACCGCACCGTGGTCGCGCTGATCGGTGACGGCGGTATGGGCGCTCAGCTGCCCGCCCTGCCGATGGCCGTCGAACAGGGCGCCCCGGTCATCTTCGTGGTCATGAACAACCGCTCCCACGGCACCATCAGCGACCTGCAGGCCGCCAGCTTCGGTCGCAGCCACGGATGCGACTTCACCGGCCCGGACGGGGAGCCGTACAGCCCCGACTTCGCCGCGCTCGGCCGCGCCTGCGGTGCCGATGGCTACACCGTGAAGGCCGCCGGGGAGTTCGGTGACGCCCTGCGCGCCGCACTCGCCGCACGACGGCCCGCGGTGATCGACGTACCGATGGTCAACGAGCCGGTGCCCACACCGGGGCACTGGAACATCAAGGACATCTACCAGGGCGTATTCGAGTAGAGGGGACACGCGTGGCCCACATCGACAGACGTAACCTGCTCAAGGGTGCTGCCGCGGCAGCCACCGGCCTGGCGGTCTCCGGCACACCCGCGGCGGCCGGCGGCCGCTCCGGTGCCGCCGATCTCAAGGTCTTCGACACCCCCGGCGACGCCGACTTCCCCAAGGTCGGCGGCAACCTCGGCAACCAGAACTACACCTCGCTGCGGCGTATCGGCCACGGCAACGTACGCCGGTTGCGCGGCGCCTGGACGAACTCGATCGAGGGCGGCCTGCGCACCGGCAACAGCCAGAGCACCGCGGTGGCCGTGGACGGCGTGCTCTACATCGAGTCCGCGCTCGGCAACGTCGTGGCGGTCGACGGCGTCACCGGGCAGACCAGGTGGCGCTACGAGCAGACCCGTGGCGCCCTCACCCGCCGGGGCGTCGCCGTCGGCGGCGGGCACGTGTTCACCAAATCCAACGACAACTACGTCATCGCGCTCGACCAGCAGACCGGCCAGGTGGTCTGGGAGAAGCAGGTCGACGGGTACGGCAACATCGAGAAGGTTGCCGTGGTCTACCACGACGGCCTGCTGTTCTGCGGCACCAACGACGGCCCGCGCGGCGCGGCGATCGCCCTCGACGCCGGCACCGGTGAGGTGCTCTGGCACTTCTGGGGCACACCCGGGCCCGGCGAGTTCGGCAACGACACCTGGGAGGGCGACTCCTGGGCCGAGGGCGGCGCCACCCCGTGGATCCACCCGGCCGTCGACCCGGAGCTGGGCCTGACGTTCTGGACGTTCGGCAACGCGCGCGGCAACAACTCCTCGCAGGACGGCTCGGCCCGTGGCGGGCAGAACCTGTTCGCCAACTCCCTGGTGGCGCTGGACATGCGCACCGGTGCGTACCGGTGGCACTTCCAGTCCATCCACCACGACATCTGGGACATGGACAACGTGATGTCGCCGGTGCTGGCCGACGTGCGCATCCGCGGCCGGAAGCGCAAGGTCGTCGTGTACGGCAGCAAGTCCGGCATGTTCTTCGTCCTCGACCGCACCGACGGCACCGCGCCGCTCGGCGTCGTGGAACGGCCCGTGCCGCAGGAGCCGCGCCAGAAGACGTGGCCCACCCAGCCGTTCCCGGTGCAGGGCGGCTGGACCGAGCAGCGCGTCGTCGACCAGCCGCTGGGCACGTCGGTGCCGGGCGACCCGAACCGGGCGGTCCCGAACTACGTGCGGGGCGCCCTCTACGACCCGCACTGGGACGTGCCGGTGCTGTCCATCCCCGGCCACGGCGGCGGCGCCGACTGGTCGCACCTGTCGTTCAGTCACCGCACCGGCCTGGTCTACACCGGTTACGGGTACGTGGCGGCGGCGCACTCGCTGACCGAGGCGTCCAACGGCCTGCGCCCGCCCGGCGAGTACCAGACCGGCGGCATCGTCGCCGTCGACGTCAGCACCAACCAGGTCCGCTGGAAGCGGCGGATGCCGTACTCCCTGGCGCACGGCAACGGCATCCTCACCACGGCGAGCGACCTGATGTTCATCGGGCAGCCCGACGGCAACCTGCTCGCGATGGACGCGCGCACCGGCCGCGAGCTGTGGCGCTTCCAGACCGGGGCGGCCATCAGCTCCAGCCCGATCATGTACCGGGCCGGCGGGAAGGAGTACCTCGCCGTGTTCGCCGGGGGGACCAGCATCCCGTACGGCAACTCGGCACCCCGCGGCGACTTCCTGTGGGCCTTCGAGATCGACGGTGCCCTCGGCCCGGTGGCGGCCCCGCCCCCGCCGGTGATCCGCCGTCCGGTGTCCGGAGCGCCGGTCGAGGGCGCCACCGTGTCGAACACCGTCGTCATCGGCCGCACCACGACCGGCACCACCGAGTCGTTCACGGTCGCGAGCATGGCGCCCACCCACCTGCGGGTGCCGGTGGGCACGACCGTCACGTTCACCAACCATCCGGGCAACGCCGGCCCGCGCGGGGTCACGCAGTTCTTCGAGGGGCTGTTCGACGTGCTGCTCGCGCCGGGGGAGTCGTACACGTACACCTTCGGCCGGGCCGGCGAGTACTTCTTCAACGACCCGGCGAGCCCGCGCTCCACCGGGAAGATCGAGGTCTACCAGCCGTGACCGGGCGGCTGTTCGTCCTCAACGGGCCGAACCTGAACATGCTGGGCCGAAGGGAGCCCGAGCTCTACGGGCGCGTGACCCTGCCACAGATCGAGAAACGCTGCCGGGAACAGGCCGCGGAGCTCGGCTTCGAACTGTTCTTCGGGCAGTCCAACGCCGAGGCTCAGCTGATCGACTGGGTGCACCGGGCGTACGACGCGTCGGCCGCGGTGATCATCAACCCGGCCGGCCTGTCCACCACCTCGGTCGCTCTGTACGACGCGCTGCGCATGCTCGTCGAACCGGTCGTCGAGGTGCACCTGACCAACGTGTTCGGCCGCGAGCCGCTCTACCGCAACCTGTTGACCGCCGCCGCGTCCACGGGTTTCCTGGCGGGCTTCGGCGCGGACGTCTACGAGCTGGCGATGCGCGGGCTGGCCGGGCCACGATGCGAATAGGGATCCTCGGCTGCGGTGCGATCGCGCGCAACCACGTGGCGGCGTTGCGCGCGACGGCCGGAGTCGAGGTGTTCGCGGTGGCGGACACCGTGCCGCGGCGGGCGCACGCCTTCGCCGCCGAGTACGGGATACCGCACGCCTACGCGGACGCGGAGCCGATGCTGGCGCGCGGCCTGGACGCGGTGACGGTGTGCACCCCGCACGGAGCACACGAGGCCGGCGTGCTGGCGGCCGCGCGTCACGGCGTACATGTGCTGTGTGAGAAACCGATAGCGCTCGACGTGGCGCAGGCCAACCGCATGATCGCGGCCGCCGGGGCGGCCGGGATCCGTCTCGGAGTGATCTTCCAGCGCCGGTTCTGGCCGGCGGCCGCCCGGATCCGGGCCGCCATCGACGACGGGCGGCTGGGCCCGCCGATCTGTGGCGGTGTCGTGGCCCGGTTCAACCGGGACGCGGACTACTACGCCGAACCGTGGCGCGGCAGCCGCGCGACCGAGGGCGGTGGCGTGCTGATGACCCAGGCGATCCACCACATCGACCTGCTGCAGTGGTACATGGGCCGGGCCCGGCGGGTCACCGGCCGCTGCGCCACACTCGTCCATCAGGGCCTCATCGACGTGGAGGACACCGCGGGCGCGCTCGTCGAGTTCGCCTCCGGCGCGATCGCCACGGTGCAGGCCGGCACGACGTTCCGGCCGGGTCGCGGTGCGCGGGTGTGGGTCGCCGACGCCGCCGGCCGCGTGGCGGGCGTGACCGAGTTCCCCGAGGGCGTCGGCTCCGCGGGGCCCGTGCCGGAAGGTTCCGGTGACCTGCCGCTGGCCGCCGTCCACGAGCACCTCGCGCCGTTCCACGCCATGCAGGTCGCGGACTTCGTGGCCGCCCTGCGCGAGGACCGGGAGCCGGCGGTCACCGGCCGGGACGCGGTGCGGTCGCTGGAGATCGTCGAGGCGGTGTACACCTCGTCGCGCACCGGCACGACGGTGGTGCTGGAATGACCCGGTCAGGCGGGCGCGCCGAACGGGCGGTCGAAGCCCCGCTCGGACATCTGCTGCGCCATCGCCCTCAGGTCGTCGGCGAACTCGGCGACCCGGTCCGGGGTGAAACGGATCGAGGGCCCGCTCAGGGCCAGGGCGGCGACCACGCCGCCCGAGCGGCCGAGAACCGGCGCGGCGACGGCGGACAGCCCGGCCTCGCGCTCTCCGTGGCTCTCGCCGTAGCCCACCCGGGCGGCCTCGTCGATCCACTCCCGCATGACCCTCACGTGTTCCGGGCCCCGCGGCGAGTCCCTGGCGATGCGTTCCAGCAGGGCGGGGGTGGCGTCGCGCAGCAGGACCTTGGACGAGGCGCCGGCCCACATCGGCAGCTCGTCGCCGACGCGGACCACGTGGCGCAGCGGTTGCGGGCTCTCCTGCTGGGCGACGCAGACGCGGTAGATGTCGCGGGCGACGTACAGGTTGACGGTCTCGCGCTGGCGCGCGGCGAGCTCACGCATGCTCAGCTGGGTCTCCGGCGGCAGCTCCCAGCTCTTGCGGGCCAGATGGGCCCAGCGCCACAGGCCCGGCCCGGCCATGTATCCGTTGGTGGTGGCCCAGAGCAGGCCGTTGTGCTCGAGCGTCGACACCAGGCGCAGCACGGTGGTCTTGGCCAGCCCGGTCGCCTCCACGATGTCGCGGACCGAGACGATCGGCCGGTCGTCGGTGAGCAGGCCGAGGATGCCCAGCGCGCGCTGCACGCTGCGCACGCCCTGCTGGTCGACGGCTTCGGCGGGTGCCGCGGTCGTATCCGGCGCCTCCAAGGAACCCACTCTCCTCGCCTCCGGGTGCACGGCCTCCTGGTGCACGGCCGCAGACCATCCTGCCCGTGTCGCCACGATTCTCCTGCCCCGGGTGCGGATTCACACATCCGTAACGGTCCGGACTCGGGCTCTTGTCAGGAACGGCGGACGCCCGTACGTTACACGCAGTCCACGGAGCGGTCCAGTCGGTCCGCCTAGCGGAACTCCTCATCTGAGCGGCAGGAGGTCGTTCGTTGACCAGATCCGTCCCCTTCCGCCGGCGCACACGGCCGGACTCCGCCGCTGAGGCGGAGCGGGAGCAAGGCTGGCGGGAACCGGCGATGTTGCGCGCCTGGGGCTCGATCGAGCTGTGGATCGCCGTCGTGGCGCTCACGGTCATCTTCCTGAGCGTCCTGTGGCAGGTGATCAGCCGTTACGTGCCCGCGCTCAACTGGCAGGGCGTCGGCGAACTCGCCGGCTACTCGCTGATCGTGCTGACCTTCATCATGGTCGGCTACCTGATCGGCAACAACGGCCACATCACCATCCAGATCATCGACTACCTGGTGAAAGGCCGGGCCTTCACGGTGGTCAAGGCGATCTCCGCAGCGTGCACGGCGGTGATCTGCGCGGCGCTCGCCTGGGAGGCCTACAACCTGATCGTGGTCTACGCCGGCCGGCACACCGCCGCACTCGGCATTCCGCTGTGGATCCTCTACGCCGTCCCGCTGATCGGTTTCACCTCCGGCGCGATCCGCGCCGTCGTCCGCGTCTTCGCCGCCGGCCACGAGGACGCACCCTTCGACGCGGCGGAGGCGAGATGATCCTCGAACTGTGGATGGTGGGCGCCGCCATCGCCGTGCTCCTGCTGATCCGGGTCCCCGTCGGGCTGGCCTTCATCGGGCCCAGCCTGTGGTGGGCGCTGGCCGACGGCCGCTCGGCCGGCTTCTCCCTGAAGACCACCTTCGACGGCCTCAACAGCTTCCCGCTGCTGGCCGTGCCCCTGTTCATCCTCGTCGGCGTGCTCGCCAACCGGCTGGGCATCGCCGACCGGCTCTACGAGTTCTGCCTGGCCGGCCTGGGGCGCCTGCGCGGCAACCTGGCGTACGTGAACGTCGGCTCCGCGGTCGGCTTCTCCTGGATGAGCGGCTCCGCCCTGGCCGACGTCGCCGGTCTCGGCAAGATGCAGATCCCGCAGATGGTCAAGGCCGGTTACCCGCACGGTTTCGCCTCCGGCCTGACCGCCGCGTCCTCGTTGATCAGCCCGGTCATGCCGCCGAGCATCCCGGCGGTCATCTACGCGGCGACCGCCACGGTCTCCACCGGAGCGCTGTTCGCGGCTTCGGTGCTGCCCGCCTTCGCGATGGCGATCGGGCTCTGTGTCTACATCTTCATCTGGACCGCCCGCCGGTCCCGGTTCACCTCCGTGCCGTTCGACCGGTCCCGGTTCACCCGTGCCTCGATCGGCGCCGTCGGCCCGCTGCTCACCCCGGTGATCCTGCTCGGCGGCATTCTCTCCGGGACGTTCACCCCGACCGAGGCGGCCTCGGTCGCGGTGACGTACATGCTGATCCTCGGCGTCGTCTACCGCACGGCGAAGGCCCGGGTGCTGTTGCAGGCGGCCCGGGAGACCGCGGTCATCACCGGCGGCATCATGCTGATCCTGGGTGCCGCGGCGCTGCTCGGCCTGATCCTCACCCGGGCGCACGTGTCCCGCGACGTCGCCGAGTTCCTCACCGGGGTCTCCAGCAACCCGTGGGTCTTCATGATTCTGGTCAACCTCATCCTGCTGGTCCTCGGCTGCCTGATCGACGCCACCGCGATCATCCTCGTGACGGTGCCGGTCCTGCTGCCGATCGCCGTCGAATTCGGCATCGACCCGATCTACTTCGGCGTCGTCATGATCATCAACCTGATGATCGGCCTGCTCACCCCACCGGTCGGCAGCGTCCTCTACATCACCAGCTCGGTCACCGGCAAACCGGTCGACGTCATCTTCCGCGGCGTCGCGCCGTTCCTCGTCCCGCTGCTGCTCGTCCTGATCGTCGTCACCGCACTGCCCGGTGTCGTGCTGTGGCTACCCAACCTGCTCGGATTCTGACATTCGGGAGAAACCATGAAACGCATCGCCGCCGCCCTGGCGCTCGTCCTTCTCGCCGCCGGATGCACCACCGCCGACAACTCCGGCGCTGCCGAGGGCGCGAACCCCGCACTCACCCTCAAGATCGGCAGCTCCCAGCCGGAGACCCAGCCGAACTACTACTGCGGCATGAAGCTGCTCAAGGAACGCATCGAGGCGCAGCCGGACCTCAACCTGACCATCGACATGTTCCCCAACAGCCAGCTCGGCCCGGACGCCGAGCGGTTCACCGCCGTGCAGAGCGGCGACATCGACATGGACCTGCAGGGTGGCTCCGCGATGTCGACCGCCTTCCCCAAGATCGGCGTCCTGGACGCGGCATACGCCTTCAACGACATCGATCACTTCTTCAAGTGGGTCGACGAGAACGGTGAGCAGTTCTTCACCGAGTTCAACACCGCCACGAACACGACCGTCCTCGACGGCTGGTACTTCGGGATGCGGACGTTCACCGCCACCAAGCCGATCCGCAAGCCCGAGGACCTCGCCGGCCTGAAGATCCGCTTCCCCAACACCCCGCAGTTCCTGGCCAACGCCAAGGCGCTCGGCGCGAACGCGGTCGCCATCGCCGTCGAGGAGCTCTACCTGGCGTTGCAGCAGGGCGTCGCACAGGGCCAGGAGAACCCGGTGGTGGCCACCCACGCGCAGAAGTTCGACGAGATCCTCAAGGCGGCCAGCCTCACCAACCACCAGGTCGGCGTGCACTACGTGGTGATCTCCGACAAGACGCTCGACAAGATGAGCCAGCCGCAGAAGGACGCGCTGACCAAGGCCGTGCACGACATCCGGGCCGAGAACCGCAAGTGCGTCGACGACGAGACCGAGAAGGTTCTCGACGGGTGGCGGGCCGACTCCACCCGTACCGTCGTGGAGATCGACCAGGTCGACCGGACCGCCTTCATCAGCAAGGCGGAGGCCTTCTTCAACACCCACTACACCGGCGCCAACCTGGAGCTCTACAAGAGCATCCGGGCCTCCGCCTGACCAGCACGGTGACCCCATCCCCTCGCGTCCTGATCGGCCTCGTCGGCGCCGGCATCCGGCAGTCCCACTCGCCGCTGCTGCACCAGCACGAGGCCGATCGGCACGGCATCCGCCTGCTCTACACCACCATCGACTCGCACGACCTCGGCCTGCGCGCCGCCGACCTGCCGGACCTGCTGCACTGGGCCCGCGCGCTCGGCTATCGCGGCCTGAACGTCACCCACCCGTTCAAGCAGGAGATCATCCGTCATCTCGACGGCCTGTCCGCCGAGGCGCGCCTGCTGGGCGCGGTCAACACCGTCGTCTTCGACGACAACACCGCAAAGGGCCACAACACCGATGGGTACGGGTTCCGCACCAGCTTCGCCGAACACTTCCCGTCGGTGTCCCGTGACCACGTCGTCCAACTCGGCGCCGGTGGTGCCGGGTCGGCCGTCGCGCACGCCATGCTGACCCTCGGCGCCCGCCGCCTCACGATCGTCGACCTGGATCAGGACCGCGCCGATCAGCTGGCCCGGGTCCTGGCCGGGCAGTTCGGCGCCGAGCGCGTCGCCACCGGTGTTCCGGCCGGACAGAGCGCGCTGCTCGCCACCGCCGACGGCGTCATCAACGCCACGCCGGTCGGCATGGCCCACCATCCCGGCTCACCCGTCGCCGCCGCCGACCTGCGCCCCGATCTGTGGGTCGCCGATCTCGTCTACCGTCCCGCCGACACCGCTCTGCTCATCGCCGCCCGAGCCGCCGGCGCCGCCACACTGCCCGGTGTCCCGATGAGCGTCTACCAGGCCGTCGCCGCGTTCGAACTGTTCACCGGCGCGACCGCGGACCCCGGCGCGATGCTCGCCGACTCCGCCGAACTGCTGCGCTCCGGCGGCTGAGCGCGGTATGGAGACACTCGGCGACCAGCTGCCACTCTGGAGCGCCGTACCGTTCGCCGCCCTGCTGATCGCGGTGGCGCTGCTCGAAGTGCTCGCCGCCGGCTGGTGGGCCCGGCTGCGCAACAAGGCACTCGTCGTCGCCGCGCTCGCCGTTCCCGCCGCCGCCCAGTTGCTGCTCCGGCACGGCGGGCCCGAGGCGCTCACCCACTCGCTCGCCGAATACCTCTCGTTCGTCGCCCTGCTCGCCGCGCTGTTCGTCATCGCCGGCGGCATCGAGATCCGCGGCTCCCTCGCCGGAACCCCACTCGCCAACGCCGGCATGCTCGCCATCGGCGCGGTCCTGGCCAACGTGATCGGCACCACCGGCGCCGCCATGCTGCTCATCCGCCCGTTCCTGCGCGCCAACGCCCGGCGCGGCACGCGGGCCCACCTGGTCGTCTTCTTCATCCTCATCGTCGCCAACGCGGGCGGCCTGCTCACCCCGATCGGCGACCCGCCGCTCTACCTGGGTTTCCTCAAGGGCGTGCCGTTCGACTGGACCTTCCGGCTGTGGGCGCCGTGGCTCTTCGTCAACGGCGTCCTGATCCTGATCTTCAACCTGATCGACCAGGCCGTGGTCAACCGCGAGGAACGCCGCGACCGCGACACCGGCCTGATGGACGAACTCATCGCCCACCAGCCGCTGCACCTGGCCGGCCGCCGCAACCTGCTGCTGCTCGCCGCGGTCGTCCTCGTCCTGCTCGCCAAGGGCGCCGTCACCCTGCCCCACGGCCTGACCGAGCTGGCGCTGCTGGGCATCGCGTACGCGTCGTACCGGCTCACCCCGCGCGCGATCCACGACGGCAACCACTTCACGTTCGGCCCGATCGCGTCCGTCGCGGTGCTCTTCGCGGGCGTGTTCGTCACCATGACGCAGCCACTGCTGATCCTCAACGCCCGCGCGGACGAGATCGGCCTGCACCACCCGTGGCAGTACTTCTGGGCCACCGGCGCGGTGTCGTCGACACTGGACAACGCGCCCACCTACCTCGCCTTCACCTCGGTCGCGGCCGGCCAACTCGGCATCGGCATCGGCGATCCGCGCTATCTGGCCGACCTGACCAGCACACCCGATGGCAACAGCCTGCTGTTCGCGATCGCCTGCGGCGCGGTGATGATGGGCTCACTGACCTATCTGGGCAACGGGCCCAACCTCATGGTCAAGGAGGTGGCCGAGCACCGGGGGGTCCGGATGCCGCACTTCTTCGCGTACGCGGCGATCGCGCTGCTCATCATGCTGCCGGTGCTGACGGCCACCACCTACCTGTTCTTCCCACCGTGAGTCTGCTAGACGTAAGGTATGACAACGGGGACTGTTCGTTACCTAATCCGGCCGGGCCGGCCGTCCGACGCCGCCGAGCTGGCCGACCTGCAAGCATCGGTCCAGCTCCAGCGGGTGACCGGCGGGAAACCGCACCCCGGCATCGCCGCCTGGGTCCACGACCTGCTCGACGGGCATCCGTCGGTCACACCGGACGACTTCCTGGTGGCCGAGGACCCCGCCACCGGCCGCCCGGTCGCCAGCCTCGTCAGCCTGCGCCAGGACTGGGCGCTGACCGGGGTGCGGCTTCCCGTCGCCCAGATCGAACTCGTCGGCACGGCACCGGAGCACCGGGGGAACCGGCTCACCGAGCAGCTGTTCGCGGCGCTGCACCAGCGGCACGCGGCCGACGGCGTGGCGATCCAGATGATCGAGGGGATCCCGTACTTCTACCGGCGGCTCGGTTACGACTACGCGCTGGCCAACGACGGCGCGCCCACACTGCCCGCCGCCGAGCTCCCGCCGCGCGGTGACGCCGGTGACTTCTCGATGCGGCCCGCCACGGCCGCTGACGCGTACGCCCTCGCCGACCTCGACCGGCTGCTCGCGGCCGATGACGTGTGGACCTGCCCCCGGGACGTCGCGGTGTGGCAGTACGAGATCGCCGGGCGCCGGGCGGCCGACTTCGTGCGGCGCGCGGTGGCGGTGCTCGTGAGCGGCACCGACGTGGTGGCGTACCTGGTGTACGGCAACCGGCTCTCCACCGCCGGCGATGTGTTCGTCGTCGCGGCCGGCGCTCTCCGCCCGGAGGACTGGCCCGTGGCGGCCCCGGTGATGCACGCCTACCTCGGCCAGGCCGGCCGGGAGTTCGAGGCCGCCGAGGGCCGGCCGTTCACCGCCGTCCGGTTCCTGCTCGACCCGCGGCACCCGCTGGTCCTGCACGGTCCGCACGGCGTGCCGCAACGCCCCCGCGGCTGGTACGTCCGCGCCGCGGACCCGATCGGCCTGCTCACCCGGCTGCAACCGGCGCTCCGGGCCCGCTGGCAGGCGGCCGGCCTGCGCTGGCCCGAACCGGAACTGACCATCGACACCTACGGCCGGGCCGCCCGGCTGGAGTTCGAGGACGGGACGCTCAAGGCGGTGCACGCGGTACCCGGCGAGGTCAGCCCGCCGACCAGCCCCTCGGTCCACGCCGCGATCCCACCGGCCGCCCTGCTCCAGCTGCTCCTGGGCCACCGAGACCTGCCCGGCCTGCTGGATCACTGGCCGGACTGCCTGCTCCGCGACCGCCGCACCGAGGAGTTCCTGACCGCCGCGTTCCCCACCGTCCCGGTCCACCTCTGGACCCGCACCTGACAGACATCCGCTCCGCCCGCGGCCGGTGGCAGTCTGTACGGCGACCCGTGAGTGCGGAAACTCATGGTGGTCAGCACCGCGTGGCGTTCCGCGCTGCGGCGAACACCCACCACCACGAGAGGTGTCCGGGCCGGCGACGTCAGTCGTCGTCTCCCGGTGGCCCGCCCTGCGCCGCGTCCGCCATCAGCAGGCTCAGTTCCCGCACGAGATCGTCCATCGTCTGGCCGGTCCGGGCGCGGACGAGGTTCAGAGCGAGTTCGGCGAGCAGGCAGAAGCCGCGTGCCCGGGCCCGTTCGTCACCCATCGCCGTCAGCAGTTCCTCGGCGCCGGCGAAGTCGCCGCGGTGTTTGGCCGCGACGACTCCGGCCGCCTGTTGCGCGCTGAGGAACACCGGCCCAGGACCCGTGTCCGCGGGGGTACCGCGCCCCGGGCCGGTGTCCTGCGGGCCGGTGCCGGTCACGGGGCGACGATGATCGGGTTGCCGGCGGCGCGGGCCGCGTCGAACCGCTTGGTCACGTCGGCCCAGTTGACCAGGTTCCACAGCCGGTCGACGTAGTCCGGGCGGACGTTCTTGTACTGCAGGTAGTACGCGTGCTCCCAGGCGTCGAAGACCAGGATCGGCGTGGAGCCCTGCCCGACGTTGCCGTGGTGGTCGTAGACCTGCTCCACGATCAGCCGTTGCGACAGCGGCTCCCAGGCGAGCACACCCCAGCCGGAGCCCTGCACGCCCTTGGTGGCGGTGGACAGCTGGGCGGAGAACGCCTCGAACGAGCCGAAGTGCTCGGCGATCGCCGCGTCGAGCTCGCCCTCGGGCCGGTCGGCGCTGCTGCCCGGCCGCAGGTTGTTCCAGAAGATCGAGTGCAGCACGTGCCCGGACAGGTTGAACGCCAGGGTCTTCTCCAGCCCGACCAGGGTCGAGTAGTCGCCCTTGTCGCGGGCCTCGGCCAGCTGGTCGAGGGTGTCGTTGCTGCCCTTGACGTACGCGGCGTGGTGCTTGCTGTGGTGCAGCTCGAGGATCTGCCCGCTCATGGCGGGCTCCAGCGCGCCGTAGTCGTAGGGCATGTCGGGCAGCGTGTAAACGGCCATCGGGAACCTTCCGGTGATGAATCGGTTCGGAGGGGCCCAGTATGGCCTATTGCAAGTTTATGGCAACTGCAGGATGATGACTTTAAGGGTGAGGGTGTTGCTTGGCCGTGACCCACCACCCGGGGCGGCGCTCGCGTCGTGTCGACAACGAAGGGCGCTCCGGCTCGCGATGATCCAGCCGCCGGAGCGCCCTTCGCCGTGTAGGCCGCCCGGCCCCGGCATGTGAACTTTCCCCCGCGAATCGAAGGGTGCGGGAACTTCCCGGAGCTGAGAGGAGACCAACTCAGCGCAGACCCCCTTCGAGGAACGGACATCATGCCAACCACCCTCATCCACGGCTCTCGCCGGCGGACCCTCGCGGCAGTGGTGCTGGCCGGCGCCATGACGACTCTCGGCCTGGCCGGATGCGGCGGCAACGATGACGCCGCGGGTGCGGGGACTCCCGCGCCCACGCCGTCGGCGATGGTGGCCACGACGCTGACGGTCAAGGACCCGTGGGTCAAGGCCGGGCCGGCCGGTGAGATGACCGCCGCCTTCGGCATCCTGCAGAACGCCACCGCCGCCGACATCACCATCACGGCGGCCGAGTCGCCCGCGTCGCCGATCGAGCTGCACGAGATGACCATGAAGGACGGCAAGATGGTCATGCAGCCGAAGGAGGGCGGCTTCGTGATCAAGGCCGGTGGCAGCCACGAACTCGCGCCCGGCGGTGACCACCTGATGCTGATGAAGCCGGCCGCCGCGATCCAGCCCGGCGACCAGGTGTCGTTCACCCTCAGGCTCGGCGACGGCACGGCTGTGCCGTTCACCGCGATCGCCAAGCCGTTCGCCGGGGCGGAGGAGAGCTACGAGCCGGGCATGTCGCCGTCCGGCATGCCGATGGGCAGCAGCGCCCCGTGACGCCACGACCTCTGCCGGTGAGCAGGCGCGGTCTGCTCGCCGGCGGCGCGGTGGCCGGCATCGGCGTGGTTGCCGGGGCCGGCCAGGGGCCGGTTGCGGCCGCGTCGTCCGGACCTTCCGGAATCGGTACGGGGACCGTACGGTTCCACGGCCCGCGCCAGGCCGGTATCGCCGAGGACCCGCCCGCACACGCCTCGTTCGTGGCGTTCACCCTGGCCCGAGGCACCGACCGGCGGGCGCTGGGCAGGATGTTGCGCCTGCTCACCGACGACGCCGCCCGCCTCACCCAGGGTGTTGCCGCCCTGGGTGACACCGATGCGACCCTGGCCGTCCTGCCGGCCCGCCTGACTGTCACCTTCGGCTTCGGGCCCGGCCTGTTCCGGGCCGCGAGGCTGCCGTCCCCGGTCGCCGACCTGCCCCGCTTCAAGATCGATCGGCTCCAGGACCGCTGGTCCGGCGGCGACCTGCTGGTGCAGATCTGCGCCGACGACCCGCTGACCGTGGCGCACGCCCAGCGCATGTTGATCAAGGATGCCCGCCCGTTCGCCACGGTGCGCTGGGTGCAGACGGGATTCCGGCGCAGCCCCGGGGTGCACGCTCCCGAGCACACCCAGCGCAACGTGATGGGCCAGCTCGACGGCACCGCCAACCCGCGCGGCGCGGAGATCGATCCGGCGGTGTGGAACCCCGACAACTCCAGCACGCTCGTGGTGCGCCGGGTACGTGCCGAGATGGAGACGTGGGACAAGCTGTCGGTGACCGACAAGGAGAACGCGGTCGGGCGCCGCATGGAGTCCGGCGCGCCGTTGAGCGGCAGTCAGGAGCACGACGTACCGGACTTCGCCGTGCTGGACACCTCCGGCCTGCCGCTGATGCCGGACTTCTCCCACGTCACCCGGGCCCGCATCGAGGATCCGGCGCTGAAGATCCTGCGCCGGCCGTACAACTACGACGGCATGCCAGACGCCGCCGGTGTACCGGACTGCGGCCTGATCTTCGCGGCCTACCAACGGGACATCGCCGCCCAGTTCGTCCCGATCCAGCAACGACTCGCCGACAAGGACCTGCTCAACGAATGGATCACCCCGATCGGCTCCGCGGTCTTCGCGATACCGCCCGGCTGCGCCGAGGGCGGCTGGATCGGCGAGCAGGTGCTGGCATGAGGCGGCCGCTCCTGCCGGTCGTGGCGCTGCTGGCGGTCCTGACACCGAGCGTGCCGGCGTGGGCGCACGCCGTGCTCGTGTCGGCGGACCCGGCCAAGAACGGCGTCCTGGTCAAGGCGCCCGGCACGGTCACTCTTCGGTTCAGCGAGCGCCTCAACCCGGACTACACGACGATCGTGATCAGTGATGCGAGCAGGCAGCGGGTCCCGGCAGCGCCCGCCGTCGTCGAGCAGTCGACCGGCAGTGTCACGTTGACCGGGTCGCTGGCGAACGGTACCTACACGGTGGCGTACCGGGTGGTGTCCGTCGACGGCCACACGGTTCAGGGTTCCTACGAGTTCACCCTCGCCGACCCGGTCCTGCCCGCGGCGGCAGTGCCGCAGGCATCGGCCACCGGGGTGCCGGTGTCCCAGGCATCGGCCGCCGCGGCCCGGGAGGAGTCAGCGGGTGTGCCGGGCGGTGTCCTCGGCGGTGCCGTGGCGGCCGGGCTGCTGCTGGTGGCGGTGGGCGTCTGGCTCGTTGCCGGCAGGCGACGGCGGTCGGCACCCTGACCCGGCCGGCGCGGTCAGGCGGGCGGGAGCAGGTCGGCGAGCAGGACCTCGACGCGGGACCTGATGTCGTCGCGGATGGGGCGGACCGCGTCCACGCCCTTGCCGGCCGGATCCTCCAGCTTCCAGTCCTCGTAGCGTTTGCCGGGGAAGACCGGGCAGGCGTCGCCGCAGCCCATGGTGATGATGACGTCGGACTCCCGCGCGGCGTCCCAGGTGAGCCTGGCCGGGGTCTGGCCGGTGATGTCGATGCCGGCCTCCCTCATCGCCTCGACGGCGGACGGGTTGACGGTTTCGGCGGGCTCGGAGCCGGCGGAGCGGACCTCGACCCGGTCGCCGGCGAGGTGGCGCAGCCAGCCGGCGGCCATCTGGGAGCGGCCGGCGTTGTGTACGCAGACGAACAGGACGGTGGGCCTGGTGCCGTTCATGAGCTGCTCCCCTGGAGAATCGGGCGTGCGGTGGGGTAGAGCGCCAGTACGAGACCGGCGCCGATGATCAGGCCGGCGAGCTGGGCGATCACGAAGCCGGGCACCGACGCCGGGGCGATACCGGCGAAGGTGTCGGTGAAGGCGCGGCCGATCGTGACGGCCGGGTTGGCGAAGCTCGTGCTGCTGGTGAACCAGTAGGCGGCGCCGATGTAGGCACCGACCGCCGCCGGGGCGACCGCGGCGCGGCCGGACCGGCCCAGCGCGAAGATCAGCAGGAGCAGACCGGCGACGGCGACGACCTCGCCGAGCCACAGGTGCCCGGCCGCGCGGTCCTTGGCCGAGAAGGTCACGGGCGCCAGGCCGAACATCAGGTTGGCCAGGATCGAGCCGGTGATCGCTCCTGTCGTCTGCGCTGCGGCGTACCCTATGAGGCCTTTGACCGTCAGCCCGGTGCCGGTGCGGCGGCTCAGGAACCAGTCGGCGGCGGAGACCACCGGGTTGAAGTGGGCGCCGGAGACCGGGCCGAACATGAGGATCAGCGCGCCGAGGGCGAACGCGGTGGCGACCGAGTTCTCGAGCAGCTGCAGGCCGACGTCGTTCGGCGACAACTCCACCGCCATGATGCCGGAGCCGACGACGGCGGTGACCAGCAGCGCGGTGCCGAGAAACTCGGCGAGCAGCCGCCGCCACCATGTGATCCGGTGCATGGGACTCCAGGTTGAGCGGGTCAGCCGCGGCCGGCGCGGGTGTCGATGACCGGCGAGATCCGGTCGATGCGGTCGGCGAGGTCGGTGTACGCGGCCTCGAACGCCTCGTCGGTGTCGGCGCGGGAGGGATCGGGCACGGACCAGTGCAGGCGGGGGCGGACCGGGCCGGTGAGGTCCTCGTGGGCGTTGTCGCAGACGGCGATGATCAGGTCGCCGTCGTGGACGATGTCGTCGACGTGGTGAGTGCCGGCCGGGTCGAGGGCCAGGCCGTGCCTGTGCGCGACCCGCACGGCGCGGGGATGGACCCGCTGCGCCGGAAGGGTCCCGGCGGACGCGACGTCGCCGCCGACGCGGTCGCGCCACAGCGCGGCGGCCAGCTGTGAGCGAGCCGAGTTGTGGGTGCAGACGAACACCACTCGCTCGGCGCTGTCGAGCCGTGGAGCGGTGAGTGCGGAGAGCACGCCGGGCACGAGCCGCAGGTAGGTGCGGCGGCGGTCGCCCTCCGAGCGCGTCCTCACCAGCAGCCCGGCTTCGCGCAGGACGTTGACGTGGTGGGCGACGAGGTTGGTGGGCATGCCCAGGCCGGTGGCGATCTCGCCGGGGGAGGCGTCGCCGAGCGTGAGCGCGTCGACGATGGCGAGGCGGGCCGGGTCGCCGAGAGCGGCGTGCACCCGGGCTCGCGCGGCAAGGGACGATGCCTCAGCGTTCATTGACTCAATTATTACTGAGCTACTTCGGTCGGGGTCAACCCCGGGGTGCGTACATGATGACGGCGACGCCGATCAGGCAGACGGTGGCGCCGATGACGTCGTACCGGTCGGGCCGGAATTTGTCGACGAGCATCGCCCAGCCCAGCGAGCCGGCGACGAACACGCCGCCGTAGGCGGCCAGGATCCGGCCGAAGTTCGCGTCGGCCTGCAGGGTGGCGACGAACCCGTAGGCGCCGAGCGCGGCGATGCCGGCGCCGATCCAGAGCACACCCTTGTGCTCGCGGACCCCCTGCCAGATCAGCCAGGCGCCGCCGATCTCGGCGAGCGCGGCGAGGGCGAACAGCAGGACGGAGCGAATGATCGTCACGGTGCAATGCCACCACACGCGCCTGAGTGCGGCCCGTCCAGAACTAATTCAGTGGCGCGGTGTTGGTTGCGCGGTGTGGCCTTCGAAGAAGTCGATGCGGTTGTGATCGGGTCGGGCATGGGTGGGCTCGCCGCCGCCCGGATGCTCGCGCAGTTCGGCGGGAAACGGGTTCTGGTGCTGGAGCAGCACTACACGCCCGGTGGGATGACGCACGAGTTCGCCCGGCAGGGCCGTTACCGGTTCGGGACCGGACTGCACTACATGAGCGGGAACGCCGGACCGTTCCTGAACTTCATGACCGACGGGCGGGTGCAGTTGCAGCCGCTGCCGGACGACTACGACATGCTGCACTTTCCCGGATTCGACTTCGCGGTGCCCGCCGGCCGGGAGCAGTTCCAGGCGCGGCTCACCGAACTGTTCCCGGGCGAGGCGCGGGCTGTCGGCCGCTACTTCCGCAAGGTGCGCCGGGCGATGATCGGGCTCGCGACACGCAATGTGCTGTCGTCGCTGCCGGCGCCCGTACAAAAAATGGGGTTTCCGCTTGTCGAGGGTCTCTTCCCGGCGGCTTACCGGTCGCTGCGGGACGAGGTGAATCGCAGTGTGACCGACCCGCGGTTGCGCGCGATCCTGCAGGCGCGATGGGGTCTGTACGGAACTCCGCCGGCGACGAGCGCGTTCGCCTATCACGCGGCGGTGCCGACGACGTTCTTCCTGGGTGGCACGGCGCATCCGGTGGGTGGCCCGAAAGCGATCAACGAGGTCGTTCTGGAGATCCTCGCCGAGCGGGGCGTCGAGGTGCGGACCCGGCAGCTGGTGCGGCGCGTCGTCGTCGAGCGGGGCCGGGCGGCCGGTGTCGACGTGGTGGACCAGGCCGACGGCCGTGAGTACCGGGTGACGGCGCCGACGGTGGTGTCGGCGGCCGGCGTGCGCAACACCTATGCGCTGCTGGGCCAGGAGGTGGACCTGCCCGCCGAGCCCTCCGCGGTGATGCTGTTCCTCGGGCTGAACCGCTCGCCGGCCGAGCTGGGGGTGCACGGGGAGAACCACTGGTTCATGCCGGACCTGGACGGGGCGCCGCGGGGCACGCTGTACGTCTCGTTCGCCTCGCTGAACAACCCGGCCGCCCGCTTCCACACCGTGGAGCTCCTCGAACTGGTCGACCCCGGTGACTTCGAGCGGTGGCACGGCCGGCCGGAGGGCTACGAGCAGCTCAAGGCGGAGTGGACGAACCGCCTGCTGGACCGGCTGGAGCAGCGGTGGCCCGGCTTCCGGGACCTGGTGGACTTCGCCGAGCTGGCGACCCCACTGACGTTCGAGAACTTCCAGCACAGCGTCCGCGGCTCGTTCTACGGTCTCGCGGCGACCCCGCAACGGCTCCGTTCCCGGGCCGCCGGCACCCGTACCCCGGTGAAGGGGCTGGTGGTGGCCGGTCAGGACGCCTGGGGTTCCGGGGTGGTCGGTGCCCTCGCCGGTGGCCTGATGGCCGCGAACGCGGTGCTCGGCGGGCGGCAGACCGGCGCGATGTGGCGCGCCCTGCTCGCCCCGGTACCGCGGCAGACCGGTGAGTGGCGCGGGTATCTACGGGTGGCCGCGATCGACGCCGTGACCCCGCAGATCAACCGGATCCGGCTGGAGCCGCTCGACGGTGACGCGCTGCCGTTCGGGTTCGTCGCGGGGCAGTATCTGAAGGTCGAGCTGCCGGTGGCGGTGGAGCCGATCGAACGCTCGTACTCGATCTGCAGCGGCCCGCAGGCCACGGGCTATGCCGAGATCGCGGTCAAGCGGGAGCCGGACGGCCTGGGCTCCACGTTCCTGCACGACGAGCTGCGGGTCGGGCAGGCGCTGCGGGTGACCGGGCCGGTGGGCACGTTCACCTGGGCGCCCGGCGACAGCCCCGGCGACGGCACGCTGCTGCTGATCGCCGGCGGCGTCGGTGTGACCCCGCTGATGAGCGTCGTCGCCAGCGCGGCGGCCGCCGGACATCGCGGGCGGATCGTGTTCCTGCTCGGCTGCCGCGGCGAGCCGCCTTTCACCGATGAGCTCGACCGGCTGGCGGCCGTTCTTCCCGGCCTCGAGGTGCACGTATTCCGCAGCGGGCCGGGCGGGTCCGGCCGCATCGATCTCGACGCGCTGCGCACCTGCGCCGCCGGGGCGTCCCGTGTGCACCTGTGCGGGCCGGCGCCGATGATGCAGGACGTGCTGGGGCATCTCGCGGAGCTCGGTGTGCCCCGCGACATCGTGCACACCGAGGCCTTCGTGTCCGGTCGCAGCGGCCAGACCCGCCGGGAGCGGGCGCACGCCGTCGCGCTCGCCGCGCAGCAGGCCGGTGTCGCGGAGTACCGGATCAGGCTGTCCGGCGGCGAGTCGTTCCCGTGCCCGCCGGGTCAGACGGTTCTCGACGCCGCCAACACCGCGCGGGTGCCGTTCCCGCAGTCGTGCGGCGAGGGCGCCTGCGGCACCTGCCGGGTACGGGTGCTCAAGGGCGACTACGAGACCGACACCCGGGGCATGTTCTCCGCGGCGGAGCTCGAGGAGGGCTGGCGGCTGGCGTGTCAGACGCTGCCGACCGGTGACCTGGTCATAGACCGCTGATCAGCTCGGCGGCGCGGCCGGCGAACAGGTGCGACCCCCGCTCTGCGGACCACGCCCGTGCTCGTTCGGCCGCCGCCCGGACCTCGCCGCCGGGCGCGCCGTGTGCCGCCAGCAGGCGGGCACGCACCAGCAGAATCAGGCCCTGTGCGTAGCGTTCGCCGTGGGTGGCGACGGCCCGCTCGGCACGGTCGAGGGCGGTGGCGGCGGAGTCCGTTCGGCCGGCGGCCAGCCACATCTCGGCGATCAGCGCCCACCAGGTGTGCAGCCCGGTCAGGGGCGGGTCGAGCAGGTGGGCGGTGAGCACCTCCTCGGCCCCGGCGGCGGCCGCGGCCGGGTCGTGGCCGGTCACAGCGAGCGCCCAGCACCGGTTCATGCGCAGCTGGGCGCCGAAGAAGCGGAACGAGAAACCGGGGTCCTCGGCGATGCCGCGTTCGGCGGTGCGCAGCGCCCGCGCCGGGTCGCCGGCGAGCGCGGCGATCGTGGACGCGAACGCGGCCCACAGGGTGATGGCGTACGGGTCGTCGCCGGCGGCTTCGAGGGTGTCCAGGACCGGCCCGGCGGCGTCGAGGTCGCCGTGCAGGGCGGAGATCTCGGCGTGCATGCCGGCGGCGATCAGGTGCAGGTCGCGGCGCAGCGAGTACTCGGTGTTCCCGTCGATGTCCTCGAGCAGCGTGCGGTCGGATCGGCTCTGGTACTCGAACGCCGTGCCGATGTCGCCGACGGCCCACTGGTAGATGGCCCACGAGTGCAGGCCGTACGCGCGCAGCATCGGATCGGCCGAGGTCGCCGTCTGCTCCAGGAACTGGCGGGCCAGCCGTTCGGCGCGGTCGAGTTGCAGCCCCTGGCAGTACGCCGCCAGGCGCGAGATCAGGAAGTTGACGGCCTCCTGCTCTCGGCCGAGCTCGCGGGCCAGGTGCTCGGCGCGTTCCAGCAGGCCGGTCGTCGAGCCGGCGTAGCCGGAACCCATGCCGGCGACCGCGGTGAGCAGCGACAGCGCGGTCAGTTCGAGCTCGGCGTGCCCGCTCGTCCGGGCGAGTTGCGCTGACGAGCGCAGGTGCTGCGCGGCCGCTTCGAGGGCGGACTTGGACGCCGCCCGCCGGCCGGCGCAGATCAGCGCGTCGGCGGTCCGGCCCGGGTCGGCGAGCGGCCCGGCGGCCCAGAGGTGGTGGGCGACGCGTTCGGCGACGGATTCAACCTTGGTGTCGCCGGCTTCCAGGGCGTCGGCGACGCGCAGATGCAGCTGGATCTTGCGGTGGGGTGAGGTCGTGGTGGCGACCGATTCGCGGACCAGGTCGTGGGAGAAGCACAGCGCGAACGGGTTGCCGGGGGTGGGCCGGAGCAGGCCCAGTTGCTCGACCGGCTCGAGGCGGTCGAACAGGGTCTGCGCGTCCACGCCGGTGACGCGGGAGAGCAGGCCGAGGTCGACGTCGCGGCCGATGAGCGCGGCGGCCTGCAGCAGGTCACGGGCCTCGTCGCCGAGGCGGGCGACGCGGTCGCGGACGACGTCGCGGACGGTGGACGGCACGGCGGTGATCGTGTCGCCGGCGGCGTGCATCCGGGCCAGCTCCCGGACGAAGAACGGGTTGCCGCCGGTGCGGGCGTGGATGCCGCGGGCCACGCCGTCGCCGGGATCGCGGCCGGTCTCGCGGCGCACCAGTTCGGCGACGTCGGCGGCCCCGAGCGGGCCGAGCCGGATCCGGCGGTGGCCGGGGACCCGGCTGACGGCGGCGAGCAGCCGGGAGAGCTGCGCGTCGGGCGAGGGGGCCCGGTCGCGCAGGGTGCCGATCAGTGCGACACCGGCGGGGAGCCGGCCGGCCAGGTGACCGAACAGCTGCAGGGAGGCGAGGTCGGCCCACTGCAGGTCGTCGACGACCAGCAGCACCGGCTGTTTCGCGGCGACCCGGCCGAGCAGGCCGGCGAGGGCTTCGAAGAGCCGGAACTGGCTTCCGTTGCCGGGCAGCTCGGGCACGCTGTCCGGCTTTCCGAGGAGCGGGCCGAGTTCGCCGGCGAGCCATTCCTGATGGGCGCTCGGAGGCAGCGCGTCGAGGATCCGGTCGGCGGCGCGCATCCACGGCCACATCGTCGGGGCGCCGGTGTCCTCCAGGCAGTGGCCCCAGACGACGTGGGCGCCGTGCCGGGCGGCGTCGCCGGTCACCTCCTCGACCAGCCGGGTCTTGCCGGCGCCCGGCTCGCCCTCGACCAGCACGAGCCCGGTGTCGCCGGCCTGCGCGGACTGCACGGCCTGGCGCAGCACCGCGAGCTCGTCGTCCCGGCCGACCAGGTCACCGTCCGCCCGCTGCTCTGCCGCGGCGGCCCGCAACGCGGGGCCGGGATCGATGCCGAGCTCACCGGCGAGCCGGTCACGGACGAGCCGGTACGCCGTGTCCGCGTCGGCGGTGTGCCCGGCCGCGGTCAGCAGTCTCACGAGGGCGGCGTGAACCGGCTCGTGCAGCGGCGCCATCGACGCGGCCAGGCGCAGCGGGGCCAGCAGACGATCCGGCCGGCCCAGGGCAGCAGCGAGGTGGGCGGCCGCGGTGCAGGCGTCGAAGAACTCGTCGTCGAGGGTGGCGAACTCCGGAGCCGGCGGCAGTCCCTGTCCGGCCGGCCCGCGCCACAGCTCCAGTGCCCGCCCGTACAGGTCGAGGGCCGGGCCGCCGGTGGTCCGCCCGGCCCGGTGGACGAGGTCCCGGAACTCGGAGAGGTCCAGCATCGCGGGCGGCGCGTCGAACAGGTAGCCGTTGCCGTGGCGGTGCAGGTACGAACCGGTCGCCCGCGCCGGCAGGGTGGGTTCGAGCAGCCGGCGCACCGCGCCCACGTACTTCTGGACGATGTTGAGGGCGCTGGGCGGGACGTCGTCGTCCCAGAGCAGATCGATCAGTTCGTCGGTGCTGACCGGCTGCCCGGCTCGGGCCAGCAACACGGCGAGCAGGAAGGTCTGCTGTCTCGGGCCGGTGTCCACCTCGACGCCGCCGCGCCATAGCCGCGGCTGCCCGAGGATGTCGGCACGGAGCATTCCCGGCTCCTCAGCTGTCGAGTTCACGGAGCAGGTCCCCGGCGCGGCGGGCGTACAGGTGGGCCTCGCGGTCCTCGGACAGCGACCGCGCCCGTTCGGCCGCGGCCCGCACGACGGTGCCCGGCTCGCCGCGGGCCCGCAGCAGGTGTGCGCGGATCAGCAGGACGAGTCCCTCGGGATAGCGCTGGCCGAACGTGTCCAGTGCCCAGTCGGCGCGGTCGAGGGCGGCGGCCGCGGCGTCCGGCCGGCCGGCCGCCAGGTGGGCCTCGCCGAGCAGCGCGAACCAGGTGGCGACACAGGAGATCGCCGGGTCGAGCAGGTTGTTCGTGATCAGCTGCTCCATGCGCGCGGCGGCGCCGGCCGGGTCCTCACCGGTCATCGCCCGCGCCCAGTTCCGGGCCAGCCGCAGATAGGTGCCCTGGAAGACGAAGGAGAACTCGGGGTCGACGGCGATGCCGCGTTCGGCGGCCTGCCGCGCCCGGACCGGATCGCCGGCGTTCGCCGCGGTCCGCGCGGCCATCGAGGCCCACACGGTGATCATGTACGGGTCGTCGCCCGCGGCCGCCTCCAACGTGTCGAGCAGCGTCGTCGCGGTGCCGAGGTCGCCGTGCTGCGCGGTCATCTCCGCGTAGATCGCCGCCGGCAGCATCTGCAGGTCGTGGCGCAGCGGGTCGTCGGCGCGGCGGGCGGCGTGACCGTCCAGGGTCCGGCTCGCCCGGTCGAGGTGGCGCACGCCCTGCCCGATGTTGCCCATGTCCCACTGGTGGATGCCCCACGCCATCAGGCCGTACGCCTTGATGGTCGGATCGGTGGCGGCCTCGCCCTGCTCGAACAGCAGCTGGGCCAGCGGGGTGGCTCGGTCGAGTTCGATGGTCTGGGCGTACCCGGCCCAGCGGGAGAACAGGAAGTCGGCCGCCTCCCGTTCGCGGCCGAGCCGGCGAGCCAGGTGCTCGGCCCGTTCGAGCAGGTCGAGGGCCGCGCCGCCGCCGTACAGCGACCGCATGCCGACCACGGCGGCGAGTTGCTTGAGGGCGGACAGCTCCAGTTCGGCCAGGCCCGCGGTGCGGGCGACCTGGGTGGCGGAGCGCAGCTGACGTTCGGCGGCGTCGAGCCCGGACTTGGCCGCGGCGCTGCTTCCGGCGTGCACGAGGGCGAGCGCGGTGCGGGCCGGGTCGGCGAGCGGGCCGGCGGCCCACAGGTGGTGGGCGAGGCGCTCGGCGTCGGGCGAGGTCTGCTCGAGAGCGTCGGCGAGCCTGAGATGCAGCCGGGGACCGGAACCCGGCGGGGTGGCGGCGATGACGGATTCGCGGACCAGGTCGTGCGCGAAGCGTACCGAGAACGGGTCGCCGGGTGCCGGGTCGAGCAGGCCGAGGGCCTCGGCGGGCTCCAGCTGCGCGAGGCAGGTGTGCGCGTCCAGGTCGGCGGCGCGGGCGAGCAGCCGGATCTCGACGTCGCGGCCGGCGATCGCGGCCAGTTGCAGCAGGGCGAGGGCGCCGGTGCCGAGGCCGGTCATCCGGTCCCGGACGACGTCGCGGACGGTGGCCGGCACGGCGGCGCGGGTCGCCGCCTCGACGGTGATGACACCCTGGTCGGTGGCGAGCAGCCGGGACAGCTCCCGGACGAAGAACGGGTTGCCCGCGGTCCGGGCATGGATCCGGCGGGCGACGCCGGCGCTGGGGCTGCGGCCCGTCTCGCGGCGGACGAGCTCGGCGACCTCGCCGGCGGCCAGGGGACCGAGCCGGATGCGGCGGTGACCGGGAACCCGGCTGGCCGCGGCCAGCAGCCGGGTGAGTTCCGAACCGGGAACGGGCGCCCGGTTGCGCAGGGCACCGATCAGCACGGCGCCTCGCGGCAGGCGGGCGGCCAGGTGGCTCAGCACCTGCAGCGAGGAGCCGTCGGCCCACTGCAGGTCATCGATGATCAGTACGGTGGGCCGGCGGGCTGCTACCTGGGCTACGACGGCGGCGACCTGCTCGAACAGCCGGAACTGGGCGCCGCCGTCGGGCATCGTGGACTCGCCCCGCACGCCGTTGCCCGGTTGCACCAGCCGGCCGAGCTCGCCGTCCAGCCGCTGCCGGCGCTCGCCGGGGGACAGGGTGCCGAGCAGGGCTTTGACGGCCTGCGTCCACGGCCACATCGATGGGGTGCCGTCGCCGGCGAGGCAGCGGCCCCAGACGACCAGGGCGTCCGGCCGGCCGGCACCGGCCTCTTCGAGCAGGCGGGTCTTCCCGACGCCGGGCTCGCCCTCGACCAGGACGAGGCCGGTGCCGCCGGACAGCGCGGAGTCCACGGCCTGGCGCACAATCCGGGCCTCGTCGGCCCGGCCGACCAGCGTGCGGCGGGTCGTCTCGGCGGCGGGCGACGGCGCGGCCGTCAGCACCCGCTGGTGCGCGGTGGTCAGCTCCGGCCCGGGGCGGACGCCGAGCTCGTCGGCGAGACGCGTGCGGGTGGCCGCGAACTGCGACAGCGCCTCGGCCTGCTGCCCGCCGGTGCCCAGCGCGAGGACGAGGCTCGCCTGGACCGGCTCGTGCAGCGGTGCCATGGCGGCCGCCCGGCGCAGGTGTGCGAGCACCCGGCCGGGCTGTCGCAACGCCACGGCGACCTCGGTGGCGGCCACACACGCGCCGAGGAACTCGCCGTCGAGCCCGGCACCGGCGGGCGCCGCCGCCGGCCCGTGCCAGAGGTCCAGCGCCATGATGTACGCGTCGAGCGCCCGCTCACCCGCCGCCTGCCCGGCATCGGTCACCAGGTCGCGGAAGTCCGTCAGGTCCAGCACGCCGGGAGCCGGGCGGAACAGGTAGCCGTTGTTGTGCCGCAGCAGGTAGGAGCCGGGCTCACGGGCGGTGAGGCCGGGTTCCAGCAGGTGCCGCAGCGTCCCCACGTACTTCTGGATGATGTTCTGTGCGGTCGCCGGGGCGTCGTCCTCCCAGATCAGGCCGGTCAGCTCGGTGGTGCTCAGCGGCCGGCCGGCGTGTGACAGCAGCGCGGCGAGCAGGCAGGCCTGCTGGCGGGGGCCGGGATCGATCTCGGCGCCGTCACGCCAGATCCGAAGTGGGCCGAGGATCTGCAGACGCAGGGCGCCACGAGCGGTTCCGGCCACGGAACGTGAGCCTATCGTCCTCCTCGGCTCGCATCCAGACGCCGTTCAGAGCGATTTCCTAGCGTCGTCCGCAGATCTGCCGAAGGGGGAGAAACGGTGCGGAACAAGGGGATGCGGGTGGCGGTCGCCGCGCTCGCGATCGCGGGGACGGGTCTGTTCGCGGTGAGCGCGGACGGCGCGTACGCGGGTGGCCGGCCCGGTCCGAAGCCGACGATCGTGCTGGTGCACGGTGCGTTCGCCGACAGCAGTGGCTTCGCCGCGGTGGCGAGGCGGCTCCTGGACGACGGCTATCCGGTGGTGGCGGCGGCGAACCCGTTGCGCGGGCTGTCGTCGGACGCCGCGCAGGTGCGGGCGCTGCTGGACACGATCACGGGGCCGATCGTGCTGGTCGGGCACTCGTACGGTGGCGCGGTGATCTCGGCGGCCGCCGCCGGGGACCCGGACGTGAAAGCGCTCGTCTATCTGGCCGCGTTCGTGCCGGCGGCCGGTGAGAGCGCGGAGCAGCTGGTGAACAGGTTCCCGGGCAGCACCGTGGGCGAGTCGCTCAAGGCGGTGCCGCTGCCGGACGGGCAGGTCGACCTCTACATCGACCCGGCGGTGTTCCCGGCGCGTTTCGCCGGCGACGTGCCGCCGAAGGACGCGGCGGTGTACGCGATCACCCAGCGCCCGGCCTCCGGAGCGGCGCTGGGCGAACCGGCGTCCGGGCCGCAGGCATGGCAGACGATCCGCAACTACAACCTGATCAGCGGCGCGGACCGGATCATTCCCCCGGCGGCGCAGCGGTTCATGGCCGAACGCGCCGGCGCCGAGGTGCGGGTGGTCCGGGGCGCCTCGCATCTGGTGTTCGTGTCGCAGCCCGGCACGACCGTCGCGTTCATCGAGAAGGCGGCCCGCGAGACGGTGCACCTATGATCGCGGAATGGCATGGCCACGCCTGACGTTGCTCGGCCCACTGAGGATCCGGCGTGACGATGCCGAACTGGATGCCGGACCGCCCCAGCAGGCGTTCCTGCTGGCGGTTCTGGCGGCCCGTGCCGGCGAGACGGTCAGCAGCACGGAACTCGTCGAGCTGATCTGGGACGACGACGTCCCGGCAAGCGCGCACAACATCATCCAGAAGTACGCCGGCGCGTTGCGGCGGCTGCTGGAGCCGGACCTCGCCGCCCGCGAGCCCGGCTCCTATCTGGTGCGCCACGGCGACGGCTACCTGTTCCAGCCGGCACCCGGCATGCTCGACGTCGCCGAGTTCCGCGCATTGCTCGACCGGGCCCGTGCCTCGTTCGGTGACCAGGCCCTCGACTGCTATGTGGAGGCGCTGGACCTCTGGCACGGACCGGCGGCCGAGGGACTGCCACCCGCGGCGAGCTTCGCGGCGCTCAACCGCGAGTTCCTCGGCGCCTGCGTGACCGCGACCGGCCTGGCCCTGTCGCGGGGCCGGCCGGCGCAGCTGCTCGGGCCGCTGCGCCTGGCCGCGCGGATGGCCCCGGACGACGAGCGCGTGCGGACGAGCCTGGCCGGGGTGCTGGCCGCCGTCGGAAAGGAGACCGGAGTGCCGGGCGCGGGCCTGGTCGGGCGGGCCGAGGAGTTCGCCGTGCTGCGGCAGTCGGTGGTTGCGGGGCTCGGCGGCGGCTCGGCCGTGGTGGTCGTGGAGGGCGAGCCGGGCGCCGGTAAGACCCGTCTGCTGGAGGAAGCCGCCGCGGTGGCCGGGCGGCTCGGCGCGCTCGTGGTGTGGGGTCGCTGCCTGGAGGGCGACGGCACGCCGTCGATGTGGCCGTGGGTGGAGGCGGTCCGTGCGCTGATCGAGAGCCTGCCGCAGGCCGTCCGCCGGCGATGGCAGGACGGTGAGCTGGGCCGGCTCGTCGAGCCGCGCGGTGGCCCGCCGGCCGGGCCGATCCTGCCGGACAGCGGCTCACAGTTCCGCCTGTTCGAGCAGGCCGTCGACGCCCTCGCGCAGGTCGCCGCCGGGCAGCCGGTGGTCCTGATGGTCGACGACCTGCAGTGGGGCGACGTGGCGTCGCTGCACATGTTCGCGCACCTGGCGGCGCGGCTGCCCGGCGCGGTCGTGATGATCGGCGCGCTGCGTGACCGGGCGCCGGCACCCGGCTCCGAGCTGGCCCGGCTGCTGGCAGCGGTGAGCCGGGCACCGGGGCACCGCCGGATCCGGCTCGGACCGCTCGGCCCGGCCGAGGTGGCCGAACTGGTCCGCCGCGAGACCGGCCACGCTCCGGGCGACGGGGTGGCCCGGGGGATACACGCGCGGACCGCGGGCAACGCGTACTTCGTCCGCGAGCTCGCCCGGCTGCTCGCCGACGGCGGCAGCATCACCGCCGTCCCGTCGACCGTCCGCGACGTCGTCCAGGACCGGATCCTGCTGCTCGACGACGATGCCCGCGACCTCCTGCAGGCCGCCGCGCTGATCGGCCGCGACGTCGACCTGAGCCTGCTCGCCCGGGCGGCCGGCCTGGACGTGCAGACATGCCTCGACCACCTGGCGCCCCTGGACGCGCTCGGCCTGCTCGAAGCGGCGCCGGGCAACCCGTACCTGGTCCGCTTCCCGCACGACCTGGTCCGCGAATCGGTCGCCGGGACGACACCGGCCCGGTCGGCGGCCCGCGCGCATCTCCGGATCGCCGACGCCCTGCAGAACCGGGGGTCCGCCGAGCAGCTCGCCCACCACCTGTGGGAGGCCGGCCCGCTGGCGGACCCCGCCCGGACCTCCGGCGCGCTGCTGCGGGCGGGCCGCCAGGCGGCCGGCAAGTCCGCGCTCGAGGCCGCCGAACGCCACCTGCACGCCGCCGCGCAGGTCGCCCGCACCGCCGGCCTCGACACCTCGGAGCTGTCGGCGCTGTCCGAGCTCACCGCCGTGGCCGGTATGCGGTCGGGATACGTCGGCTCCGCGCTGGACCTGCTGGAACGCGCCGAGGACCTGGCGCGGCGGCTCGGCCGCGAACGAGAGGCCGCGGACTTCCTGTTCTCCCGGTGGGCCGCGCACTCGCAGGGTATCCAGCTGGACCGGGCCGGGCGCCTGGCACGCCGGCTGCGCCAGCAGGGCGAGAACTCGGCCGATCCGGTCGTGCGCGCGTACGGCCTGCACGCGTGGGGCATCCACCAGTGGGACATCGGCGACATCGGCGAGGCGTACCGGTATCTCAGCCAGTCCAACCGGACCATGCTCGACGAGCTCACCGACCGGGCCGACGAGGCGCTGCGCCACGACCTGCAGCTGCTGTCACCGGTGATGCTGGCGCTGATGACCGCCCTGTCCGGGCGGCTCGGCGACGCGCGGGAACTGCTCGCCACGCTGGAGGCGGCGGCCGGCGACGACTCGTACCCCCTGACCGTGTGGGCCGCGTTCGCGGTGACCGTCGCGGCGCTCGCCGGTGACCCGGCGGAGGCGCGGCGGGCCGCCGAACGCGGTATCGCCGCCGACCCCGACATGACGTTCGTGTTCCTCGGCGGCTACCAGCGGCTCGCCCGGTGCTGGGCGCGCGCGGTGACCGGCGAGGACCCGGCCGGCGCGGCGGCCGAGGCGCAACGCCTGATCGCCGTGGCCCTGCTGGACCCGCCGCGATCCGGCGTGGCCACCTGGTACGGGCTGCTCGCCGAGATGTGGCTGGCCGCGGGACAACCGGGCGAGGCCGCCGCCGCGCTCGACCGGGCCGACTGGTTCCTCGAGACCCACGGCCAGCGCTATCCGGAAGCCCTGGTCCTGCTGATCAGGGCGCGCGTCATGCGGGCCGCGGGCGAGCCGGCCGACCGGGTCCGGGCGGTCGCCGCCATGGCACGGGCGCTGGCGGCCGAGCGCGGCGCGCACCTGTTCGCGGAACGCGCGACCCGGTACCTGGCCTCGCTGTAGCGGCGTCCAGATCCGATTCAGAACGCGTTCAGTACGCCTTCCTATCGTCCTCGACATGAAGAGTCATCCCTCGGCCGGCGCCGATCCCGATCCCGATCCGGTGCGGGCGCGTGCCATCCGGCAGCTGCACCTCAAGCGCGGCCTGCAGGTGCACGCGCTGATCTACGTGATGGCCAACCTCATTCAGGTGGTCGTCTGGTTCGCGTACACCTCCGACCAGTTCTTCTGGCCACTGTGGTCGATCCTCGGCTGGGGCATCGGGCTGGTGTTCCACGCGTGGGCGGTCTACTCGGGTTCCGGCCTCGACGAGGCGCGCATCGAGCGCGAGATCAACCGCATCACCGGCGGCCCCGGCGTTCAGTAGGCGTCAACAGCGGCTCCCGGATAGTTCAGTGGCTTCCCCGAAGGTGGACGTGCCGGCGCCGCCGGCCCCGCACGTCGGTCGAGGGGGAAGCGTTGAGGGAGCCGGGCACGTTACGTTTCGAGATTCTGGGACCGCTACGGCTCTGGCGCGGTGAGACCGAGCTGGACGCCGGCCCGCACCAGCAGCGATCCCTTCTCAAGGTCCTGCTGGCCGCGGCCGGGCAGCCGCTGGGCATCCACGACCTGATCGGCCTGATCTGGGAGTCCGAGCCCCCGTCGAGCGCGGTGAACATCGTCCACAAGTACGTCAGCGGGTTGCGCCGCGTCCTGGAACCCGGCCTGGCCGCACGCGACTGCGGCACCTACCTGCTGCGGCAGGGCGGTGGGTACCGGCTGAGTCTCGGCTCGGCCGTCGCCGACCTGCCGGCGTTCCGGCGGCACCTGGCCGACGCCGCGGCGTGCGAGAGCATGGGCGCCCCGGCGCGGGCGCTCGACCACTACACCGATGCCCTGCGGCTGGTCCGGGGACCCGCCGGCGGCGCACCGGCCGAGACGGTCCGGGCGGCGGCCGTCTTCACCGTCTTCGACAGCCTGTTCTTCGACGCGGCCGTCGCGGCCACCGAGATCGCCGTCCGGCTCGGCCGGTCCGCCGAGGTGCTGCCCGCCCTGCGGCTCGCGGCCGGCATGAACCCGCTGCACGAGCCCGTACACGCGAGCCTGATCACCGCGCTCGCCGCGGCCGGCCGGCAGGCGGAGGCTCTCGCGACCTACCGGACGATCCGCGGGCTGCTCGACGAGGACCTGGGCATCGACCCGGGGCCGGCGCTGATCGAGGCGCAGCGGCGGGTACTGACCCGGACCGTTCCGGGCCACGAGGCCTCGCCCGCGTGCGCCCGGTGCCGCAGAACTCACCGGCGAGCGCGACCCTCCCGGGGATGGCGGCGTTCACCGGTGCGGGCCTGACGCACGCTCGCCGGCCAGCACGGCGTGCACCGAGGACACGGCGCTGGCCCCCTCGCCGACCGCGGTGGCGACCCGCTTGATCGACCCGGAGCGCAGGTCGCCCACCGCGAAGACCCGGGAGCTGCTCGTCTGGAACGGCAGCGCCGCACGCCCGTCGGTACGCACGAAACCGCGCTCGTCCTTGGCGACACCGGTGAGCCAGTCCGACACCGGGTCGGCGCCGATGAAGCAGAACAACGCCCGGCAGTCGATCCGCCGGCCGTCCTCGCCGTCGTGGCCCACGACTATCGACTCCAGCGTGCCGGTGCCCAGCAGGTCGCGGACCGTCGTGCCGGTGTGCAGGCGGATCGCCGGGTGCGTACGGATCCGGTCGGTCAGATAGGACGACATCCGGGCGCCCAGGTCGCCGCCGCGGACGATCAGGCTGACGGCGGCGCCACCGGCCGCCAGTGACAGGGCCGCCTGCCCGGCCGAGTTGGCGCCGCCGAGTACGGTGACCGGCTGACCCTCGTAGCCGCGCACGTCCAGCTCACCCGCCGCGTACCGGATGCAGCCCGCCCGTTCGAACGCCGCCCACCGCGCGATGTCGAGACGCCGGTACTGCGCGCCGGTGGCGGCGATCACCGCCCGGGACACGACCCGCGAGCCGTCGGCCAGGACGACCGCCGGTCGGCGCGGGTCGGACAGGTCGAGGCCGGTGACGGCACAGGGCGAGAAGATCCGTACCCCGAACTTCAGGGCCTGGATCATCGCGAGCCGGGTCAGCGCCTCGCCGCTGACGCCCTGCGGAAAGCCGAGGTAGTTCTCGATTCGGGCGCTCTTGGCGGCCTGCCCGCCGATGCCCGAGCGGTCGAGCAGCACGGTGACCAGGCCCTCGGACGCGGCGTAGACGGCGGCGGCCAGACCGGCCGGTCCGCCGCCGACCACGACCAGGTCGGCCGGCCGGTCGCCGGCGCGGTAGGTGAGCCCGAGCGCCTCGGCCAGCGCACCGGGTGTCGCCCGCCGCAGGACCGAACCGTTGATCACGGCGGCGGGCAGGTCCGGCTCGGCGATCGCGGCCGAGCGCATCAGGGCGGCCCCGGGAACCGCGCCGGCGTCGAGCCAGGCGTGCGGCAGCAGCAGCTGGGACACGTACGTGCGCAGCTCCCGCGCGGCGGCGTCACCGGGCCGGCCGACGATCTCCAGGGCGTTGCCGGCCGCCGCCCGGATGGTGTCGCGGCGGGCCCGGAACGCCGCGATCAGCACGTCGGCGATGTCGACCTGCTCGGCCAGCACGCGGCGCAGCCCTTCCGCACCCACCCGGATCACCGTCCCGGCGCCCACCACCCGCGCGGTCAGATAGACGTGCTGGCCGGTGAGCAGGCTCAGCTCACCGAGGAAGTCACCGGGGTGACCCTGGTAGACGCGCCGTTCCGGCTCGATCGTGGTCGCCTCGCGGACGATGTCGACGGTCGCCGAGCGCAACAGGAACAGGTCGTACGTGTCGTCACCGGTGACGTAGAGCCGGCGGCCGCTCTCGGCCCGCTCCGGTTCGCCGTACGCGGCGAGCCGCCGGAACTGCTCGTCGTCCAGGCGCGGCCCGCTCGGTGGGTTGTCGGTCATCGTGATGCCCTCCGTCTCGGCTTCCCCCGAGCCTGCCGACGCGCTCTGGACCCGAACTTGACGCGGACGTCGTAAAGAGTTCGTCCATTGGCTCCCGGCAGCCTCCCGGGTCATGCACAACCACGCTTTCGAACGTCAGTGCGCCGCGGAGGAGAGCCGCCACACCGCCGCCACCGCACCCATCCGCAATCCACGGCTGGCGCTGTTCGCGCTGGCGCTGGGCACGTTCGCGATCGGCACCGGCGAGTTCGGCAGCAACGGGATCCTGCAGCTGTTCTCGTCCGGCCTGGACGTGTCGATCCCGGTCGCCACCTATGCGATCACCGCGTACGCGTTCGGCGTGATGATCGGCTCCCCGGCGATCACCCTGCTCGCGGCGCGCGTCAACCGCCGGACCCTCCTGCTGGGTTTGATCGTGCTCTTCCTGGCCGGGAACGCTCTTTCGGCCGTGGCGCCGAACATCGCGCTGCTGATGCTGTTCCGGTTCGTGGCCGGCAGCGTGCAGGGTGCCTTCTTCGGCGCGGGTGCTGTCGTGGCCGCCTACGTCTACGGTCCGGGCCGTGGCGGCAAGGCCTTCGCCACGGTGATGGGCGGGCTCACCGTCGCCACCATCGTCGGCTCGCCGCTGGGTACGTTCATCGGCCAGCACGCCGGCTGGCGTGCCCTGTACTGGACCGTCGTCGGCATCGGCCTGGCCGCCGGAGCCGCCCTGGTTGCCTGGCTGCCGCGCACCGACGACCTGCGCGGCGGCTCCGTCGCCGGTGAACTGGCCGCGTTGCGGCGCGGCACCGTGTGGCTGATGGTCGCCGTGGCGTCGCTCGGCATCTCCAGCATCTTCGCCGTCTACACGTTCATCGGCCCGTTCGTCACCGACGCCGCCGGCCGCGACGCCTCGCTGATCCCGGTCGCGCTGGCGGTCTTCGGCGTCGGCATGGCTGTCGGCAACCATCTCGGCGGGCGTACCGCCGACCGGTACCCGAACCGCGGGCTGATCGCCGGATACGTGGGTGTGCTGGCGCTGCTCGTCGTCATCGGAGTGGCCGGCAGCGACCCGAGGGTGCTGCTGCCCTGCCTGTTCGGGGTCGGCGCCACCATGATGTACGCGATCCCGACCATCCAGGTACGCCTGACCGGGTTCGCGCCGGACGCTCCGACGCTGATGGGCGCGCTGAACCTGGCCGCGCTGAACCTGGCGAACTCGCTCGGCGCGATCGGCGGAGCGATCACCATCGGATTGGGCTGGGGCACCCTGTCCACCGTGTGGGCGGGATTCATGCTCACCTCCGCCGGCCTGCTGCTGTACCTGACCACCATCGCCCGGCCGGGTTCAGAGTCAGTCCAGAGCGGCTCCCTAGCGTCGTCGGCGTCAACGGTTCCGGTTGTGGGGAGAGAAGTATGAGCAAGCCGACGATCGTCCTGGTCCACGGCGCGTTCGCCGACGGCAGCGGTTTCGCCGAGGTCGCGCGCGGGCTGCTGGCCGCCGGTCATCCCGTGGTCGCGGCGGCCAACCCGCTGCGCGGCCTGTCGTCCGACGCGGCCCAGGTCAGAGCGCTGCTGGACAGCATCGACGGGCCGATCGTGCTGGTCGGCCACTCCTACGGCGGCGCGGTGATCTCGGCGGCCGCGACCGGCAGCGAGGCGGTGCAGGCCCTGGTCTACCTCGGTGCGTTCGTCCCGGACACCGGGGAGAGCGCGGAACAGTTGGTCGGCCAGTTCCCGGGCAGCACGGTCGGTGAGTCGCTCAAACCCGTGCCGCTGCCGGACGGGCAGGTCGACCTCTACATCAACCCGCTGGTGTTCCACGCCAACTTCGCCGCCGACCTGCCCGCCGCGGACGCTGAGCTCTACGCGATCACGCAGCGCCCGGCGGCCGGCGCGGCACTCGGCGAGCCCGCCTCCGGGCAGCCGGCGTGGCGCACGATCCCGAGCTACCACCTGATCAGCGGCGCCGACCGGATCATCCCGCCGGCGGCGCAGGAGTTCATGGCCAAGCGGGCCGGCGGCGAGGTGGAGGTGGTGGAGGGCGCCTCACACATGCTGTTCGCGTCGCAGCCGGAGGCGACGGTGGCGTTCATCGAGAAGGCCGCCCGGGACCGCGGCGCGGCACCGGGCGGCGCGTGACCGGTCAGTACTTACTGGTGCAGATCCGCTCCCAGTACATGTCGGAGTTCTGAAAAACGATGCAGGCGTCGGCCAGCAGCCCGGCGTCGTCCAGCATCACGGTCCAGTGGTTGATCGACGAGTCGGCGCCGGGGTTCTTGCCGGACGAGCGGGTGGTCCGGTGTGAGGACTGGCTCCACCAGCTCCTGATCTCGAGGTCGTAGGCGACGCTGGCGCGCGCCCACGCGGTACGGCAACGGCGGCTGTATCGCAGCTCGACGGCGAGCGGCCCGCCGCCCGGCCAGTACGCCTCGCGGACCGTCTGAGCGTCGTCGCTGCACCGGTACTTGATGCCGCCGTTGCCGGTCCACAGCGCGTCCGGCGACTTGTCGTCGTAGAAGGTGATCGCCTGAGCGGGCGCGGCGGTCATCGTCACGAGCCCGGCGGTGGCCATGACGACGGCGGCGGCGAGCCTGCTCCAGCGCCGCGCTCCAGTGTGCTTTGACATGAGTGCCTCCTCTTCGGTGGGACCATCCTGGAGCGCGGTGATCAGGGCCGGACACACCATTAACGCGAGCCTGAAAGGTGTCCGGGATGCCGGGCTTCGACGGGCGGGCGGGGCCACACCCATCGATGATCGTGCGATGATGTGCCGTGCTCACGAGCGGACCCCGACCACGTCTCGCCGGCTGCTCCGCCGCGGTGGCGCTGCTGCTCGTCGCGGCATGTGCCCCGCAGGGTGCGCTCGGCACACCGGACGCCGCCCGCCTCGACGTGGCGCTGCTGCAGCGGGTCGACTCGCTCAACCCGTTCGTCGGCATCTCGTCGCCGGCGGTGCAGCTGTTCGGGCTCACCTACGACCGGCTCACCGATTACCGGACCAGCGACAACCGGCCGGCGCCGGGGCTCGCCGAGTCATGGAGCACCTCGGCCGACGGCCGCACCTGGACGTTCACCGTCCGCCGAGGGGTTCGATGGTCGGACGGGCAGCCGCTCACCGCGCACGACATCGCGTTCACGTACACGACGGTCATGCGGCAGCCCACATCGGTGAACGCCTCGGCGGTACGGACGTTCACCGCGGTGACCGCGCCGGACGACACCACGCTGAGGATCGAGACGTCCGCGCCCACCCCCACGATGCTGAGCCTCGACATCCCCGTGGTGCCGGAGCACGTGTGGCGTACCCGTGACCCGATGGCGGAGCCGCCGGCCGGGACGGCCGTGGTGGGCAGCGGGCCGTTCGACCTCGTCGAGGCCCGTCCGGGCGAGCAGTACCGGCTGGCCGCCAAGCGCGAGCACTGGCGTGGCGCGCCGGGCCCCGCCGAGATCGTCTTCCGGCAGTTCACCAACAGCGACGCGGCCGCTCAGGCATTGCGCACGGGAGAGGTGGACGTGGCCGGCAACCTGACGCCGGCCCAGTTCGACGCGCTGGCCGACGAGCCGGGCGTCGGCACGAACGAGGCCCGCGGCACCCGGTTCACGCACCTCGCCTTCAACCCCGGTGCCGCGCGCTCGGACGGCACGGCCATCGGGGACGGCCATCCCGCCCTCCGCGACGCGCGGGTGCGGGCCGCCATCGAGCACGCCGTCGACCGCCGGGTCCTCGTCGACCGGGTGCTGCTCGGGCACGGCGATCCCGGCGGGGCGTACTTCCCGCCGGCCTACCAGCCGTGGGCGTGGGCGCCACAACCGCCGCGTGCCTTCGACCCGGGCGCCGCCGGCCGGTTGCTCGACGCGGCCGGATACCGCCGTGGCCGCGACGGGCGGCGCTTCGAGCTGCGGTTGTACGCGCCGGTCGAGCGCGCCCACTACCAGCAGTCCGCCACCTTCATCACCGAGTGGCTCGCCGCGGTCGGCATCACGGTCACCGTGACGGCGATGGCGGACACCCAGCTCGGCCAGCGGGTCCGCGCCGGCCGGTACGACCTGGTCATCAGCGGCTGGATCCTCGACCCCGACCCGGCCTTCCTGCTCTCGGTGCAGACCTGCGCCGCGCGTCCCGACGCCGGGGGCAACGGTACGACCGACGGCTTCACCTGCGACCCCTCCTTCGACACGATGTACCGCCAGCAGGCGGCCGAGCTCGACGTCGGCCGCCGCGTGCAGCTCGTGCACCGGATGCAACAACGGCTGCAGGAGACCGCCGCGCTGGTTCCGCTGTACTACCCGGCCGTGCTGGAGGCGTACCGCAGCGACCGGTTCCGCGGCTGGACCCGCAAGCCGGCGGCCACCGGCAGCGTGGCCGGGCCCTGGGGCTACGCCGTCGTGACGCCGGTGGTCCCGGGCGCCGAGCCGGCCCGCGGCCGTGGCCCCGCGATCGCCGGCGCGGTGGCCGTGTTGCTCCTGCTCGTGACGGCGGCGGTGGTGGTGGGCAGGCGCCGTGCCACCCGGCACCTGCGGGAGTGAGAACGCGGGCGGTACGCGGGATCCTCGCTCCGGTGGCCGACCTCGCCGGCAACCTGATCTTCGTCACGGTCGTCGGCTTCGTGCTGTTCCGGGTCCTGCCGGGCGACCCGGTGCAGGGCCTGACCCGGGGCCGCGCGACCAGTCCCGAGCAGCTCGCGGCGCTGCGCCGGGAGCTCGGCCTGGACCGGCCCCTGGCGGCGCAGTTCGCCGGTTACGTCAGCGACGTGCTCCACGGCGACCTCGGCGTGTCGTACGCCTACCACCGGCCGGTCGCCGATCTGATCCTCGACCGGCTGGGCCCCACACTGCTCCTGGTCGGTACGGCCACGGTGCTCTCCGTCGTGCTCGGCGCCTACGGCGGCGTGCTCGCCGGCTGGCGCCCCGGCAGCCCGCTCGACCGCTCGTCGACCGCCACGGCGCTGCTGCTCTGGGCCATGCCCTCGTTCTGGGTGGGACTGGTGCTGCTGGTGGCACTCGGCGCCGGGACCGGCTGGTTCCCGGTGGGCGGTCTGCGGTCCACCGACACGCCGGACGGGATGCTCGCCGCCGCGCTGGACGCCGGCCGGCACCTGGTGCTGCCGTGCCTGAGCCTCGTGGTGATCCAATACGGGCAGTACCACCTGCTGATGCGCTCCTCGGTGTCCGCCGAGCGCGACAGCCCATACCTGCGGCTGGCCCGCGCCAAGGGACTGCGCGAAGCCGTCGTCCGGCGCCGCCACGCCGTGCCCAACGCCCTGCTGCCGACAGCCGTGCTGGCGCTCGTCAACGCCGGTTACGTCGTCTCCGGCGCGGTGGCGGTGGAGGCGGTGTTCAGCTGGCCGGGACTGGGATACCTGGCCTACGAGGCGCTGCAGACACCCGACCTGCCCGTGCTGCACGGCACGTTCCTCGTCTTCTCCGTGCCGGTGGTCGTGGCCACCATGGGCGCCGACCTCCTGCGCGGTCACATCGACCCGCGGCTGACCGGTTAGGCCGGGACCGCCGGTCCGGGCTCGAGCAGTGCCCGGCCGAGCGGAGTCGCCGTGTGCAGCACCGCTTTGCCGGCCCGCCCGGTGCGGATCAGCCCGGCGCCGCGCAGGACCGCGGTGTGCTGGCTGATCGACGCGGCGCTGACGCCGACGCGGCGGGCCAGCTCGGACGTGGTGCGCCCGTCACCGATCGACTCCAGGACCGCCGCCCGGGTGTCGCCGATCAGGGCCGCCAGCGACAGGTGCGGCGCGAGGGCGGCCGCCGACACCGCGAGGCTGTGCTCCACCGGGTACACCAGCACCTGGGGGAGCGTGTTGTCGTAGAGGAAGTCCGGAGTGGTCATCGAGAAGAACGACGGCACCAGCAGCAGCCCGCGTCCCTGCAGGTAAACGTCCTGCTCCAGCGGCACGTCGACCTCGAGCACCGGGGGCGACCAGCGCATCATCGGCAGGTAGCTGCGGAGCAGCCCCTCCGCCCCGTCGTCGAGGAACGCGCGGGCGCGCACCGCGCGGTCCGCGTCGATGTGCGCGCGGGCCTGCTGCCAGAACGGCTCGACGACGGCGTTGAAGTGCCCGCGCATCGCACCGGCGAGCCGCCGCACCGCCTCCGGTTCGCCGTCGGCGAGCCGCCCGGCCCACGACGGCAGCCCGCCCTGTTTGGCCGCCAGGATGCCGAGCTCGGCGCGCAACCGGGAACGGGGTGTGCTGAGCAGCGCGTCCAGGCCGGCGTCGAGTCCGAGCCGGCCCTCGGTAGGGGTGAGGAAGTCCGGGAAGTAGCCGCCCGGCACCAGTGTCAGCAGCACCGCGAGGTCGTCGCGCGAGCAGGATCGCGCGGCCATGGTGCGCCACTCGTGGAAGGCCAGCGGAACGCCGCGATCCTGCAGGCGGAACAGGCTGAGCACCGTCTCCCACAGCGGGTCGGGCTGTGCCTGGACCCGGACCCGGCCGAGGTCCTCCGCGGTGAAGTGGATCCGAAGCACCGTGGCAGCCCCCGCTTTCCCGGCATCGACGGTTGTCACGTTAACCGGCGGCTGATCGGCTTGGCAACCCGCTGAGCAGCACCCTGGTCCAGGGGTGGGCGGGCTCGGCGTACAGCTGTTCCACCGGCCCGGTCTCCACCACCCGCCCGTGCCGCATCACCGCGATGCGGTCGGCCACCTGCCAGGCCGCCACCAGGTCGTGGGTCACCAGCAGCACGGACATCCCGGTCGTCCGGCGCAGGTCGAGCAGCAGGGCCAGGATCTCCGCCCGGACGGTCGCGTCCAGCGCGGCGGCCGGCTCGTCGGCGATGAGGATGCGGGGCCGCACCGCGACGGCCGCGGCCAGGGCCACCCGCGCCTGCTGCCCGCCGGAGAGCTCGCCGGGGAGAAGCGGCAGGAACCGTTCCGGCGGGCGCAGGCCCATCCGGGCGATCGCCGACAACGCCCGGGGCAGGGCGTCGTGGCGCCGGTGTCCCCGGATCCGCAGGCCCTCCAGGACCGCCCGCTCGACGGTGTGCGCCGGGTGCAGGGCACCGCCGGGGTCCTGCGGGACGTACTGCACCTCCCGGCGCAGCTCGCGCAGGTCCCGCGCGCGGCGGGGGACCGGGCGGCCGCCGACCGTCACCTGCCCCGCCTGCGGGCGGCACAGCCCCACGATGCTGCGCGCGAGGGTGCTCTTCCCGGCGCCGCTCTCGCCGACCAGGGCGACGATCTCGCCGGCGCCGACCTGCAGGGTCGCGCCGTCGACCGCCGGCACGCCGCGGCGGCCGCCGAGCCGGACGGTGAGGTCGCGGACCTCCAGCACCGGGGTGGCGTCGGGCGTCTGCGCGGTTGCGGCGGCGGCCGGTGCCGCGGGCGTCTCCGGGACGGTCCCGGTGGGTGCGGGAACGGGGTGCAGGCACGCGACGCGCCGGTCCCCGTCCGGCCGTAGCGGCACGGGCCCGTGGGCGCACTCCGGCGCGGCCGAGGCGCACCGTGGCCGGAACGCGCAGCCGGGCAGCGGGCGGGCCGGATCGGGCGGATCGCCGGGCAGCGGCCGGGGCCTGCGGCGGCCACCGGGGTCGCCGGTGGTTCCGGTCGCGGCGAACAGCGCCCGCGAGTACGGGTGCCGCGGCGCGGCCAGCAGTGCCGCCGTGGATCCCTCCTCGACGACGCGGCCCGCGTACATGATCGCGAGCCGGTCGCAGCTCGACGCCAGCGCCGCCATGTCGTGCCCGATCATGAGGACGCCGGCACGGCCGCCACGGACGACGTCGCCGAGCACCTCGAGCAGGTGCCGGCGGGTCACCGCGTCCACCGCGCTGGTCGGCTCGTCGGCGATCACGAGCCGGGGCGAGCAGGCCAGCGCCATGGCGATCATCACCCGCTGCTGCTGGCCGCCGGAGAGCTCGTGGGGGTACCGGTCGCCGAGTCCCGCCGCGAGGCCCACCCGGTCCAGCAGCTGCGCCGCCCGTTCCGCCGCGTCGGAACGGCTGATCCCGTCGTGCAGGCGGACCGGTTCGGCCAGCTGGGTGCGGACGCGGTGCAGCGGGTTGAGGCTGTGCCGGGCGCCCTGGAACACGATCGACGCGCCGGCCCACCGGACGGCCCGCAGCCGGCCCCAGTGCATGGCGAGCACGTCCTCGCCGTCGAGCAGGATCTCTCCCCGTACCTCGGTGCCGGGGGGAAGCAGCCGCAGCACCGCGTACGCAATCGTGGTCTTTCCGCAGCCGGACTCGCCGGCCAGGCCGGTGATCTCACCGGCCTGGACCCGCACTGTCGCGCCCCGCACCGCCCGGACCGGCGGCGAACCGGGATAGGTGACCTCGAGCCCGGAGATCTGCAGCAGGCTCATGTCCGGCCTCTCGCCGGGGTGTGGCGCCGTTCGGCGGCGCGGGCGCCCGCGCCGAACGCCAGCACCGCGGCGACCATCGCGATGCCCGGCGTGAGCAGGCACCACCACGCGCCGGCGGTGGCGGCACCCGCGGCGGCGGCCCTGCGCAACATGGTTCCCCACGACACGGCCGTGGGATCCCCGATGCCCAGGAAGGCCAGAGTGGCCTCGGCCAGCAGGGCGTTGGCGACGGTGAGCGAGGCGGCGGCCGACAGCAGCGGGAGCACCGCGGGCACGACGTGGGCCCGCAGCTGGTGCAGGTGCCCGGCGCCCAGCGCCCGCACGCGCTCCACGTGCGGCCGCACCAGCACCGCCTCTACGCCGGCGCGTACTGTACGCGCGACGGTGGCCCACGACGTCAGGGCCACCGCGACGATGAGCGTCACGGTCCCGCGGGGCAGCACGGCGCCCACCGCGACCGCGAACGGCACCTGCGGGAGCACGAGGAAGCCGAGGGTCAGCCGGTTGAGCACGGCGGCCGGCGCCCTCGGCAGATATCCGCCGAGGATGCCGGCGACCGCGCCGATCGCCACCGCCGCCGCGGTCGCCGCCAGGCCCACGAGCAGCGACGCCGGGGTGGCGTGCACGACCTGCGCCAGCACGGAGACGCCGTTCTCGTCGGTGCCGAGCGGATGTTCCAGGCTCGGCGGGGCGAATGCCGGGCCGTTCTGCCGCAGCGGGTCGACGTCGCTCGCGGGCACCAGCAGCGGAGCGCCGAGCGTGAGTGCCGCCAGCGCCGCGATCGCCACCGGCCGGGCCCGGCGCCGTGCCGCACTCACCGGCCCGTGACCACCCGCAGCCGGTACGGCTGGTACGGCGCGGCGGGGAACGGCACGATCCGGTGCACGGTGCCGGCGGACACCTGCTCGTAGCTCCAGAAGGAGGTGCGGGTCTCGTCCGACCACGCGTCGAAGAGCATGACGTGCCCCGCGTCGCCCCACGTTCCCGGGCCGCCGTTCATCACCGCGTCACCCCGGCGCAGATCATCGATGTCGATCAGGACACAGTAGTCGGGCAGCTCGACGGTGGTCTCGCCGGGCGGGCGCAGCGCCCAGGCCATCGAGACGAACCCGGAGCAGTCCAGCCGGTATCCGCTGATCTCGTCGTACGCCTCCTGGCTGTAGGCCCGCGGCGCCACCGCCCAGGTGCGCGCCCGGGCGATGATCTCGGCCCGGCTGATCGGTGTCATGGTCGTCACCCGGCGAACAGCGCGGCGCGGTGCGGATCCGCCAGCACGGCGGCGACCTGCGTACGGATCCCGGGCATCAGGGCGGCCAGGGTGCCGCCCGGGCACTCGGTGGCGGCCCAGTCCCGGTGCAGGGCGATCGCCGGCACCGTGCGGCGCAGCCCGCTGATCGGGTTGACGTAGCCGACCGTGGCCAGCGGGTCCACCCGGCACCACCCGGCCAGCGCGGCCAGCAGCAGGGTGAGGCTGGTACGGGCGGCCGGCGTGGGCTCGCGCTGCACGAAGTCGCCCAGCAGCACGACGCCGACGTTGCCCGCGTTGTACCCGCCCACGTGCGAGGCGTTCACCATGTACCCGGCCGGGTCGAAGCCGGGCACCATGTCGCCGCCGGACCAGCGTCCCTCGTACACCCGCCCGGCCTCGTCGATGAGGAAGTGGTAGCCGAAGTCGCCGTACCCGAGCTCCACCGCCTGATAGCGGTAGACGGAGCGCATCCGCGCGGCCGGGTCGGGGTCGTCGTTGGCGGTGGCCGTGTGGTGCACGGTGAACGTCTGCACCGGCCAGTAGGTGGCGGGATAGCGTTCGGCGCCGGCCGCGTCGAAACGCAGCGACTCGTCGGCACCCCAGGCCGAGCGGGTCAGGAAGACCCGGCCGGCCAGACGCGTACGATCCCCGCCGACCGTCGGCGTGCCGGGCAGCGCCGGGCCGTCCGTGGCGTTCAGGGCGACCGCCCGGGCCCCCGCCGGCAGATCGAGCTGGTAGGCGGGCGAGCCGGGAGCCGTCATCAGCGCCAGTCGCTCGGTTGCCGGGCCGTCGTCGCCCGCGCCGGCCGGGCATCCCTCCGCCACGGTGCGCCATCCGCCCCACCGGCCGTCGCGGCCGGCGAACCTCAGCCGCGCGGTGCGGGCGTGCGCCGGCCACCGTACGCCGACGGTCTGCACCGCGAAGCCCGGCCGCGCGGTGCCGGTCGTGCCCCGCGCCGCCAGCGTCCTCGGGAAGGTGCGCCCGTCGCCGCCCGGCGGCGCCGCCACCGCGGGGCGGGCGCCCGCGAGGGCGGTGGCCGCACCTGCTCCGAGAGCCCCGATCACGGCACGCCGCCGGACCTGGTTGCCACCGTTGGAATGCACGCACCACTCCCTTCCCCACGCCGGCGCGGATCGCCGGCCGTACCGCGACGCAGCGATCGTGCGGTCCGGGAGCGGGCCGCGGCTACACCTTTAAGCGGCAGCCAAAAGGAAGCGCGCCGGGCATCCGAACCGCACGGACGGCGCGGCGCGCGGATGCCCCGGCGATGCGGCGCCTGCCCAGGATGGCGCCTGCCTCATCACGCCGACATCCAAGAGGGCGAACGTGAGAATTCGACGAACCGCGGCCTGCCTCGTGCTGGCCGCCTCACTGCTTACACCGACCGCGCCGGCCGCTGCGGCGCCCGCGCCGCCACCCGCGCCGAAGGCTGCGAACACACCGAAGCCGCCGCCCGCGGCCGTCGCCGAGTCCGACCGTGACCGCGTGCTCGGCGGGAACTGGCGCGAGTCCGGCGACCGCGCACTGACGACCAGCGGCGACGCCGACGGGTTCCGGCTGCTGCTCGCGGACGCCGACCAGGGCTACGCGTGGCGCACGGTGGCGACCCTGTCCGAGCCGGGCGCCGACACCGACATGTGGATCGGCAACGCCTGCGTGACCGGCTCGGGCCGGTACGCCGTGGCGGTCTACGCCCCGCGCGGGTTCACCAACGACGCCGTGCTGGCCGACCGCGGCGGGTACACGGCCGTCGTCGACCTGAACTCCGGTGCGGTGCGGCGCCTGCCGGTGCGGGCCTCGCTCGCCTACTTCAACCCCGGCTGCGGTGCCGGCGACGACGCGGTGCTGACCCAGGCCGGCGACACCGACCTCGGCCGTACCCGGCTGATCCGGGTCAACGCGCGGACCGGCGCCCGCCGTGCCCCGATCGAGGTGCCCGGCCAGCTCACCTCCGCACTGCCGGCCAAGGACGGCATCGTCGCGGCGGACAACGGCGCGGTCGTCCGGGTGGACGGCAAGGGCACGCGGCGCCGGCTCGCGCCGACGCACGGCGTGGCGTTCCGGCTCACGCTGGCCGGTGACGGCGGTGTGGTGTTCATGGAACGCGACGGCGACACGCGGGCTCGCGTCCGGCACACCGCCGTCGCGAAGAAGGGCCGGGCGACCACGCTCGCCGGCGGGCCGCTGGACGATCTCGACGTGACCTCACCGCGCGGCGGCCGGGCCTACATCACCGGTGCCGCGAAGGCGGCCACCGCCAGGGCCGCGGGTGTGTCGGTCGTCGACGCCCCGGCCGGCGCCTCGCTCTCGTCCACCGGTGCTGTCGCGATCACCGATGTCGACCGGACCGGCGCCGCGGCCGGGGTCACCGTCCGCGCCAAGGTGCTGCGCACCGGCGCGACGTTCGAGGTGACCGCGAAACCGGCGCCGGCGCGGGCGGCGCAACAGTTGCAGGGCGACCCCGGCAGCCCCGCGGACTTCGCCGACCGGTACTGCTCGGTCCCGCGCAACGATCCGCGCAACCAGGCGACGCAGCCCAAACCCCGGCAGGTGGAATGGGCTGTCGACCAGGCCGTCCGCGGGGTGCTCACCGAGCCGCGCCCGGCCAACTGGAAGAACCTCGGCATGCCCGCGTACACGCCGCAGGGGCTGTTCCCGTCCGTGCCGCTCAGCGGCGGCGGGTACGTCCCGGCGCAGATCATGCTGGGCATCGCCGCGCAGGAGTCCAACATGTGGCAGGCCACCCGGTACGCCCTGCCCGGCGAGACGGCGAACCCGCTGATCGGCAACTACTACGGCACCGACGTCTACAACAGCGACCCCGGTGACGACTGGACGATCCGCTGGTCGCACGCCGACTGCGGGTACGGCGTCGTGCAGGTCACCGACCACATGCGCCTGGCCGGACGGGAGAAGGGCCCGGACGACATCGCGTGGCCGTACCAGACGCAACGTGCGGTCGCGCTCGACTACGCCACCAACGTCGCCGCCGGCCTGCAGATCCTTCAGCGCAAGTGGAACCAGGTGTACGACGTCGGGATGCGGGTGAACAACGGCGACCCGTCGAAGATCGAGAACTGGTTCTTCGCGGTCTGGGCGTACAACTCCGGATTCCACCCCGACCCGGGCGGCGGCGAGCCGTGGGGCCTGGGCTGGTCCAACAATCCGGCGAACCCGAAGTACCCGGCCAACCGCGACTCGTTCATGGACAAGACCGCCCGCGACGCGACGCACCCGCAGGACTGGCCGTACCCGGAGAAGATCATGGGCTGGGCCGGACACCCGGTCGAGATCTACGAGTCGCCGGGCGTACTGGTCGCCGGGTACCGCTCCGCCTGGTGGAACGGCGGCGACGTCGACGGGCCGATCAACCGCACCGACGTCAAGCCGCCGTCGACGAAATTCTGCGACCTCACCAACGACTGCGCGCCGGGGACGCTGAACGTTCCGGACTCTCCCGAGGTGATCGGTGAGCCGGCCGGACCGTGCCAGCACCGCAACGCGGCCGGGAAGATCGACCTGAAGTGCTGGTGGCACCAGTCGGCGGCGTGGAAGGACAACTGCGCCCTCAAGTGCGGGAACGAGCTGATCCGATTCGACCCCGGTTACCCGTACCAGGCGGACGGCAACTCCTATCCGCCGCAGTGCTCACTGGTCTCCGCCGGCCTGCCGTCGAACGCCCTGATCGTCGACGACATCCCGGACGACGTGCCGTCGATGAGACCGGGGTGCACCAGATCCTTCGCGAACCAGGGCACCTTCGGCCTGGAGTACACCGCCGACGGCCAGGGCCAGTATCCCGGCAAGATCGACACTCATCAGATCAGCGGCGGGTTCGGCGGGCACTACTGGTTCGCCCACGCCCGCAACGCGGCTGACAACAACGCGCTGCGGGTCACCGGGCGCTGGACGCTCAACCGCAGTCACTCCGGCCTGATGAAGGTCATGGTGGCGCTTCCCGACCACCTCGCCCGAACACCCGAGGCCCTTTACGGGGTACGGACCACGCACGGCTGGCGGCGCAGCAACACCGCTCAGCTGCGCTCGGTCAACTCCTGGATGACGCTCGGGACGTACCGTTTCGACAACGTGCCTGAGGTCCGGCTCACCAACGTGACGGCGGGCGGCGACTCCAGCAAGGAGATGGCGTTCGACGCCGTGGCGTTCATCCCGATCCCCGACGACCAGCCGAACCTCAAGATCCTGCACTGGAACATGGCGGGTTCGGTCCGGAACGAGGGCGCACCCGACGTGGTGGATCGCCTGGTCACCGAGATCCGGAACACCCAGCCCGACCTGGTCTCGGTCAACGAGATGTGCGAGACCCAGTACGTCGACCTGATCAAGAAGCTGGACCAGGCCGGCTACCACATGGAGAGCAAGTTCCACCCGAGCCGGGTCAACATTCCTGACTGCTACCTGCACTGGATCAGCCCCACCAACCCCACGCCGCCGGTGACCTCCGGCAACGCCGTCTTCGCCCGCGGCACGAAGATCAGCACCAAGGGGTACGAGTTCACCAGCTCCGACAAGCTCGAGGAGCGCGGCGTCGAGATCGGCGACGACCGCAGCGTCGCGTGCATGACCTTCAAACCGATGGCCGTCGACAAGGACCTGGTCGCCTGCTCCACGCACCTGGCGCAGGAGAACGGCACCGACTACACCAAACCGGAGGCCCAGATCAGGGAGCTGGCCAGGGTGTTCGGGCCGGCCGCCGACAAAGCGCCCTTTGTGCTGATGGGCGACTTCAACCGGCCACCGCCCAACGCCGCGCTCGGCACGCTGTACTCCGAGCCGATCGGCACCGGCGTGTTCAGCGAGGTGGACGAGGAACGCAACTGCTTCGGCGTCGGCAACCTGTGCGAGATCAGCCAGGGTGGTTCCCCGACGCACGGCGGGCACAACGGCCAGAAGATCGACTTCGTGTTCGTCAGCCGCCGGTTCGCGTACCTCAACGGTCTCAACGTGGCGGTCAACACCAGCGTGGGCACCTGCGGGCAGGACAACCACGAATGCTCGGACCACTACCTGTTCCACAGCATGGTGATGATTCCGCGCGGCTGACCTTTCACGCTCCTGTAAATAGTCTGGTCCGCCTCCGGCGCCGGGGAACAGCATGGGTACGCGATCATGCTGGATCCACGAACGGGGGACCGGAATGCGGTACGGCTACCGGCCGGCGACCGGCGGACGGGCACCTGTCCCGTCCGCCGGCGTCTGCCTTCGACTCCTCGGCACGGTGACGGTGCTCGGCCCGCGCGGCCCGATCAGGCTCGGCGGTGCCCGGGCGCAGCGCCTGCTCGCGGTGCTCGCCCTCAGCCCCGGCCGGACGGTTTCGCCCGGCACGCTCATCGACGCGGCGTGGCCGGACGCGCCCCCGGCGACCTGCCGCGAGCAGATCAAGAACGGTCTCGGCACGATGCGGCGCAGCCTCGCCGCCAGCCTCGGCCGGACCGTGCTGGTCCGTGACACCGGCGGTTACCGGCTCGACCTCGACGAGGACGCCGTCGACGCCCACGTGTTCAGCCGGGCTCTCCGGCGGCCGGCACAACCGGAGGGCGAACGTGCCGCGGTGGCGCGCCTGCGTGAGGCGCTCAGCCTGTGGAACGGTCCGGCCCTGGACGGCATCGCCGAGGGAGTGCTCGCCGTCGAGGCGACGCGGCTCGACGACATGCGGCTCGCCGCGTACGAGGAACTCTTCGACCGCGAGATGGGCCTCGGCGCCGGACCGGCGCTCGCCGAGGAGATCGCCCCGCTCGCCCGCCGGCACCCCACCCGCGAGCGGCTCACCCTGCAGCTCATGACCGTCCTGCACGAGTCCGGCCGGGCCGCCGAGGCGATCCGGGCCATGGAGGAGCACCGGCGCCGCCTGCACGCCGAGGTGGGGGTGCGGCCCGACCCGGCCCTGCGCCACCTGGCCGCCCGGATCTGGCAGGGCCGCGCCGGGCACGCCACCGAACCCGGCCAGGCGGAACTCGGTGACCTGCTCACTCAGCTGGCCGAACTGACCGACGAGATCGCGCGGCGTCTCGGGTCCGGCCCCGACTGCGGGTGCGAGCCGGAGCCCGACCTCAGCCGAGTCCGGCCGCAAACGCCGCGATCCAGGCCAGCGGCGCGTTCCAGTTGATCGTCAGCTCGTTCGTCGACCACGACTGGATGTCGTCGACGTAGCAGAACTGGCCCACCTTCCCGCTCAGCCGCGCCTGCGCCACCTCGTCCTGCAGCCCCGAGTTCGGCCCGCCGGCCAGGGTTCCCTTCGGCGGATGCGGCAGGCCGGGGTCGAGCTGGTGGGCGTACCACCGGCTGTGCTGGTTCTTCGCGTAATCGGTGCCGTAGCCGGTCACGTAGGACAGGTTCAGCGCGTTGCGGCCGAGGATGTAGTCCAGGCCCTCCAGGACGCCGTCGCGATAGCGGGTCTCGCCGGTCAGGTCGTACGCCACGGCCAGCACCATCAGGTTGTTGAGCACCATGCTGTTGGAGCCCCAGTGCCACTGGTTGTCCGGCGGGGCGTACGGCAACGCGTACGGATGCGCCTGCTGGACGGCGAGGTATTTGTCCGCACCGGCGATGACCGAGGCGCGCACGCCGTCCAGACCGGTCCGGGCGAGCGCGAGGCGAGCGGCGGCCGCGGTGGCCGCCCAGTCGAAGGCGTACGGCCCGAACACGTCCTCGGTGTGCAGCGGCGAGTTCAGCACCGCGTCCGCGTACTGTTGCTCGCCGGTCGTCAGGAACAGTTCGGCCGCCGCCCAGTAGAACTCGTCACGCACGTCGTCATCGTTGTACGGGCCACCGCCGACGGTGTCCTCGACCGGCGCGTACCGGATCGGGTTCGCCCCGGCCGCCGCATGGGCGGCCCGCGCGGCAGCCAGCAGGAGTTCCGCGTACTCCGCGTCGTACTTCCGGAAGATCCGTGCCCCCTGAGCCGCCACCGCGGCCAGGTTCAGCGTGGCCGCGGTGGACACCGGCCGCAGCTCGCGCGGTTGCCGGTCGAGGTGCGGCAGGGTCGGCAAGCCGGTCCACTCCCGGTCGTGCATCTTGTGGTGCACGAGGCCGCTCGGCGCCCGCATGCGCAGCAGGAAGTCCAGCTCCCAGCGCACCTCGTTGAGCAAGTCGGGAATCCCGTTGCCGCTCTCCGGCAGAGCGAGGTCCAGGTCGTCGAGGCCGCGCAGGTGCTCGAAGGCGTGCAGCAGCTGCCACACGGTGATGCCGCCGTTCACCACGTACTTGCCCTGGTCACCGGCGTCGTACCAGCCACCGCGCACGTCCAGACGGTGGTCGCCGGCGCCGGGGCCGCAGGGAACGTCGCGGTCACCGAGGTGCCCGGCGGGGCGGCCGTAGCCGGGCCGGAGGTCCTCCCGGATCTCGATGCCGCTGCGCTGACAGTAGAAGAACTTCAACGCATCGGTACGCAGTGAGCGGTACAGATCCGCGTCGACGCTGAACCGCCGGCTGGTCGCGCCGTCCGCGCTCAGCGTGAAACCGGCACCGCCCGCCCGGTGCGCCCCGAAGTCGATGGTGTGCACATTCCGCCCGGAGGAGACGTCGATCCCGCGCGGCTCGCTCGTCCCGGTCGCGACGACCCGCCCCGCGCCGTCCGCGAGCCGCCAGGGCAAAGGGTCAGTGCGGTCGGTGACCAGAGTGGCCCGCTTCGGCCCGAACGGAAGGTAACCCACCTGATTGACCGCGACCTCAGACATGCTTGGGAACGCTCCCAGTCACCCGGTCCCACTGTCAACAGGACGCCGAGGTCGTTCACATCGCGTTCGCAGCGTCGCTCCTAATCTCGCGGCATGTGGAAGGTTGTGCGTCTCTGGAGGAGCGCCGCGGCGCTGATGATCGGCGTGATGCTGGCTGCGACGGCGGCCTGCACCGCGCAGGAGGAGCCGGCGCCGGCGCCGGCGTGTGGCGGGGAGCTGGGTGCCGCGTTGAGCGCGTGGGCACGGGCCGGGTTCAGTGGCGCCGTCGCCGTGTCGACCGGTGGGCGGTTCGAGTGTCTCGCGGGATACGGCACGGCCGACGACGCCACCGGTGCGCCGAACACCGCTGACACGGTCTACAGCATCGGCTCGGTCAGCAAGGCGTTCACGGCTACCGCGATCCTCAAGCTCGCCGAGAGCGGCAAGTTGTCCCTGGACGATCCGGTCGGCAAGCTCGTGCCGGCCGTCACCGGGCCGGTGGGCAGGGCGACGGTGCGCCAGGTGCTGCTGCACACCGGCGGTGTCGGCGGTTCGATCGGCGCCGACGACCAGCCGCTCGACCGGGCCGCCGCGATCGCCGCGATCAACAAGCTTGAGCCGGCGTTCCCGCCCGGCACCGGAAACGCCTACTCCAACGCCGGCTACACCCTGCTGGCGATCATCATCGACACCGTGTCCGGCATGTCATATCGCGAATACACCCTGAGACACGTCCTCACTCTGCCCGGCGGCGCCGTGACCGGCGGCTTCTGGCACGGCACGCCGGCCGCCGCCGGGCCCGCCGCGGCGGGCTACCTCGACGGCCGGCGAGCGCGGCCGATCGACAGACTTCCCCGGGCCGTTTTGGGCGACCGAGGGCAACGGCTCGCTCGCGATGACCGCGAAGGAGCTGGCCACCTGGGCCTACACGCTGTTCCGCGGCACGCTGGTCACGCCGGGATCGGCCAGGCTCGCCGGCGCACCGGGACACCCGGTGGGTGACGGGCGGTCACACACGCTGGGCGGCTGGGTGGCCTTCGACGCCAAGGTGTACGGCGCACCGGCCGTCGCCGTCGCCGGAGGCGGCGGCGATGTCGGCCACAACACGGCGGTTCTCTGGATTCCCACTCGGGACCGGGTGATCGTCATGTCGTCCAACCGGCCGGCACCGACCGCTGAGGAGCTTCTGGCCGCGACGGTGCCGGCGCTGGTCACCGGCGGCCCGCTGCCGACGCCCGCCGCGGCTACCGGCGGTGGTGACCCGGCCGCGCTCGCCGGGACATATCGACTGGACACCGGCGGATCGCTCGACGTCACCGTCGCCGGCGACCAGCCGCGCATCTCGGCGACCGGCGCCGACGCGGTGCGAGCGCTGTTCCCGCCGGGCGGCCGTTTCTCCGCCGACGACCTGCGGGTGCACGAGACTCGCGTGCTCGACATGCTCGCCGGTCGGACCAAGGAGGGCCGTGCTGAGCGCGAAGCCGTGGAAGCCGAGTTCGGGCCGATCACCGCGACGGTCTCCGGCGGCACCATCGTCGACGACGGCGAGATGCGGACGTACGTCGCCATGACCACTCGCGACGGTCCACGGCTCGGCTGGTATGCGGTTGACGAGCACAGCAACATCGAGGGGGCGGAACTGCCGACCGACCCGCCGGCGCTGACCCTGACGCCGGCCGGGCCGAACAGGTACCGACCGCCCGCGGGGACCGGCGCGGACGTGACCGTCGAATTCGCCGGCGGCAGGGTGACCGTCTCCGGACCGGCCGGAACGACGACCGGTTCGCTGCCGAAACGATGACCGGGGAGAGGAGCACCATGCGTGTCCTGCTTGTCGAGGACGATCCGGACCTCGCCGAGGTAGTCGCGCTGGGCCTGCGCAACGAGGCGTACGCGGTCGATGTGGCCGGGACCTACGCGGCCGCCGAGGAGTTGCTCGTCACCACGACGTACGACGTGGTTTGCCTCGACCTGGGCCTGCCGGACGGTGACGGGCTCGCGCTGCTCGAGCGCACCTCCGACGACCCGTACCTTCGCAGGCCCCGGCGCCGTCTCGTGCTGACCGCCCGCGACGCGGTGGCCGATCGCGTCGCCGGGCTCGACGCCGGCGCTGACGACTACCTCGTCAAGCCGTTCCACTTCGCCGAACTCGTGGCACGCCTGCGGGCGCTGAGCCGTCGCGAGGACAGCACCGGATCGATCCTGCGCGTGGGGGAGTTGACGCTTGATCTGGCCACCCACCGCGCCTGGCGGGCCACGACCCTGCTCGACCTGACCGCGCGCGAGTTCTCCCTGCTGCGCTACTTCATGCACCACCCGGGTGAGGTCCTGCCCGCCGAGACGCTGCTCGAACACGTCTGGGACGCCAATGCAAACCCCTTCACTTCATCGGTACGGGTGATCCTGAGCCGTTTGCGGCGCAAGCTCGGCGAACCGGCGCTGATCGTCACCGTCACCAACACCGGCTACCGGTTGCAGTCGCCGTGATCCCGTCGTTGCGCATGCGGTTCGCGATGCTCGGGTTCCTGGCCATCTACCTGCCCGTGCTGCTTCTGTTCAGTGTCGTCATGGTGAGCGATGTCGAGATCGACGCGACCGGCGAGTTGATCACCGCCACCACAGTGGATCGGTCCGGATGGGTGACGTGGACGGTTGTCGCCCTCGCGCCGGTTGCCGCCACACTCGCCTGGGCCCTGGCCGGCCAGGCGGTGCGGGACCTCAACCGGGTACGTGTCATCGCCGACACCGTCGACCCGGCCGACCTGACCCGCCGTGTCGGGCTCGACCGCGGCCCGAGCGAGGTCGTCCAGCTCGCGGCGAGCATCGACGCGATGCTCGGCCGCCTGGAGCGAGCGGCCGAGACCCAGCGACGGCTGATCGAGGAGGCGAGCCACGAGTTGCGTACGCCCCTGGCGGTGCTGATGGCCAACGCCGAGGTGCTCCTGGCCCACCCCAGCCCGTCGGTCGAGGTCTACCGGCGCGGGCTGCGGAACACCGCGACAGCGGCCGCCCGCCTCCGGGCGACCATCGACGAGCTGCTGGTCGACGCCCGAGGGCGGGCCCGCACGATCGCCCGCCGCCCGGCCGACCTGATGACCGTGGTCCGCGCTGTGACCGACGACGTCGCCGTGCTCGCCGAGGCGAAGACGATCACCCTGTCCGTGGCGGGCCCGGCGGCAGCGGAGTGCGCGTTCGACGAACCCACCGTGCGGCGTGCGGTCACCAACCTTGTCGACAACGCGGTCAGATACTCGCCGCCCGGTACCACCGTCGAGATCACCGTGGAGACCGCACCGCACGAGGTCGCCGTGCTGGTGACCGACCACGGCACCGGCATACCACCCGCCGACCAGGAGGCTGTCTTCCAGCGCTTCCGGCGCAACCGGGCCGACGTGCCCGGCACCGGGCTGGGCCTGCCCATCGCCGGCCAGGTGGCGAAGGCCCACGGCGGCGAACTCACCCTCACCTCACCGGGCCCGGCGGGCGACGGTTGCGTCTTCCGCCTCAGCCTGCGCCGCTGACGTCCTCAGATCGCGGAGGTCAGTTGTCCACTGTCGTCCACCGCTGGTCGGCGAGGAGGTCGTTGCAGCCGTACTGAATCAACTTGACCCCCGGTGCGGTGTTGCCGTTCGGGACGGCGAGGCATTTCTTGCTCTTCACGTTCCTCAAGATGAAGGTGCCGGGCCTCCAGGTGCCTTCCTGCCTCCACAGCTGGTCGGGGTTGGCCGCGTTGAAGTCGTACTGGATGATCGGGGCGCCGTCGTCCTCGCGCCCGCCGCTGACCGCGAGTGCCTTGTTCGGGTTGGTTCCGCCGTTGAGGAGTGCCCAGACGTACGGGACGCTGGAACCGACTCGTTGCCACTTCCAGGCCTGGTCGGAGACGTAGAGCGCGGGCCACGTGATCGCCCGGGCGCCGTTGGCGTCACTTCCCCCGGCGATACCCAGGACGTAGCCCGTACCCATGTCGGTTGTGATCGTCTCCCAGCCGTCGCCGGGCGCAGCTTGCGCCGGCGCCTGCGCCGCGACCGCTCCCAGCGTGGCGGCCAGCACGGCGACAGCGAACTGCCCCACCAGTCTTCTTCTCATCTCGGCCTTCCCATCGGTGATTCGTTGCGTGAATCCCGGCTTCCCCCGCGAGCCCAAGAAAGCCATCCGCCGACCATTTTGATCAGCGTCAATGATTCTCGCCCGATCGAGATCGCCGGGCAACGCCCCACCGCGCGGCGTCAGTCCTCGACCGTGGCGGCGGCCAGGCGCTGGAACTCGTCGCGGGCGCCGTTGAACAGGAAGTCGACGGTCTGGGTCAGCGCGATCGCGGTCAGATCGCGGTGCGGGTCGTTGAACCAGGTGGTGCCGTACCCGCCGTCCCAGCCGTAACGGCCCGGCCCGGAGACCTCGTCCGGAGTGACGCTGACGGCCATGCCGTAGCCCCAGCCCTGCCCGGAGAGCGGGAACGCGCCCGCCTCCGCGATCTCCCCCGGGGTGAGGTGGTTGGTCGTCAAGCGCCGCACCGACTCGGCCGAAAGCAGACGCCGGCCGCGGTGCACGCCGCGGTTGAGCAGCAGCCGGCCGAACGCGAAGTAGTCGTCGACCGTGGAGGCCAGTCCGGCGGCGCCGGACGGGAACGCGGGCGGCCGGGTCCACTCCTCGGGCTTCGAGCCGGGTTGCGGCTCCAGCTGACCGGTCTCCGGGTTCGCCGCGTACAGGACGGGGAGGCGTGCGGCCTCGGCGCGCGGCATCCAGAACCCGGTGTGCCGCATGCCGAGCGGCCCGAACAGCCGCCGGCGCAGGAACTCCGCGAGCGGCCGGCCGGCGGCGCGCTCGATCAGCACACCGAGCACCAGGGATCCGGTGTTGTACTGCCAGCGCTGCCCGGGTTGGTACATCAGCGGGAGGGTCCCGAATCGCCGGATCCACTCGTCGGGGCGGTGCGGCGTACGCGGATCCGGCTGCGCCAGCGCCAGTTGCAGCTGGTCGGCGGCGATGTTGATCGGGTACGGCGGGAGAAAGGTCGGCTCGAAGATGATGCCGTGTCCCATGCGGAACGTCAGCAGGTCCTCGACCGTGATCGGCCGTGCCGCCGGGACGGTCTCGTCGAGCGGGCCGTCGACACGGGTCAGCACGCGCCGGCCGGCCAGCTCCGGCAGCAGCCGGTCAACCGGCTCGTCCAGCGCCAGCCGGCCGTCCTCCACGAGCATCATCGTGGCCGCGCCGATCACCGGCTTGGTCAGCGACGCCATCCGGAACGGCGTACCCCGCTGCACCGGCCGCCCGCCGAGCGACAACGTCCCGATCGTGTCGATGTGCAGCCGCCCGCGGTGCGCGACCAGGTACACGATCCCGGCCAGCTCACCGCGCCCGACGCGGGCCGCCATCGCCGCGCGCAACTCGGCGAGACCGGCTCGCCACGGCCCGCCGGCCGCCGCCGTCGCCGGCCCACCGGACACGGCACCGGCCGTCAACGCCGACACCCCGGCTGCACCGGCACCGGCCAACAGTGTTCGCCTTCGCATCGCAGATCTCCGTCCGTCTCGTTGTCTCATGACGGTGAAGACCCGCGCAGCGACGCGGACTCATCGGTCCTGGCGATCCCCGGCGACCCTGGGCGACACGTGATAGTGGGCGATCTGCCACGCGTCGCCGACCTGGCGCACCACCACCGTCAGGTTCACCAGCACCGGGGCCCGGTCCAGGCCCGGGAAGCCGAAGTCGGCCGCGACCCAGCCCAGCACCGAGTCCGCCGCGAGCCGGCGACTCTCCAGGATCCGGTAGGACACCGTCATCTCGGCGGGCTGTTTCGCGTAGTACGCGGCGACTCCGGGCCGTCCGACGCTGTAGGGAGCCAGCCCCTGGAACACCGCGTCCTCGGTGAAGACGGCGGCCACGTCGTCAGGCGCGTACCGATCAATGGCCGAACGCCAAGCGTCCAGCGGGCCGCGCAGCGTGGCCGCCTCCGATGCCGTCATGTCAGTGCCCCGCGCTCTGTCCGCCGTCGACGTGCAGGATCTCTCCGGTGACGAATGCGGCGTTCTCGAGGTAGACGATCGCGTCGGTGACCTCGCTCATCTCGCCGAGACGGCCCATCGGATGCAGCCCGGCCAGGAACTCGTGGGTCTCGGCCGGGTGCATCGGGGTACGGATGACACCCGGTGAGACCGCGTTGAACCGGATGCCGCGAGTCGCGTACTCGATGGCCAGGGCCTTGGTCGCCGCGTTGAGCCCGCCCTTGCTCAGCGAGGCGAGCGCGGACGGCAGGCTGCTGTTGGCGTGGTCGGTCAGGCTGGTGGTGATGGTGACGACGTGGCCGGCGCCCTGCCGCAGCATCGCGTTGATCGCGTGCTGGGTGACCGTGACGAAGCCGCGCAGGTTGATGCCGGTGACGACGTCGAAGTCCTCGGCCGTGTAATCGGTGAACGGCTTCGCGATGAAGATGCCGGCGTTGTTGACGAGCGTGTCGATGCGCCCGAACTCGGCGAGCCCGGCCGCGATGACGCGCGTGCCGACCGCCGGATCGGCGATGTCGCCGGGCACCGCGAGCACGCCCGGATCGTCCGACGGGGTGATCCGGCGCGAGTTGGCGACGACCAGGTATCCCAGCTTGCGATAGGCGGCGACGGTGGCGGCCCCGATACCCTGCGAGGCTCCGGTGACGACTGCGACCTTGGACATGACGTGCTCCCTGCGATCAGTGGAAATCGGTCTGGGGAGAGCTTGCGTCGCCCCGCGGGTGATCGGCACGACCGACTTCCTCCCGTCTGAGAGGCTGCGCCTATCAGGCACCTATGCTCGGCGCATGGAGCTACGCCAGCTGCGCTATTTCGTCGCGGTGGCCGAGGAGCTGAGCTTCGCCCGGGCGGCTGAGCGGCTGCGGATCGCCGGGCCGTCGCTGTCGCAGCAGATCATGGCGCTCGAGCGTGACCTGGGCACCCGGCTGTTCGACCGTGACCGGCGGACGGTCACGCTCACCCCGGCCGGCTCGCTGCTCCTGCCGCGCACGAGGGCGCTGCTCGGTCAGGCCGACGACCTGCGGCGCACGGCCACCGGCCTGTCCGGAACCGGACCGGTCCGGCTGGGTTACGTCAACTGGCGTCCGCCGGATCTCGAACAGCGGGCGGCCGGCATCGCGCAGCTGCTGGTGGACCCGTGGGTGCTGCCGTCGCACGCCCAGGCGGCCCGGGTCGCCGACAGCAGCATCGACCTGGCGATCTGCTGGGTGCCCGCGCAGACACTCGCCGATGACGAGCTCGAGGCACGCCTGCTCGGAGCCGACCGCCTGTTCGCGATCAGCACGGGCACGGACGTGGGGCCGGTCCGCGCGGCCGAGACGACGGTGCTGATCGACGCGGACGAGACGAGCTGGTCGTCGTGGAACCGCTGGGCGCTGGCGATGGCCGAGGAGACCGGCGCCACCGCGCTGCGGGTCTCCGAGGGCGGGGTCACCGGAGAGGCGTTCTTCGATCACGTACGCCGTCTGCGCCGCCCCGTGATCAACAATCCCAAGAGCCAGACCGCACCGGTGCCCGCCGATCTGGTCACCCGGCCCGTTCACCGTCCGGCGCCCTATTGGACCTGGTCACTGGTTGCGCGCCGTGGCGAGCCACGGCCGGTGGTGGTTGCGGTTCTTGAGGCCCTTACGCGTACGGTAGACCGCCTCTGCCTCGACGATCCTCAAGCGTGGCTGTCGCCGGAGGACCCCCACCGTCCCGTCTGACCGGCCTCGCGAGAAGTGGCTCGGCCAGCAGCACGGTCACGGCCGCCACCACCAGCAGCCCGCCGGCCAGCGGAGTCGCCCGCGCGCCGGCGCCGGACAGCACTCCCGCCCCGATCAGCGAACCCGCCGCGATGCCCACGTTGAACGCGACGGAGTTGCCGGCCGACGCCATGTCGGTGCTGCCCGGTGCCACCTCCATGACGCGGTTCTGGAGAGCCGGGGTCAGCGCTCCGATGCCGAATCCGGTGGCGGCCAGGAGCAACGCGGTGGCGGGTCTCGAATCGGTGGCCGCGTACATGCCGAGCAGCGCGAGCGCCAGGACCAGCATCGAGCCGATCAGCGTGCCGCGCTGCCACCGATCGGTGCCGACGCCGCCGGCCGCGATGCCGGCGAAGTCGGCCACGCCCCGGAACAGCAGCAGCGGCCCGAGCGCGGCGGCGGCGAAGCCGGCCACGTCGGTCAGGAACACCTCGGTGTAGGTGAACGACGTGTACAGGCCCGCCACCGACAGCGTCGTGGCGACCACCACGATCGCGTAGCGGCGGGCGTCCGGGCTGGTCCCGGTGGCGGCGTGGGTCTCGTCGACCACCACGTCCGGCATGAGCAGGAGCAGTGCGGCGAAGGCTGCCAGCGCCATGCCCGCCAGCGCGACGAAGGCCGCGCGCCAGCCGAAGTGCTGGCCGATCCAGGTGCCCGCGGGGACGCCGAGCATCGGGCCCAGGGACGCGCCGGCGAAGACCACCGAGCCGACCCGGCCGCGGACCCGTACGTCGAACATGGCCGTGACGATCGGGCTCACCACAGCCCAGAACAGCGCCTGGGTCAGGGCGACCACGACGCGGGCGGCCAGCAGGACGCTGTAGTCGCCGGCGGCCGCCGAGGCCAGCGTCGCCACCACCAGGATCGCCAGGAGCGTGGCCATCAGCCGTCTGCGCGGGACGCGCCGCGTCGCGTACGTCAAGGGGAACGTGACCACCGCGACGGTCACCGCGTAGCCGGTGACCAGCAGACCCGTGGACGCGAGCGACACGTCGAGATCGTCGGAGATCAGCGACAACAGGCCGATCGGCAGGGTCTCCGTCGCGACGTAACAGAACGCCGATGTGGCGAGGGCGAGCAGAGCACCGAGCGACTGGGCGGAACGCATCGCGGCATTCTCCACCGCCCGGACAGCTCCCGTCACCCATCCGACGTTGTCTTGGCGGCGAGGCTCGCTCATCCTGGAACTCAGGGCCACGAGGGAGGGCGCCCCGCCGTGATGCATCAGAGGGCGACACCGGGTCCAGATCGCGCAGGCAGACATCGTGGTGCTGTTTCGCGCCCGGAACCGCCGGCGCCGATCCTCGCGCTTCAGCGGGCGGCCGGGAACAGCGCGGTCGGCGCACTCATGGCGGGCCGCCCGCTCGCCCCGGATGTCGCGTCCGACCTCGGTCACCGGCTGGGTGCCGATCTGAGCGCCGTCCGGGTGCACACCGACGACCACGCCGCGGCGTCGGCGCTCCAGCTCGGCGCCGCCGCGTACACCGTGGGGTCGGACATCGTCTTCGCCCACGGCCGCTACGCGCCGCACACCGATGCCGGTCAGCGCCTGCTCGCGCACGAACTCGCCCACGTCATGCAGCTGCGCGGCCCCGTGGGCAACGGCCCGGGCGGCGGCGACCACGAGGGTGCGGCTGACCGGGTGGCCCACGCCGCGCTGGCCGGGCTCCCGCTGCCGGCTCACCACACCGGGCCGGGACCGGCCGTACGGATGCAGGCGAAGCCCGACCCCTTCGACGCCCTGCGCGCCGGCAAACCGCTCACCGGGTCGCAGGCCGCGGACATGCTGCGGCACTACGAGACGCTGCCCGCGGCCGAACGGGACACCGTGGTGCGCGCGTTCGCCCGGGTCGGCTTCGCGGACAGCCCGTTGCGCCGGTGGCTGGCCGCCCTCCCGGTTGGTTCGCTGCGCGGCTCCCGGGACGTGCTGACGGACATCGGTGAACGGGTGCAGCGCCTCGCCGTGGAGCAGACCTCGGGAAAGACGCTGGCGCAGCTCGGCGCGGCACAGGCGGCGTTCCTGCTGCCGGCGGCCGAGAAGGACGCCCGTGCCCAGGTCGACGAGGAGGCGAAGAAGGCCGGAGTGCCGCCGCCGGCGACCGTCAGCGACGCGGATGTCGCCAAGGCCCACGCCGAGGCCACCGAGAAGGCCAGCCCGGTCCGGCCGCCCGAGGCGAAGAACGCCTGGGACCGGGTCAAGGAGACCCCGGGCGAGGAGGCGAAGTGGCACGCCCGCGCCGCGAAGGCGATCGCCGCCGTCGTCGTGGCCTGTCACAAGGTGGCGCCGGAGCTGGGCATCGTGGCGGCCAACCTGAAGTGGGCACCGGACAAGATCGCGGAGCGGGGCCGCAACGTGTTCGCCATGTCCGGTGACCCGCTCACCATCGGGATGAGCTTCGTCGAGACCGCCGAGGCCGATCCGGAGTACGTGGTCAGCGTGGTGGTGCACGAGATCGCCGGGCATCCGGAGTTCGGTCTGGGCATCAACAGTTTCGAGGCCAAGATCTTCGCCGAGGCTCACCGGCAGGTTCCCCGGCTCGGGGCGACGTGGACCTATGGCTCCCGGCACACCTACGGGTACATCGGCACCGAGATCTACTCCGCGCTGCGCGAGGTGCCGTACTTCCGCTCGCTGAGCCTCGCCGACTCCGCGAAGGGGCTGATTCGTTCGATCCCCCCGGACGAGAACGTCGCGAACAAGATCGGACTGGTCGCGAAGCTCTTCCCGCCGGAGATCGGCAAGGCGGTCGTCCAGGGCCTCTACGAACGTTTCCGGACGGACCCGAGGATCAGCGAGGCCGCCCTGGCGCTGTTCGAGGCCACTGTCGACAAGCAGTTCCCGAGCACGCTGAAGGGCGTTCCGCGGCGTGGGCCGACGTGGACGGTCGGGCTCGGCGCCGGCGTGGGCGGGGAGCGTGCCGGCGGGCGCAACCAGCTCTACACCGAGGTCGAGGCGAACGCGGTGCTCCGCTTCACCACCACCGCGCTCAGCTTCGGCGCCCGGCTCGAGCTGCTTCCCACGGAGGACAAAGGCACTTTCGTACGGGCCGGACTGCAGAGCCAGCTCCACGTCCAGCTGTTCCGTAACCTTTACGGTGACCTGCGCGGCGGTTATCTGTGGGGGTTCAAGGGCGCATCGAGCGGTGCCACGGTCGGCGGTGGGCTCTCGTACGACTTCGGGCCCGTGCAGATGGGCCTCCTGTACGACTTCTTGAAGGTCGCCAACAAGGAGGACCCGAACGCGCACCGGCTCCTGATCCGCGCCGGCATGAACTTCTGAGGACGGGGATGACCGATCGGATGCCTCCACTGGACCGCTGGACACCGGTGGGGCGGCGGACCACCGACTACGCCGTCCAGCTGCTCCGCAGCACGCACCCGCCCGAGGTGGAGGCTGCCGAGGCATGGCTCCTCGCTCATCCCGGGGAGGCCGTGCCCGCCCTGATCGGCGCGCTCGACACGCCCTCGGCCCAGGCGGCGGCCGAGCTGCTGGGTGAACTGGACGACCCGATCAGCATCGAACCGCTGCTCGCCGCCCACGAACGCGGCGGCACGGGCCTGCGCCGAGCCGTGGAGGCCGGCCTGGAACGCCTGTCGTCACCCGAAGCCGCGGCGGCCCTGACCCACCTGCGGCACGCACCCGGCGGCGGTGCCGTGCAGGATTCACACCATGACCAATCCGGACGATGACCTGATCGAGCTCCGCCGGCAGATCCACCGTCACCCGGAGCTGGCCGGCGAGGAGCGATCGGGGTCGGCGTTGCCCGGGCCTGGCCAAGAACTCCGATCAGGTGCGCGGCCGGCTCGCATTCGTCTTCCAGCCGGCCGAGGAGCCCCTGCAGGGCGCGCGGGCGATGCTGAAAACCGGGTTGGTACAACGGCTCGCTCTGCGCGAGAGCTACGCGCTGCACTGCGACCCGTTCCCGGCCGGGACCATCACGGTGTCCCCGGGCCACGGCCTGCCCGGCGTCGACAACATCCGGATAATGCTGCCGGGCGGGGACGACGCGGTGACGTCCGAATTGGAGAAGCCCAGCACCGTCGACGTCCTGCAACGCGTCGCGGACTATCAAGCGGCGCCCCACACACCCTCGACTTCGCCGCAGACAAGTTAGCGATAACCCACGGCGTCGCGCCATGTCCACCCTGCTGACCCGCCGTCTGGCGGTCGGCTCAGCTCGCTGACGGGTGACAAGGTTCCGGCTCGGGTGTGTCGGATCCCCGCAGCGGGGTGGGAGTCGCTAGGTTGCCGCAGTGGCCGCCGGTCGAGCCGTGCGTCTGGGCCGGGATCGCTTGGGCCAAGTCCAGGATCAGCCGATCTTGCGAGGTGTGGCGCGCGTGAGTCATCTGCAGCTGCTGCGGCATCGTCCGGTTCTGGTGTTGTGGTCGTCCTCGGCGTTGAATGTGCTCGGCGACCGGCTGTACGGGCTCGCGGTCATGTGGGTGGTGTACGAATCGACCAAGTCGGCGACGTGGATGGGTGTCGCTGCGGTGATCGAATCGATCCCGTACATCGTGATCGGAACGTTTGGCCGGGCCGTGGTCGCCCGCTTCTCCTCGTACAGGGCGCTCGGCTGGCTGGACGCTGGTCGGGCCGCTGCGGCGTGCACGCTGCCGTTGCTGTGGTCGCCGGACGACGGAGGTCTCGCGATTCTGTTGACGCTGGTGTTCGTGCTGGGCACCCTGGGCGCGCTGTTCGGCCCGAATCTGGGCACGCTGGTGCCGGACCTGGCCGAGCCGGGGCAGGTGCGTCAGCTTACGGCGTTGCTGGACCTGACCACACGGATTGCGGCGATCGCCGGTCCCGGCGCGGTCGGTTTGATCTTGATGGTCGTGTCCGAGGTTCAACTGTTCGCACTCGACGGCATTACTTTCATGGTGTCGGCCGTGGCGATGTGGTGGCTGCACGCTCACACCCGCCGGGCGGCCCGGTCCGTGATATCGGCGGCGGCAGTCTCGCAGCCGTCGGCGGCCGGTGCGCCGGTGTCGGCTGCGTGGCCTGTACTGCGCCGGCACCGCGACGTGGCCATCGGTATCAGCCTGCACGGCGCCGGGTTCTTCGTTGCCGCCGTGTCTGCGGTAGGACTACCCGCCCTGCTGGCAGTGCAGCTCGGTCAGGGCGCCGCCGGATACGGCTTGGCGCTCGCGGCGGTCGGTTCGGGGGCGTTGGCGGGGAACCTGCTGATAGGCAACGCCCGGCTGGGCCATTGGCTGACGGTGTACTGCGGGGCGTGGATGGTTGCCGGCCTGACCCTGCTCGGATACAGCGTCGCTCCGTCGCTCCCGGTTGCGCTGGCTGTGGGGTTCGTGGGAGGGCTCGCGACTCCTGCGGCTGCGGTCACGTTGCGTACGCGTTTGGCGGAGTTCGGTAGGCAGGAGCGGTTGCGTCTGATCACTGTTGATCAGACAGTGATCCGGACCGCGGGCACCGCCGGAATGTTGACTCTCCCGGTAGCAGTCGACGCGGCTCCGGCGCCCGCGTTCGCCGGGGCTGGTGTGCTTCTGCTGGCAGCTGCCGCGACCGCCGCTCTCGTGGGCCGGCGACTGGCCACTGGCGCGGAGCCCGCCAGCGCGGAGCCTGCGGCGGAACGGGTGCCCTGATGCTATCGCGCCCGCCCCGCGCCGGCTGGGCGCGGAACGGGCGCTTGTGCAGGCGCTCGACAGGGTCAGGCCGCGGCGCATGCGGTCAGCGCGCCCGGTGATTCCGTCACCACCTCGGTGCTGGTGAATGTGGCCACGTCGGCGGCGAGGAAGTGCTGGATGGTGATCGCTTCAGGCTTCACACCGATGTGCTTGTAGACCACCTGATGCATGCGGGAGAAACCAGCACCGCCACGCTCGATGAAGAACTCGGCGTCATACCAGGCGACACCGAGGAACACGGTGCCGCCGCCCAAGCGGGGTTCGTCCGGGTTGTCGAACTGGACGTGGGTGTCGTCCCAGTCCCAAAGCATGAGGTCTTCGGGACGGGCGCGGAGCTTGTCGTCGGAGGCCTTGATTGCGTCAACGCAACGCTGCAGGGTGGCGAAGTCCCGGCAGACGTACCGGCAGTCGCTGAAGGCTACGACCTTCTTGTCGCCCCGCCGGGCCGGGTCGCTGCTCTCACCCGTGAGCACTTGGATTCGGGTCCTGGGGGTCGGGCCGGACAGGATCGTGTCGAGCACGCTCTGAACCATGGTTCCTCCTTGCTCGGTGGGACGTGGACTTTCGGCTGATTCCGGCGATCGATGGATTCAGCTGACCACCGTGCGTCCCGGTCGCGGCAGGTTGCGTGCCTGGTGGCCGGTTGCTCGGCGATGCCGCAGGTTGCGCGGGGTTGCGCGCTATCGAGTGGATGGGCAGCAAAGCCCTATCCTGAGTACGCCGTGTCACCAACTGGCTACACGGAGGTATTGAATGGTGCGACCTGTCGCGAATCACGACCTGCACGGCCTACTCGCCCAGGCCGACTACTCCCACGGCACCTTCGTCCGGCAGGTCAACCACGCCTGCGGCGGCAGCTACGACGCGTCCAGCGTGTACTGGTGGCTCCGCGGACGCCGCCCCGACCCCACCGCCCGCGCCGCCATCGTCGCAGTGCTTACCCGCCGCCTGCATCGCACCATCACCCCCGATCAACTCGGCTTCGACCATGACCTGAGTGCCGGCCTGACCTACCCCGGCTCCCCCGACGAAACCATCGACATCACCAGCAAGCTGTGGGATTTGAGTGCCCGCCATGCGGCTGTCCTCGCCGGCTCCCTCTACGTTTCCGATGCCGCCGCGCAAACCGCCCTCGCCTGGCGGTACGACCCCGACGACCCGGACTGGTCGCGCCAAGGCCGGCGAACCGTGACCGGCGTCGACGTCGAAGCGCTAGCCCTGTACGCGGGCTATTTCACCGACCTGGACCGCCGCGGTGGTGGAGCAGCCACCGCCCGAACATTGGTCGCTGACTTCCTTGACCGGCAGGTTGGCCCGATGCTTCACGGGAGCTACACCGACGCGGTCGGCCGGGATCTCATGGCCGCTGCCGCAGGCCTCGCTGGGCAGTTGGCCTACATGGCCTACGATGCCGGAGAACACGGCGCTGCCCTGCGGCATTACACCACCGCGCTCCGAATGAGCCGGGCTGGCGGCGACCGCCTGTACGGAGCTCACCTGCTCGCGAACCTCGCCACCCAGGCCGTACATCTCGGCCAATCCCGCAACGCCGTCCGTCTGGCCGAAGCCGCCATCGACGGTGCCGGCCGGGCCCCCGCCGCCGTACGAGCCCGCCTGCACGCCACTGCGGCCAGCGCGCACGCTATCGCCGGCGACCGCAATTCATGCACGACGGCGTTGCGCAAAGCTCGGATCGCCATCGACTGTGCTCGGCCCGGCGGAGGCCCCACTTGGGCGTCCTATTTCAGCCCGGCCCACTTCGCCGGGACAGCCGCTCGCTGCTATCGGGATCTTCGGCTCCACCGCAAAGCTCTAACCTACGGGCCTGCCGCGCTGGGCCTGCCGACTGACAGCGCCCGCACCCATGCTCTGCACACCGCACTGTTGGCCACCATCCACGCCGCCCAAGGCGACCTGGACGAGGCATGCCTGTACGGCGACCAGGCCGTGCCGTACCTACGCACCGTCCAGTCGATGCGCGTCCGGCAACGCCTGATCGAGCTCATGGACCGGCTGCGCCCACACCGGCGGGTTCCGATCGTTGCCGAGTTCTTCGATCACCATCGAGACCTGCTTGCCACGGCATGATCGGCCATCTCCGCACCCGGTGGACTACCGTCATCCCGGTGAGCACCTGGATCGAACCCGACCAGTGGTACGCGCAGCTGCCCAGCTTCTACGCCACCACGGCTGCCCTGATCACCGAGACCGGGACCGGCCGGGTGCTCCTCGTCAAACCCAACTACCACGACCACTGGGCCTTCCCCGGCGGATACCTCGAAGACAACGAGTACCCACAGGACGGTTGTGCCCGAGAACTTCACGAAGAACTCGGTCTTCACCTCGAAGTAGGCCCTCTACTCGTACTGGACTGGGCGCCACCCGCCGGGCCACGACCTCGCGCGCTCATCAGCATGACTTTCGACGCCGGCGAGATCCCTGCCTCCACCCCACTGAGGCTGCCCGCCGACGAACTGTCCGCCTATCGATTCTTCGACCCGCGCACCGCCGCCGAACAACTGCCGGCCGCCGTCGCGCCCCGGATCTCTTCAGCGCTGAAAGCCCGCCGTACCGGACAGACGGCATACATAGGCACACCGCCGTCGGCTCAGCGGGGTTCGCAGTTGTAGGTGACCTGGGTGGTGGCCTGGACCGGGGACGGCTCGATGATGTTGACGGTGGCTCGCTCGGTGGTGGTGCCGACGCCGCTGAAGGTCCACCGGAGGGTGAGCGTGGCCGTACGCTGTCCGCTTCCGACCTGTTCGCTCAGTACGGCGCCGGGTGCCGCGTCCGAGCGGAACCACTGATAGCGAATGGTCCCGCTGCGGCCGTTGGTCTGCACCGTGGCGACCACGTCGACGGTGACGTCGCAGCGGTTCGCGGCCGGCTCGGGCACCGTCACCGTGGCGCTCTCCACCACGAGCGGGCGGAACTGCTGCCACAGGTAGAGCCCGACGACCACCACCAGCGCGAGCGTCACCAGGCTGGACAGAATCGACACCAACCGGCGCCACAGCGGACGACGGGCCGGCGCAGTCGACGGCCACGGCGGGGCGGCCGTGGCCGTCGGCGGCACACCGGGTCCGAAACGCATCTCCCCGGGGGCGCGCACGGTCGGCGCCGAGCTTTCCTGAGCGGTCGGGTTCATCCCGGACAGGTGCACGGTCCGGTCGAGCGGCCCGGCCGCGGCGGTGGGGTCCGTGTTGCCGAGGAACACGGTCGGTTCGGGACGGTTGACGGTGGCCCACGGGTCGGCGGGTTCGGGCCGGGTCACGGCGTGCTCCTAACCGGGAGAGCAGTAGTTGACGAGTGTGACGTACACCGGCTTGGACCGCGCGGAGTTCCCGGCGGCGTCGACGGCGACGACCGAGACGGCGATGCGGGTGGACGTCTTCGGCATCGGCAGCGGGCCGAGCGTCCCCTGGAACAGGTCGCCCTTGCGGGCCGCCATCGCGACGGTCGAGCCGGCCCCGTCGGCGGTGTAGGTGAAGCTGACGTCGAGCGCGCCCGGCCCACTGCGGTCGTCGGCGACCGTGGCCGAGATCGTGCTGGTACGGGTCCCGTACTGGCAGCGTTCCGACTCGACCGTCTGCGGGCTGGTGCCGACGCCGCCAACGAGGGGAGCGGTCGTGTCGCCCGGCGGTGACGGGGAGGCACTGGCGGTGGGACTGCTGGGTGCCGGTGGATCGTCGGCGGGCGGCGGCGGTGACGAACTGGGTGAACTGCCGGGCACGACCGGCGCCTCCGGAGTGCCGGTGACCGGGGTGGTCGTGGCCGGTGCGACCGCACCACCCGGGGCCGTCGTCGCGGAGGTCGGGGCTGTCGACGGAACCGGCGGTCCGGCGGAGACAGTGGGGGAGGCCGAGCCGGGCGGTGCGCCCACCGCCGGATCGGAAACCGGGGTCGACGCCTCGCTCGCGGTGGCAGCGGATTCGGCGGACGCGTAGCGATACCCCGCCCCGCCGATCAACACCGCCGCGAGCAGGGCGGTGCCGACCAGAGCGGTCTGCTTACGGCCCAGGCGGAAACGGTCACGGCGGCCGACCTGCGTCGAGGCGAGGCTGATCGCGCCGTCGGCGCCGTCCGGGAACGGCCACAGCGCGGCGAGCAGGGCGGCCCGGCGCGCCAGGTCGCGCAGGCCGCGTCCCTCCCAGTCCGAGCCGTACGCCGAACCCGCCACCCGCTCCAGGACGTCGAGAAAGGCGAGCGCGTGCTGCGGCCGGTCGGCGGGCAGTTTGGCCATGCCCTGGCGCAGCAGATCGTGCACCGCCGGCGGAGCCGGATCCGTCGGAATGGGCGCGTTGGTGTGCTGCTCGTGCAGGGCGAACAGGTTCTGACCGTCGTACGGCGGATTGCCGGTGAGACATTCGAAGAACGTGGCCGTGGCGGCGTAGATGTCGCAGGCCGGCGTCACCGGGACACCCGTCCACTGCTCGGGCGCCATGTACCGCGGGGTGCCGGTGACGACCGTGCCGACGCCCGTTCCGGCCGAGGTCGCGATGCCGAAGTCCGCGAGCTTGCTCAACCCCGACCCCGTGACCAGTACGTTCTCCGGCTTGTAGTCACGGTGCACGATGCCGTGCAGGTGCGCCGCGCCCAACCCGGCGAGCGAGCCCTTCAGCACACACAGCGCCGACTCGGGGGTGGTCGCGCCGTGCTCGCGCAGCATCTGCCGCAGCGACACCCCGTTGACCAGCTCCATCACGATCGCCGCGCCGTCGGCGGACTCGACGTACTCGTACAGCCGGGCGACGTGCGGGTCGTCGACCTCCCCGAGCAGCCGCGCCTCGTTCCGGAAGGCGGCGCGGAACGAGGCGTCGTCGCCGAGGCTCTGCACCAGATACTTGATCGCGACCTGCGTGCCCGTCTCGTCGTGAACGGCGAGCACGACATGACCGGAGGCGCCGGCACCCAGCGGACGCACAGGCGTGTAGCCGGAGAGTTGCCAGCCATCCATGCTCGGTACTCCACCGTCAAGGGGCGGATGCGTGAGCCCGCCGCGCCCGAACCATTGTGGAGGCGACGAGTCCACCGGGGATCGGCCCATCGGGTGCTTTCGATGGCCGTACGGGCCACCGGCCGCAACGCCGAATAACAGTTTTCCGCGAAACTTTTTTCAATTAACTATTCGAAGGACCGGATTAGGTTCCGGAACCAGAGCTTTGTTCTCGACATATTGACGAGTGGCAACAGCGTAGTAACAATTCCGTGGAGAGCGCTCTCTGGTCTGTGCTACCCCCGTCCGACAGGCAGGAACAGATGACACCCCCGACACTGACTTCCCCACCACCGCAGAAGCTTCGACGCCGTAGGCAGGTCGCGCTGAGCGCCGCCGTCGCCGCAACCCTCGGCATCACCGTCGTCTCGGTCGCCAACACCGCCAGTGCCGCGGACACCCTGCTGTCACAGGGCAGGCCGGCCACCGCCTCGTCCGTCGAGAACGCCTCGTTCGCCGCGTCCAACGCCGTCGACGGCAACACCGGAACCCGCTGGTCCAGCACGTTCGCCGACCCGCAGTGGCTGCAGGTCGACCTGGGCAGCACCCAGTCGATCACCCAGGTCGTGCTGAACTGGGAGGCCGCCTACGCCTCGGCCTTCACTATCCAGACCTCCCCGAACGGTTCCACCTGGACGAACATCACCCCGGTCACCACCGGCCGGGCCGGCGTCCAGACCCTGACCGTCACCGGCAGCGGCCGGTACGTGCGGATGAACGGCACCACGCGGGCCACCCCGTACGGCTACTCGCTCTGGGAGTTCCAGGTCTTCGGCGGCACCACCACCAGCCCGTCGCCGTCCCCCAGCACCCCGACCCTGCCGACCTCCGACCGGCCCGACTTCGGCCCGAACGTGCGGATCTTCGAGCCGGGCACGGCCGCGTCGACGATCCAGTCCGCGGTGGACTCGGCGTTCAACGCCCAGCTGCGCAGCTCGACCGCGCAGTTCGGCAGCCAGCGTCACGTCTTCCTGTTCAAGCCCGGCACCTACGGGCGGGTCTGGGCCAACGTCGGCTTCTACACCACCGTCGCCGGTCTCGGTCTCAACCCCGACGACGTGACGATCAACGGCGCCGTCAACGTGGACTCCGGCTGGAACTACGGCGACGAGGCCAACGCGACCCAGAACTTCTGGCGCAGCATGGAGAACCTGTCGATCGTGCCCGAGGGTGGCACCAACCGCTGGGCCGTCTCGCAGGCCGCCCCGATGCGCCGCGTGCACATCAAGGGCAACCTGACCCTGGCGCCGTCGAACCAGGACGTCGGGCAGGGCTACTCCAGCGGCGGCTACCTGGCCGACTCCGTGGTCGACGGTGTCGTCTCCTCCGGCTCGCAGCAGCAGTGGTACACCCGGGACAGCCGGATCTCGCGCTGGGACGGCGGCGTCTGGAACATGGTCTACTCCGGCGTCCAGGGCGCCCCGGCCAACGCGTTCCCGAACCCGCCGCACACCACCCTCGCCACCACGCCGGTCACCCGGGAAAAGCCTTATCTGTACGTGGACAGCGCCGGCAACTACCGCGTCTTCGTGCCCGGTCTGCGGCGCAACTCCGCCGGTGCCAGCTGGCCGAACACCGCCGGCACCTCGATCCCGATGCGGGAGTTCTACGTCGCCAAGCCCGGTGACACCGCCGCCCGGATCAACTCCGCGCTCGCCCAGGGCCTGAACCTGTTCTTCACCCCGGGCACCTACAGCCTCAACGACACCATCCGGGTCACCCGCGCCAACACGGTCGTGACCGGCATCGGCTTCCCGACCCTGATTCCGACCGGCGGTGTCGAGGCCCTGAACGTCGCCGACGTCGACGGGGTCAAGGTCAGCGGCCTGACGTTCGACGCCGGGACGACGAACAGCGCGACGCTGATGAGCGTCGGCCGGTCCGGTGTCCACACCGACCACTCCGCGAACCCGATCAGCCTGCAGGACGTCTTCTTCCGCATCGGCAGCAGCGTGCAGGGTAAGGCCACCACGACGCTGACCGTGCACAGCGACGACACGATCATCGACCACATCTGGGCCTGGCGGGCCGACCACGGTGGCGCACCCACCGGCTGGACGGTCAACACCGGCGACACCGGCCTCATCGTGAACGGCGACGACGTCCTCGCCACCGGCCTGTTCGTCGAGCACTACCAGAAGTACGAGGTGATCTGGAACGGCAACCGCGGGAAGACGATCTTCTTCCAGAACGAGAAGCCCTACGACGTGCCCAACCAGGCCGCCTGGATCGGGCCTCGCGGTAACGGCTACGCGGCTTACAAGGTCGCCGACGCCGTCACCGATCACGAGCTCTGGGGCGGTGGCTCCTACGCCTACTTCAACGTCAACCCCAGCGTCCGGGTGGACCGGGCGTTCGAGGTGCCCAACCGCTCCGGCGTCCGGCTGCGCAGCGTCCTCACCGTCTCCCTGGGCGACGTCGGCACCATCGCCAACGTCGTCAACGACACCGGCGGCTCCGTGCCCAACCCCGCCGGCAACACCACCCCGCGCAACGTCGTCGCGTACCCCTAGATCTTCAAACCCAAAGCAATACCGTACGTGAACCCGGCGGCCACCAGTGCAACCCGCGCTGGTGGCCGCCGCCCGTCACCCCTGGCCGGCGCCGGCGGAGGCCCGGTCGACAAGGTTGAACGTGGTGGACGGATCGCGTCCGCCGAACAGCAACGAGATCACGATCGCCGCCATGGCCTCGAGGTGGTGGGCGTGGCGAAGGTCGCCGATCCGCAGCGGGTCGCAGCCGAGCTCGGCGACGAGCTGCCTGGTCACCTCCAGCGCGGACGGATCGTCGCCACAGTAGGGAACCACCAGCCGGCGGTTGTCGAACACCGGTTCCGCCATTCGCCACACGTACGCCTCGGAGAGGTTGAACGCCTTGACCACGTGACCGCCGGTCGCTGACGCGATCTCCTGAGCCATCGACCGCCCCGGGTCGGTGACCAGCGTGAAATGGTCGATCTCGACGGGGTTGTTGCAGTCGACGATCGGTTTGCCGCGCAACCCGTCACCGATCTCCGCCAACGTCGACGGCATGCCCTGGTACAGCACCGCGATCAGCGCGACGTCGCAGAACTCGGCCACCTCCGGGAAGCTGCCGGCACGGCCGCCCCACTTCCGGGCGAGTGCCTCCGCCTTCTCCGTCGTCCGTCCGGCGACCATCAACTCGTGGCCCGTCGCCGCCCACCGCGAACCCAGCGCGTCGGCCATCACCCCGGCACCGAAAACACCAATCTTCATGGCCGCGACGCTAAACAGCCGTGGGGCACCAACCGGTGCCCCAGCGGTCAGGCGCCGTCGTCTCCGGCCAGCTCCTCGGCGTGCTCCTCAGCCCACCGGGCGAGCACCGACACCGGCTCGAGCAGGCTCTTGCCCAAGGGCGTCAACTGATACTCGACACCGGCGGGCGCGGTCGGCAGCACCCGCCGTTCGACGAGGTTGGCGTGCTCGAGTTTGCGCAGCGTCTGAGTGAGCATCTTCTTGCTGATCCCGCCGATCCGCTCGCGAAGATCGCTGTAGCGGTGCGGGCCGCTGCCCAGCCCGAACACCACGACGACGGACCAGGTGTCAGCCACCAGCGCCAGCGTCGTGCGGGCCGGGCAGTCAGCGAGAAAAACGTCGTGATCACTCACGCGTTGCCATCTCCTCTCCGCGAGACCCCGCCTGAATGGTAGGCCGGTGGTTCTGCGGGCCGCTCGCGACGATCAGGACAGCGAGCAGGACCGCCGCGGTGGGCACGACGAGGCCGGCGCGGATCGAGTCGAGGGTGAGCTGAGTGCTGACCGCGCTGACCGCCGAGATCCCCATCGCCGTGCCGAACTGGAACGACGTGTACAGCAGGCCGCCCGCCAAGCCGTGTTCCCTCTCGGCAACGCCGGCGACGGCCGCCGTGGTCAGCGGGCCGTAGGCGAGCGAGAAGGCGAGCCCGAGCAACAGCATGGTGGGCAGCATGACGGAGTACGTCCAATCGGCGGCGACCGGCAGGAACAGCGCGTAGCCAACCGTCGCGCAGAGCAGGCCGCAGAGAATGACCTTCATGGTGCCGAAGCGGTTGACCAGCCGGGGAGTCACCGTCGGGGACAGGATCGTGTCGATGGCGACGATCAACATCGCCAAGCCCGTCTGCAGCGGTGTCCAGCCGCGAAGCTCCTGCAGATAAAGGGTGACGAGGAACTGGAAGCCGGCGAACGCCCCCATGAACAGGAAGGCGCCGGCGTTGACCCGGAGCAGGTTCGGCGTACGGAAGATGCCGAGGCGAACGAGTGGGCTCGCCGCCCTCCTCTCGACCCGGACGAATGCCGCCAGGGCCACCAGCGCGGCGAGCACGGTGATCGCGGTGATCGCGTCGAAGCCGTGCTCCAGGCGCACCACGCTGTAGGCCAGCAGCAGCATCGCGGCGGTGACGGCCAGGGCGCCGGTCAGGTCGAAGCCTCGCTCCCGAGGCCCGGCCGGGGTGCGCGGCGCGGTGACGCTGCGCAGGAGGGGGATCGCCGCGGCCAGGATCAGTGCCGAGAGGATCACCGGGGCGAAGAACACCCAGCGCCAGCCGGCCGGCGCGAGCAGACCGCCGGCCACCAGACCCAGGGAGAAGCCGCCGGCGGCGGTTCCGGCGTAGATGCCGAGCGCCCGGTTGCGTGGTGGGCCGGCCGGGAACGTGCTGATCACCAGGGCCAGCCCCGCCGGTGCCATGAAGGCGGCGGCCACACCGGTGACGAACCGCGCGGCGAGCAACTGCCAGGCCTCGCTGGAGAACCCGCCCAGGCCGGAGAACAGGAGAAAGACGGTCAGCCAGATCAGGAACACCCGGCGGTGGCCGAGCAGGTCTCCCGCCCGGCCACCGAGCAGCATGAACCCGGCGTACCCGAGCACATAGGCGCTGACCACGCCGCTGAGGGCGCCGGTGCTCAGGCCTAGGTCGTCGCGGATGGCGGGCAGCGCGACGTTGAACATCGCAACGTCGATGCCCTCGAGGAAGATCGCTCCGCTCAGGACGAGCAGGACGCCCCATGCCCGTGAGTTCATTGGGATCCTTCCGGTTCCGTTTGGTAACTGAGTGGATCGTCGGGCACTGTTGGGAACCGTGGAAGAAGGCACTTACGGCACACCCGGTTCCTGCGAGGTAACCGGCTCCGGCTACGACGTCTTCCAGTGGGACACCCGAGAGGACTGCGAGGTCCGGCAGATCCTGGACCGGGTGGCGGACAAGTGGTCACTGCTCGTGATCGCTCTGCTGGACCGGCACACGCTGCGCTTCACCGAGCTCAAGCGCGCCATAGACGGCATCAGCCAGCGGATGCTCGCCCAGACGCTGCGTCACCTGGAACGCGACGGCCTGGTCTCACGTACCGTCCACGCCAAGGTCCCGCCACGCGTCGACTACGCCCTGACCGACCTCGGCTCCACACTTCACGAGACGATCAAGGCCCTCGTGACGTGGACCGAGAGTCACCAGAGCGAGATCGCCGCGGCCCGCACCGCCTACGACCGGCGGATGGCACAGGAGCAGGCGGAGGCCGCCCAGGCAGCCGCGGAACGTGACGCGATCGCCCACGCGGTGATCAGCGCCCGCTGATCAGACGAGCGCGTCAGCCGGCGGCGACGGGGATGGCGAGCGCGCCGGTTCTGGTTCGCTGTCCTGGGGGAGCGGCATGGTGAGTACGAAGACCGAGCCGTGCCCGGGGGCGGGACGGTAGGAGACGTCGCCGCCGTTGGCGCGGGCCAGTTCGCGGACGATGTAGAGGCCGAGCCCGGTGCCGGGTGCGGTCGCCGCGGTGGTGCCGGCGCGGGCGAAGCGGTCGAAGAGCCGGTCGCGGAAGTCCGGTGGGACGCCGGGGCCCTCGTCGTGCACCTCGACGACGACGGTTCGGGACTCCGGCCGGGCGACGATCGCGGTGGCGCCGCCGCCGTACTTGGTGGCGTTGCTGATCAGGTTGGTCAGGATGTGGTCGAGGTGGCTGGGCTGCACGAGGGCGACCAGGTCCGGTGGGCAGCTGACGGGGATGTCGGCGGCCGCCGCGGTCAGGGCGGCGTCGACGTGGTGGGCGATCAGGGTCGGGCTGGGTAGCGCGGTGAGCCGGCCGGCGTCGATCCGGACCAGCGCGAGGACCTCGTTGACGATCGTGTCGAGCCGCCTCGCGTTCCGGTGGATCTTCGTGAGGACCTCGGCGACGGGTTCGGGCAGGTCGTCGTCGGTGGCGGCCAGCTCGACGTGCCCGAGGATCATGGCGAGTGGGTTCCCGATCTCGTGGCCGAGCATGCCGATCAGGTCGGACTTGAGCTGGTTGGCGGCCTCCAGCTCGCGGTTGCGGTCGGCGAGCTCGAGATGGGCGGCGTCGCGGGCGGCCTCGGCGGCTTTGCGGGCGCTGACGTCCTGCAGGATGCTCACGAGGTGGACGGGGTGGCCGTCGGCGTCGCGAACCGCCGACACCGTCACCTGGGCGGCGAGGGGGCTGCCATCGGTACGCAGCAGGGTGAGTTCGCGACTGATCAGCTGCCGCCGCCCGGAAATGATCTTGTCGAGGTCCCGCCGGTGAGCGGCGCGGTCGGGAGGGGCGAACAGGTCGGTCAGCTTGGTGCCGGTCAACTTCGCGGTAGTGGTGCGGCTCATGGCGAGGAAGGCGGGGTTGGCCTCCTCGACACGGTCGTCGGTGCCGTGGATGACCTGGCCGACGGCGGCGTGTTCGAAGTGCGATCGAACCCGGCGTTCGCTGTCGGCGAGGCGCTGGTTGGCGGCGGCGAGATCGGCGGTGCGCGACCGCACGGCGGTGTCCAGCGAGTCGTAGAGGATGGCGTTGTCCAGCGACACGGCGAGCTGGCCGGCGATGAGTCGTACGGTTTCCAGCCGGTCGATCGAGAAGACGCCGCGTTGCTGGTGATTTTCCAGCACGAGCACGGCATGGGCCACGTTGTGGCTGGCCACCGGAACGACCAGCAGCGCGCACAGGTCGAGCCCGGACAGGTAGGGGTCGTGACGGAACCGGTCATCGCGGATGGCGTCGGCCACCAGCAGCGGTTCCCGGGTGCGCAACACGTAACGGATGGCGGACAGCGGAAGATGGCTGTCGCCCGGGACGGCCGGGTCGCCGCCGGCGAGGTCGGCGAGGGGGATCGCCGGGCGTGCCCGGCCGGGGCCGGCGATGGCCGACAGGTACCAGTGCGAGGTCTCCTGGTGCTGGAGCACCAGGTGCGCGGCGGTGGCGCCGGTCATGCTGCTGAGCAGGTCACCGACGTGTGCCTGCAGGGCCTGGACGGAGGTCTGCGAGCTGAGTGCCTGCGAGGCACGAAGGATGGCCATGAGATCGATCGGCAGTGCCGCGCCGCCGGATCCGTTCGGTCCGGCGGCGGGGGTGGTGCGCAGGAACGGGTGTGCCGCCGACAGGGCGTCGGTCTTGCCGTCGGCGCCCCAGCGGCGGTACGCGTCGAGGGCCTCGGTCAGCAGGCGGCGACCGCCGTGTTCGAGTCCCTGGCTCAGATGGAACAGGCCCGCGCGTTCGGCGAGTACGGCCCGGTGCCAGGGGCGCCCGGACACCTGGCTGAGCCCGGCGTCGTATTCGCGGATCGCCGTGGGCACGTCGCCGTATGCCCAGGCGCGTTCGGCCTCGACCAGGCACAGCAGCGGCCGGAAGTTGTGTGGGCAGTCGGCCGCTCGCCGGGCCAGCCACCGCCGGACGTCTTCGAGTTCGGCGGTCACCGCCGGGCCGGCGTCACCGGTGCGGATCCGGTGGGCGAGGCTGACCGCGCGGGTCACCCGGGCCAGCATCGAGTGGTAGAAACCGCGGATCGCCTGACAGCCGGCCATGGCCGCGGCGGAGGATTCCTCCAGCATCGCGGCGTCACCGAACAACATCGCTACCACGGCGCGGTTCGTGTGGTGTGTGGCCAGCCCGACCGGGGAGGCGGAGACCTCGGCCAGGTGCTCGTGCTCGTCGCGGTGGCCGGTTCGGCCCTGCAACGCGAAGATCATTTGCCGGTAACCGACCATGGACAGCGCCGCGAAGCGGCTGCCGGTCCGCTCGGCGAACGCCAGGAACGGGCCCACCTCGTCAGCGGCGGCCTCCAGGGTGTCGCCGCAGTCCACCAGGAGCGGCAGCAGCCGGTTGGCCAGCATGCTGGCGACCTGGACGTCGCCGAACGCGAGCAGCTCGTCGCGGGTCTGACAGGCGGCCTCCACGATGGTCTCGATGGGTTCGCACCAGGGCGCGGCCAGGCACAGGTGCATGTAGCGGGCGACGGCGGTGTCGGCGTGGTAGCCGAGTGCCTGACCGACGCCGATGGTGTGGGAGGTCAGCCGGTAGCCGGTGCGGTAGTCGTCGCGCCGGTCGATGGTCACGCAGATCGCGGCGGCCATGGTGCCGACCAGCGGCGCGCAGACGCCGTGCCGTTCCCAGAGCTCCTGTGCCTGCAGCACCAGCCAGGCGTGCAGCAGCGGGTCGAAGTGGAAGGCCGGGGCCAGCATCCGGTTGATCACCCGGCCGGCGGCGATGATACGGGCGTCGGTGGTCTCGGTGGTGCCTGCCTGCCCGGCCTCGATCCGGTCCGCCCATCGGTACAGCCGGTCGATGCCGGCCTCGACGTACTGCTCGAGGTCGGCGGGCGCGGTGATGCCGAATCGGCTGAGGACCCGGAACCCGAGGTTGACGGCGGCGGCGATGGCGCCGCGTTGCGTCAAGCTGTTGATCTGGTTGGGTGTGGCGGCGGCGAGGGCCAGCAGGTCGGGGGAGCGGTCGATGAGGGCCAGATACACGTCGTCGGCGTCGTCGAGCTGGCCGAGGCAGTACAGGGTGGCGTGCCGGTCGACGGCGATCGCGTCGGACGGCGCCAGCTGATCGGCGCACCGGTACAGCTCCTCGGCGACCACGAAGTTGGTGAGCTGGGCGGCCCTGCGGCCGGCCGCGTGCAGCAGTTGCGCGGCGGTTCGCCGTTCGCGCGGATCGTCGAGCTTGCCGGCGACGGCGAGGTACTGCTCAGCCGCCTCCTGCCGGGCGTCGTCGCGGCCGGCGAGGTTGCGGGCCATGCCGAGCTGGAGCACGTCACGTTCATGCTGGTCGAGCGCATCATGGGCGGCCCGGTGAATGAGGTCGTGCCGGAACTGGACCGTGCCCACTGTCGACCCGAGCTGGTCGACCAGGACCGTGCGAGCCGCCGCGGCGGGAGCGAGGTGCTGGATGAGGGCCGGCATCGGCATGCGCAGAGCAGCGGCGAGCAGTACCGCCTGGGTGTTGCCGCCGAGGCAGGCGAGCGCCGCCAGGACCCGGCGGGTCGGGTAGGGCAGTCGCTCGAGCCGATGGGCCAGCAGGTCCGGGACAGGTTGGTGGGCGAGGAACGTACGGGCGGCATCCGGATCCCAGCGCCAGCCGTCGCGGTGCAGGGCGAGCAGACCGTCGGCGCGCAGCCCGTTGAGCAGCTCGACCGTCGTGTACGGGTTTCCGGCGCTCGGCTGGTGCAGCAATGTCGCCAGGTCCGTCGCCGCTGCCCGCGGCATGCGCAGCACGGCGCTGACGAGCTCGACGAGGCCGCTCAGGCCGAGACCGCTCAGCCGGACCTGCGGCCCGATCTTGCCGCTGTTCTCGTTGCGGGCGATCAGGTACGTCAGTGGGTGCTCGGGGCCGACCTCATGGTCACGGTACGTGCCGACGACGAGCAGGCCGGGGATCGGGCCGGCCGACAGGATCGCCTCGAAGATCTGCAGCGAGGAACCGCTCGCCCACTGCAGATCGTCGATCGCCACTACGACCGGGCGCTGTTCGGCCACGGTCCTCAGCAGGGCGACGATCGCGGTGGTGGTCCGGGCCTGCGCGGTGCCGGGGTTGTCGGCGCTGGGCTCGGAGCAGGCTCCGAGCAGCGGCGCCAGCTCCGGGACAGCGGTGACGATCACTTCGACGTTCGCGGCGAGCGCGGCGGTGAGGCGGCGCCGTTCCGCGGTGGTCTCCGGTTCCGGCTCGGCGAGCAGCAGACCGGCCAGCTCCGCCAGGGCGCGCCGGATGCCGCCGGTGCCGGTGCCGGTACGAAACTGGTCGTACTTTCCGGTGACGAACCAGCCGTCCCGGGCCGTGGTGATCCGCCGGAGCGCGGCGACCAGGGAACTCTTGCCGATCCCGGCCGGGCCACCGATGAATACGGCGGGGGTGCGGCCGGCCTGTGCCCGATCGAGCGCCTCGGTCAGCTGGCGAAGCTCGTCGTCCCGCCCGACCAGGAGGCTGGGGCCGGTCAGGATGGGAGGAAAATCGTGTTCGCCCACGTGCCACCGGCCGGCCGGGCGCTCGTCGAAACAGCCGAGGTCGTGGGCGAGCGCCTCGGCGCTCTGATAGCGCCGGTCAGGATCCTTCTCCAGCAACCGCATGATGATTTCGCCGACGGCGTGCTGGAGCCGTGGGTTGAGTTCGGTGGGTACGGCCGGGCTGCGAACGAGCGTGTCCCGGATGACCTCGAGCGGGTCGTCGCCGGGGAACGGCGGTTCACCGGTGGCCAGCGCGTACAGGGTGGCACCGAGGCTGTAGAGGTCGGTGCGCCGGTCGGTCGGCAACCGCAGTCTGCCGGTCTGCTCCGGCGCCTGGTACCCCAGGGTTCCGACCGGCTCGTCGGGTGGAGCGGTCGCCACCGACTCAGCCGAGAGAATCTGCGCGAGGTCGTAGTCGATCAGCACCGGCGGCCCGGATCCGGGCAGCACGACGTTGGCGGGCGTGATGTCGAGGTGCAGAACACCGGCGTGATGCAGCGCCGCGACGGTGGCGGTCAGGCTCTGCGCGACCTCGACCAGGCGGTCTGCCGGCAATCGCAGGCCGGCAAGAGACCGGCCGCCGTCGTCGAGCAGCATCAGCATCTGGCGAGCTTGACGATCCGCGAGCCGCGGGACCCCGGGGACACCGGCGAGGTGCCGCAGCACGGTACGTTCCCGCTCGATCCGCCGAACCGCCCCGGGACCGAAGGCCCGCTTACCGACGAGAGAACCGGCGTCCTCGCTCGCGGCCTGGCGGAGGACGGACGTTCGTTCGCTACGGTAAAGCAGCTCCTCTGCCACAAATCATGATAATGCCACCTAAAGCATGATCGTGATGATCTGCGCAGTGGCCGGAACCCGCCGATGGTCGCCCGGGCGCGTCAACCCGGTCAGGCTCAGCGGCGCCCGAGCCCGATAAGCTTTCCCGGCTGTAGCCCGCCGACATCCGGAGGCACGCCTTGGAGATCAGGTCCGCCCAGCAGCTGACCTGGGAGAACAAGCTGGCCAAGGGATTCAACACCAGCGAAGTGCCCCTTGAGTTCTGCCTCCTGCAGGGCGAGGTTGCCGAAGCCTTCGATGCTTGGCGCCGCAGGCACGGCAACCTCGGCGAGGAGCTCGCCGACATCGCCATCTACGTCATGTCGCTGGCTGAGATGACCGGCGTCGACCTGCAGTCGGCGGTCGAGCAGAAGCTGGCCAAGAACGCCATGCGCACCTACGTCAGGGACGAGGCCTCCGGGACCCTCGTCAAGGTCGATCCCGCATAGCCGCCGGGCATGGTCAGCGGGGTCGTCCGGTGGCCCGGTCCTTGAGGTTGCGGAGGGTGGGAGCGACGCGGTGCAGATCGGGCTGCACAGCGGCACGGCTCTCCTGCTCGGAGATCTGCCGGCGCAGCGCTGACACCGCGTCCGCTCCCACGACGTGATCGATCATGGCTCGTAGTCGGCTGGAAGGATTACCGGTCATCGCCGCTCCTCTGCCCGTGGTGACCCCTGCCCACGAGCCTAGCGAGCGTCAACGAATCACGGGGTGCGGGTTTCGCGGAACGGCATGCCGGCTCGGACCCGGGTTCAGCGCACCGCGGCGAGGACCCGGCCCGTCTCGGGGTCGGGGTCGTCCGCGTCGAAGCTGTCCGGGCTGTGCGGGAGCAGCCGGTCCAGCCAGCTCGGCAGCCACCAGTTGGCCCGGCCCAGCAGCGTCATGGTCGCCGGGACCAGCACCATGCGCACGACCGTGGCGTCCACGAGGATCGCGGTGGCCAGGCCGAGGCCGAACATCTTGGTCGACGGGTCGCTCGCGACGGCGAACGACAGGAACACCGCGACCATGATGAGAGCGGCCGAGGTGATCACCCGGGCGCTGCTCGAGATGCCCCGGACGATCGCGGTGCCGTTGTCCCCGGTGCGCAGGTACTCCTCGCGGACCCGGGACAGCAGGAAGACCTCGTAGTCCATCGACAACCCGAACAGGATGGCGAACAGGAACATCGGGATGAACGACACGATCGGCACCGTGGACTCCAGCCCGATCAGCGGCGCTCCCCACCCCCACTGGAACACCGCGACCAGGATGCCGTAGGTCGCGCCGATGCTGAGCAGGTTCAGCAGGACCGCTTTCAGCGGCACCAGAACAGACCGGAAGACCACCAGCAAGAGTACGAACGACAGCGCCAGCACCGCGCCGACGAACAGGGGCAGCCGCTGGCTGGTCCGCTCGCCCACGTCCGACAGGCTGGCCGTGGCGCCGCCGATGTGCGCGCTCGCCGGCCCCGCACGGACCACGCCCGGGAGCACCTCGGCGCGGAGCCGGGCGACAGTGTCGGCGGTGGCCTGCTGCTGCGGGCCGGTGGTCGGGAACACCACCAGGGTCGCGATCCCGGTGGCCTGATCGACCCGGGGTGGCGTGACCGAGGCGATGCCCGGATCCGCCGCGACCGCCGCGGCCAGCCGGTCCACGACGTCCGGGGCACCGGCGGGGTCCACCGCGATCACCAGCGGTCCGTTCGTGCCCGGCCCGAAACCCTCGGCGACCAGATCGTACGCGCGGCGCTCGGTGCGGCTCGTCGGCATCGACCCGTCGTCGGGCAGGCCGACCCGCAGGCTGAACACCGGCAGGGTCGCCGCCACCAGCAGGGCGGTGGAGCCCAGTGCGTACAGCACCGGGTGCCGGTTGACATGCGCGATCCAGCGCTGCCACCGGCCCTGCGCACCGGCCGTCGCCGGGGTGCGCCGCCGGGCGAACCGGCTGACCCGGGCCAGGCGGCGGCCGGTGAGGCCGAGGAGCGCCGGCAGCAGCGTCACCGACGCGACCACCATGATCGCGACCACGAGCGACACCGCGATACCACCCATGGTCATGAACGGCACGTTCGCGGCCGCCATGCCGAGAACGGACACCACGACCGTGGCACCGGCGAAGATCACCGGCCGCCCGGCGGTGGCCACCGCGCGCCCGGCCGCCTCGGGCGGCGCGATCCCGCGGCCGAGGTACTCCCGGTGCCGGGCGAGCACGAACAGCGCGTAGTCGATGCCGACCCCCAGCCCGACCATGCTCCCGAGCACCGGCGCGAACGTCGGAATCTCGATCGCCCGCGCGAGCACCGTCATGGTGCTCACGCCGACGGTCAGGCCGAACAGCGCCATCCCGATCGGCAGCACGGCGGCCGTGAACGAGCCGAACGCCAGGAACAGGATCGTCGCGGCGGCGAGCAGCCCGACCAGTTCGCCGGCACCCGCATCGGCTTCGGAGAAGGCGTAGAACAGGGCCCCGCCCATCTCGATGCGCAGTGGCAGCTCGCCGCGCAGCCGGTCGCCGAGTTCGACGAGGGCGTCGAGGTCGGCACCCGACAGCCGGCTCTGCTCGGGGTACTGCACCCGGATCACCGCGATCCGCCCGTCGGCCGAGATCAGGCCCCCGGCCTCGGCCGCCTGCGGCCCCTGGCCGAGCGCGGCCGCCGTTTCGCTCGTCGACAGCACCTGCGGAAGGGCGCGCAGTTCGGCCTGCAAGCGCACCAGGGCGTCCCGTGCGGCGCCGTCGGCGAAGAAGGTCGTGCCCGCGCCGGCCGGAGTGACGGCCACCTGGGCGGTCATCCCCTCCTGGCCGGTTCCCGCGCGCTCGAGCAGCTCCGCGGCACGCTGGGAGTCCAGTCCCGGCGCCGTCATCTCGTCGGCGGTCCGGCCGCCGAACGCCGTCGCGCCGGCCACCGCGATGAACGCGGCCACCAACCACACAGTGATCACCCGCCAGGGCCGGCGCGCGGCGCCGGCACCCCATCGGTACAAGGTTCGGGAAAGCATCGGAATCTCCAGTCGTCGGTGTCGATGACGAGAGTCGTCGCGATGCGAGTCCGGGGCATCGGCCCGTGAGCCGCCGATCCGTCGGTCCCCGAGCCGAGCGGCGCACCGTTCTTTCGGCCGATGCGCGCCGGGGCGCGATCCCTAGGCTGGAAGCGTGCTGCGTGACGACCTGAGAGCCTTCTGGACCGAACTGCGGCCGCCCGGCGTCCCGGCCCGGGTCTGGCGGGACTGGGTCCTGGTCGGCGCCGGCCTCGGCGGTGTCGTGGTGGAGACCGCGGTGCGTACCGATGTCGTCTGGCGGCCGGTGGCGGTGGCCGTCGCGGCCTGGCTGTGCGTCGTGACCCTGTGGCGCCGGACCCACCCGCTGGCGGCGGCCGCGGGCGGCTTCGGCGCGATCATCGCGCTGCAGGTGGCCTCGCTGGTCCTCGCCGCGCCGGAGCCGGTCGGGCTCAACTCCAGCCTGGTCGTGCTCGCCCTGGTCTACGCCGTGCCGCGATGGGGATCAGGACGCGAGATCGTCCTGAGTGGTGTGCTGCTCCTCGCCATGTTCGTGCTGGGGGTGACCACCGACGACGTCCCGGTCGGCGATCAGATCGGCGGCTTCATCTTCCTGTGCATGCCCGCGGTGATCGGGGCATCCGTCCGGTTCTGGGCGGCCGCCCGCGAACGGGAGATGGAGCGGGCCCGTTCCGTCGAGCGCGAACGGATCGCCCGGGAGCTGCACGACACGGTCGCCCACCACGTCTCCGCCATGGTGATCCGCGCCCAGGCCGGCCGGGTCGCGGCCGCCGCGAACCCGGCCGCCGCGGTCGAGGCCCTCGACGGGGTGGAGGAGGAGGGCGCCCGCACGCTGGAGGAGATGCGTGCCATGGTCGCCGCGCTGCGCCACAGCGGGAGCGCCACCGAGCTCGCCCCGCAGGCGGGTGTCGGCGACCTGCGGCGCCTGCTCGGCCGCTCGGCGAGCCACCTGCGTGTCGACCTGGATCTCGGCGGCGAGCTGGCCGCCCTGTCGCCGGCGGTGGACGCCGCCGTCTACCGCATCGTGCAGGAGTCGGTGACCAACGCGATGCGGCACGCGGTCGACGCCACCGAGGTCGTGGTCCGCGTCGTCGGAGAACCGCGGCAGGTCCGGGTGACCGTCACGGACGACGGCGCCCGCGCCGGCCGGGGACGCGCCGGATACGGTCTGACCGGGTTGCGCGAGCGGGCCGCCCTCCTCGGCGGGCAGTTGGAGGCCGGTCCGCGCGCCGACCGCGGCTGGCAGGTGGAGGCCGAACTACCGAGAGGAGTGACGGAACGCCGTGCCCATTCGCGTACTCGTCGCTGACGACCAGGCCGTCATCCGCACCGGCCTGCGGGTCATGCTGGACGCCCAGCCCGACGTGGCCGTCGTCGGTGAGGCGTCCGACGGGCGCGAGGCGGTTCGCCTGGCCCGGGACCTGCGCCCTGACGTCTGCCTCTTCGACATCCGCATGCCCGAGCTGGACGGGCTGGAGGCCACCCGGCTGCTGGCCGGACCCGGCGTACCCGATCCGATGGTCGTCGTCGTGATCACCACGTTCGACCTCGACGAGTACGTCTACGGTGCGCTGCGCGCCGGGGCCCGCGGTTTCCTGCTCAAGGACGCCGGACCGGACCTACTGGTCCAGGCCGTGCGATCGGCCGCCGCCGGCGACGCGCTGATCGCCCCGAGCGTCACCGTCCGCCTGCTGCAGACCTTCGCGGACGTCCCGGCCGGCCGGCCCGCCGCCCAGCCGATCAGCCCGATCACCGCCCGCGAGGACGAGGTGCTCATCGCCGTGGCCCGCGGGCTGACCAACACCGAGATCGCCGACACCCTCTACATCAGCCTCAGCACCGTGAAGACGCACCTGGCGAGCCTGATGGCCAAGCTCGGTGCCCGCAACCGGGTCGAGATCGCGATGTGGGCGTACGAGACCCGCCGGATCATCCCGGCCTCCTGACCAGCCACACAGATCCGTCAGCCTGTCCGCCGGGTGGCGGCTCACCGGAGCCGCCACCCGGCCGGATCGACAGTGCCTCACGGCGAGACGGCGCCCGGCGATCCATCGCGGGGACCGTACAGGCGGGCGACATCGGGCGAGTCGAGCCAGCCACTGTACGCCGGTGACTGCGGCCATCCCTCCGGCGAGTCCTGCCAGTCCTCCTGCCGGCCATAGGGCAGCACGTCGACGAGGGGGAAGGTGTAGGTGAGCAGTTCGACGCCGCGTCCCGTGGTGTGCCACGTGCGGTAGACGGTGTCACCGTCGCGCAGGAAGACGTTCATCGCGAACCCGCCGCCGGGCGGTGCGTCCACGTCGGCGCCGAACGGGCTGTCGGCCGTCGAATACCAGGTCATCGTGTTGCCGACGCGTTCCGCGTACGCTAAAGCCTCTTCGATTTTCCCCTGAGTCACGATGACGAAGCGCGCATCGTAGTTGTCCAGGAATCCCAGCCGGGTGAACGACGACGTGAGGCTGGTGCAGCCGCCGCACTGCCACTCGGCGCCCGGCTGCCACATGTGGTTGTAAACGATCAGCTGCGACCTGCCGTCGAAGATGTCGACGAGCCGGACCGGTCCCTCGGCCCCGACCAGCGTGTAGTCGGGCATACGCACCATGGGCAGCCGGCGCCGCTGCGCGGCGATCGCGTCGAGCTCCCTGGTCGCCAACTTCTCCCGGGCCCGCAACTCGTCCAGTTCCTTGCGCCAGGCCGCCTGATCGACAACGGGTGGCAATGCCATGATCAGCTCCTCTTCCGCTCGATGATCCCCCTATCGTTACCCGAATCGAGGACTGCTCACCGACCTGAGGAGTCCACGCCCGCAGCTTTCCGGTCCTCAAGCCTTGCGTGGGAAGGCGGACTTCGTGCCGCCGATGACGAGAACCGCCGCGACCAGCAGGAGCACCAGTGCGGACCAGGTGATCGACGGGGTGCCGAGACCCGCCACGAGGAGCCCGCCGGCAAGTCCGCCGATCGCGATGGACGCGGAGAAAACCGTGACGGTGATCGCCTGGGCGACCTCGGACGCGTCCGCGGCAGCCTCGATCACCGCGCCGATGAACAGGCTGGGTGAGCTTCCGAAGGCGAGACCCCAGGCCGCGGCGGCGACGTAGATCAGCGCGGGCATGTCGCTGAGCAGGGCCAGTACCAGCACAGCGGCGGCGAAGACCGCGGTGCTGCCCACCGTGAGTTCGCGGAGGTGCCGGTCGATGTGCGCGCCGACCACCTGGACGCTGAGCACCGAGGCGACACCGAAAGCGAGCAGCACCCAGCCGGTACGGCTGCTCAAGCTCACGTGGTCCAGGAAGTCGGCGATGTAGGTGTAGAGGATGTTGTGCGCGACCATGTAGGCGGCGAGCGCCGCCAGGATCGTGCGCAGCCCGGGGATGCGGAGGACCTGCGAGATCCGATGCCGCCGGTCCGGCGGCAGGCCGGGCAGGTCCGGCAGCGTGAACCGGATCCACAGCATCGTCAGCACGGTGAGTGCGGTGGCGGCATGGAACGCGGTCTGCCAGCCGCCGAAGTCCCCGATCCAGGTTCCGAGCGGGATGCCGACGGCCAGGGACACGGGGGTTCCGGCGAGCGCGATGGCGATCGCGCGTCCCTGGCGCCCCTCGGGCGAGATGCGGGCGGCACAGCCTCCGAGCAACGGCCACACCAGCCCCGTGGCCAGGCCGGCGACGAACCGGATCACCAGGGTCAGGGTGAAGTCGCTGGAGAGCGCGGTGAGAACGTTCGTGACCGCGACGACGCCCAGCGCGAGCAGGAGCACCCGCTTGCGCGGCCAGTTCCTGGTCAGCCGGATCAGCGGGATCGCCGCCAGCGCGGTCGCGGCGGCATAGAGCGTCACGAGCTGGCCGGTGAGCGCGACGCTCGTGTCCAGGGTGCGAGCCATCTCCGGCAGCAGGCCGGCCGGGAGGCACTCGGTGAGGATGCCCGCGAACCCGGCGAGGAAGAGGCCGAGGAGCGCCTTGCCGGGCAGGCGTGCCTTATTGCGTACGGAAGGAAGCGCGGTAGCTGTCACCGGGCCCAGATTGCGCCGTCTGCCGGTCGTCGGCCAGCCTCGGCTTTGCCTACGTCCGGCAGTGTTATGACCGGTGTCACCTGCGGGAACTCTGACGCATACTGTGCCGTGTGGCCGCCGATCTCGACCCTCGCACGGAACTGAGCGACTTCCTGCGCACCCGGCGCGCCCGGCTGAAGCCCGCCGACTTGGGACTGGCCGAGTTCGGCCGGCGCCGGCGGGTTCCCGGGCTGAAACGCGAGGAACTGGCCGGGCTCGCCGGGGTGTCGGTGGCGTACTACACACGTCTCGAGCAGGGCAACGGCCGCAACGTCTCGGCCGAGGTGCTCGACGCGGTCGCGAGGGCGCTCCAGCTCTCCGGCGTGGAACACGCCCACCTGCTGCACCTGGCCCGGGCGGGTCACGGCAGGCGATCACCCACGGCCGAGCGCCAGCGGGTACGTCCCGAACTGCTGACGATGTTGCGAGCGATCGGCGGCACGCCGGCGTACATCTGGGGGCGCCGCAGCGACGTGCTCGCCTGGAACCCTCCCGCTGGTGCGCTCTTCGGCGACTGGGAATCACGTGCCGAGCCGGACCGCAACTGGGCCCGCATCACCTTCCTGGATCCCCGGTCACGCCACCTCTTCCCGGACTGGGAAACCAAAGCGGCCGATGTGGTGGGCCACCTACGGTGGTACGCCGGCCGAAACCAGGACGACCCGGCGCTCACGGCTCTGCTCGAGGAACTCACCGCCCGCAGCGACGACTTCCGCCGGATGTGGTCAGCACACGACGTCAAGCGCAAGACTCACGGCCCCATGCGCATCAGCCACGCGCTGACCGGCGACGTGACCCTCCACTACGAGACCTTCTCGCTCCCCGACGACGACAACCAGTCGCTGACCATCTACCACGCCGCCCCCGGCTCGCCGTCAGAGAAGGCCCTGCGCCTCCTGACCGCCGGTCCCGAGCCGACCGATGCGCCTCCCCACCCAGTCACCGAACTCCGGCGGTTCCAGTAGCCGCGGCCGTCAGGGCGCGGCCGCCGGCAGCGTGAGGCAGAAGGTTGGCACCGCCGTTTGCGAATGTGCTGGGAACCGTCAGCGGAAGACCAGTCCGGCGCCGACTTCGAGGACCTGACCGGTCAGCGCGGCCGAGCCGTCCGAGGCCAGCAGGCGTACGGTCGCCACCAGGTCCTCCGGGACCAGCGCGCGGGGGATCGCCTGCCGTGCCACCACCGGCGTGTGGAGGTCGGCGGTGTCGCGGCCGGTCGTTGCCGCGAGTTCGTCCTCGCCCTCGGTGCGGACCGCGCCGGGGGAGAGGGCGTTGACGGTGACGCCGCCGGGGCCGAGGGCGCGGGCCAGCGACCGGGTCAGCCCGATCAGCGCCGCTTTGCTCGACACGTAGGCGGGACCGGACGGGCCGCCCAGGACGACCGTCGGTGACACCACGTTGATGATGCGGCCCCAGCCGCGCTCCGCCATGGCGGAGCCGAGTGTCTGGGCGAGCAGCATGGGCGCGGTGACGTTGACGGCGAAGGTGGCCTGCCACTCGTCGACGGTCATCGCCTCGATCGCCACGTTCGAGGCCCGGGCCGCATTGTTGATCAGCACGTCGACGTCGCCCGCACGCCGGGCGAGATCGGCGACGGCGGCGGGTTCGGCGAGGTCGGCGTCGAGGATTTCGGTCTCGGCGCCGAGGTCACGGCATCGTTCTGCGACCGTGCCGGCCTGCTCGGCCGCGCCGACATGGTGCAGCAGCAGGGTGGTGCCGGGGCGGGCGAGCCCGAGGGCGAGAGCCGCGCCGATCCCACGGCGGGCGCCGGTGACGAGGATGCGGTGGTTCATCTGCTCATCGTCACATCGGACCCATCGGCAGCGACGGCCGTCCGGGGCGATACTGGCCGAAGAGCCGTCAATCGATGGAGGGCGTCGTGTGGGGCATAGATCTTCGTACGCCGGACCTGGTGCCGATACTGTCGCGCGGCAAGCACCGGCATCCGCGCCGAGGTGCGTGTTTCATGGAGTTCGCGTCATACCTCGCCGGGGAGCCGTGGACCGACCACCCCGCCTGCACACATCCGTTGCTGGCACACCTCGCCCGCATGGTCAACGACTACACCTCGGACGAGGGCCGGCGCCGGCTGATCGAACTGGTGCCCTCGGTGGTCGGTTTGACCAGCGATGACGTACGCGCCGACCTGAGGATCGCGTTGCGCGCCGCGGCCACCGCCCTCCCGGTCGCAGCCGAGGAACGGCAGCGCGCGATGGCAGTGACCGTTCTGACCGCCCGTCGCCTGCTCGGCGACCTCGGCGGCCCGGCGCCCGATCAGCTCGATGCCATCGGCGCGCGGGCTCTGGCGCAGGTGCCGCTCGCCACCCGCTGGGCCGAGCGATACACAGCCGAGATCCCGGTGTCGCTGCGGGCGTTCCGCGACCGCGGCGCCCGAGCCGCCGTGCACTACTCGGTCGAAGGCATCGCCCGATCCTGCTCGGGCGCCCCCGACACCCTCCTCCACGACCTGCTGGCCGCCACGATCGACGACTTCCGCCGCGACTGCGGCCTGCGCCCGGCTGCACCGCGCCTCCTGAAACCAGCTCGCTAGGACCGCCACTTCGCGGCCGGGGTCAGCGGCACGGGGCCGGGCCGCTCGGCCGTCGTGGTCAGCTCGATCCGGCGGCCCTCGCCGGCCGAGCGCAGCAGCGACGTCATGGCGTCGAGAACGTGCATGGCCAGGGTGCCGCTCGCCCGCGGCGACGGGGAGGTGAGCATGTCGATCAGCCCGATGCCCCGGCCGGCGTCCGCATATCCCGCCGACGGCGGCACGGTCCGCCACTCGGGCGCCCCCAGCTCGAAGAGGCGGACCTCACCGGCGAACAGGTTCGGGTCGGGCACCGCGAGGCTGCCGGTCTCGCCGTGCACCTCGATCGGGGCGGCCGTGGTGCGTACCGCGTCGAAGCTCGTGGTGATCGTGGACAGGGCGCCGTTCACGTGGTGCAGGACCCCGGTCACGTGGGTGTCCACCGAGACCGGGATCTGCTCACCCGTGCGCGGGCCCGAGCCGATCGCCCGCGTGGTGCGCAGCCGGGAGGCGGCACCGGTCACCGCGGCGATCGGGCCGAGCAGATGGACGAGGGCGGTCACGTAGTAGGGACCCATGTCGAGCAGCGGCCCGCCGCCGGGCACGTAGTAGAAATCGGGATGGTGGTGCCAGCGTTCGTGGCCCGGGGTGGCCATCACCGCCACGGCGGACAGCGGCCGGCCGATCAGCCCGGCGTCGACGCTCGCGCGGGCGGTCTGCACACCGGTACCGAGCACCGTGTCCGGAGCACAGCCGACCGCCACGCCCACCTCGGCGGCCCGCCGCAGGACCGCACGCGCCGAGGACATGTCTCCGGCGAGCGGCTTTTCCCCGTACACATTCTTGGTGTTCTTGATGGCACCCAGCGCGACCGAAGCGTGTGCCGCGGGAATCGTCAGATTGAGGATCGTGCCGATGGAGTCGTCGCGCAGCAGATCGTCGACCGCGAGGGCGCGGCAGCCGGCGATGCCGGCGGCGACCGACGCGGCGCGCCCGGCGTCCAGGTCGGCCACCGCGGCGATGGCCAGCGCCGGGTGGTCACGCAGGGTGTCCAGGTACTGGCCGGAGATCCATCCGGCGCCTACGACGCCGACGCGGTGCGGCTCGCCCACAGCATGCCCCTTTCGATCACAGTACGGACGGAGCGGTTCTCCAGCACGTCGAGGCTGTGCCCGGGGGTGGTGACGACGATCCGTCCCGCACCCCACCGCCTGGTCCAGACGGCGGGCGAGGCGATCGGACGGTGCCATGGATGCCACGGCTGTACGGGGTGGGTGGTGGTGGCGAGGACGTCGATGAGGTCGTCGTGCAGCACCCAGTACTGCTCGGTGGTGAGCGTGAAGTCGTCGAGGCCCGCGGTGATCGGGTGTTCCCGCCCGAGCGGGGTGAAGTCGACCGTGTGGGTGAGGAAGTTGTCGGTCTCGTCACCGGTGCGGCGGGCCGGCTCCTTGCCGGGGTGGGTGGCGAACTGGCCGCCGATCAGCTGCAGATAGTCCGAGGAGGCGCGGAAGGAGTCGGCGATGCCGCCGTGCCAGCCGGTGAAACCGCAGCCGTCCGCGACGGCGGCGCGGAGCCCGGCGAGCTCCTCCTGCTCGATCGAGGACATGGTCACGCACTGCACGATGAGATCGGTTTCGGCCATGGTCGGGGCGTCGGCGTAGACGGCCGTGGAGTCGGTGATCCGGACCTCGAAGTTGTTCTGAGTCAGGAAGGGCAGGAAGAGGCCGGTGGCTTCGACCGGCCGATGACCTTCCCAGCCGCCGCGGACGACTAGAGCTTTGGGCATCTCCAACGCCTATCAGATCGACGGGGTGGCCATTAAACAAACATGTGCTTGTGAAAACGAGTGTTTGCGATAAGGTCGACGTCATGTCCGCCAACCCCGCGTCTCCCGGCGTGGACCTCGACGCCGCCTTCGCCGCCCTCGGCGACCCGGTTCGCCGTGCTCTGGTGACTCGGCTCGCTCGAGGTGACGCGACCGTCGGCGAACTCGCTGAACCGTTCGACCTGACCCAGCAGGCGATCTCACACCACATCGGCGTGCTCCGGCGGTGCGGCCTGGTGCAGCAACGACGGGACGGCACCCGGCGGCCCTGCCGGCTGGCAACCGCCCAGCTCGCCCGGCTCAGCACGTGGATCGACGAGCAGCGCCGGATCTGGGACGACCGGCTCGACGTTCTGGAGCAGCATCTGAGCGATGAGGCGGCGCGATGACGCGGGCGGAGCTCACCGGCGACGAACTGATCGCCCGGCGCCGTCTCGCCGCCGAACCCGGACGCGTCTGGACCGCGTTCACGACACCGGCGAGCATCGCGGCGTTCTGGGGCGGGGCACACGCCCGGGTGCCGGTCGAGTCCGTGACCGTCGATCTGCGGCCGGGAGGCGAGTTCGCCCTCGACACCTGGGCGCCCACCGGCGCCAGCCGGCGACTGCGCTTTGTGTACGTGAGCATCGCCGCTCCCCGTGAACTCGTGTTCGACGAGCCGGTCACCGGTATTCGTACGACCGTGACCATCACGCCCGCCGCCGAGGGCACGGATCTGACTGTCCACCAGCGCCGGCTCCCTCCCGAACTGCGGACGGGGCAGGCAGCCGACGGGCTCGGCTCGATCCTCGACGCCCTCGCCGCGCACCTGCGGCACTGACACCGGAACGGAGAACATCATGGCGGCAACGACGCAGCGCGAACTGGTCGAGGAGTACTTCGCCGGGTTCCGCGACAGCGATCACCCGCGGATCCTGGCGACCCTCACCGACGACGTGGAATGGATCATTCACGGTCACCGGAGCACCCACGGTAAAGCCGAGTTCGACGGCGAGATCGAGAATCCGGCGTTCACCGGCAGCCCCGAACTCGAGGTGCAGCGAGTCCTCGAGGACGGCCCGGTCGTCGTCACGACCGGCGAGGGCCGCGGCGTCAGCGTCGAGCACGGGCCCTTCCGCTTCGTCTTCAACGACCTGTTCACCTTCCGCGAGGGGCTCATCGCCCGCGTCGACTCGTATGTCGTACCGCTGTCAGTTGACGGTCACGACGACTTTTCCGAGGGCGCGTCCCTCTCCGACGTGGGCCAGCGCCTCGGGCACCTCATCGAGGGTGAATGACCGGTCGATGTGGATGGCGAGGTCGCCGGTGGCGCAGAGGCCGGCCACCGGTTCGAAATGGGCCGGCCCCTCCTTGACGGCGAGCACGCCCAGGCGGCGGCGGGTGAGCCGGCCGGCCGCGGCACCGATCGTCAGGACGCGCAGCAGCGCCGGGACCGATCCGCCGACACACCGGTAACGGCCGCCGGGGGCCAGCGCCCGGCGGTAGGCGAACACCGACCGGTGCGCGACAAGGTCGAGGATCAGATCGTACGGGCCGCTGCGGGTGAAGTCCTGGCCGCGGTAGTCGATCACCCGGTCCGCGCCGGCCGATCGCATGAAGTCGAGCTTGCCGGCGTTGTCGACGCCGGTCACCTCGGCACCGAGCCGCTTGGCGAGCTGAATGGCGAATGCGCCCGATCCGCCGCCGGCACCGTTGATCAGGACCCGTTTCCCGGCCGCGGCGCCGTCGGTCCCCTGCCACGCGATGACGCCCGCCTGCGGGATCGTCGAGACCTCGGCGAAGGTGAGGGCGGCGGGCTTGTGGGTCAGAACCGACTCGGGAGCGACCGCGTACTCGGCGAAGCCGCCCTTGAGCATGAGGTTGTCGCCATACACCTCGTCACCGGGCCGGAACCGGGTGACGGCCGGGCCGACCGCGTCGACCCAGCCGGCGATGTCCGAGCCGAGTGTCCGGCGCGCCGGTGAACGCAGCCCACCGACACGTGAATACAGCGGTGAGCCCCGCAGGGTCTCCCAGTCGCTCAGGTTGACCGAGGTCGCCGCGATCTTGACGAGCACCTGCCGGGCAGCGGGAGACGGCTTGGGAACGTTCTCGATTCGCAGCACATCCGGGGGCCCGTACCGGTCGTACACAACCGCTCTCATCCACGTCCTCCCCATCTTGTCCTTCATGCCGTGCGCAGCGACTCCCGCAGGGTCTGCTTGGACAGCTTGCCCGTCCCGGTCAATGGAAGGGTGTCGAGCATGATGAAATCGTCCGGCATCCACCAGGAGGCGATCCGGCGGGACAGGTGCTCACGCAGCTCATCGACCGCCGTGTCCGAGCCGGCGCGCAGGACGACGAACGCGACCGGGCGCTCCACCCAGGTGGGATGGTCCCGGGCCACGACGGCGACCTGTTCGACGTCCGGGTGGGTGGCGATGGCCGCCTCCAGCTCGACCGAGGAGATCCACTCGCCGCCTGACTTGATCAGGTCCTTGATCCGGTCGACGAGCCGCAGGTAGCCGTGCTCGTCGATGCTGGCCAGGTCGCCGGTGCGCAGCCAGCCGTCAGCGGTGAAGCTGTCGGTTCCCGCGCCTCCGAAGTAGCCGGACGCCACCCACGGTCCGGCGACCTGCAGTTCACCGACCGACTGCCCGTCGTGGGGCCGGGGCTCGCCGGTGTCGACGTCGATGATGCGTACGCTCACCAGCGGTGCGGGCTGGCCCTGCGCCGACGCGACAAGCTCGCGCGCGCCGGGGTTGAGGTCGTCGTGCTGACTGCGCAGACCGCCGATCGCGCCCACGGGGCTGACCTCCGTCATTCCCCACGAGTGGGTGATGGGAACTCCGACGGCGGCCTCGTAGGCCGCCGACAGTTGCGGGGTGACCACCGACCCTCCGCCGAGCAGGAGGCGCAGCGAGGAGCAGTCCCGGTCTCCCAGCGCGGGCAGCAGGCCGGTCCAGACGGTGGGAACGGCGGCCGCCACGGTGACGCGGTGCGCCTGGATCAGGCCGGCCAGGTGCGCGGGGCCGGCCGAGGGGCCGGGCAGCACGAGATCCGCTCCTGCCATGAGCGCGCCGTAGGGCAGCCCCCAGGCGTTCGCGTGGAACATGGGTACGACCGGCAGGACCACATCGCGTTCACTGATGCCGATCAGCCCTGCCGCCATGGTGCCCAGGCAGTGCAGGACCGTCGACCGGTGGCTGTACAGCACGCCCCTGGGGCGCGCGGTCGTTCCGGAGGTGTAGCACAGCCCTGCCGCCAGGTTCTCCTCCGCGCCGCTGAAGGCGGCCTCGAACGAGCCCTCGAAGGGCGGGGCCGCGGCAACCAGATCGTCGTAGTGGTGAAAGCGCGCGCCGCCGGGCAGCGCGTGGTCGGTGCCGTCGGGAAACACCACCCAGTGCCGTACGCCGGGCAACCGGTCCAGGCACGCCTCGATCAGCGGCAGGTGCCGCCGGTCGAGGAAGACCACGTCGTCACCGGCGTGCTCGATGATGTAGGCGAGGTGCTCGGCCGGCAGCCGGATGTTGAGCGTGTGCAGGACGCGTTTGCTGATCGGGGCCGCGGCGTACACCTCCAGGTGCCGCCGGTGGCTGGCCGCCAGGGTGGCGACCCTGGCTCCCGGCGCGACATGCAGTGCGGTGAGCGCGGAGGTCAGGCGGCGTACCCGGCGCGCCCAGGCGCGGTAGGGGGTCCGGGTCCCGTCGGCGTCGACGACGTGTTTGTGCCCGAACAACGTCTCGGCCCGCTCGAACAGGTGCGCGATCGTCAACGGTCGCGGCTGCATGAGCCCGTCCATGTCCAGCTCTCCTCCCCACCGGTCGGCCAACCGTAAGAGCGCGGATCGGCGCACAGGGAGGTACGCTTCGTCCCCATCCGCGGTGTCGCTGGTGGATGAATCATCCACCGTCGTGCCGACAGCCTCGACGAAACGATGCGATCATGAGTGAACGGCCCGGCCGGGAGCGGGAGCTGGCCTCGCTGTACGCCACGGCGAGGTCCCTGACCGCGCTGGGCGACGTCGAGGACGTGCTGGAATCGATCGTCCGGCACGCCCACGACCTGATCGGTACGGACTTCACCTACCTGTCGCTGCTCGGCGACGACGGCACGCTGAGCATCACGGCCAGCGAGGGCACCATCTCGGCAGCCTTCCGGTCGGCTCGCATCCCGCCGCACACCGGGCTGGGCGGCAAGGTGGTCGACACACGGTCCGCTCAGTGGGTCGAGCACTACTTCGAGGGCGGGCACCTGCGGCACGACCCCGGCTTCGACTCGGTGGTCGACAGCGAAGGGCTGGTTGCGCTGCTCGGCGTACCCCTGCTGGTGCGAGACCGGGTGATCGGTGCCCTGTTCGCCGCCCACCGCAGCCGGCGCGGGTTCCGCACCGACGAGATCGCCCTGCTCAGCGCGTTCGCCGACCACGCCGCGATCGCCCTGGACAACGCGCGGCTGTACGAGGAGAGCCGCAGCGCGCTGGCGGTGATGCAGCGGGCCCAGGCGGTGCACGAGGCGCTGACCGGCGCTGTCCTGGCGGGCGGCGGCCCGCTCGTGGTGGCCGGCGAACTCGCCGGGCAGCTGGGTGGCCAGGTCGAGATTCTGGACCGCGACGGCGTCCTGCTGGCTCGCGGCGGCGCCGAGGAGCCCGCGAGCAGCGAGCCGGGCCGCGACGAGGTGATCGCCGGCGTCATCGAGCAGGCCCGCCGTGCCGGGCGTGCGGTCACCGCGCCGGGACCGGACGGCCGGTGCCACAGCGCGGCGACGGTTCGGGCCGGGGACAGCCTGCTGGGCACGGTGGTGTGGAGCCACAGCGAGCAACCGTCGGCCGTGGACGCGCGCAGCCTGGAACTGGCGACCCATGTCGTCGGGTTGCTGATCCTCAAGGACAACGCGGTGGCCGACGCGGCCGAACGGCTCAGCGGCGAGTTGCTCACCGAACTCATCGTCGCCGGTCCTCAGGTGAGCGCGACGCAGCGTACGCGCGCCCGCTCCCGCGGGGTCGACCTCGACGCTCTGAACGTGGTGGTCATCGCGAGTGCCGACGGCGTCACCGCCGCCGGCCTGGTGCGCCACCTGCACCCCATCGCCCGGCAGGATTCGGGCCTCGCCGGCGAGCACCTCGGCCAAGCGGTGCTGATCGCCGCGGCCGGGCCGGCCGAACCGTTCGCCCGGACCGTCCACCAGCGGCTGCGTGCCGCGTCAGGCGGGCCCGTCACGGTCGTCTGCGAACGTGTCACCGGGCATGACTGGGCGCGGGCGGTCTCGCGCGCCGCCGGGTGCACGGCCGTGGTCCGGCATCTGGGAGCGCGGGATCTGGGCACCACCACTGACCGGTTCGCGCTGTACGCGCTGGCCTTCGACGCCGACCGCCGCGACGAGCTCGACCGTTTCCTCGCCGACGCGATCGGCCCGCTGCTGGACTACGACACCAAGCGATCGACCGAGCTGGTGGCCACCCTGGACGCCTACTTCGGCAATGACGGCAACCTGCGCCGAACCGCCCGGGCCCTGCGGGTCCATCTCAACACCCTGCTCAAACGGCTCGACCGGGCCGCCGACGTCCTGGGCCACGACTGGCGGGCCGCTGACGACCTTCCGCTGCGGCTGGCCGTCCGGTTGGAATGCCTGCGGCGGGCCGTGCTGCGGTAGTTCTTCTTTCCACCCAGCGCTGACAACTGTGGATGGATTTCACCTCTGACGCGGCTGGGCCGCTCCCTACAGTGATGGCGACCACACATGGGGATGCGGAGAACCGCTTGACAGAGGAGACCGCGTGAGGAACAGCAACCTTCGGGCCTCGCCCGCCGACCCTGACCAGCTCCACGCCGGCGCCAGCCGCAAGGCGGCGCTGCACCTGCTGCCGATCCTGTGCCTGGTGTACTTCATGGCCTTCGTCGACCGCACCAACGTCGGCCTCGCCAAGACCGCCCTCGGCGCCGACGTGGGGATCAGCGCCGCCGCCTTCGGCGCCGGCGCCGGCATCTTCTTCCTGAGCTACGCGCTGCTCGAGGTGCCCAGCAACCTGATCATGTACCGGGTCGGGCCGCGCCGCTGGATCACCCGCATCGCGCTCACCTGGGGCACGATCTGCGCCTGCATGATGTTCGTGCAGGGCGAGACGTCCTTCTACATCCTGCGGTTCCTCCTGGGCGCGGCCGAGGCCGGTCTGTACCCCGCCCTGATGTACGTCGTCACCCTCTGGTTCTCCCAGAAGCAGCGGGTGAGCGTGGTCGGGATCCTGTACCTGGCCGTGTGCGCCGGCCTCGGGCTCGGAGCCCCGCTGGGCGGGGCCATCATGGAACTGCACGGCGCCGGCGGGATGTACGGCTGGCAGTGGATGTTCCTCGTCGAGGGCCTGCTCACCCTCGTGGTCGCGGGCGTCTTCTGGTTCCTGGTGCCCGACCGGCCTTCGGACGCGAAATGGCTGTCGGCGCAGGAGGCCGCGGTGCTCGACGAGCGGGCCGCGGCGGCCGGCGTGCCGGCGCACACCACCCTGAAGGGCAACCTCATGGTGGCGTTCGGGCGGCCCTTCATCCTCGCGCTCGCGGTGATCTACTTCGCCAACCAGATCAACAGTGTGGCGATCCAGTACAACTTCCCCTCGATCGTGCAGAGCCTCGGCGTCCAGGGCTCGTTCAACATCGGCGTGGTCAGCGGCAGCATCGGCATCGGTGCTCTCATCGGCGTGCTGGTGATTCCCTGGCTGCACCGCCGGGCCACCGGCGAGCTCACCGTGCTCACCGGCGTCACCGTGGCCACCGCCGTCGTGGCCGCGATCTACACCGTCACCGACGGTGCCGTCGCCCGCATCCTGCTGATCGACGTGGCGATGCTGCTGCTCATCGGGGTCCTGCCGTTGTACTGGTCGGTGGCCATGGCACGGATGTCCGGGCTCATGGCAGCCGCGGGACTGGCGTTCATCAACACCGTCGGCCTGCTCGGCGGCTTCACCGGTCCCTACCTGTACGGCTACGCCGAGGGCCTGGGCAGCGAGGCGGGCGGGCATGCCGTACTCCTGGGCGCTGCCGGGCTCGGCGTGCTGCTGCTTCCGCTGCTGGCGCTCGCGATCCGCGCCGAGGCCCGCAAGATCACCGCCACCCCCCTGCTGGAGGACGCACGATGATGATCAGACGTGTCCTCGCCGGATTCGCCGGCCTGACCCTCGCGGCCGTGTCGATCGCCCCGGCAGAGGCCGCGAGCCACGACAGCGCCGTGCTGCGGCACACCGACCTCGGCACGATCAAGGGCAACGACCAGAGCCGGTCGACCGGAACCTACACGTGGCTGGGCATCCCCTACGCGGAACCACCCGTCGGCCCGCTGCGCTGGCACGCACCGCTCACCCACCGGCCCTGGAGCGGCGTGCGCCACACCACCGCCTACGGCAACGGCTGCATCCAGCAGGGCCGGCTTTTCAGCCCGGCACCCAGCGGCCCCCACTACGGGCTCGACATCCGCGACGGACTGGGCCGGCCCGTCGGCGCCGAGGACTGCCTCACCCTCAACGTCTACCGCCCCGCCACCAGCCAGAAGAAGCTCCCGGTCATCGTGTTCGTCCACGGCGGCAGCAACGTGGTCGGCTACTCCGCCGACCCGATGTACGACGGCAACGCCCTCGCACGCACCGCCAACGCCGTGGTCGTCACCGTCAACTACCGGCTCGGTTCCTTCGGATGGCTCGACCTGCCCCAGCTCAAGACCGGCGACCCGGCCAACGACTCGGGCAACTTCGCGACACTGGACCAGATCGAGGCCCTGCGCTTCGTGCACCGCAACATCGCGGCCTTCGGCGGTGACGCCGCGAACGTGACCGCCATGGGCGAGTCGGCCGGTGCCGTCAACGTCTGGGCGCTGCTGGTGTCGCCGCTGGCCAAGGGCCTGATCGACAAGGTGGTCCCGCTCAGCGGCGGCCTGCTGTTCGCCACGCCGGAACGGGCCCGTACCTATGCCGATGCTCTGGTGACCGCGGCCGTCGGAAACTCCGGGAACCGCGACGAGGACGTGCGCCGCCTGCGGCAGCTGCCCGCCGCCGACGTCATCCGCGCCCAGATCGCCCGCGGCGCCGTCGTCGGCGACCCGCCGGCGGTGATCGCCGACGGCACGGTCCTGCCGGTCGACTACCACGCCGCCATCACGACGGGAGCATTCGCCCGCATTCCCGTCCTGGCCGGCAACACGCTCGAGGAAGGCAAGCTTTTCGGAGCCCTCCTCGGCGCCTACCGGCCTAGCGACTACGAACGCTTCACCCGCCAATACTTCTTCAAACCCGACAAACCTTCACCGTACGCGGTGAGCGACTTCATCAATGACGCGTACCTTCCCGTCGACGCCCCCGGAGGGTGGAACGCGGCGTCGAAACAGCTGGGCGATGCGATCTTCGCCGGTATCGTCCGCGACTCGATGAACACCATGCGGGCCGCCGGGAACAAGAACCTGTACTACTACGAATTCGGCTGGAACCAGCAGCCGGCGCCGTTCGACGTCGTCTACGGCGCCAGCCACGCCATCGACCTGCCGTTCGTCTTCGGCACCTTCGACCAGGGCGTGTTCGCGTTCGCGTTCAGCCGTCGCAACGCCCCCGGCCGGCTGCAGTTGTCCGGGCTGATGATGGACAGCATCGCCGCGTTCGTGCGCACCGGACGGCCGCACCGGAACGTCCTCGGCACACGGTGGGAACAGTGGCCGCGCAGCCTCGTCCTCGACGCCGGGGACCGGGCCGCGACCGCCGCACCGGGATCGGCCGCCTGATGTTTTTCGGCCGGCCGGTCCCTCAGGGCCGGCCGGCGTGCGGCAGGCTCACCTCGACCGCCAGGAGGCGGCCTTCGCGGGCGTTCTTCCGGGCTTCCTCGTGGAAGTCCGGCGCGGAACACAGGAACAGCGTCCGTCCCTCCTCGCCGCCCAGCATGCAGGCGAACACTCCGCCGCCGGGTGCGACCGTCCGCTCGATCTTGCCGCCCTCGAAGACCCGGATGGCTCGTCCGCCCGTGGCGTCCGCGATCCAGAGCGCACCTTCGGCATCCAGGCCACAGCCGTCCGGGGCGACGACCACCTGGCCGAGCAGCGGCTCGAGGTCGCGCTCGGTGGGTACGGGACCGAACTCGGCCCAGGTACGCCGGTTCTCGAGCGTCCCGTCCTCAGTGATGTCGAAGGCGGTTACCCGGTTGCCGAAGGTCTCGCAGACCAGCAACATGTCGCCGTCGGTGATGACGCTCCCGTTCGGGAAGAGCATCTCCTCGGCGGCGACACTGACCGTTCCGTCCGGGTCGACGCGGAGCAGCCGGGCCGGCGCGAGCGGCGCCCCGCCCATGAGGTCGAACCCGAACTCGCCGACGAACGCACGTCCACGGGAGTCCACGACCATGTCGTTGGGGTATCCACCCACATGGCCGGACAGGTCGGCGTGCACGCTGAGGCTGCCGTCTTCCTCGCGCCGCAGGATCCGTGCGTCTCGCATCGAGACGACGAGCAGCCTTCCGTCCGGCAACCAGCCGAGCCCGGAGGGTTGCTGGGGAACCTCGACCTCCCTGCGCAGGTCGCTGCCGTCGGCCGCGGCCGAGTACACGGCGTAGGTGTAGAAGTCGGAGAACCAGATCCGGCCGTCGTGCCACCGCGGGCACTCCAGGTAGCACAGGCCCTCGATCACCGTTCTCGGTTCCGTCGCGCTCATGGTCACTCCGTGTGTGGTCCGTGGATGGATGGATTCAGCGCGCGACCTCAAGGAAGCGCTCGAGCTCCCGCTCCGTGTCAGGACCGCACGGCTGGAAGACGATCTCAGTGATGCCCCGCGAGCTGATCCTGTCGAGCTTGTCCCGCATCTGCGCGCGGGTCCCGGTGAGTGTGACGTCGCGCAGCGTGATGTTGCCGCCGGCGTTCCAGGCGGCCTGGTCGGCCTCGTTGAGGCCGACGCAGTGCTGGGCGTGGACGGCGAGGTGACGCTCGGCGGCCGGTGCCCGCTCCACCACCTCCATCCACTGCTCACCACCGGGAAGCGCGCGGACGGCGTCAGGCCCGCCGAACTCCAGGGCGCCGTGCAGGGACAGCGCCCATCCCGGGCCGCCGGCAGCACGAGCGTGCTCGGAGCCGTCGCTCTCGTCGTCGTCGAGGACGGTGCCCCAGGCCAGGTAGGCCGACCACGGGTAGTCGCCGGCGAAATCCGGCAGCAGCAAGGTGGTGAACAGCCCGTCGCCGAGCTCGCCGGCCACCTTGTTGCCCTTCGGGCCGAGTGCGCCGACGATGACCGGAACCTGCACCGGCCGGCGCGGGGCGTGCCCGTCGGGGTGCAGCATCCGCATGCTGGCTCCCTCCCACTCGACCACCTCACCGCGCAGAAGGCCCTGGTAGGCACGGATGTAGGAGTCCATGAACGACCAGGAGACCGCCCCGTAGCCCATCGCTCGCCGCCCGGTGAACCCGGTGCCGAACGCCACCGCGACCCGGCCCGGAGCAAGGGCGCACAGCGTCGCCGTGGCGGCGGCGTTGACCATCGGGTGCCGCAGGCTGGGGACCAGGACACCCGGGCCGAGACCGATGCGCTCGGTCCGGACGGCGGCCAGGGCCAACGTCATCCACACGTCCGGGCTCTGCTGCGGGGTGTCATAGACCCACGCCCGGTCGTAGCCGAGGGTCTCCGCCACCGCGATCATCTCGGGCGAGTCCAGGGCCGTCGGAAACGCACACGACACCTTCACGTCAGTCCTCCCATCTGCTGAATGGGCTTACTAAGCGCATAGTCACAGGGCGCGCTAGAGTGTGTCAACCGTCACACCCCGCCCTCTGCGCAGGAAGGCGTCACCACCTTGGCCAAACCACGGCAGGCGCGGCTGACCGCCGCCGAGGTCGGCGTGCTCCAGGAACTGGACGACGAGTCGCCCAGCCTGTGGCCCGCCGATCTCAACGAGGTCGCTCGTAAGCTGCTGACCTCCGCGGTGCGCTGCTTCGCCTCGAACGGTTTCCACGGCACGACGACTCGCGACATCCCCGGCATGGTGGGACTCAGCCCGGCCGCCCTCTACGTCTACTTCCCGTCCAAGGAGCAGGTGCTCTTCGAGATCATCCGAACAGGGCACGAGAAAGCGCTCGACCACATCCGAGACCCGGAGATCCAGCACCTCGGCGACGCAGCCGAGCGGCTGCGCGTGATCGTCTCGCGCTACACCGAGTGGCATGCGCGTCACCACGTGATCGCCCGGGTCTGCCAGTACGACCTGGCAGCCCTGAGCGTCGAGCACTACAACGACATTCTCGAACTACGGCATCAGACGAACGCCGTGTTCCGCGGTGCCGTCCAGCAAGGCGTCGACGACGGCACCTTCGCGGCTGTCAACGTCAACTCGGTCGCGCGCGCCATGCTGTCGCTCGGCATCGACCTGGTCCGCTGGTACCGACGAGACGGTCCGGAGACACCCGAACAACTCGGCAGGTCCAACGCGGAGCTCGCCTTGAAAATGGTGGCCTAGAACGAGGATGAGGGCGTGGTGGCGTGAAGAACCATTTTCGTTCATTTTTTGGGTACGTTCGCCGGATGCCGATCCTGTCGACCTTCGCGCATTCCGATCTGCCGAGCGCCTTCTCCTGGCAGGCGATCGCGTACGCCGCCCTGATCAGGGTGACCGTCTTTCACGCCGGCACGGACTACGCGATCGACGGTGTGGGCAACGTGTTGACCGCGACGCCGTACCGCGGTCAGGGATACGGCCGGCAGGTCGTCGAGCGGGTCAACGACCGGTTGGACACCAGCGACGCGGACGCCGCCGCACTGTTCTGCGCACCCGATCTCGAGCCGTTCTACGCGGCGGCGGGCTGGTCGCCGTGCCCCGGCGGCACCCGAGTGGACAGCCACCTGTACTCCGAGCTTCGCATGATGCGCATGCTGTCGCCCCGCGCCAGGGCGGCGGCGAAGAGCCTGCTGACGACCACGATGGACGTAGGCTGGGCCTGGTAGCAAACCGCTGCTACCGGACACGGCGAATGAGACCCAGACCATAGGTCGCCGCTGTGAGTCTTCTGTAGACAGTGCTCTATGCGAAGAGCGATCACATCCGCTGTCATTGGCCTCTTCCTCCTTTCGAGCGCCCCCGCCTCCGCGGCCGTCGCCGCTCCGGCGTCACCGCGGCCCGCACCCGCATCGAGCCCGCACCTGCCCGCCGGCTGGCAGCTCCGGGGCAACGAACTGATCTGGCAGGCACCGGCACAGGAGGGCGCCGGTCCCGCCGCCGTCGAGTTCTATTCCGGTGACCGGCTGCTGGGCCGGCCGGACGCCGACCGGGACCTGCGGACGTTCCGCCTGCGGCTCACCGACCCGGCGGACCTGGCGGCGCTCGCTGACGAGAGCCGCCTGGACGATCTCCAAGCACGCGCGGGCGGACGCCGCCTCGACGCCGAGGAGCCCCGGCAGCAGGTCGCCGACCCGGTGACTCCGATCCTGCCGGCCAACCCCGTCGACCCGGGCGTCCGGGGACCGTACGCGACGATCACCGGCGAGTATCGCCTGGACGACGTCACGCTGCCCGACCTCAGAACCAAGGTCGAGATGCAGGCCGTGGTGGTAGCACCCACCGGCGCGAGCGTTCAGCGGCCGCTCGCCCTGTTCCTGCACGGCCGGTACTACACCTGCGCGGTCGCCCAGAAAGGCGTCCAGCAGTGGCCGTGCCCGGAGGGCACCGAGCCGATCCCGAGCTACCGCGGGTTCCGGCAGAGCCAGGAGTTGCTGGCCTCGCAGGGCTACGTTACCGTCTCGATCTCGGCCAACGGGATCAGTGCCCAGGACGTCCGGCTCCTCGACTCCGGCACCCGGGCCCGGTCGGCGCTGATCCGCCGGCACCTGACACAGTGGGCCACCTGGATGTCCGACATCCGTACCGCCCCGGCGATCGTCCGGCAGTCCTCGCGGGCCGACCTCAGCAAGGTGCTTCTGGTAGGACACTCCCGCGGCGGCGAGGGCGTCAACCGCGCCGCGATCGACAGTCTCGCCCCCCGGCCCGGCGACCCGACACCGACGCGGTGGCAGGTCCACGGCATGCTGCTGATCGCACCGACCGCGTACGGGCAGAACCCGGCACCGGACGTGCCGTCCGCGGTGATCCTCCCGGGCTGCGACTACGACGTCTACCGGCTCGAGGGCCAGACGTACGTGGACGGCACCCGCGGCGTCAGCAACGGCAGGGCCCTTCACGGCTCCCTGTACGTGATCGGCGCCAACCACAACTTCTGGAACTCGATCTGGGAGGCCAAGCCGATCGGCGACGACTGGCCGAGCCGGCCGGACAGCCCCGACCCGGTGTGTGAGAAGACCGCCCCCTCGCGGTTGACCGCCGCCCAGCAGCAGCAGGTCGGCGCCACGTACGCGGCCGCAGCCGCCCGGCTGTTCATCCAGGGCGACGACCGCGTGCGGCCGTTGCTCGACGGCTCCGGCCGGCGGGCGCCCTCCGCAGACCCGGCGCGTGTATACAACCAGGCGATCGGCGGCGCCCGTACGCCGCTGATCGAACCGGGCACCACGCTGGGACTGACCGGCGCGACCCTGTGCAAGCAGGTGGACACCTCGGCGCAGGCGTGCCTGGACGCGGGCGTGTCGCCGCACTTCGCCCCGCTCGACGTGGTGCCGGACGAGCCGGGCCGTTACGCCGTGAAGATGGCGTGGGACGCACCGGGAACCCCGGTGAAGTTCCGCCCGGCGCAGGCGGCGACGGTCTCCGGTCACACCGAACTGGCGTTGCGCATGTTCGTGCCGCCGGGCGCCGGCCGGGTCGGTTTCGGCGTCGCGGTGACCGGCGCCGACGGACGCCGGACGGTGCTGGACGACGTCGTGGTCGAGAGCATGCCGGCTACCACCGACAACAGTCCGTTCTGGAGCCCGGAGGTCCGGGTCGCGCTCCGCGGTCTGGGCACGGTCGCGACCCTGGAGCTCATTCCGCGTACGGCATCGGGCCAGGCCTGGCTGATCGACGCCTGGGGCTGGCGGCCGGAGACGCTGACCGCGCAACCGTCGGCCCTGCCGCGCGTGGACATCGGCCGGATCACTGAACCCGAGGGCGACGGCCCCGGGCGCACCCTGGTGGTGCCGGTGACGTTCACCGGCACGGGCAGCGGCCGGGTGCGCCTGTTCACGTACGACCCGGAGAGCGACGTGGTGGTGCCGACCGAGGTGGTCGTCAACGCACAGACCACGACCGTCAGGATCCCGGTCTGGGTCACCCCGGACACCCGGTACGACGTCGACCGGCAATATCCGATCGTGGCGAAGGCGGTCACCGGCGTGCTGGTCGGCGACCACGTCGGCGGCGTCGTCCTGGAGAACGACGACCCGCTGCCGGCGTTCACGGTGACCCCGGCGGAGCAGACGGTGCCCGAGGCCGGCGGCATCACGTACCAGGTGAGCCTGCCCGCCCCGCTGGAGGACGACGTCTTCGTCGGCCTGGAGCCGATCAGGCCGGCCACCGGTCCGGAGCTGACCACCACCGACGTCGACCCGGACTGGTTCCTCACCAACGCCTACGGCGAGGAGGTGCTGCCGGACCGGCCGTTGTCCGACACCGGCGCCTACGAATGGACCTGGCTGGAACCGGGCACGGTCACCGCGACGATCACCGTCCCGACGGTCACCGACGGCGTGACCGAACCGGCCGAGCACTTCCGCGCCCGGCTCCTCATGATCGAACCGGACCAGCGCAGCACCGTCCCTGTCGGCCCCGTGGTCACCGCAACCGTGACCGACTGAGCACCGCGGGCCCCCGGCCAGGCGTCACCGCCCGGCCGGGGACCCGGCCCACCGCGACCTGTCGGTTTGACCGCTGAACTTCCGCATGATGCGCGGAGGTCATGGTGCGTCGATGGGAGGCCGGATGATCTCAGGCCGAGTCGGGTGCCGCCGATGGTGCGGCCCGTGGACAGCGCATCGTTGACGATGGCGGCTTCGGCGGCCTGCTCCGCGCGGCTGATTGAGGAATCGGTTCCGCGCTGGGCGGCGGCGGCCGATCAGGTGGACGCCTTCGAGGTGGCGCTGGCGCTGTCCGCGACTGCCGGCCGTGCCGATGACGGGCCGGAGACCCTGCTTGCCCGATCCCGGCTGCTGCTGCTCGCCGGGCGGCCCGGGGACGCGTTGGTGCTGTTGGCCCGGCAGGGTCTGGTTGAGCTTCCGGTTGACTCGACTGTTTCCTGGCCGAACATGCTGCTGGCGGCGTGCCGGGCGGCGAATGGTGACCCCGGCGCGTACCGGTGGTTGCTGTCGGCCGTCGCAGCGTCGCCCGGCGGTTGGGAGCCGCTCTATCTGGTCGGCGCGGCCGCCGAGCAGCGCGGCGACTACCGCACTGCCGACCAGGCCTGGATCACACTGGTGCGGGCACACCGGATCACCACCGGATTCACGCTGGCCCGTTATTTCGGTGCGATCGTGGCCCGGCGTGACCGGCACGACCCCGCCGCGGCGGCGCAAACCTTGATCGACGTGGTTGAGGAGTTCGTCGGCGGTGATCCCGACCTGCCCGAGCATCCGCAGCCGATCCTGGCCGCCGCCGGCTACCTGCGGCAGCGGGCGGACAACGCCGGCGCCGCGTTGCTGCTGCACGCCGCCAGCCGGCGGCTGCCAGGAAGTCGCGTGCTGACGGCTGCCGCGCAGGATGCGGTTTCCCCGGCGGGGATGCGCCGCTGGCGGCGTATCCAGTGGCTGCGGACCTGGGGGCACGTGCCGCTGCTGGTCCCGGCCGCTGCCGTCGCGGTTTGGTGCGACATCCCGCCGCTCGTGCTGGCCGGGCTGGTGCCGGTCCTGGTGGTGCACCGACTGGCACCGGCCCCGATCCGCGGGTTCAGTGCCGCGGACGGTGCTGCTTGGCGGGCCGGATCGCGGCTGCGGCAGGGCCCCGCGGCCCGGCTGCTCCCTGCGGATCAGAGGTTCGTCGGCGCGGTCCTGATCGCCATCGCGCTGACCGCGACGGTGCCGATCGCGAGCGCGCTGGCCGGTGAGGTGACCGGCCGGGCCGCCGCGATCGCCCGGACCGTCACCCACGCCGCGGTCAGCGGCATCGTCTTCGCCGTGCTGACCGCCGCGCTGACCACGATCGGGTTCGGTCTGATGGCCCTGGCCCGTGGGCACAACTGGCGCAGCAGACAGCACGCCCGGAGCCAGGCCGACCGGTACCGGCTCGCTGACGCCGGCGACTGCCGATGCTGGCGCACTGTCGCCCTCGCCGGCAGCTACGCGGCCGCCTACCGCGACCACCACCTCACCGCGGCCGACTCCGCCAGCCGTATCGACGACCGGATCCCGGATGCAACCCTGGCCCGCTGCCCCACCACCGGCATGCTCTGGCTGGCCACCAGAACCAACACCGACACCGAACTGCTCCTGCTGCGCGGCGTCGCCCAGCCGAGCACCGACCAGCCAACCCCGGCACCCGCCACCGGCGGCTATCTCTGATCGCCGCCAGGGGCGCTGCGGTCTGCGCGACATGGTGCGCTCCGGGCCATCTACGACCACGCGACAAGCACCGGGCCACCGCCGGAAAGCGGCTGACGACATGCCGGAGGAGTTCAAGACAGGCTACCGACGCCGGTACCGCAGGCGAGTCCGCCCGCCGGCGTTCCACGACCCGCGCCGGACAAACCGGGCACGAGTCGGATCCCGGAACGCGCGGACAGGGCGCGGGAGCCTGTCCGCTCCCGCGCCCCGACCGTCAGCGTGCGTCTCGGCAGGGGTCACGCGGCCTTCACGAAGTTTTGTGCGGCCGATCCGTTGCAGTCCCAGATCTGCAGTCGCGCCCCGTCCGCTGTCGAGCCTGACGGGGAGTCCAGGCACCTGTTGGAGTTGGGGTTGCGTAACCGGTTACCTTCCTGGATCCAGTTCTGTGCGCCGCTGCCGTTGCAGTCCCAGAGCTGCACCTTCGTGCCGTTGGCCGTGCCCGCGCTGGTGACGTCGAGGCACCGGCCCAAAGTCCGCAGGGTCTGGCCGTCCCGGCTCCACTGCTGGTCCTTCGAGACAGCAGCCCCCTGGCACGTCCACAACTGCACGGCCGCGCCGTTGCCGCCCGTGTCGTTTCCGGCCACGTCCACGCACTTGCCGCCCGGCCCGTTGATCTGCGTCGCGGGTCCGCCCGTGCTCCCGCCGTCCTGGTAGTAGCGCACGTAGTCGATCGACGCGGTGAGCGGGAACTGGCTCTGCACGGGGTTCTGCCCGGGGTAGGTGCCGCCGAGCGCCAGGTTGAAGATGAGGTGGAACGGCTTGCGGAACTCCTCCAGGGTCGCCGGTGTCGTGTCGATCACGTGCGTTTGCACACCGTCGACGTACCAGCGGATCTGCGCGGCCGTCCACTCGATCGCATAGATGTGGAAGGCCGCGACGTTGTTGACCGTGGGGTTCGCGACGTAGTTGGCGTTCTGACCCGCTGTCCACGGGAACACGCCGGTCCGGAGATCCCAGAAGATGTTGTTCGTGACGGTCGCGTTCGCGTTCGCGTGTTCCATGATGTCGACCTCGCCGCAACTGGCCCAGTTGGTGGGCAGGCGGTCGTAGTAGGTCTGCGCCGGGTTGTAGGCGCTCGTGGACGTCTCGTCGCACGCGTCACCGAGCATCCAGAACGCCGGCCACGAGCCGGTGGCGGTCGGTAGCGCCATGCGTGCCTCGATGCGGCCGTACTGGAAGGACCTCTTCGTGTCCGTCGTCATGCGGCACGACGTCTGGTAGAAGTTGCGGCCGTTGACAGTGATGGGCGTCGTGAGCCAGTTGGCACGCATCACGAGGTTGCCGCCGGACTGCGTGCAGTTCTCGGGGCGGTACCACTCCCACTCGCCGTTACCCCAGCCGTCGAAGGCGTTGAGGCCGGGGTTGAGGCCGTTGCCGACGTTGTAGTTCCAGTTGGCACTGCTGGGCGCGCCGGACCCGTTGAACTCGTCGGCCCACACGAGGTTCCACGCGGCGTGTGCGGGCTGCTGCTGGACGACCACGCTGCCGACGAATGCGGTGACGGCCGCGGTGAGGAGGACCAGGAGGCGTCGGCGGCTGCGTGACAGCGCTGCATTCATTGTCACGTCCTCTCGTACGGAGTGGCTAGATCCACTACGACGGCGACTTGAGACACGTTTCTGTAAACATTATTACGTAAATATTTCCAACTGTCGATGCGTTGGGCGGTCCTCGCAGACCGGCCTGGAGAAGTGCCTGGCGGTCGACGTCACGGCGCTCATCTGGGAGCACGGCGCAATGGTGGAACCAGGACCCGGTAGGCGGCGTCACACCCCCATGCGACGCCATCTGATTCTGTGCGCAGCCCTTGTGCTCACGGTCCCGCTCGCCGGTTGCACAGCGGCCCCCGACGCGCGACCCGCGGCGTCTGCCCCCTCCGGCGCGGCGTCTCCCTCCGCCGGCGCGGCGATGCGCCTGGTGGCGTTCGACTCGTGTGATCAGCTGATCGCTGATCTGCGCCGGGCGGCGAAGGCCAGCGTCGGACCGTACGGCTTCGGCGGCGGCAGGCCCGAACTTCTCGACGGGGGTGTCCGGGTCGCGCAGGGCGCCGCGAGCAAGGTGGACAGCGCTGCGGAGCCGGCTTACTCCGGCACCAACGTGCACGAGTCGCAGGCGGACGAGCCCGACCTGGTCAAGACCGACGGCCGGCGGATCGTCACCGTCGGCCAGGGTGCGCTGCGCGTGGTGGACGTGGCCACCCGCAAGGAAACCGGCAGCGTCGACCTGGGTGTCCCGAACGCCGGTCAGCTCCAGTTGCTGCTCACCGGCGACTCCGCCCTCGTGCTGGTGCCGGCCGGTTACGAGCGTGGCTTCGTCGGCAAGACCGCCGAGATCGACTATGGTCCCCAGTTGTTGCTCGTCGACCTGTCCGGCCCGCCGGCGATCGTCAGCCGATACCAGGGCGAGGGTGATCTGGTCGACGCCCGGATGACCGGTGCCACCGCGCGGGTCGTTCTGCGCACGACGCCCCGGATCCAGTTTCCCGACTCGCCCACCATCTCGGACGAGAAGCGGCGGATCGCTGCGAACCGTGACGCGATCGACCGTGCCCCCGCCGACGCCTGGTTGCCGCGCTGGCAAGTGACCGACGGCGCGGTGACCAGCGCCGGCAAAGTCGACTGCGGCCAGGTCAGACGGCCCACCGACTATTCGGGCGGCTCGCTCGTCAGCATCCTGACCTTCGACCTGGCCCGGTCCGTCCTCGGCGGCGGTGACCCGGTCACCGTCGTCGCCGACGGCGACACCGTGTATGCCACGGCGACCAGCCTCTACCTGGCCAGTGACCAGCGCTGGCGGTTCGAATCCTTCGCCGGCCGGGCGGCGAGGCCCGCACGCCAGGAGACGGACCTCTACAAGTTCACGTTCGAGGGAAACCAGCCGCCGGTCTATCGGGCGGCCGGGACCGTACCCGGCTACCTGATCAACCAGTACGCGGTGTCGGAGTGGGCAAATCGTCTTCGGGTCGCCACCACCGATCCGAAGACCGATCGGTCCGCGGTACGGGTGCTGAACGAACAGAACGGCGAACTCGTGCAGACGGGCGCCGTCGACGGGCTCGGCAAGGGCGAACGGATCTACTCGGTCCGGTTCCTCGGCGATCGTGGCTACGTCGTCACCTTCCGGCAGACCGACCCGCTCTACAGCCTGGACCTCAGCGATCCGGCGAAGCCGAAGGTGACCGGCGAACTCAAGATCACCGGCTACTCCGCGCACCTGCAGCCCGTCGGCGTGGACCGGCTGATCGGTATCGGGCAGGAGGCTGACGGCGACGGCCGTACCCAGGGCACCCAGGTGTCGCTCTTCGACGTCTCGGATCCGGCGAAGCCTCGGCGGCTGGCCCGGTACCAGATCCCCGGGGGCCACTCGGATGCCGAGTACGACCCGCACGCGCTGCTCTGGTGGCCCGCAGCGAACCTACTGGTAACACCGGTGTCGACCTGGAACGGTCAGGACTCGAAGAGCGCGGCCCTCACGCTGCGGGTGACCGACGACATCAAGCTGACCGGCGAGGTCACCCATCCCACGGCCGCGGGCTACCCGTCGATGATCCAGCGTTCGCTGGTCGCCGGGAACGTCCTGTGGACCCTGTCGGACGCCGGCCTGCGCGCCTCCGATCTGTCGACGACGGCCCAGCTGGCCTGGCTGCCCAACTAGCGATCGGGGAGGAGGTTCATCCGGACGGATGGGTTCAGCCCTTGACGGAGCCGGCGAGCAGTCCGCGGACGAAGTAGCGGCCGAGGAACAGGTAGATGACCAGGGTGGGCAGGGCGGCGATGAGCGCACCGGCCATCTGCACGTTCCACTCCACGACGTAGGAGCCGGCCAGGTTGTTCAGTGCGACCGTCACCGGTTGCACCTTCGGCTGGCTGGTGACGACGATGCCGAAGAGGAAGTCGTTCCAGATGGCGGTGAACTGCCAGATGAAGGTGACGGCGAACGCGCCGATCGACAGCGGCAGCAGGACGCGGGTGTAGATCCGCAGGATGCCCGCTCCATCGATCTTGGCGGTTTCCACGAGTTCGTTCGGAATGGTGGAGTACAGGTTCCGGAAGATCAGGGTGCAGATCGGCAGGCCGTACACGACGTGCACGAAGATCAGCCCGGGAATCGTCCCGTACAGGTGCAGCGAGCGCAGCACCGTGACCATAGGGATGAGCACGCTGAGGTAGGGCACGAACAGGCCGCCGACGAAGAGCACGAACAGCGTGTTGGAGCCGCGGAAGCGCCACTTGGCGAACACGTAGCCGTTGATCGAGCCGATGCCCGCCGACAGGACGGTTGCCGGGATCGCCATCAGAATGCTGTTCCAGACGTTGGCGCCGAGGCCGGAAACCCCCTTGCTCGGATCGCCGGTCCACGCGCGAGCGAAACTGTCGAAGCTGACCGCCGACGGCAACTCCCACATCGTGGCCAGGCTTACCTGGGAGAACGGCTTGAGGCTGGTCACCACCAGCACATACATGGGTAGCAGGAAGAACAGTGCCGCCGCCACCAGCGCCAGATAGACCCCGACGCGCCAGAGCCGCGAGGCCGATGGCGGTTTGCGCTGCCGGTGGCCGGCCGGCCGGGGCAGCGCGGAGGCCGGGGCTGCGTTGCGAGCCAGCAGGGTCATCGGGCGGTCTCCTGACGGAGCATCCGGGCGAGGTAGGGGACCACGAGCACCGCGACCAGCAGGAACAGGATCGTGGCGATGGCGGCGCCGCGGCCGACGAGCCCGCTGCGGTAGGCCGTGTCGAACAGCAGGATCGCCGGTACGTCGCTGGAGAATCCGACGCCGCGGCCGCTGAGGGCCAGGACGAGCCCGAAGACGTTGAGGGCGACCTGGCCCAGGACCACGACGATGCTGACGGTCACCGGCCGCATGAGCGGAACGATGACCCGCTGGTAGACGGCGAACTCGGAGGCGCCGTCGAGGCGGGCCGCCTCGCGTAGCTCGTCCGGGATGTTGCGCAGGTTGGCCAGGTAGAGCGCCATCGCGTACCCGGCCATCTGCCAGCCGGCGGCGATCGCGACCGCCTTGATGCCGAAGTTCTCGTCGGTGAACCAGCCGTTCTTGAGGAAGCCGAGCCCCGCCGAGTCGAACAGCGCGTTGAGCCCTTGCGGGCCGGTCGCCTCGTTGCCCGGCGACATCAGCCACCGCCAGACGACACCGGTGACGATCGGTGACACGGCCAGCGGCAGCAGGTAGATCGCCCGGAACATGTTCTCGCCGACCACGTGCTGATCGACGAGTACTGCGAGGAAGAAGCCGAGGGCGAGGCAGAACAGGATGAAGACGACGGAGAACTCGACGATGTTGACGATGTCTATGCGGAATCGGGAGTCGCCGAGCACCCGCGAGTAGTTCGTGGTGCCGACGAAGGTGAAGTCGGGGACGAGTGTCGCCCATCTCGTGACGGACGCGAAGCCGGTGAACGCGATGAAGCCGTACACGAAGACCGCGATGATGAGGATCGAGGGAGCGAGCAGCGCCCACGAGAGGAGCTTGTCGCGGGTGGTGTTCCTGATTTTCGACATGGTTCTTCCTGCTCCGGTCGAGCTTGTGGCGGGGCTCGGCGGGATCTACTTGCAGACGCCGGCGTCTTCGCAGGCCTGCTGCATCGCCTTCTGGAAGGCGCCGATGTCGCCGTTCGCGCTCAGCAGGGCCGTGGCGGTGTTGGCGGCGGTGGCGTAGGCCGGGGCCGCGGCGGACGCCGAACTCAGCACGAGCGTGTCGGCGGCGAAGTCCTTGGCGGACTGCTGCAGGTACGGGTTGAACAGGCTCTGGTCGCAGTCCGTGCGGGCGCAGATCGAGCCCTTCTTGGGGTTGAACGCCTCCTGGCCCTCCTTCGAGGCCGCCAGATCGAGCCAGGCTTCCGCGTTGACCTGGTTCTTCGCGTCCTTGGGCAGGGCGAAGGCGTCGGAGACCACGTCGAAGACGCCCTTGTTGCCCGGTGCCGCGGCGAAGCCGTAGCCGGTGAAGTTCTTCGAGGTGAAGTAGCCGTCGGTCCAGTCGCCGTGGATGAACATCGCGGCCTTGCCGTCGACGATCAGCTGGGCGGCGCCGTCGAACGACATCGCCGAGTGGTCGGAGTTGGCGTACGAGATCATCTTGTTGTAGGCCTCGAGGGCGGTGGCGACCTTGGGATCGGTCCAGGCCAGGGAGCCGGACCACAGCGCGGAGTAGTCCGCGGCGCCGAGGCCGGCGATCAGCACCGACTCCAGCAGCAGTTCGTCCTCCCAGCCGCCCTGGTTGCCGAAGGCGAACGGCGTTATCCCTTTGGCTTTCAACGTGTCCGCGACGGTGAAGAACTCGTCGAGGGTGGCTGGGGCCTGCAGGCCGTTGTCGGTGAAGATCTTCTTGTTGTAGAACATGACGTTCGCGCGGTGCACGTTGACGGGCACGGAGTAGTAGTGGCCGTCGAACTTGAGCAGGTCCTTCAGCGCGGCCGGGAAGTGGTCGAGCCAGCCGTGCTCGGCAAACAGGTCGTCGAGTGACTGGACGTACTGCTCCGGCGGGTAGGTGAGGATCTCGGCGCCGATGTGCACCTGGAAGGCGTCCGGCGGGTCGCCGCCCTGCAGGCGCTGGGCGAGGGCTGCGCGGGCGTTCGCGCCGCCGGAGCCGGCCACGGCGGCGTTGGTGACCGTGACGCCGGGGTTCTTGGTGTCGTAGACGGTGTACATGGCCTTGAGACCTTCGGCTTCGCCGCCGGCGGTCCACCAGGAGAACATCTCCAGGGCGTCGGTCTTGGTGGCGGCTGTGGTCTCCGATGGACTGCCGGAGTCGCATCCGGCGAGCAGGGCCGCGCCGGTGATGACGGCCAGGCAGGTACGAAGCGGTCGGTTGATCATGTCTGGGCCTTTCCGTGTATACGAAATGTGGGCGCGCGCCGACGAGAGACCTGGTCGAGGTCCCTGGTGTCGGGCGTTCCGGGTGCGGCCGGGCTACGGCATGCGCAGGATGGGTTTGATCACTTCGCCGGCGTAGGACTTGTCGAGGGCGGTCTGCACGTCGGCGAGATCGAAGTACTCGACCAGGCGGTCGAACGGGAAGCGGCCCTGTGCGTACAGCTGCATGATCGTGGTGATCAGCTCGTGGCTGCGCCCGCTGCCGCCGAGCACGCCCACGATCCGCTTGCCCCAGAGCGTGGTGAGGTGGTCGGCGGTGAACTCCGCACCGGCCGGTGCTCCGCCGATCAGCAGGCAGGTGCCGAGCATGCCGACGCTGTCGACCGCCTGCCGGACCACGGGGATCACGCCGGTGCATTCGAGGGCGTAGCCGGCCGGACCGGCGCAGAGGTCGTTGATCGCGGCGACCGGGTCGTCGTGGGTGGCGTTGATGACGTCGGTGGCGCCGAGCTCTCGGGCGAGCACCAGCCGGGAGTCGTGCCGGTCGACTGCGATGATCCGGGTGGCCGCCGAGTTGCGTGCCGCCATGATCGCGGCCAGCCCGACGGTGCCGGCTCCGAAGACAGCGATCTGTGCGCCGGGCTCCGGCCGGACGGTGTTGAAGATCGCGCCGGCGCCGGTGGAGACACCGCAGGCCAGCGGGCCCATCAGCTCGACCGGAAGGCCGTCGGGGATCTTCACCAGTGCCCGGGCGGTGGTCAGCGAGTAGGTGGCGAACGAGGACTGGCCGAAGAAGTGGCTCGACACCGGCGACCCGTCGCGACGGCGTAGGGCGGACTCGCCGTCGAGGCGGCGGCCGCCGACGAGGACCTCGCCGAGGCGCAGGCAATAGCGAGGTTCGCCGGCCCGGCAGTGACGGCAGGCGTCGCAGTACGGCCAGCCGATGACGACCGGGTCACCCTCGCGGACCTCGGTCACGCCGGTACCGGTCGCGGCGACTACACCGGCGCCTTCGTGTCCCAGCACTCCGGGCAGTGGCAGCGGCAGGTCACCGTGGCGGGCCAGGCCGTCGGTGTGGCAGATGCCGGTGGCGACCAGCCGCACCAATACCTCGCCCGGCCCCGGTTCGTCGAGTTCAAGATCCTGCAGGACGAATGGGCCGTCGATCTCCTCGACGACCGCCGCCGTGATCCTCATCGGTGGTGCCCTCCCGCAGTCCCGCTCGACCTTTCCGGGGATTCTGTCCGTGCCGGTGCGGCGCTGCGAGGTAGCGTGTGGCCCGCCTGTGGTGAATGACGGACATCCGGGCGGGATGGTAGACGTCAGACGCCGGGTTGGGTGCGGAACCGGCCTGGTGTCGTGCCGACGTGTAGCACGAAGTACTTGACGAAGTTGGTCGCCTCCGCGAAGCCCAGCTGCCGGCCGATCGCGGCGACCGGCTGGTCGGTGTGCACCAGGAGCCGCTTGGCCTCCAGGACGACCCGGCGGTCGATGATCTGCTTGGCGGTGTGCCCGGTCGCCGCTCGGCAGGCGCGGTTGATCGTCCGCACCGAGGTGTTGATCAAGGGGGCGTAGTCCTCGACGTTGCGCATCCGCCGGTGGTGGCGTTCGACCTCGCGGCGAAACATCGGATAGACGCCGGTTCCCGCGGGTCTCGGGTGCGTCTCGGCGGTGTGTGGCAGTGCCAGCAGACGTAGCAGGACCACCACCAGCTCGTGCCGGGCCAGCTCGACGCCCCTCGGCTCGGTCGCCGCCGAGCAGTCCTGATCGAGCTGCTGGAAAACGCTGATGATCGCGGCGAGGTCCGCGGCGGGCAGGTCCCACCGGAACGTGTCGTCGCCCTCCTGCAGCAGCGGTGCGAGCAGCGGCACGGCCGGCAGGAACCCCTCGGTGAACAGGACGGCACGTCCGTCGATCGCGGTGGGGAAGACACCGTGCTGTACCTGGTCGGGACGCATCCACAGCAGGGTGCCGGGTCGGCACTGCTGCGCGGCGAAGTCGACCGTGATGGTGGCGCTGCCGGATTCGATGAGCAGGAGCTGATGGAAGCCGAGCCGGTAGTGGCGGGCGCGGTGCCCCGAGCCTGTGCGCCGGCGCAACTCGGCCAGGGTCACGGTCTCGATGGGCAGCCCGGGATGGACCGGGTTGCGGAAGCCGAGCTCTTCGATTGTTGCCATGGATGCCGACCACTGTCCGTCATTCACCACAGGGAGGCCCACCGTACCTCGCGACAGCCTAGGGGGACAGCAATGGATGCGGGCGCTGGCCGGCGCTGTCCCCGCCGCTGCTCATGGTCACCTCTCCTCGGATGCCCCCGCCGATCGGCTGGTACCGGCCATGACGCTGGACGAGAAGATCCAGCTCGTCCATGGCGTCGCCGTCTTTCAGCCCGCTCCGATCGCCCGTGCCGCCACCTGGAGTACAGCCCTGGAAGCCCGGGCCGGCCGCCAGCGCTGAGGATCGTAGATCTTCAGCGGAGCCGCACAGCAAGAAACCCCATCCGATCGCACCGTGACGGTGATGATCGATATGGGGTTTAACGTGTCCGAGGCCCAACACTCGTGACACGCACACGAAGATCGCGGTGAGGGAATTGGCGATCGAACGTTCCTGACGCTCAGCCGGTGGCGCCAGCCTGCAAAGTTGCTAAGCAGGTCCCTACTGGCGCGAGTGTGGACATCATGCCCTTTGGAGGTCCTTAGGGGTATGTGTCCAACGTGAACTGCGCGGAAGAGCTCTCGGATGCGAGGCGGTGCAGGAGCACGGCTTACTGGTGCAGCGCCCTCAAGGCGGGTCTGCCGCGACTTGGTCTGCGCATGATCTTGAAGCGCTGCCCATCGTCATTCGGCAGCTCGGGAGACTCGCACGTCGACGGGCACGTGAAGTACCTTGTTGGGCAATATTGACTAGCCTGAGGAAGAGAGTTCGTGACCACAACGGCCAACCCAGATTCGCGGCGTGTCTTCGTCATACATGGAAGGAATGAGCCGGCGAGAAGGGCACTTTTTGAATTCCTTAGGTCGGTAGGCCTAAATCCAATCGAGTGGTCCCAAGCCATCGAAATGACGGGGCAAGGTTCTCCCTACATCGGAGACGTCTTGGACGCCGCGTTTGGCGCTGCGCAAGCTCTCATTGTTCTTGAGACACCTGACGATATCGCCTACCTCCATCCCAGTCTCACCTACGCGGACGATCCTGACACCGATCCGCAGCCTCAACCGCGTCCGAATGTCCTATTTGAGGCCGGAATGGCTATGGGACGCAACCCTCAACGCACTGTGATTGTGGAATTAGGTCAGGTTAGAGTTTTCAGCGACATCCATGGACGCCACGTCGTTCGTCTAAATAACACGGTTGCCAGGCGCCAAGATTTGGCGCGCAGACTTCAAAGCGCAGGTTGCTCAGTCGACCTAACGGGGACGGATTGGCACGAAGCCGGCGACTTAGAACCCCCTCCACCGCCAGGTGGAGGTCTTCCCTTAGGCCGAAGACTGCCTTCGACCAAGGTCTCTGGAAAGCCGCGACTCGATGCTAGGTATATCGACAACGGTCGTGGCCGGATTTCCGAGGTGGAGGTAACGAATTACGGTCCAGGGGACGTTTACGAACTGGATCTCGATGCTGACGAAGAAGTGGGCCTTCGAACCCGCGCAGATGACGATTTTCCGGTACCGAGGCTGCCGCAAGGAAAGTCAGTGCGAATCCAATCTATGGGCGGCATGACCTTCGGCAATGCTAAAAAGTCATACTTCAATTTGAAGGTAACCGGCAAGACCGTCGACGGAACCCCGATCGATGAAGAAGTATTCGTGAGTTGGAAGTGACATGGATATCCCTATAAGCCTCCCTCTCGACTCTGACGGCTTCCTCAGGCGAGAGTGCCCGAATTGCGAGCGAGAATTCAAATGGCATGATGGGCCTGCAAATTCCGAAGCTGAGAGCGCCGAAGTTGCCGTTACGTATTATTGCCCGCTATGCGGCAGGCCGGCGAACCCCAACGAGTGGTGGACAAAGGCGCAACTAGTCTTCATTGAGGAGATGGCGTTACCAGCAGCGATGCGCTCAATCCAAAACGAGCTTTCAGTAGCCTTTCGCAACTCGAAGAGCGTAAAATTTCTACCTGGTGACGATGCACCGAGCATTCCCGAATCGCTGACTGAACCCGACGACATGCAGATAGTCGCATCACCTTGTCACCCGTACGAGCCTATTAAGATTCCTGCCGAGGTATACCACCTGTACTGCCTAGTGTGCGGTTCTGCATTCGCAATTCAATGACGCAGTTGGCTCGCGTGTGCACCCGTCGCTTCGCCAACGATCTGCATCCGATATAAGCCCGATCACTGGTGCGATGGTTCTTAATTCCCATCGCTCGGCCACCGCGCAGCCGACTGCGCCACATATGGCCCGAAAGTGTAGTTAGTCTCTTTGTGCATAGGGAATAATTCCGTCTGCCGCGCGACGTATGGCACTAATGCTGGTGCAAAATTGCAGGGATCAGGTGCTAATGCGATTGATGGCGCTATTGAATGGTGCTATTCAATAGCGGAACTGGAGAGATTAGACCCGACGCGGGAGGGCAACATGGGTGTTAATCAACTCTGGAGGTCTATTCGGCACCTTCCCTGTCTCTCTATATTCCATTTGCATTAAGTGTCAGACCACCAACAGGACGATGCGCAGCGGGCTGCGATTGGCATTGCTGATAGCTTGCTGGGCCTCGCCGAGTCGTGGAGGGAGCGATCATCGGAGGAGGCGATCTCAAATCGGTCTCGGCGGATGCTTGTATCGGACCTAAGTGACGCAATAAAGATGCTGCCGGATGACATTGAGTTGGTTGAGTTTGCAACGGAGCTATCCACGCTTCGTGATCCGCTTACTTACGGTGACGGTGCTGAGCAGGTGAAATGGATCGCAAAGCGCTTGTGCGCTTCGTACAACATCGATTCAAGAACCCTCAAGCCTCGTCGCCGCAGCTCTTCGGCTCGGGCGCCTAGAAATTCTGAGCGTATCACGGAGCCGATTGCGTCCGGCGGACAAGGAGGTACTGAGGATGCCGCCGACGAAGGTTGAGTGCTAATTTTAGACGAAATTTTACGTTCCCGATCGGTGAGCCAAGAATGCTCGCTCACCCGGCCGCCGGGGTTGTAATTTCCGGTTGCCCTTGCAGAGTTCTTGGATCATTTCGAATAGCATTTCTCGAAGGTCGGCCGAGGCTCGCGAGTATGAGCTGGGATTATCTTCCACGCTGCGTAGGTATAGAGAGCAAGCGCCATGCATGTCCTCCAGAATGGGCATCAAGGGATCGGTTGGTTCTAGATGCGTTGTTACATTAGAAATATATTCTCTGCTGGCCAATATGGAAGCCGTTGACCGCTGAAAGTCCTCGACCTCGGCGGACGTCATCGGTCCTTCCCTAAGGTCGTCCTCATGGGTGAAAACGCGGCTTCGTGCTAGACGGTCTATGATGCCCTGCATTTGCGAAGTTCGTCGTCTACTTGTAGCGTTCCTTGTTAACGCCCAAGACGAGATCAACGCCAATCCGGCGCCAGCAAAGGTACCCACTAGGTTTGCGGCGGTGTCCGACAAGAAGCCACTCATGCTCTTCATCTTATCGAGTCGCTGCGGCTCATATCAAAACTTGTTTAGTGAGGACGTATGGAGTACTTTCACGTACGCCTGTCGGTTAAGGGGAACAGGCATGACGAGACGAAGCTCGACATGGATCAAGAGTCTCTGGAACGCATCTTTCTGATTCCATATCGTAACGGCGACCCCATTACGGTGAACGGTAGGACGATTCCGCAAACTGACATTGAACGCATTCGTATCAGCGTAAGCAAAGAGCCTGGCGACGTGATTTTGCTTCGGCTACAGCAAGAGAATGCTTCTTCGCGCGCAATGGTTATTGGTGGGCCAAGTATGCCATGGCGGGTCGCGGCTAAGGCTGAGGATGTCACTGACCAATTTATTACTGGCCCTCCCGGCAGTTCAGAGAACGCTCATGCGGCAACACGAATGGACACTGAAATCCACACGCCCTTAGGGCCGGGAGACCGGCGAAGTCTCTTTCTCGTGGCTGGGCGTGATGGGTCGGCTATATCTGGAGTATTGACGTTCGTTCGCGCACTGGGAATACGGGTCGTGGAGTGGGACCACGCGGTGGCTCGGACCGGTGTTCCAAACCCGTATGTGGGTGACGTGATCTTAACTGGAATGAGGATGGCTGACGCAATTCTGGTGCTCCTTACGCCGGACGATATGGTGGTGCTTCGAGACGATCTGGTTCGCGATGACGACGGGGAAACCGAACGATGCCTCCTGGGTCAAGCACGACCTAATGTGTTCTACGAGGCGGGCATGGCGGATATCCTGGGTAGGGAGCGGACTGTAATAGTCGAGGTCGGGAAGATTAAGCCATTCAGCGACGTTGCTGGCCGACACGTAGTTAAGTTTGATGGAAGCCCGACCAAAAGGAAAACTCTCGCGGAGCGGCTTAAAATCGCTGGCTTGGAGCCGGACATGTCAGGATCTGACTGGCTTACAGCGGGCGACATTGGTGCGGCTGTAGATGCCGCAAAGACTATGACCGACGAGCATGGCGCGCGTTACAAAGTTCTTGAATAACCCGCGCGCCGCGGTCGGCAGACTCCCGTCAGCCAGTAGTAGGACCAGGGCGCGTAGGGAACGCAAAACCCTTTCTCTAAGTCCGGCCTCTTCACTCGTTCGGACGATTGTCGCTGGAGGTGGACTACACAAACTGTCGATGGTGATTCCGGTGGCGTGAAGACCGAGAAGGTCGCCGCGGCCAAGGACCGTACTGGGTCGAAGCCATGGTTGTTGCCGCCCGTCCGACTCGCGTGAGCCGTCTGTCCACGAAGGCTTAGGTTCGCCGAATTGCCCCTGTATTGACAGGACGGCAAGGCGTCACAAGACGTCTCTGGGGGCGTGGTCGTCTCCTGCTCCGGAGGCTGGCAGCCTTCTGCGTAGCCGGTAGCTAGATCGCGAAGCATTGGGACACCGGCTTGTTAAGGCCCCGGTCGTGCGCGGTGTCAGAGTCGTGTGCGGCCGGGGCGCCATGCGTTCAAGCCACATCCGTGACGTCGTGGCTTGTCCTCCATACTCGCTCGAATGAGTCGACGTAGGTGCTCACCATCCCATCGGTCGCATGCTGACACAGATAGAGGACTGGTGCGTGTCCGCCTGGATGACCGTAAATGTGAGTGTTGATCAGTAGTTGGTTGTCGGCTCGGTAGATCGAGTTGTAAAGAACCGTGTCGTGAAGTCGTAGTGTGGCGCCGGCCCTGGCAACTGGGCGGAAGCCGACTTGGGCGGTGCGGATTCGGGCGTTCATGCCGCTGCCGATGCCCTCGTCGTTGCCGCGGCTGGCGATCTGTATGCCATCTGGATTGCCGAGTGCGATGCGTACCCGCACCCCTGTCTCCGCCTTCCTGCGCAGCGTTTCGGTCACGGTGAAGTCTTCGGCTAGGAAGAGGGCGCTGTAGGCAAGGATGCAGATTTCATTCTTGGCGTTGGCGAACAGCCGAGACCAGGCGTCGACTGGCACAGCCGCGCGGTGAGGGTAAACGATCCGTACTTCGTCGGGCTGGGAGCTTGCCTCGATGGGACGGGGAAGCTCAGGCCAGAGTTCGTACGTTGACCAGCCCGTGAGATCGGCAAGCGCTGTTCGGTACCGGGGGTACGGCACGCGGCCAGCCAGCCAGCGGTGAACGGTCTTCGGGTCGACGCTGAGGCGCGCTGCGACGTCAACTGTGGTGACACCGACACTGCGCAAGGCTCGAGATAGGGGATGGTTCACGCAACGACTCCGATCGTTGGCAAGAACCCCATCTTAGCTAAGACGTCCCTAGACGTCCCCTAACTGTGGTTCACAGCCTGTCACCGGAGATTGAGAATCGACCCCAACGGACCCAGCGTTGACGGCTAGGAGAGGCCACGATGGCGGCGGTGGAACGGGCAGGTGAAGAGGTTGCGCAGGAGTCTGCTGACCGTCTGGCGCTCGCGTTTGAGGATGCCGGCTTCGACGTCGGACAGGATTTCCCGGCACTTCATGACGCGATCGGCCGCGCGGGTGATCCTGTTGTGCGCATCGGGGACGTGCGGCCGGCTGTCGCGGATCGGCTTGCTGCTGCTCTGAATCGGCAGTCGGGCGTGTACTGGCCGCAGCTCTAGGGAGGGAATGACAGGTAGCGACAGGCACGTCGTCAGGTGGGAGGTTCGTTAATCTGCCCTTGTGGATCAGATCGGACGAGCCCGTGACCTTGCGCGCCTGGTGCTGGCTGAGTCGATCCCGCGGCGTTGGGTGCACAGTCAGGGTGTTGGGCGTAAGGCCGAGTCGATCGCTCACCTGATCGGCGACGATGCGTCGGCGTTGGTGGCTGCGGCCTGGCTTCATGACGTTGGTTATGCGCCGGATCTTGTCGTAACGGGGATGCACCAGCTTGACGGTGCCCGCTATCTGCGGGACGTTGCGGGCCTTGATGATCTCGTCTGCCGCCTCGTGGCCAACCATTCGTGCGCGCACGTTGAGGGCCGCAATCGCGGGCTGGTTGAGCAGCTTGGGAACGAGTTCCCGCCGGCTGATGAGGTGCTGTCGGACGCGATCACGTTCGCTGATATGACGACTTCGCCGGACGGTGAGCCGGTTGAGGTCGAGTGGCGGCTTGCGGAGATCCTGTCGCGGTATGGCGATGGTGACCTTGTGGCGGAGTCGATTCGTGAGGCGAGTCCGCTGATCATCGGCTCGGTGCGGCGGATCTCTGCGCGGTTGATGGCTAACTAGCCTGGTCAGCGCGAGTCAGAGAGCCCTGTTCATCGCGGCTCCACCGGCGGCCGGCGCTGTCGAGAAACTCGATCTCGACGGGCTCGGGTTCGACATAGGTGCGGAGCCAATCGGCCGGCGCGGGGCGCTGGACGGTACGGCCCGGAGGGACGAGGCCGACGAACTCCGAGCCAGCTTCCTCGTCGCCGCGGGCGGGGAGGGGTAGTTCTACCTCGTAGATGGGCATGTCGCTGGCGTTGTGGACGTGGAAGGCGACCTCGCGACCGCCGTCGACCTTGCGGATCAACTCGACCCAGGCGCTGATGCGTTCGGCCTGGGCGCGCTGCTCATCGTCGGCGCGGTTGGCCTCGCGGCGATGTTCGCGGCGTAGCAGGACGAAGCCGACGATGAAGGCGCCGACGGTGCCGATGGCTGCGAAGGCGTCGGCTCCGGCGCCTACCCAGTCGCTATCCAAGGTGAATGCTCTGCGGGTTGGTGAGGTACTGGTCGATGCGCAGGCGCATGGAACGGTCGATCGGTAGCGAGGCGATCTCGGCCGCAGGGATCCAGCGGACTTCGGTTGACTCCGAGCTGGGGGTCGGCGACCCACCCACCGGGCGGGCGGTGAAGACGACGGAGAATTCTTGGCGGGCCTCGTTGTTGCTGGTGTAGAGGATGACGTGGCGGGGGTCGGTGTAGATGCCGACCAGGCCGGTGACCTCGACGTCGATGCCGGTTTCCTCGGCGGTTTCGCGGACCGCGCAATCCGGCAGTGACTCGCCGAGGTCCATGGCTCCGCCCGGCAGGGCCCAGTTGTCGTTGTCGGAGCGGCGGATCAGCAGGATTTCGCCGTTGTCGTTGACCACGATGGCGTTGGCGGAGGGCACGACGCTGTTGGCCTTGGGCGCCTCGGGGTCGTTGTAGAAGTCGATACGTCGTCCCACGGGCGCCTCATTCCATCGGTGTTGCTTCGTCCCATACCCGCTCGAAGCTGTCCTGGTAGGTGGTGACCATGCCGCCGCCGGCCACCCGGCGCAGGTGCAGGACCGGGGCCTGGTAGGCGCCGAAGCTGTAAATGTGAGTGTTGACCATGAGCTGGTCGTCGGCGCGGTAGATCGAGTTGTAGAGCACGGTGCGGTGGGTGCGGAACTCGATGCCGTCGATGTCGCGCAGCGG
>NZ_JBFAYE010000019.1:0-206048 GCF_040681145.1 Actinoplanes sp. NPDC051861
TTCCCAAGGGACCGACAGATCCGGGGAAAGACAACTTCGTCGATCGGAGTGAGGGTCAGGAACCCCTGAGAGCGCCCGGCACCAGCATCCTGTCGCGTCCATCGCTGTGCGAGTCAGGACCCCTGGGAACGCCGGCCCCTTTACTCTCACTATCGGAATGAAACACGAGTCCGTCGGCGGGCCCGCGGCGCCGCAGCGCGTCGGACAGGGCGGCGTCGACCAGGTCGGTCTTGAGATGGTCGGCGACGGCCCAGCCCACGACCCGCCGTGATGCGAGATCGATGACGGTGGCCAGATACAGCCAGCCTTCCCACGTGTTGATGTAGGTGATGTCGCCGCACCAGCGCGTGTCGACCGCCGCCGGGTCGACGGTGAAATCCCGCCGGATCAGGTCCGGCCGCCGGCCGGCGTTCGGATCCGGGATCGTGGTGACCTGCCACCGGCGAGGGCTCTCGCCCCGAATGCCGGCCGCGCGCATCCGCCGAGCGATGCGCTTACGGCCGTGCCGCAACCCGGCGTCGGCGAGTTCGGCGTGGATACGCGGCGCGCCATAGGTGCCCTTCGACGCCGCGTGGATCTCGACGACCTGGGCGGTGAGTTGCTCGTCGACGCGGGCGCGACGGCTCGTGTTGTTGCGGGTGTAATAGGCGGACCGGGAGACCTCAAGCAGCTCACACGCACGTTTGACGCTGTGCTGACCGGCCTGCTCCGCCTCGATGAACGGATACACGTTCACCGGATCTCCCGCGCGAAGAAAGCCGTCGCCCGCTTCAAAATCTCGTTGTCCTGCTGCAGCCGCCGGTTCTCCTGCCGCAACCGGGCCAACTCCGCCCGCTCGTCTGACGTCAGCCCATCGGTGCGGTTGCCCGCGTCGAGTTCGGCCTGCTTGACCCATGCCCGAACCGCGGTCTCGGTCAGGTCGAAATCCCGCACGACCTGACCCACGGTCCGGTCACCACGCTGACACAACTCGACGATCTCAGCCTTGAACTCGGGCGTGAACGCCCGCCGCGGCCTCGATCGCTTCTTCCCCACACTCTCCATGATGTCGAACATCCTCCCGGAGACCCCAGGTCCCCTGATCTCGGCTGTCCGTCAAAACGGGGCAGGCCCACCTCGTGTGTGGAGTACGGGTGCGCAGCGGGGCCGAACTCCACACACGGGTCGTCGACCACTTCGTGTGTGGAGTACGGGTGCGCAGCGGGGCGGAACTTCACACACGGGTCGTCGACCATTTCGTGTGTGGAGTTGGGGTGTGGAGTGGGGCCGAACTCCACACACCGGTTTTGGGGTGGGGGTGGTTCAGTTTTTGAGGGCGGCGGTGACGGCATCGGACAGTGGGGTGACCGGGCGGCCGATGAGGCGGCTCAGCACGGCGCTGTCCACGTCCAGCTCCCCGTCGACGATCTTCGCGTCGGTCTCCGCGAGCAGGCCCGCGTAGCCCTCGGGCAGCCCGGCACCGACCAGCACCGCCTGGTACTCCGCGACCGGCAGGTCCTGGTAGACGACCGGCTTGCCGCTCTGCTTCGCCACCTCGGCGGCCAGCTCGGCCATCGTGAAGGCGTCGCCGCCCAGCTCGTACACGCCCGGCTCGCCGGAGAGCAGCACCGCCGCCGCGGCCTCGGCGTAGTCGGCCCGCGTCGCGGCGGCGATCCGGCCCGCACCGGCGCTGCCCGCGAACGCACCGGTGCTCAGCGCGACGGCGATCGGGTAGTTCTCGATGTACCAGCCGTTGCGCAGGAAGGCGTACGGGATCCCGGACGCCGCGATCACGTCCTCGCTGCCCTTGTGCTCCGGCGCGAGCCCGATCGTGCTGGTGTCCGCCCGCAGGATGCTGGTGTACGCGATGAACCCGACCCCGGCGGACACCGCTGCGGAGACCACGGCCGTGTGCTGCGGTAGCCGCTTGCCGACCTCGTTACCGGAGATCAGCAGCAGCCGGGAGACGCCCTCGAAGGCCGTGGCGAGCGTCTCGGGCCGGTCGTAGTCGGCCTCGCGCACCTGCACACCGCGGGCGGCGAGATCGGCGGCCTTGGCGACGTCGCGTACGGCGGCGACGATCTCGCCCGGCGCCGCACCCCGGCTGATCAGCGCGTCGATGACGAGACGGCCGAGCTGTCCGGTGGCTCCGGTGACTGCGATGGTCATGATGACTCCCAAAAGACGAACGAGACGAGCGAACGAGAAGAACGAACAGGACGAGCGGCCGAGCGGTTAGTGCTGTCCAGAAGAATGCACTAACTTTTCCACAGTGCCAACCCGCAGGCGGTATTGTTGCGTTCATGACAGAGCCGGAGGACCTGATCCCGAGCGTTTTCGCCCGGGACTGCGCTTCCCGCTACGTGCTGGCCGACGTGACCGGGCGCTGGGGCGGGCTCGCCCTGGCCGCGCTGCACGACGGCAGTTACCGGTTCAACGCCCTGCGCCGCCGCGTCGACGGCGTCAGCGAGAAGATGCTGGCCCAGACGCTGCAGGCCCTGGAGCGGGACGGCATGATCCGCCGCGAGGTGCAGGCGACGATCCCGCCCCGCGTGGAGTACAGCCTGACCGACCTCGGGGCCCGCGTCGCCGCCAAGCTCAAGGAGCTGATCGATCTGGTGGAGGGCGAGATCGGCCCGATCCAGAAGGCGCAGGCCGAATACGATACGTTTCGCTCGTGACCGCTGATTCGATCCAGCCCGAGATCCCGCCGTCCGGCACCGGGTGTGCCGAGTGTCTGCCGGCCGGCGGCTGGTGGTTCCACCTGCGCCGCTGTGCCCAGTGTGGCCACATCGGCTGCTGCGACAGCTCGCCCGCCCAGCACGCCACCGCGCACTTCCGCAGCACCGGGCACCCGGTCATCCAGTCGTTCGAGCCGGGTGAGGACTGGTTCTGGGACTACAGTGCGGAGACCGCGCTCGACGGCCCGCCGCTGTCCCCGCCGTCGAGCCGCCCCGAGGACCAGCCCGCGCCGGGTCCCGCCGGTTCGGTCCCGGTGGACTGGCGCACCAGGCTCAATCGTTAGACAACAGATCGTCTGCTTCCGAACATAACGGTTCCCGAAACGTCGTTCCTCAGGTGCGGCCCCGAGCGGTCGATGCTGCGTACGTCGGAGAATCGTGGAGGACAGATGCGCGGCTTGGGGAACATCGGCACAGCCAAACGGCTGGGCGCCATCGTGGCGACAGGGGCTGTCGCCCTCGGGGGGATGGGTGCCATCACCCTACTCGGGCAGAACAGCCTGGCCACTCAGGCTGAGGAGATGCGCAGTCTTGAGGCCTGCCTCGCCGCGATCAACCACCTGAACAACAGGCAGAGCGAGCTGAAGGTGGACGCGTACCGGGCCGCCCTCGGCCAGGACGTCACCGGCGACGTGAAGGACGACGTTGAGTCGTCGGTCTCGGCCGCCGACAAGGTGGTGGCCTGCGGCCTGCCGACGGCCATGCTGGAGGAGTTCCGGGGGTACCGCCCGGACTTCGACGCCTTCAACGTCTTCATCACCGACTTCGTGACCAAGGGTGTCGCCGACCCGAAGTCCGTGATCGGTGAGATCGACCAGATCCCCGAGCAGAACAACAAGACCGATGACGAGCTCGACGCGCTCACCGAGAAGGTGGAGGCCGCGGTCGCCGAGCAGAAGGCCGAGATGGCGGCCACCGTCGCGGACACCCGCAACACCGCGATCATCGTGGCCGGTGTCGGTCTCGTGCTGCTGGTCGGCCTGGCCGTACCGATGGTCCGCTCGATCCTCGGCCCGATCCGCAAGCTCGGCGAGGTGATCGAGGCGCTGGACGGCGGCGACCTCACCGTGCGCAGCGGCATCACGAGCCGCGACGAGATCGGCACGATGGCCGCCGGCCTGGACCGCTCGCTGGACAAGCTGCGCGACTCCATGCAGACGATCGCCCACGACGCCGACAGCCTCGCCGCCGCCTCGACCGAGCTCGCCGCTGTCTCCGGCGAGATCGCCTCGGCCGTCGACAACACCGACCGGCAGAGCAGCTCGGCCTCGATCGAGGCCGACGAGATCTCGCGCAACGTGCAGACGGTTGCCGCGGGCTCCGAGGAGATGGGCCTGTCGATCCGGGAGATCTCCCGCAACACCAGCGAGGCCGCTCAGATCGCCGCGGTCGCGGTGGCCGAGGCCGCCCGCGCCACCGACACCATCCGCCAGCTCGGCGAGTCGTCGGCCGAGATCGGCAACGTGATCAAGCTGATCACCAGCATCGCCGAGCAGACCAACCTGCTCGCCCTGAACGCCACCATCGAGGCCGCCCGGGCCGGTGACGCCGGCAAGGGCTTCGCCGTGGTCGCCAGCGAGGTCAAGGACCTGGCCCAGGAGACCGCCCGGGCCACCGAGGACATCCACAGCCGGGTCAACGCGATCCAGCAGGACACCGGCGGCGCGGTCGAGGTCATCAACCGCATCTCCGAGGTCATCGCGCAGATCAACGACTTCCAGACGACCATCGCCTCGGCGGTGGAGGAGCAGACCGCCACGACCGGCGAGATGAGCCGCAGCATCGCCGAGGTGGCCGCCGGTTCGAGCCGGATCGCCGCGAACATCAGCGACGTCTCGTCGGCGAGCGCCGCGACGGTCGGCGGTGTCAACCAGACCCGCGAGGCCAGCACCGAGGTGTCGCGGACCGCTGAGGAGCTGCGCAGCCTGGTCACCGCGTTCAAATTCTGAAAGATCCAGAGGTACGGGGGCCGGACACCGCGAGGTGGCCGGCCCCTTCCTTTCATGACGGCCGGAGAGATGCCGATGGGAGGACTCGTGCGGGACGAATCGGTCGACGACTCGCTGCGGTCGCGGCGGCGCGCGGTGGAGTTCGCCGCGCTCGTCTCACGCACCATCGGTCTGCTCTGCACCGGGCTCTACCTGACCGGGAGCACCGGCCTCTCCCCGGCGGTCCTCAGCGCGGACATGCGGCTGGCGTGCCTGGCGGCGATCGCCCTCATGCTCGTCTCGAACCTGCTCAGCGTGCGCAACCTGACCCGTCCCGCGTCGCGCTGGTATCCGCGGTTCAGCGCGGCGGAGGTGCTTCTCGACTCCGTGGCGATCGTGGCATGGGTGGTGGTCTCGGAGCGGGACTACCCGCAGACCACATGGCCGCTGCTCGGCCTGACCATCGCGATCGCCGCGATCCGGCACCAGCTCGCGGGCGCCCTGCTGACGTTCGCACTGACCTCTGTGGCGTTCGTGGTGGGCGTACCGGACTCGCCCGACGTGGCGTTCCTGCTCGGCACGAACGCGATGATCGCGGTGATGACCGGAGCGCAGTCGGCGGCCTTCGCCCGGCAGCTCACCGCGCTCCAGGAGACCCGCCGGGCCCTGCAGCACCAGGCCACCCACGACGGGCTCACCGGCCTGCCCAACCGGGCCCAGCTCGCCGGCTACGCGGACGAGCACGCGGGCCGCCCGCTCGCCGTCCTGCTGCTGGACCTCAACGGCTTCAAGCAGGTCAACGACACCCACGGGCACGCCGCCGGCGACCGGTTGCTGCAGGAGGTGGCGGCCCGGCTGACCGGCGCGCTCGGGCCGGGCGACCTGGCCGGTCGGCTCGGCGGCGACGAGTTCCTGGTGCTGCTGCCCGAGGCCGGAACCGCCGAGGTGGCGCACGCCGTGGTGCGGATCCGCGACGCGGTCCGCCGCCCGGTGGACATCGGCGACGGCCGCGAGGTGACCGTCGGTGTCAGCGCCGGCGTGGCGATCCGGCCGGCCGGCGGCGACGCCGGCCTCGACGCGCTCACCGCCGAGGCCGACGCCGCGATGTACCGCGACAAGCGCGGCCGGGCGGCCGCGGCCTGATTCATTTCCAGGCGGCCAGGACCTCGGTCACGGTGGTCGTCTCGGCCGGGGCGGGTGCGTTTGCGGGGGTACGCCCGAAGCGTGGCGCCGGAGCAGGCTGCCGCACGCCTCCCACCTCGACGAACGTCCCGCGCTCCCGGTTGTGCGGGTGGTCCGCCGCCTCGCCCGGGGTGAGCACCGGGCTGACACACGCGTCGAGCCCTTCGAAGGCCTTCTCCCACTCGTCCCGGGTCCTCGCCGCGAACCGTTCCGTGAAGATCCGGCGCAGCGAGGGCCACCCGGAGCGGTCCAGCTGGTGCGGCAGCGAATCGTCGCCGTCGAGTCCCAGCCCGGTCAGCAGCGCCGCGTAGAACTGCGGCTCCAGCGCGCCCACGGCCACGTAGCCGCCGTCGGCTGTTCGGTACGTGTCGTAGAACGGCGCCCCGCCGTCGAGCAGGTTCTCGCCGCGGCCACCCGGCCACATCCCGGCGCCGATCATGCCGTGCAGGAACGTGGTGAGCAGCGCCGACCCGTCCACCATCGCGGCGTCGACGACCTGGCCGCGGCCGGACCGCTCGCGTTCGACCAGCGCCGCGAGGACACCGACGGCGAGCAGCATCCCGCCGCCCGCGAAGTCGGCGAGCAGGTTGATCGGCGCGTGCGGCGGCTGCCCGGGACGGCCGAGCGGCTCCAGCGCGCCGGCGATCGCCAGGTAGTCGATGTCGTGGCCGGCGGCGGGCGCCAGGGGACCCTGCTGACCCCAGCCGGTCATCCTCGCGTACACAAGTCTGGGGTTGATCTTCTCGCACTCGGCGGGGCCGAAGCCCAGGCGCTCGGCGACCCCCGGCCGGTAGCCCTCCACCAGCACATCCGCCTGCGCTGCCAGGCGCAGCAGATCCCCGATGCCGGCCTCGCTCTTCAGGTCGAGGGTGACCACCCGCCGGTTGCGCTGCAGCGGGCCGGCGGGCGGAACGAGCGGTCCGGAACCGCCGGGGCGCTCGACCAGCACGACGTCCGCGCCCAGGTCGGCGAGTACCATGCAGCCGAACGGGCCCGGCGCGAGACCGGCCAGCTCGACGACCTTGACGCCGGCCAGCGGGGGCAGCTCAGAGGACACGCGCGATCAGCTCCTTCATGATCTCGTTCGTGCCGCCGTAGATCTTCTGGACGCGGGCGTCCGCATACATCTTCGCGATCGGGTACTCGGTGGTGTAGCCGTAGCCGCCGAAGATCTGCAGGCAGCGGTCGACGACCTCGCACTGCCCCTCGGTGAGATAGAGCTTGGCCATCGCGGCGGTCGCCACGTCCAGCTCACCACGCGCGTGCCGGACGATGCAGTCGTCCAGGAAGATCCTCGACGCCCGGGTCCGTGTCGCGCACTCGGCCAGGACCATCCGGGTGTTCTGGTGCCCGAGCAGGGGTTTTCCGAAGGCGGTGCGCTCCTTCGCGTACGCCGTGGCCAGCTCGACCGCCCGCTGCATGGCTGCGACCGCGCCCACGCCGATGACCAGGCGCTCCTGCGGCAGCTGCTGCATGAGCTGGATGAAGCCGGCGTTCTCGGTGCCCAGCAGGTTGCCCGCCGGGACCCGGAAGTCGTCGAAGAACAGCTCCGCCGTGTCGTTGGAGTGCAGGCCGATCTTCTCCAGGTTGCGGCCGCGGCGGAAACCGGGCGCGTCGTCGCGCAGCTCGCAGACCAGCAGCGAGATGCCGTGCGCCTTTGCGGACTGATCGGTCTTCACCGCAAGGACCAACAGGTCCGCAAGTCCGCCGTTGGTGATAAATGTCTTGGCGCCGGTCACGAGGTAGTCGTCGCCGTCCCGGACCGCCCTGGTCCGGATCGCCTGGACGTCGGAGCCGCCGTCCGGCTCGGTCATCCCGATGGCCCCGATCAGCTCACCGCTGCACAAACCCGGCAACCAGCGCTGTTTCTGCTCTTCCGTGCCGTATTCGGCGATGTATCCGGTGACGATGCCGCTGTGCACGGCGAGGCCGAGGCTGCCCTCGCCCGCGAGGGTCTGCTCGTGCAGCAGCACGGCCTCGTGGGTGAAGTCGCCGCCCCCGCCGCCGTACTGCTCGGGAACTGAGAGCCCGAGCAGGCCCAGCTCACCGGCCCGGCGGTAGTGCTCGCGGTCGGGGTGGCCCTGTCTCTCCAGGCGGCCGGCGTGCGGCACCACCTCCTTGGTGAAGAAGGTGCGGGCCAGTTCGGCCAGGTCGTCGTGTTCCGGCTTGCGCCACGGCTCGGCGTAGCCGTCCAATCCAGGCGTCGGCATCGACATACCCTCAAGCACTATTGGCGATGTGTCAACGAGGGCGATATGAATTTCCGTCATTCATCGTTTGATCCGATCGAGGCATCGACAGAACACCGATCGCCAACGGTGATGAATCGAGCTGTCGTAAGGTCTTCTGGTGGTGCATGTCGAGGCGGCCCGGCGCCGCCGGCTGGAACCGGACGCCCGGCGTGAGCAGATCCTGTCGGTGGCGATCCGCCTGTTCGGGTCGAAACCGTACGCGGAGGTCTCCACGACCGACGTGGCACGGATCGCCGGAGTGGCACGCGGCCTCGTGAACCACTATTTCGGCACGAAAAAGGATTTATATCTAGAAGTCGTGCGAATCATGCTTACGGTGCCGTCGGTGGCCGTGGAGCAGCTGCGAGTGGGCGAACCGGCCGAACGTGCCGATGCGATCGTGAACTGGTTCCTCGACGTCGTTTCCCGGCACAGCACATCCTGGCTGGCCGCCATCTCGGCCGGCGGCATGGCCGGTGATGCCGATGTTGACGCCGTGATCAGTGAGGCCGTTGATGTCGCCGCGGACAGTGTCCTGTCGGCTCTCGGGCTCGGCGACGAGCCGGTCGAGGCACTGCGAGGCATGGCCAGGTCGTACGTCGGGCTGGCGATCTACACGGCCCGGGAGTGGCTCCAGCGGGACGCCCTGAGCCGGGAACAGGTGCACACGCTGCTCACCACGACGCTGCTCACCATGGTGGACCGAGTGTTCCCCTACGCGAATCAATAGGGACCGGACTGTCCGCCGAACGGACACTCCGGTCCTACTCTGAGATCATGGGTGCTTACCGGCAGGAGTACGAGCGCAGCCTCACCGACCCGGACGGCTTCTGGCGCGACGCCGCGACCGCGATCGACTGGGATCGTGAGCCCACCCGGATCCTCGACGACAGCGAGGCGCCGCTGTTCCGGTGGTTCCCCGACGCCGAGCTGAACACCTGTCACAACGCCCTGGACCGGCACGTCTGGGCCGGCCGCGGTGACCAGCCCGCGCTGATCCACGACAGCCCGGTTACCGGCGCGGCGCGCACCTATTCCTATCAGGAGCTCCGCGACGAGGTGGCGGTCTTCGCCGGTGCGCTGCGGCGGCTCGGGGTCGAGCGCGGCGACCGCGTCGTCGTCTACATGGCGATGGTGCCCGAGGCGGTGATCGCGATGCTGGCCTGCGCCCGGCTCGGCGCGGTGCACTCGGTGGTCTTCGGCGGGTTCGGCGCGCGGGAACTTGCCGCCCGCATCGACGACGCCCGTCCGAAGGTGATCGTCGCGAGCTCCTGCGGCATCGAGCCCGGCCGGGTGGTGCCGTACCAGCCCATGCTGGACGCGGCGCTGGCCGAGGCGGCGCACCGGCCGGACCACCGGATCGTGCTGCAGCGCCCGCAGGCGCCGGCGACGCTGGGCGAGGGCGATCTCACCTGGGCGGAGGCGATCGACGGTGCGGCGCCGGCCGAGTGCGTCCCGGTGCGGGCCACCGATCCGCTCTACATCCTCTACACGTCCGGGACGACGGGCCGTCCGAAGGGCGTGGTCCGGGACAACGGGGGCCATGCGGTCGCGTTGCGCTGGTCGATGGAGAACATCTTCGGGGTACGCGCGGGCGACGTCTTCTGGGCGGCGTCGGACGTGGGGTGGGTCGTCGGCCACTCGTACATCGTGTACGCCCCGCTGCTCACCGGCGCGACCACGATCCTCTACGAGGGCAAGCCGGTCGGCACCCCGGACGCCGGCGCGTTCTGGCGGGTCGCCGAGCAGCACCGGGTGAACGCGATGTTCACGGCACCGACCGCGATCCGGGCGGTGCGCAAGGAGGACCCGGAGGGCGTGCTGCTGGCCGGCCGGGACCTGAGCGCGCTGCGGCTGCTGTTCCTCGCGGGGGAGCGGCTGGACCCGCGGACCTACGAGTGGGCCGGTGAGCTGCTCGGCGTGCCGGTGATCGACAACTGGTGGCAGACCGAGACCGGCTGGCCGATCGCGGCCAGCCCGCGCGGCCTCCAGGACCTGCCGACCCGGCCGGGCTCGCCATCCGTGCCGATGCCCGGTTACCGGGTGCGGATCGTCGACGAGACCGGCGCCACGCTGCCGGCCGGGCAGGAGGGCTCGATCGTGATCGGGCTGCCGCTGCCGCCGGGCTGCCTGCCGACGCTCTGGCAGGACGACGAGCGGTACGTGCGCTCCTACCTGTCCGCGTTCCAGGGCAACTACCTGACCGGCGACGGCGGGATGATCGACGCCGACGGCTACCTGTACGTGCTCGGCCGCACCGACGACGTGATCAATGTGGCCGGTCACCGGCTCTCGACCGGTGCGATGGAGGAGGTCCTGGCCACCCATCCGGCGGTCGCCGAGTGTGCCGTGATCGGTGTCGGTGACCTGCTCAAGGGTCAGGTGCCGCGCGGTTTCGTGGTGCTGCGCGGCGACTCCGGCGCCGACCCGGCGGTGCTGGAGGCCGAGCTGATCGCGCTGGTCCGGGACCGGATCGGGCCGGTGGCGGCGCTGCGCCGGGTGGACGTGGTGGCCGGGCTGCCGAAGACCCGCTCCGGCAAGATCCTGCGCGGCACGATGCGGGGGATCGCCGACGGCCGGGACGAGCCGGTGCCCTCGACGATCGAGAACCCGGACGTCCTGGAGGCCCTGCGGCCGGTGCTGCTGACGCCACGGTAGAGACAGGCGCTGGCTCCCAGCGATGCCCGCCGGGCCGCGGGACAGCACTGAGAGCCAGCTCTCGGTGGATGTGCGGCGCCGGAGTGACCGGGCCCGGCGCCGCACACCACGTCTAGCGCCTGTTTCGGAGTGGGGGCAGGAGCGAGGCGAGGTCCAGGTGTCGTCTGGGTGTGCGGCGCGGGCGCCCAGATACCGGGGTTGTATCTGGGTGTTCGCGACGTGCGGCCAGACGGCGGCTGGGCCACGCCGCAGCCCAGCCATCCACTCCGAAACAGGCGCTAGTGTGCGGCGGTTCCTGGGCTGGAGAACGTGGTCAGGAAGCGGTCCCGGAACTCGTTCATCGGCCAGATCGGGGCGCTCGCGTTCGGCGCCAGGCCCTCCGTCCAGTTCCAGGTGTTCAGCTTCTCCAGGACCGCCGCGTCCTTGGTGATGATCGTGATCGGCACGTCGTGGCTGGCGTTCTCGCCGGAGACCACCTTGGACGGCTGGTGGTCGCCGAGGTAGACCAGGACCAGGTCGTCGTTGCCGTACGTCTTCACCCAGTCGATCAGGCTCGTCAACGTGTACTCGATCGAGTCGCCGTACGCCTTCTTGACCCGCCGCGAGAACGCCCAGGTCTCCGACTTCGACTGCTGGTTCTTCACGATGTCGGCGTAGACCGAGCCGTCGCCGACCGCGTCCCAGTCGATGAACTCGGGGATCGGTGTCCACGGCGTGTGGCTGGAGACCAGCGGCATCTCGACCATCAGCGGCTGGCGGTTCGGCTTGGCGTACTCCCGCTCGGTGAACTGCTTGAGCGTGTACTGGTCCGGCATCGGCGCCCAGCTGAACTTGGGACCCTGGTAACCGAGGTTGCGGGAGTCCCAGATCCGGTTATAGCCGTAGAAGTTGCCCTCCGGGAAGGCCCGGGTGGCGCCCGGCATGACGCTGACGGTGTCCCAGCCGGCCCGCTTGAACGAGCTGGTGATGGTGAGCCGGTCGCTGGCGGTCAGGTTCCGGTACCGCCCCTGGTTGTTGATCCAGAGGCCGGAGAGCAGCGTGGAGTGCGCCAGCCAGCTGTTGCCGCCGAAGGTGGGCGAGGTGAGCCAGCCGCTGCGCCCGGCGAAGCCGGACTGCTGCAGCTTCTCGGTGCCGGCCGCGAGGACCGCGTTGACGCCGGGTGCCAGCTCGGGCGCCTCCAGGGCGTTCCGGCCGTAGCTCTCCACGAACGTGAAGATCACGTCCTTGCCGCGCAGCGCGGAGAGCAGCTGGTCGCCGGGGGCGTTCTTGAAGGCGTCGATCTTGACCTCGTCGGCGAACCGGGCCTCGTTGGCGATGCCGGCCCTGGCCTGCTGCGCGCGGTCCCAGGCGTAGGTGACCGAGGTGCGGGCCGCGAGCGGCACCTTCGGCACCACCTGCACGCCGAGCGTGAAGGCGACCACCCAGGCGGCCAGGATCGCGCCGGCGGCGAATCCGGCCTGCTTCTGGTAGCGGGCGGCTGCGGCGGACACCCGCAGGGCGGCCCAGGTCGTCAGGGCGGGCACGCCGATCGCGAGCAGCGCCACGGCGGCGATCGCGGCGTAACCGGCGCCCTGACCGTACGCCTCCCGGATGAAGCCGTAGGTGTCGTCGAGCAGCTCCCAGTCGAGGACCGGGTCGAACGGCCGGGCCAGGGTCTCGAACCAGCCCATGTCCAGGGACTTCTCGAGGACCAGCCAGCCCAGGACGACACCCGCGATCGAGGCCAGCACGATGCGGACCCGGCGGGGGACGAAGGCCACGACGGCGAGGCCGAGACCGAGTTCGATCGGGATCCGGACGAAGCTGCCGACGGTGAGCCGCTTCAGCACGTTCGGGAACAGCAGCGCGACGAAGAGGATCACGCAGGCCAGGACGGTCAGGCTGATCGCCGCGCCCGGCGACCTCAGCAGGCGCCGGAACCGGCCCGGGGGCTTGGGGGGTTCCTCGTCCTGGACCGCCTGGTCCGTCTCGGGCGTCGCGGCGGGCTCCGATTCCGGGGCCGTCTCCGCGGTCTCTGGCTCGTCCGGCTTCTGCTGCGGATCGGCGAGGTCTGTCGGCTGCACGTCATGGGGAACGCATGGCCGGCCGGGATGGTTCATCGCAAGATCTGAGCCGCACGTCACGCACCCTTGCCAATCTCCTATCTGAGCGATAGGAAAGGTAGATGACGCGACTCCATCTGGCGGCCGCCCTGGACGCCCGGCACTTCACCGCCGGGCCCTGGGCGGACCTGGTCCGCGCCGCCGACGAGGCGCGGCTCGACTTCGTCACCATCGACGACTCCTTCGGCCCGCCGCCCGGTGGCGCCCGGCCGGACGCGGTGCTGGTCGCGGCGCGAGTCGCCCCGCTGACCCGGCACATCGGGCTGGTGCCGGTCGCCACGACCACACACACCGAGCCGTTCCACCTCTCCACCGCGCTCGCCACCCTCGACTACGTGAGCAGGGGCCGGGCCGGGTGGCAGCCGCGCGTCTCCGGCGACGAGTCCGAGGCGTCGCTGCTCGGCCGCCGCGAGCCGCTCGGCGTGGAGGAGCTGTTCGCCGAGGCGGCCGACGCCGTCGAGGTGGTGCGCCGGCTCTGGGACAGCTGGCAGGACGACGCGATCATCAGGGACACCGCCACCGGCCGGTTCATCGACCGCGACCGGCTGCACTACATCGACTTCGCCGGCCCGTACTTCTCGGTGAAGGGACCCTCGATCGTGCCGCGGCCGCCGCAGGGGCAGCCGGTGATCGCCGCGCTCGCGCACGTCCCGGTCGCCTTCGCATTCGCCGGCCGGGCGGCCGACCTGGTCTTCATCACGCCCTCGGACGCCTGGTCGGCCGAGAAGATCATGCGGAAGCTGGACCCGCGGCTGAAGGTCTATGCCGACATCGTGGTCCATCTGGGGGACCGGCGCGGTGCCGCGCCCAGCGACGCGGCCGTCTTCTCGGGTACGGCCGTGCAGCTCGCCGACCTGATCGAGGCCTGGGCGAAATCGGGCATCGACGGCGTTCGGCTGCGTCCCGGTGAGCTGCCGCACGACCTGCTCGCGATCACCCGCGACCTGCTGCCCGAATTGCGCCGGCGCAATCTGTTCGAGCCGTCACAGATCGGGCAGTTGCGCGAGCGGCTCGGGCTTCCACGCGCTGCGAACCGCTACGAGGAGGCCGCGAATGCCTAAGCAGATCATCCTGGCGGCGCACTTCCCGGGCGTGAACAACACGACGGTCTGGAGCGACCCGCGCTCCGGCAGCCAGATCGAGTTCGACTCCTTCGAGCACCTCGCGCGCACCGCCGAGCGCGGCCGGTTCGACTTCTTCTTCCTCGCCGAGGGACTGCGGCTGCGCGAGCAGCGAGGGCTCATCCACGACCTGGACGTGGTGGGCCGCCCGGACACACTCACGGTGCTCGCCGCCCTGGCCGGGGTCACCGAGCACCTCGGGCTGGCCGGCACGCTCAACGCGACCTACCACGAGCCGTACGAGCTGGCCCGCCAGCTGGCCACCCTCGACCACCTCTCCGGCGGCCGGGCGGCGTGGAACGTGGTCACCTCGCCGGGCGCGTTCTTCGGCGAGAACTTCCGGCGCGGCGGGTTCCTGGACCACGCGGACCGATACGTCCGCGCCGGGGAGTTCATCGAGGCCGCCCGCCGGTTGTGGGACACCGGCGGCGGCGAGTTCGACATCGAGAGCAGCCAGTTCTCGATCCGGGGCCGGTTCGGGGTGCCGCGCAGCCCGCAGGGCCATCCGGTGGTGCTTCAGGCCGGCGACTCCGACGGGGGCCGGGACCTGGCCGCGAGGCACGCCGACGCGATCTTCTCCCGGCACCACCGGATCGACGACGCCCGGCAGTTCTACCGCGACGTCAAGCAGCGGGCGGTCACGAACGGCCGGGACCCGGACAGCCTGAAGGTCATCCCCGGCGTGTCCTATGTGCTCGGCGACAGCGACGCCGACGCGCAGGAGAAGGCGCACCACATCCGGCGGCAGCAGGTCAGCCCGCAGACCGCGATCCTGCTCCTGGAACAGCTGTGGAACCGCGACCTGTCGGAATACGACGCGGACGGCCCGCTGCCCGCCGTCGACCCGAAGCTCGACGAGGACGACACGATCATCAAGGGCCGGGCGGGGATGTACCCGGACCGTCTGAGGACCTCCTCCGAATGGCGCGCGAAGGCCGAGGCGAAGAACCTCTCGATCCGCGACCTGATCATCGAGGTGACCGGGCGGCAGAACTTCATCGGCACCCCGCAGCGGGTGGCCGAGCAGCTCAGCGAGTACGTCCAGACCGAGGCGTGTGACGGGTTCATCCTCGTCCCGCACCTGACCCCGGCCGGCCTCGACGACTTCGTGGACCGGGTGGTCCCGTTGCTGCAGGAGCGCGGCGTGTTCCGCACCGAGTACGAGACCACCACCCTGCGCGGCCATCTGGGCCTGCCGGAGAGGGGCTGAGCGCGATGCCCGTACCCCTGAACGTTCTTGACCTTGCCCCGCTCGTGGCCGGCGGCGATGTCCGCGACGCCCTGACCCGCACGCTGGATCTGGCCCGCCGGGCCGAGCAGTTCGGTTATCACCGCTACTGGGTGGCCGAGCATCACTTCACGCCGGGCGTGGCCGGCGCTCAGCCGGCGCTGCTGCTCGGGCAGATCGCCGCGGTGACCGACCACATCCGGCTCGGTTCCGGCGCGGTGCAGACCGGATTCCAGACCGCGTTGTCGATCGTGGAGCAGTTCGGGCTGATCGACGCGCTCTATCCGGGCCGGTTCGACCTCGGGCTGGGCCGTTCCGGTCAGGCCGCTCGTTCGGGAGAACGAACGTTCTTTCCGGAAACCCCGGATGAGGAGCGCGTCGTGGACGGCCTCCTCATCCCGAAGCACTTCTCCTGGGCGCCGATCTTCGCGTCCCAACGCTCTCAGCTGATCGGCAGCCTCCTGCAGCAGCCGGGTGCGCAGTCGCAGCCGCTGGGGGAGATCCTCGATCAGATCGAGGCGCTGCTCGCCGGGCCCTACGGCGACGGTGAGGGCAACGAGGTGCGTGCGGTGCCCGGCGAGGGCGCCGACCTGACGATCTGGCTGCTGGGCAGCAGCGGCGGGGAGAGCGCGCGAACGGCGGGGGCACGGGGCCTGCCGTTCGTCGCCAACTACCACGTCGCGCCGGCCAAGATCCTGGAGGCGGTGCGGGCCTACCGGGAGTCGTTCGTACCGTCGGCGTCGCTGCGCGAGCCGTACCTCATGGTCTCGGCGGACGTGCTGGTCGCCGAGGACGACGTGACGGCTCGGCGCCTGGCGGCGCCATACGCCCTGTGGGTGCGCAGCATCCGGAGCGGGCTCGGCGCGGTGCCGTTCCCCAGCATCGAGGAGGCTGAAGCGTACGAGTGGACCGACACCGATCGTGAACTGGTCGCCGATCGTGTCTCGACCCAGTTCGTGGGCTCGCCGCAGACGGTCGCCGAGGGCCTGGAGACGCTGCGGCGGGTGACCGGTGCCGACGAGCTGCTGATCACCACGATCGCCCACTCCCACGCGGATCGGGTCCGCTCCTACGAGTTGCTCGCCAAAGAGTGGCTGATATAACCTGATTTCTCCGCTTTTATCGTGATGTGGAGTTGCGGCAGCTCAGCTACGTCGAGGCGGTGGCGCGGTACGGCGGGTTCACCCGGGCCGCGGAACGGCTGCACGTGGCCCAGTCGGCGGTGTCCGCGCAGATCCGCGCCCTCGAAGCCGAACTCGGCCTGGCGCTGTTCGCCCGCACCACGCGGCGGGTGGCGCTGACACCGGCCGGGGAGCTGTTCGTCGCGCGGGCACGGCGAGTCCTGGCCGAGCTCGACGGGGCCCGTACCGAACTCAACGAGATCACCGCGGTGGTCAGCGGGCGGGTCAGCATCGGTGCCACGGTGACGCTCGGCCCGTACGATCTCCCGCAGGCCCTGGCCCGCTTCCGCGACCGATTCCCCGGCATCGCCCTGCGCCTGCGCTCCGGCCTGGTCACCGGCCTGCTCGGCGCCCTCGACGCGGGCGAGCTCGACCTGGTCGTCGGGCCGGTCCACGCCGACCTGCCGCCGCGGTTCGACGCGCTGCCCCTGGTCGACGAACACCTGGTGCTGGCGCTACCACTCGGGCACGTGCTGGCCCGCGGCGGCCGCCTGACCCTCGGCGAGGCGCGCGACGAGCCGTTCGTGAGCCTGCCACCGGGCCGTCCCCTGCGGTGGATCCTCGAGGACGCGGCACGCTCGGCGGGCTTCACACCACGGGTCGAATTCGAGGCGCCGGACGGTGCGGGCATCCGGGACCTGGTCGGTGCGGGCCTGGGGGTGGCGTTGCTGTCCCGGTACGCGGCGGAGGGCACACACGGGCCCGCGGTGGCGGTGCGGCATCTGCATCCACCGCCGGTACACCCGCCGATCGGGGTGATGCACTCGCGGGATCGGCCGTTGAGCCCGGCCGCCCAGTCGTGCCGCCACCATCTGGTGGAGATGGCCGGCCGCCAGCCGGAGCCGTCCCACCGCCCAGCCCCCGAGCCCTTCGACCCGGAGTCCTGATGTCGCACCGGCCAGCGCCCGAGCCCCTCGGCACGCAGTCCTGAGGTCGCGGCGACGAATCCTGAAGTCGCGCGTGCGCGGGGCTAGGGCGGCTTGCCAGCGGCGGGGGTGGGCGGTCCGGGCCGTTGCGCCGCTTGCGGGTCCAGGGGGGCGGCGGGCGCGCCCGTGCGTCGTTGCCGGGCGGCGTGGTCGGGCTGGGTCCGCGGTCATGCCCAGGGGGGCTTGGTGGCGCCCGGGGCCGTGAACGACTCGAAGCGGGTCGTGTCCCGGAAGGCGGGCAGGTCGTAGAGGCGCCGCGTGTACCGCCACAGGTGCGGATAGACGTGCAGTCCCGGGTTGATGGTGCGCGCCGCGTTCGGGCCGGCGTCGAAGCGGATCAGGGTGGGCCAGAGTCGCACGTCGGCCTCGGTGAGTGCGCCGCCCACCAGGAAATCGGTGTGTGCCAGCCGGCCGTCCAGCAGCTCGAAGGCCTCCAGCAGCGCGGACCGGGCGGCCGGGTCGTGCCCGGCGGAGTTCACCCCGCGGTTGACCGCCGGGCCGATCCAGCGGTCGAGGCGCTCGATCTCGTCGCGCAGCGCCGGAGGACAGGTGTCGACGGGTGAAGCGGCCAGGTGCCGGAACCGGGTGGCCAGGTCGACGCCGATGCCGGTGGGGTCGGTGCTGACCACGCGACTGGAGAAACGGTCCCAGAGCATCGGCACCGCCACGTGCCCGTCGAAGCCCTCTTCGGTCGCCTCGTAGGCCTCACGCAGCAACGTGAAACCGTTGACCGGATCGGGTCCGTGGAGTTCGCGGAACGCCCAGCCGCGCGCGTCCCGCTCGTCGTCGACATACGACATCGTGACGATGTCGTGCAGGCCGGCGAGTTCGCGGGTGATCGCGACGCGGTGGGTCCACGGACAGAACCACCCGCCGTAGACGTGATAGCGGAACGGCCGCGCCGTGAACGCGCCGTCGTCGGTGATCCGGCCTGTGAATCGCGTCTCCGGCGAGGTGCGGTACTCGCCGTAGGTGTCCACGTCGACCGGGCCGGCCAGGTGGGTGTGTGCGGTGAGGTGCGCCATGAAAACACTCTGGTGCAGCCCGGCGACGAAGTCAACCAAACCTACAGGTGAACTAGGCATTACCCCGATGTCGGGTCGGGCTCGGGTCGCCAGGCGGCCGGGGCGCGTGGCCGAGGCCGTAACGCCACTCACGGTGACGGCGTCGAAGGGTGCCCTCTGGCTCTGCGGAAACCCGGTGCGGCCACGGGCGCATCCGGTTTCCGCACAACCAAACCCATGCCTGATTCGCGGGCACCGACCGTGACCAAGTGCTCCCGCGCCGTCCACCGGGATACGGCCGCGCCCCGGCTCCCACCGCAATCCGGCGCCACTGAGGCGCAACCACGCACCCCACAGCGCGAGCACGCATCCAGCCGACGGCAACCGCATCCCGGAACCACAACCGGAGCGAGGGATAGCGCACCCTCTACAACCGGCGATACGCCGTGAAATCCGTCCTCTGCCGCAACGCGAAGCCGATCGACTCGTAGAGCCGGATCGCCGCCGCATTCCCCGCCGACGTGTGCAGGAACGGCACCTCCCCGCGCTCCCGAATACCCGCCGCCACCGCCCGCACCAGCCGCGTAGCCAGCCCACGCCCCCGAAACGCCGGATCCGTGCACACCGCGCTGATCTCCGTCCACCCGGGCGGACGCAGCCGTTCCCCAGCCATGGCGATCAGCGCGCCGCCCGCATCCCGGATCCCCAGGTAGGTCCCGAGTTCCACAGTCCGCGGCAGGAAGGGCCCCGGCTGCGTCCGCGAGACGAGTTCCAGGATCTCGGGCACGTCGGCCTCGCCGAGCCGCACCGCCTCCGGGGCCGGCGCCGCCCGCAGCGACACGTCGACGAGCTGCACGCCCGCGATGGTCCCCTCGACCTCCCAGCCCGGATGCGCGACACCACCCGCCCCCGCGATGGTCACCGCGGAGCCCACCGGCACGAGATGCGCCAGGTCCGCCCACGCTCGAGGATCGGACGGGTCCGCCAGAGCGTGGAACGGCGTGACGTCCGGCTGATAGCGCGCCGCCCGCCCGCGGATCTCGGCGAACCGCGCGTGGGCACCGGTCAGCGATGCCCACGCGGCGTTGTCCAGCAGTTCCGCCGAGGTCGTCGAGCGGGTCACTTGCCCTCGATCGGCAGGCCGGGCGGGTTCACCTCGGCCTTGGTCACGGCTTCGTCGGAGAGGTTCCATCGTTCGAGGATCTTGGCGTAGTCGCCGGACGAGATCAACTTGTCCAGCGCCGCCGCGTACGCCTTGATCAGCCCGTTGTCCTTCTTGGTGGTCAGCGCGATCAGACCCTGCAGGTCCTTGCCGGCGCCCGAGTAGGTCCCGACGATCTCGGTCTGCCCGGTCGTCGCCACGTGGTAGGCCGCCGACGGGTTCGGGCCGAGGTGCAGGTCGATCTGCCCGGAGCCCAGGGCGACGTACACCGCCTGGTTCGTCTGGTAGTACTTGATGTCGACCGCCGGCAGCCCCTGCTTGACCGCCTCCTCGCTCCACTCGACGAGGATCTTCTCCTGGTTGGTGCCCGAGCTCACCGACACCTTCTTGCCGGCCACATCGGCCGGTCCGCGCACGGTGAGACCGGAGCCCTTCTTCGCCAGGAACGCCAGGTTGTCCAGGCGGTAGGTGACGAAGTCGTACTTGAGCTTGCGCTCCTCGGTCACCGTGATGTTGGACGCGCCGATGTCGAACTTGCCGCTGTCCAGGCCGATGAACAGGTTCTCCCAGGAGGTGTTCTCCAGCACCGGTTCGAGGCCGAGGACGCCGGCGATCGCCACCGCGACGTCCGGCTCGCTGCCGATCAGCGTCTTGTTGTCGGTCGCCGCGAACGCGAGCGGCGGGAATCCGGAGCCGGCCGCGCCCACGCCGATCACCAGCTTGCCGGCCGACGCCGTCTTCGCGGGGAGCAGGGCGGCGATCGCGTCGTCCTTGGCCGGCACGACGCGGTTCTGGTCGGGGCTGTCATTGATCTTGACAGCGGCCACAGCGGAGGGATCGCCGGCAGCGCTTTCCCCGCTTTCGTCGGGCGCGGCGCAGGCGGTCAGGGTCAAGGCCGTTGCGACAAGTGCCAAAGCCCATTTCGTACGCATAAAGCTCCTCGTTCCTAAATGAGGACCTTGGACAGGAATGCCCGGGTCCGGTCGTGCTGCGGGTGATCGAGAACCTGATCCGGCGAGCCCTGTTCGACGATGCGGCCCTCGTCGAGAAAGACCACCGTGTCGGCCGCCTCCCGGGCGAAGCCGATCTCGTGCGTGACAACGATCATGGTGGTGCCGGCCCGGGCCAGGTCGCGGAGCACGTCGAGTACCTCGCCGACCAGCTCCGGGTCGAGTGCCGACGTCGGCTCGTCGAAGAGGATCAACCTGGGTTCCAGTGCCAGCGCGCGAGCGATCGCCACCCGTTGCTGCTGGCCGCCGGAGAGCCGGCGCGGGTACGCCTCGGCCCGGTCCGCGAGCCCCACCCGGTCGAGCAGCTCACGGGCCCGCTCGTGTGCCGTCGCCTTCGGTACGCCGAGCGTCGCGATCGGCGCCTCCGCGACGTTCTCCACGGCGGTGAGGTGCGGGAACAGGTTGAAGTTCTGGAAGACGAACCCGATCCGGGCGCGCTGCCGCAGGATCTGCCGTTCGCTGAGCTCGTGCAGCCGGTTGCCGGACTGGCGATACCCGATCAGCTCGCCGTCGAGCCGGACCAGGCCGCGGTCGACCTTCTCCAGATGATTGACGCAGCGCAGCAGCGTCGACTTGCCGGAGCCGGACGGGCCGAGGATCACGGTGACCGTCCCGGCCTTCGCGGTGAGGTCGACGCCCCGCAGCACGGGTGTGGAGCCGAACGACTTGTGCACGCCGCTGATCTCGATCATCGCAGTGCCGCCCTCAGCTTCTGGAACGGTGTCGGTGGCAGGTTGCGGACGGCGCCGCGGGCGAAGTGCCGTTCGGTGTAGTACTGCAGGATCGACAGAGCGGCGGTGAGGATCACGTACCAGACGGTGGCGACCATCAGCAGCGGCACGACCCGACCGTTCCGGCCGTAGATCACCTGTACCTGGTAGAACAGCTCGCCGATCGCCAGCACGTACACGATCGAGGTGCTCTTGAGCAGGTTCACGAGGAGGTTCGCCGCGTTCGGCAGGATCGCCCGCATGGCCTGCGGCAGCACGATCCGGAAGAACTGCCGGTACCGGGGCAGGCCCAGCGCGGCCGCCGCCTCGTGCTGGCCGGCGTCCACCGAGAGCAGTCCGGCGCGGATGATCTCCCCGGCGTACGCCGCCTCGTGCAGGGCGAGGCCGAGCAGCGCGGCGCCGAACGTACTGATCAGGTTGACGGTCGGGAACGACCAGCCGGGCCCGAACGGTATGCCGATCTGCAGCGTCTCGTAGAGGTAGCCGAGGTTGGCCCAGAACAGCAGCTGCACCAGCAGCGGCACGGACCGGAACACCCAGATGTAGGTCCAGCTCACCACGGACAGCACCGGGTTGCGGGACAGTCGCATCGCGGCCAGGGGTATGCCGCCGAGGAAGCCGAGGATCGCGCCGCCGACGGTCAGCAGGAGCGTCATGCCGAGCGCCTCGACGACCGACTTCTCCAGGAAGTACCCGAAGAAGGCTGGCCAGTCCCAGCCGGGGTTGGTGGCGAGACCGTGGACGAACTGGGCGAGCAGCACGGAGACCGCCGCCACGGCGACCCATCGCCAGGGATGCCGGGCCGGGACGACGACGAGGTCGTCCCTGTCCGGTGGCGTGGCGCTCTTCGCCCGCCGCTGTGACAGCACACTCATGGCGCAGACGCTAGGCAGCATCCGACTGAACCCTCAATACCTATGGGCGATATATGTTTAAACAGCCCGTGACGAACCGCCAGGTGGGACGGTATTGCCAGTAACCCCATAGATGCGATAGGAATAGCAGGCATTCACGCGTACCTCTGCCTGGAGTTTCCTTGACCACCTCCGTCGCCCCCGCGCCGCCGACCGGCCGCGCCGCCGGTCGGCAGGCCGGCAACGCCGCCGCGCTCGCGCCCGGCGGCGGCCTGCGCCGCCGCGTCGCGCTGCGCCTTCTCGCGCTGCTCGTGCTGTATCTCCTCTGGGAGATCACCGCGCGGGTCATGCGCAACCCGACCTTCATTCCCGCACCCTCGGCGGTCTGGCATCAGCTGATCGTCACCTCGACCACGCACGACGGCGTACGCGGATACAGCGGCCACCTGCTCATCGAGCACCTCGGCGTGAGCCTGCGCCGGATCGTCGTCGGCTCGGTGATCGGCATCGCCGGCGGCCTGGTCATCGGTGTGCTCATGGGCACCATCGGCTGGCTGCGTGTGGTCACCGAGCCGGTGGTCACGTTCGTCCGGGCGCTGCCGCCGCTCGCCTACTTCAGCCTGTTCATCATCTGGTTCGGCATCGACGAGACCCCGAAGCTGTGGCTGCTCTCGATCGCCGCGCTGCCGCCGGTCGCGGTCGCCACCGCCACCGCCGTGCAGGGCGCGCCCACCGGTCTCGTCGAGGCGGCCCGGGCACTGGGCGCCGGTCGCTGGCAGACGATCCGCGACGTCGTGCTCCCCGCCGGGCTGCCCGAGATCTTCACGGGGATCCGGATCGCGGTCGGTGTCGCGTACTCCTCGGTCGTCGCCGCCGAGACCATCAACGGCGTGCCCGGCATCGGCGGCATGGTCCGCGACGCCCAGCGCTACTCCCAGACCGACGTGGTCGTGCTCGGACTGTTCGCCATCGGCCTCTCGGGCCTGCTCATCGACGCCGCACTGCGGACAGCCGAGGACCGGCTGATCCCGTGGCGCGGCCGTTCCTAAGGAAAAACTGTGAGAAGAGCACTGTCTGTTGTGTTGGCCGTTGTGGTCGCCTCGACCGCTGCCTGCGGGAACGGCGCCGCGAGCGGTGGCCCTGACCCGGAGGAGAAGACCATCCGGATCGCGTACCAGGCGTTCCCCAGCGGCGACCTGATCGTCAAGAACCAGGGGCTGCTCGAGAAGGCGCTGCCGGACTACCGGATCACCTGGACGAAGTTCGACTCCGGCGCGAGCATCAACACCGCGTTCGTGGCCAAGAGCCTGGACATCGCCGCGATCGGCTCCAGCCCGGTGGCCCGTGGACTGTCCGCGCCGCTGAACATCCCGTACCAGGTGGCGTTCGTGCTGGACGTGGCCGGTGACAACGAGGCCCTGGTGGCCCGCAACGGCAGCGGTGTCACCGACGTGGCCTCGCTGCGAGGAAAGAAGGTCGCCACGCCGTTCGCGTCGACCGCCCACTACAGCCTGCTCGCCGCCCTCGACAAGGCCGGCGTGAAGGAGTCCGAGCTGACCGTCGTGGACCTGGAGCCGCAGGACATCCTGGCCGCGTGGACCCGTGGCGACCTGGATGCCGCGTACTCCTGGCTGCCCTCCCTCGACGAGCTGAAGAAGACCGGCAAGGTCCTCGTCACCAGCCGCGAACTGGCCGCCGGCGGCAAGCCGACCCTCGACCTCGGCGTGGTCTCGACCGACTTCGCGACCGCGCACCCGGAGGCGGTCGACGCGTGGCGCAAGGTGGAGGCGCAGGCACTGGACATCATCGCCACCGACCCGGCCGCCGCGTCCAAGGCCGTCGGTGCCGAGCTCAACCTCAGCCCCGACGAGGCGCTCAACCAGCTGAAGCAGGGCGTCTTCCTCAAGCCGGCCGACGTCTCCTCGCCGGAGTGGCTGGGCACCGAGGGCAACGTCGGCAAGCTCGCCGACAACCTGGTCAGCGCCGCCGAGTTCCTCAAGTCCCAGCAGAAGATCGACGCGGTTCCCACGCTGGACCAGGTCAAGCAGTCCATCTACGTGAAGGGGCTACCCGGTGTCCTCGGCTGACGCCGTCGTCCTCTCGGACGTCTCGCACTCCTATGGCGACGTCACCGCCGTCGGGCCGGTCGACCTGACCGTCCCGGCGGGGGAGTTCCTCGTGCTGGTCGGCGCCTCCGGCTGCGGCAAGAGCACCCTGCTGCGCCTGATCGCCGGCTTCGAGCAGCCGGCCGCGGGCTCGGTGCTCGCGGCCGGCGCGCCCCCGGTGCCCGGCAAGGGCGCCGGGCTGGTCTTCCAGCAGCCACGCCTGTTCCCGTGGAAGACGGTCGGCGGCAACGTAGCGCTCGCCCTGAAATATGCGGGTATTCCGGCTACCTCTGCGCGAATCGATCAGCTGCTGGCTCAGGTGGGCCTGCACGACGTGGCTCATCGCCGCACCTGGCAAATCTCCGGCGGCCAGCAGCAGCGGGTGGCGATCGCCCGCGCCCTGGCCGTCGACAACCCGCTGCTGCTGCTCGACGAGCCGTTCGCGGCCCTCGACGCCCTCACCCGCGAACGCCTCCAGGAGGATCTGCGCCGGGTGAGCGCCGAAACCGGCCGCACCAGCATCTTCGTCACCCACAGCGTCGACGAGGCCGTCTTCCTCGGCAGCCGCGTCGTGGTCCTCACGCCCCGCCCCGGCCAGATCGCCCTGGACCTCCGGATCGACCTGCCCCGCACCGGCCTGGCCCCGGACGAACTGCGTGGACTGCCGGAGTTCGCCGCCCTCCGGGCCGAGATAGGCCACGCCATCCGGGACCGGGCGGAGGCCCTCGCCTGACAACCCGCCCCGTCGGGTGCGGCGCCCGGCACAATCGTCAGCATGATCGATGCGACCAGGGACCTCCTCGCGGCGCTGGACCCGCTCTCGTACCGGGAGCGGATGCGCCACCTTGCCACCTGGGCACGAACCTCGCCCGACACCGCCCGCGTCTGCGCCGACCTGCGGACCGGGGAGACCTACGAACGGCAGCTCGCCCTGACCGCCTCCATGGTCATCGGGGACACGGCGGGCATCGAGGAGGCCGCCCGTGACCCGCGCCCGGCGATTCGCGCGGCCGCGCTGCGGGCCGCTGTCCGGCGCGGGCTGATCACCCGGCTGCCGGAGGACGTCTCTGCTCGGGAGCGCCGGTTGATCTACCGCACCGTGCGCGGAATGCGGGCGCCGGACGCGGCGGAGGCGATGATCGGGGAGGTCCGGGAGCGGTTCGGGGACGGAGAGGCCGCCGGGTTGCTCGCGGCCTGCGGACCCGGCACGGTACGAGAGCTCCTGCCCGCCCTGGAACACCGGGTGAACCTGGCCGCCCTGACCAGGAGCCACCCCGCCGAGGTGCTGCGGCGGGTGGCGGAACGCCTCGAAGCGGCCCGCCCGGAGGACCGGCTGACCATCTGGGGCCGCACCAGCCACGCCGTCCTGAGCTGTGACCCGGGCGGGGTGCTGGACCTGCTGGAGCGCCACGGCCCGGAGAACATGCTGCCGGGGCGGCTCGACGACTACGCCCGGCTCGCCGCGCACGACCCGGGCAGGGTGGCACGTCTGCTGACCCACCCGGACAGGGCCGGCTGGCTCGCGTACACGAAGTTGCCGAACGCTCTGCTGCGCCGCCTCGCCTGCCTGAGCACCGACGAGCTCGCGCCGATCGCCCGCCGGGTGCGGCGCAACCGCAGCCTGTCCGCCCTGCTCGCGGTCCTGGCGCCGGCGCGGCGCGGCGAGATCTACGACGCGGCCATGTCTGACGTGGACACGAAGACGCTGATTCCGGCGGTCGAGGTGATGGAGGCGCTGCCGGCGGCGATCCGGATCCGCGAGGCGGCCCGGCTGCTGACACTGCCCGACATCATCGAGCAGGAGGCGAAGGTCCGGCAGTGGAGCGCCTACCTCGCCTGGCCGGACGCGAAGGCCGCGCTGACCGCCACGCTCGCCTCGGGTGACGCCGGTGAGCGAGCCGACGGGTACCGCCTGCTCGTCGACGCGGCACGCCGGTCGCGGGACCCGCGCGCGGTGGCCGAGGTGCTGGAGTTGCTCGGGCGGCTGCGCAACGAGCAGGACCCGGTACGCTCCGCGGCCCTCACCGCCCTGTCCGCCCTGGCCGGGCTGCTGACAGCGGAGTCGGCGCCGCGGCTCGCCCGGCTGACCACCGACGCTGTCGAGGCGCGGGACGCGTCCGCCGCCACCACGACCGCTCTCAGCCGGCTCGCGGCCGACACGCTGCGGCATCACGTCGACGACCCGGCCCTGACCGACTGGGCCCTGCTCACCATCGACCTGGTCAGTACCACCAGTACGGTGCCGGTGCTGCGCGGCTTCGACACGGTGCTGCGCCGCGGGCAGGAGACGATGGTCTTCGAGCGGCTCCGCGAGTGGGTGGAGCGCGGCATGCGGCGCGGGTGGTACGGGCCGCTGTTCGCGCTGACCCGCGCGCTCGGGCGGCGCGCCTGGGCGCTGCCGGGACTGCAGGAGCTGCTGCGCCGGGCGATCGGGCCGGGGACGCTGCCGGGGGTGGCGAGCCAGGCGATCGGCTACTGGCTGGAGGCGCCGCGCGGGCGGGACCAGCGGGCCGGGGAGGTGCTCGCGGCGGACCTGAGCGCGGTGACGAACAGCGTGGTGTGGCGGGTGGTGTGCCGGCGGCGTACCGACCTGCTGGACCGGGTGCTCGGCGAGCCGGTGGAGGGCCGGTTCGTGCAGGCCGGGGTGCGGTGGGTGCCGAGCTATGCGGTGTACGCGGACCGTTGGCTCCCACGCCAGCAGGAGCGGTTCGTCGCGCTGCAGGAGCTGCGGGCCCGGGACGCGGGTGGAGGCGCGGGCCGGGGCGCGGGTCGGGACGTTCGGCTGATCGCGTCGGCGGTCTCGGCGGCCGCGGAGGTCGGTGCGGCCGGCCGGGAGTTCGTGCTGCGTCACGTCGGCTCGCCGGACGTGGTGGTCGCGGAGGCGGCGCTCGGCGCGCTGATCTGGACGGACCGGCCGGACGAGGCGCTGCCGGTGCTGCTCGGGCACGCCGGTGACGACCGGGCGCGGGTGGCGCTCTATGCGGCGGGCCGCGCGGCGTCCTGGGTCCGGCCGTCGCTGCTGCCGGAACTGCTGCTCCCGGTGCTGACCGGCCCGGCCAGGGTGACCAGCAAGAAGGAGGCGGCGCGGCTGCTCGCGCGGTTCGGCCCGGCGTCGGCGATGAGCGGGCTGCTGGCGGCGTACGCCGATCCGGCCGCGCACCGCGACGTGCGCGCGGCGATCGTCTCCGCCGCCCGGCAGAGCCTGCAGCACGACGCGAGCTGGGCGATCCTCGACGCGGCCCGTGCCGGCAGCCGCGAGGAACAGCGCAGCGTCCTCGCCGCATGGCCGTATCTGATCGCCGAACGCCATCGGGCCCGCTATGCCGCGCTGATCGTCGCCGCCTGTCGCTCGGACGACCGCGAGGTCCGTCGCGCGGCCTGGCAGCGGGTGCCGGACTGGGCGGCGTGGACGGGTGACCTGACCGGGCCGGTCGTCGACCGGTTCACCGATCTCGGCGAGGAGCCGGAGGCCGGCGAGATCACCCGGCTGTTGCAGGCGCTGCGCGGCGGCGGTCTGCGGGAGGCGTTCGAGCGGCTGACCGAGCGCGACGCGAACGACGGCGATCCCGGCGGTCCCGGGTCGGACCGCCCGGCGCGGCGGCGCATCGAGGCTCTGGCGCGGGCGGCGGTGACCTGGTCGCGCAACGCACCGGCCGGAATTGATCGGGGCGTGGCGGCCGGTGCGGTGCGCCGGCTCGCGGACCGGCCGGACTGTGCGGCGGTCGCGGTCGTCACGCTGATCGGGCTGGGCCGGCTGGACAATCTGGACACCGTGGCCGACCTGTGCGCGGGGCGGCCGGTCCTGGCGGTGCGTGCGGCCGAGCGGGCCGGCGGCCGGATGCGGGAGCTGCCGGGTGAGCAGGAGAGGCTGGGCCCGGTGATCGACGCTCTGGCCGGGCGCGGCGATCTCGCGGGTGGGTTGCTCGCGGCGGCGCTGGTCCGGGCCGGTGCGGGGTTCGGCTGGGCGGAAGCCTGGCAAGTGCGCCTGCTGCGGCTCCGGGAGCATTCCCAGGAAGAGGTACGGGAGGAAGCACTCGCGATCGACATGAGCTGATCGCCGCCGGCACGCATGGGCCGGCGGCGGGGGACGGCAGGGAGGGAGCTCCCGGCCGGTCCGCCTCGGGCTATGGGGACTGTGTTGATCGCGCGTAGCAAAGAAGAAGCGGAGGAAAGTCGCCCAGCCTGACCGAAATCAGGGTTTGCGGCCGACGGCGCCGAACTCGTCGACCGGGCGGAGTTCGTCCGGTTCGGCGTCGGGGGAGGGTCGCCACTGGGCGCACGGGACCAGGCCCGGCTCGAGGACCTCGAGGCCTTCGAGGTAGCGGGCGAGCTGGTCGGGGTGGCGCAGATGGTAGGAGAGGGGCGCGTTGGCGTTCCAGACGCCGATGGCCTCCTCGAAGGCCGGGCCGTCGAGGACGTTGGTGCCGTCGGCGGTGACCAGGTAGCTGCCGGAGGGTAGCGCGCCGAGCAGCGTGCGCACGATCGTGACGGCCTCGTCGAGGTTGGGGACGTGGCCGAGAATGTTCATCAGGATGAGGCCGACGGGCTCGTCGAGGTTCAGGATGTTGCGTGCCGCGGCGATGATCTTGTCGGGCTCGTGCAGGCTGGCGTCGATGTACTCGGTGGCGCCCTCGGGGGTGCCGGTGAGCAGGGCCCGCGCGTGCACCAGGACCAGCGGGTCGTTGTCGACGTAGACGATCCGCGACGCGGGCGCGGCGGCCTGGGCGACCTGGTGGGTGTTCTCCGCGGTGGGCATGCCGGTGCCGACGTCGAGGAACTGGCGGATGCCGGCGTCGGCGGCCAGATGGGTGACCGCGCGCTTGAGGAACGCCCGCGACTGGCGGGCCACCACGGTGATGTCCGGGTAGAGGTTGGCGAAGTCGTCGCCGACCTGCCGGTCCACCTGGTAGTTGTCCTTGCCGCCCAGCCAGTAGTTCCAGACCCGCGCGGAGTGCGGGACGCTGGTGTCGAGCTTCGCGGCGTCGCTGTCGGTCATAAGCGGGAAGCATACGCCGCCCGGGAAAGTCCGATCAGGACGGTGCCCGGCCACCCCCACCGTCCTGGGGTGGCCGGGACGCTGTTTTCAGATCGCCCACCAGACCGTGGTGTCCGGCGGCAGCACGACGTCGTCCGGTGTGCCGTCGACCGGGCCGCTGGCCAGCAGCAGCTCGCCGGGGCGGCCGATCGCGACCGGCTCCGGGCCCATGTTGACGGTGCAGCGGAAGCCCGTCCCGCGCTCGAAGGCGAGCACCCCGGCGGGTGCGCTGATCCACTCCAGGTTGTCGGTCGGCTGTAGCGCCGGGTTCGTCTTGCGGATCCGCAGGGCGGCGCGGTAGAGCTCCAGCGTGGAGCCCTCGACGCCGGCCTGCGCGGTCACGCTGAGCCCGGCCCACGAGGCCGGCTGCGGCAGCCAGCTGCCGCCACCGTCCGGGCCGAAGCCGTACGGGGCGACCGTGCCGCTCCACGGGATCGGCACCCGGCAGCCGTCGCGGTAACCGTCCTGGCCGGTGGCCCGGTGGAACGCCGGGTCCTGGCGCACCTCCGGCGGCAGGTCGAGCACCTCGGGCAGGCCGAGCTCCTCACCCTGGTAGAGGTACGCCGAGCCGGGCAGCGCCAGCATCAGCGCGGACGCGGCGCGGGCCCGGCGCAGGCCGGCCGTCTCGTCGACAGCCACCGCCTTGCGGCCGGCCACCTCGCCGTCGGCGGTCTGCATGAGACGGGTGGTGTGCCGGACCACGTCGTGGTTGGACAGCGTCCAGGTGGTCGGCGCGCCGACGGTACGCATCGCGGCCAGCGAGTCGTCGATCATCTGCCGCTGCTCGTGGACGTTCCACGCGGTGCCCAGGTAGCTGAAGTTGAACGCTTGGTGCAGCTCGTCGGCGCGGACGTAGTGCGATACCCGGGCCAGGTTCGGCGCCCACGCCTCGGCCACGGCGATGCGCTCGCCGGGGTACTCGTCGAGGATCCGGCGCCAGTCGCGGTAGATCTCGTGCACGCCGTCACGGTCGAAGCACGGGCTCTCGCCGACGCCCAGCAGGTGCCACTCGGCGTCCGAGCCGACGTCCGGCAGGCCGTCCTCCTTGACCAGGCCGTGCGCCACGTCGACGCGGAAGCCGTCGACGCCCAGGTCGAGCCAGAACCGCAGGATGGTCTTGAACTCGTCGCGGACCGCCGGGTGCTCCCAGTTGAAGTCCGGCTGCTCGGGGGCGAACAGGTGCAGGTACCACTCGCCGTCCTCGACGCGAGTCCAGGCCGGTCCGCCGAAGATGGACGGCCAGTCGTTCGGCGGCAGCTCGCCGTTCTCGCCCTTGCCCGCGCGGAAGTGGTAGCGCTCGCGGAACGGCGAGCCGGGGCCGCCGGCGATCGCCTTGCGGAACCACTCGTGCTGGTCCGACGAGTGGTTGGGCACGAGGTCGACGATGACGCGCAGGCCGAGGGCGTGCGCGCCGGTGATCAGCTCGGAGGCGTCGGCGACGGTGCCGAAGATCGGGTCGACCGTCCGGTAGTCGGCGACGTCGTAGCCCGCGTCCGCCTGGGGGGAGGCGTAGAACGGGGAGAGCCAGACCGCGTCCACTCCCAGGTCCCGCAGGTACGGCAGCCGGCCGGTGATGCCGGGCAGGTCGCCGATGCCGTCGCCGTTCGAGTCGGCGAAGCTGCGCGGGTAGATCTGGTAGATGACCGCGTTGCGCCACCAGGATGCGGGCGGCGCCTCCACGGCGGGCGGTGCGATCAGTGCATCTGTCATGAGCGGAAAAGGTAGCAGGCAACTAACTCGTGTTACAGACCTGCGCGTTGCTTTCTTTCTGCAAGTTCTTGCAACGCGCCGTTATGCCGCTTTTGCGGTGGAATCCCGGACGATCAGCGTCGTCCCGAGAGTCTGGTGCGGGTGCTGGTCCTCGCCGCGGATCGCCGAGACGAGGAAGTCCGCGGCGATCCGGCCCTTCGTGACGATCGGCTGCCGCACGGTCGTCAGCCGCGGCCGGAACCACGCGGACTCGGCCAGGTCGTCGAAGCCGGTCACCGACACCTGCCCCGGCACGTCGACACCGAGCTCCTGCAGGGCGTCGACCGCGCCGTACGCGAGGACGTCGGAGAGCGCGAGGATCGCCGTCGGTGTCTCGCCCTCGGCCATCAGCTCGCGCGCCGCCCGATAACCGTCGGTGCGGGTCACCGGCACCTCGGCCAGCCGCACGTCGGCCAGGCTCAGGCCCACCTCGGCCAGCGCGTCGCCGATCCCGGCCAGCCGGCGGGCGAGCGGGCCGTAACTGCCCCGGGCCAGCGCCTGCCGCTCGGCGCCGATGGACAGCACCGCGAGCCGCCGGTGCCCGAGTTCGAGCAGATGCCGGGCCACCTCGCGGGCACCACCCCGGTCGTCCACCTCGACACTCGGCGCGCCCTCGTGCCGGTCGCTGTCGATCAGCACGAACGGGATGCCGCGACGGTCCAGTTCGGCCACCTCGCCGCGGTCCTTCTCCAGGCCGCAGACGATGAAGCCGTCGACCGCCGCGTACGGAATCGCCTTGAGCACCGAGTCCTGCAGCGGCGGCGTCAGCAGCAGCGTGTAGCCCTCCTGGTCGCACACCTGGCCGGCGCCCATCAGGAACCGTGAGTAGTACGGGTTCTCCAGGACCCGGGCCAGCCGCTGCGGCAGCAGCACGCCGATCGAGTTGGTGGTGCCGGCCTGCAGCATCCGCCCGAGGGTGCTGGGCACGTAGTTGAGCTGCTGAGCGGCCTCGAGGATCCGGGTCCGGGTGGCCGCCGAGATCCGCTGCGGGTTGTTGAAGGCGAACGAGACCGCCGACCGCGACACCCCCGCGGCCGCCGCCACGTCGCTCGACGTGGGTTTGGGCCTTCGCGACGGCATGCACGCTCCCTGGGTCGGCGCCTCACCCTATCTGTTCCCCCGGACGGGCGACGCCTCGCCATCCCGCGCTGCCCCGGTGGCACCCTTGGGCCATGACGCACACCTGCTGGTCATACGACGATCATCAGGCGTTCGTCGCGCACGCGCGGTCGTTCCTGCACGCCGGCCTGGAGGCCGGCGAGCGGGTCTGGTACGTACCCGGGCCCCGCTCCAACGGTGTCGTCGGCTGGCTGCTCGACGAGGCCCCCGCCTGGCCCGAGGGCACCGTCCGGGTGCTCGACCCGCTCGAGGTCTACCGCCCGGACCAGCCGTTCGACCCGGCCGCCCAGATGGCGGCGTACGTGAGCGCCACCGAGGACGCCGTCGCGGCCGGGTTCACCGGGCTGCGTGTGGTCGGCGACGGCACCGCGATGGTCCGCACCCGGCAGCGGCTCGACGCGTTCGTCCGGTACGAGTACGCGATCGGCCGCTACATGCGCACCGCGCCGTTGCAGGCGGTCTGCGTCTACGACCGGGCCGAGCTCGGCGAGCGGGCCGTCACCGAACTGGCCTGCGTACATGCGAGCTCGAACGCCGCCCAGGTGCCGTTCCAGCTGCACGCCGGGCGCACCTCGGCCGAGACCGTGCTCGCCGGCGAGGTGGACGCCGCCGCCGAGGACCTGTTCCTGTCCCTGTTCGAGCGCGCCGACCTGCGCCCGGCCGACGGCGAGATCGTCATACACGCCACCGGGCTGGCGTTCATCACCCACCGGTGCCTGATCGGGCTGCAGCGGCACGCCGAGCGCCGGTGCCTGACCCTGGTGATACGGACCCGCCTGCGGACCGTGGCGCCGATGGCCGAGGCCCTCGCGCTCACCAGCCTGCGCGTCGAGGCGGTCGCATGAAGGGCCACCGGCACGACGCCGTCTGCTACGACTCCGCCGAGCAACTGCTCTCGGTCGTGGTGCCGTTCCTGCTGGGCGGGATCGCGTCCGGCGAGCCGACCCTGGTGACGCTGAGCCGGTGCACCGCCGACCTGATCCGGGCCGCCCTGCCACCCGGCGGCGGCGTGACGTTCCTGGCCGACGGCTCGGTCTACGCCCGTCCGGCGGCGGCGATCCTGCGCTACCGGGAGCTGTTCGCCGGGCACGTCGCCGGTGGGGCGCCGCGCATCCGGATCCTGGGTGAGCTGCCGCGCGAGGCGCTGGGCTCCACATGGGACTGGTGGGCGCGGTACGAGGCGGCGGTCAACGACGTGTACGACGAGTTCCCGATCTGGAGCATGTGCGTCTACGACATGCGGGTCACACCGGCCGGGGTGCTCAGCGACGTGCGGCGTACCCACCCGCACAGCTTCCTGCCCGGCGGCCGGTACGCGACCAACACCGGCTACACCGACCCGGGCGTGTTCCTCACCGAGCACCGGCCGGTGCCCGCCGACCCGTTGCAGTACGCCGCACCGCTGATCGAGCTGACCGACCCGTCCCTGGGCGAGGCGCGTTCGGCGGTGCGGGGGATCCGGCCGGAGCCGCTCGACGAGCTGCTGCTGGCCGTCAGCGAGGCGGTCACGAATGCCCGCCAGCATGGTCAGGGCAGGGTGCGGCTGCGGGCGTGGCAGGGCTCCGGCCGGGTGGTGGTGTCGGTGACCGACGAGGGGCCCGGGCCGGTCGACCCGTACGCGGGACTGCTCCCGACCGCCGGCCACGGGCTGTGGCTGTCCCACCTGCTCTGCGACCACGTGGCTCTGGACCGGGGGGCCGGCGGCTTCACCATCAGGCTCACCGGGCGGTTACCGGCACTTTGACCACCGCGTCGAACAGGTATCCGAGAGTGTTGTGCCGGGCCGTGTCCGGCTGGGTGCCGCCGTGCACGTCGGTGGCCCGCGCGAGCAGGACATGCTCGCCGGCGGCGGGTGTCCAGTCCAGCTCCCAGCGCTGCCAGACGCCGCCCGGGGTGGCGCCGTACGGCCGGGCCCGCCGCCAGGACGCGCCGCTGTCGGTGCTCACCTCCACCTTCCTGATCGGCCCGTTCGCCGACCAGGAGCGGCCGGTCAGGCGGGTGCGCACCCCGGCGGGGAAGGTCGCGCCCGGGTCGAGCTCGAACGCGCTCTTGATCACCTGACGGTCGAAGGGCAGGCCGTCGACCGGGTAGCCCTCGCCGAACAGCCGGTAGAACTGCGTGTTCCACGGGGAGAAGAGCGGCTCGGCGGAGACCTCGATGCGGCCCACCCACTTGATCGAGGCGATGCCGATCCAGCCGGGCACCAGCACGCGGAGCGGGGCGCCGTGGTCGGGCGGCAGCGGTTCGTCGTTCATCTCGTACGCCAGGAGCACGTCGTCGAGCGCCTTGCGAATCGGGAACGGGCGCCGCACCGGCCCGAGGTCGACACCACCGCTGACGAAGTTGGCGTCCAGGCCGGTCGGCTGCACGTCGACGGCGTGGCGGCTGAGCCCGGCCCTGCGCAGGACGGTCGACAGCCTTACACCCCGCCAGCGGGCCACACCGACCGCGCCCAGGCCCCAGGCGGTGCCGGAGACGGTCTGGCCCTGCTGCCTGGTGTAGTAGCTGCGGCCGTTGCCGGCGCACTCGACGGCGACCGCCCGGGTCTCGCTCGGCAGCCTCTTGAGGTCGCGCAGGCTGAACTGCGCGCCCTCGCCGCGCAGCCCCGAGCCGGAGACCTCCAGGCTCCAGGTGGCCGGGTCGATGATCGGCGTGCTGGTGTGGTTGCGGACGAAGAACCGGTCGATCGGCACGTAGTAGCCCTGGTCCTTCAGCGCCGACCAGCGGGTCTCGGCGTTGGTGCCGAACACCGTGAACAGCTCCGGCGGCAGGGGTTTGACGATCGGGCCGGCGGCGAACGCGGGTGCGTTCGCGGCCGTGTTTGCGGGTGCGTTCGCGGCCGGGCTCGTGGGTGCGTTCGCGGCCGTGCTCGCGGGTGCGTTCCCGGCCGTGCTCGCGGGTTCGGGGAGGGCCGTCGCGGTCGCCGGTTCGGGGAGGGCCGTCGCGCCGACACCTATCGCCGCGCTGAGCATCAGCAGATCGCGACGGGAGAAGCCGCGCGTGTGGCCGGCCTGGAAGTCCCGCAGCCGGCTGTCGTCGTAGTCACCCTCGTTCATTAGTGCAGCCTATAGGCTAAGTAGGAATTGTGGGTATGCTGCGGTCCATGGAGTTTCACTGGTTCCTGCCCACCAACGGCGACAGCCGCGACATCGTCGGCGGCGGGCACGGCACGCCGGTCGGTTCGGCCGGCGGCGTGCGCCCGCTGACCATCGGATATCTCGGCCAGATCGCACGCAGCGCCGAGCAACTCGGGTTCGTCGGCGCGCTCACCCCGACCGGCGCCTGGTGCGAGGACGCGTGGCTGACCACCGCGATGCTCACCGAGGTGACCGAGCGGCTCAAGTTCCTCGTCGCGTTCCGCCCCGGGCTGATCTCACCAACGCTCGCCGCGCAGATGTCGTCCACGTTCCAGCGGCTCTCCGGCGGCCGGCTGCTGCTCAACGTGGTGACCGGCGGGGAGTCGCACGAGCAGCGCCAGTTCGGTGACTTCCTCGACAAGGACGCGCGGTATGCGCGTACCGGCGAGTTCCTCGGCATCGTCAACCGGCTCCTGCGCGGCGAGACGGTGACGTTCGAAGGCTCTCATCTGAAGGTCGAGGACGCCCGGCTGGCCCGGGTCCCGTCATCGCCCCCGGCGATCTACTTCGGAGGATCGTCCAAGGCGGCCGGCCCGGTCGCGGCGTCGCACGCCGACGTCTATCTGACCTGGGGTGAGCCGCCCGCGCAGGTGGCCGAGAAGCTGGCCTGGATCCGGACCCTGAAGCCGGACATGCGGTTCGGCATCCGGCTGCACGTGATCACCCGCGACACCGCGGACGCGGCCTGGGCCGAGGCGGCGCGGCTCCTGCGCAACATCTCCTCCGACGACATCGCGAAGGTGCAGGCCGGGCTGCGGCGCAGCGAGTCCGAGGGCCAGCGGCGGATGCTGGACCTGCACGGCGGCAACCGCGACGGCCTGACCGTCTCGCCGAACCTGTGGGCCGGCGTCGGCCTGGTCCGCGGCGGCGCCGGAACAGCGCTGGTCGGCAGCCATGTCGAGGTCGCCGACCGGATCGAGGAGTACGCGGCGCTCGGCATCGAGGAGTTCATCCTCTCCGGCTATCCGCACCTCGAGGAGGCGTACTGGTTCGGCGAAGGCGTACTCCCCGAACTACGCCGCCGCGGCCTGTGGCGGCACCCGGCGGGGGAGAGGGACACAGCGGCGTCGGCGATCCCGTTCGCGGGCGTCCCGATCGAGGCCCCGACCGCCGCGTCCTGACGGTCCTCCGGCGGCTGCCATCCGTTCGGTGGCTGTCGTCCGTCCCCTGCTGCTGTCGTCCGTCCCCTGCCGCTGTCGCCCCGTCCGGCCGCTGTCGTCCGTCCCCTGCCGCTGTCGCCCCGTCTGGCCGCTGTCGTCCGTCCCTGCCGCTGTCGCCCGTTCGGTGGCTGTCGTCCGCTCGGTCGCTGTCGTTCGCCCGTCGCTTTTCAGCAGCATGCCCGGCCGCGCGTTTCGCGCGGCCGGGCATTTCTGGCGGTGAGGAAAGCTTTGGTTACTGGTTGTGTTCGGCGTCGGCGGTCAGCTTCGTGCGGTTGACCGCCTCCCAATCAGGGCGGGAGCGCTCCTGCGGCGAGTCACCCCCGGTGCCCGGCGGCGCGCCGGCCTTGGCCTGCGGGCGGCCGGGCCACCAGAATCGGTCACCGGTGAGGGTGGCAAGGGCGGGGACCAATACGGTACGCACGAGCAGCGTGTCGAGCAGGACGCCGATGCCGACGATGATGCCGATCTGGGTGAGCGTCACCACCGGCAGCACTCCGAGCACCGCGAACACCGCCGCCAGCAGGATGCCCGCGCTGGTGATGACCGCACCGGTGACAGCGAGCGCGTGCACCATGCCCTCACGCGTGCCCCGTCCCGGCGTCTCCTCCCGCGCCCGGGTGACCAGGAAGATGTTGTAGTCCACGCCGAGCGCGACCAGGAACAGGAACGAGAACAGCGGCACCGAGTTGTCCAGGGCCGGGTAGTCGAACACGTTGCGGAACAGCCAAGAACCCGCACCTAGTGACGCCAGGAAGCTCAGGATCACGGTGACCATCAGCAGCAGCGGTGCGACGAGTGCCCGAAGCAGGACGATCAGCACCAGCAGCACCACCGCGAGGATCACCGGGACGATCACCACGAGGTCGCGCCGGCTGGCGTCGCGGGTGTCCAGGGCGGTGGCCACCGTGCCGCCGACCAGGGCGTCGCCGTCGAGCCGGTCACGCAGCTCGCGGATCGTGGCGAAAGCCTCGCTGGTGTCCGGCGCGGCCTGCAGCACGGCGCTGATGCTGACCTGCTCCGCGGTGCGCTCGGCGATCCGGGCCTGCGCCACGCCGGGCGTCTCGCTGACCGTGCCGAGGACCTCGTCGGCGCGCTCGGGTGAGGTGAGCACGACCGCGGGACCGGCGGCGCCGGCCGGGAAGTAGCGGCTCAGCGTCTCCAGCCCGGCGACCGACTCGGCCTCCACCCGGAACTGCTCGGTCTGCGACAGGCCGACCTTGGTGCCGAGGCCGCCGAGCGCGAGCAGCCCGAGGACCACAGCGGACAGAACGGTCACGGCGACCGGGCGGCGTACGACCGTCCGCCCGACCCTGGCCCACACCCCCTTGCCGTCCTCCGGCCCGGCCTGGCCGACCCGCGGGACGAACGGCCAGAACAGGCCGCGGCCGCAGACGACGAGGGCGGCCGGCAGCACGGCCAGCGCGAAGACGGCGGCGATCGCGACACCAGCGGCCGCGGTCACGCCGAGCGCCGCGTTGGTCTTGAGGCTCGCCAGCAACAACGTGAGCAGCGCCAGGATCACCGTGCCGGCACTCGCGGCGATGGCCGGCCCGGCACCGCGCAGCGCCTTGGCCATCGCGGCGAACCGGTTCTCCTCCCGGTGCAACTCCTCCCGGTAACGAGAGATCAGCAACAGCGCGTAGTCGGTGCCGGCGCCGAACACCAGCACCGTGACGATGCCCGTCGTCGACCCGTTGATCGCCAGGTCGGTGTGCTCGGAGAGGATCGCGATCACCTTGGCCGCCAGCTGATCGGCGAAACCGACCACGAAGAGCGGGACGATCCAAAGAATCGGGCTACGGTACGTGACGAGCAGCAAAATCGTCACCACGACCACCGTGACGATCAGCAGCCGGGTGTTCGCGCCACTGAAACTGTTCGCCAGGTCGGCCCCGAACCCCGCCCCACCCGTCACCTGCGCCGTCACACCGGCCGGCAGCCCGTCTGCGGCCTTGGCCCGCAACTCGTCGACGACCCGGATCGTCTCGGCGCTGTCACCGGTGGCCGCCAGCGGCACGGTGATCAGGGCGGCCTTGCGGTCCTCGGAGAGGATCGGCTGCCCGAGGTCGCGGACGCTCGCCAGGTCGGCGTCGGTGAGCGCGGCGCCGCCCTTGGCGACCACGATGAGCGCCGGGTTGGTCCGCCCGGACGGCAACTCCTTCTGCAACTGCGCGACCCGTGTCGACTCCGCCGAGGCCGGTAGCGACGACGTCTGGTCGTTGTCGGTCCGGGTCGTCCCGGCGAAGGCGAACACCAACCCGCCGATCACGAGGGCCAGCAACAGCGTTGCCCATGCCCGTCTCATGAAGCCTCCAAGAGCGAGAATCTTTACGATCGAGATTGTTCACGACTGGGGAGGAATCTGCAACACTTACCCGCGTGGAAGGGAACGAGACCGCCGAACGGGAGCGGTTGCGCAGAGCGCTGGTCGACCTGCTGAACACGTACAGCAGCGAGGCCCAACACATCGGGCACGCCTTCGCCGGCCGCAACCACCTGCACGCGACCGACATGCACGCCCTGCTGGCCGTCATGCACGCCGAGCGGCGCGGCAGCCCGCTGACCCCGGGCCGGCTGGGCGAGGCGATCGGCCTGTCATCGGGCGCGACCACCGCGCTGATCGACCGGCTGGAGCGCGGCGGCCACCTGCGCCGGAGCCGGGAGAGCACCGACCGCCGGGTGGTGCACCTGCGATACGGCGACGCGGGAATGACGCTGGCCCTGGCGTTCTTCACACCGCTGCGCCCACACACGGACGCGGTGATGGAGAAATTCAGCGTCACGGAGTTGCAGGCGGTCGAGCGTTTCCTCGGCGGGATGGCGGGCGCCCTGGTCGCCTACCGCGACGAACTGCGCGGCAAGCCCTCGACGGGCGGGTCCGGGTCACGGCCGGTGGTGCTGGGCTGACGCCGGCGTTGCCCTGAACACCCAAGGTCGCGGGTGACCGCGGTCGCTTGGATGGTGGGCATCTGGCCCGCCGGTGGCTCGCCGATGACTTGGACCGGTCCCTCGAGGGCGCAACCGCAGCGCAACGATCCGGTTTCACAGGTTGGGGCGGGCGCCGCCGATTCCATGCGGCGTGCGAACCGAGCCCGTCCTGATCGAAGCCGACGCCCTTCTCGAGCGTGGCCGCGCCCACAACGCCGCGAACCTGCTCGCCCCGTTCGTGGCTGGCGAGCCGGAGAACGTAGGCGCCTGGCACCGGATGGCACGGGCCCGCCTGGACCTCGGCGACCCCCAGGGCGCCCTGCGCGCGGCCGGTGCCGCCTGGCAACTCGATCCGGACGGCGCTGAGTCGCTGTTCTGGGTGAGCCGCGCGTGCACAGCCCTCGGCGAGCACCCAGAAGCGATCGAATCGGCATACGCCGCCTGCCAGGACGACCCGGGCAACCCCCGCCTCCACAACCGGCTCGGCGAGGCGCGCCTGGCAGCGGGCCAGACCGCAGAGGCAGCTGAGGGACTACGGGTAGCGGTGGAGTTCGCAGGCTACGACGCCGACCTCTACGTGACCTACGCACTGGCACTCTTCGCCATCGGCCGGCCGCTGAGCTCCCGTGAGGCCCTCACCAAGGCACTGAGCCTCGATCCCGCCCACATAGGCGCCCAAGCAGCCCTGGTCCGCTTCGAGAACGCGATGCGCGGCGTGATCGACGCACCCACCCTTGCCGTCGCGGCCGACGAGTTCGCGGAGACACTGCGCGTGCAGCCGCGCGGCCACCTCGGTGTCCGGCGTGCCCCGGTCCGAGAGGCAGTCGCCTATGTCGCGCGGGTCTCGCTGGTGTGGTTCCTCGCGGCGTTCTGCCTGGTGGCAGCCCTGGACGTGACCGGCTTCGTAGTAGTCGAGAACAGCATCTACGTCGGCCTGATGTGCGCAACGGTAGGCGCCGGCTTGATCGAACGATTCTCGCGCGTTTCCCCACACTCCTGAACCTCCGCGCAATCGCGGCGCGACTGTTGCGCGTTTCTCCAAAGTTCCGACAGGTCCAGCCCTGGGGCACGCCGGACAACGCCACCGGAACACAGCGCGCGGCCCGCGGCGGGGCTCACCGAGCCGGAGGGCCGGTGCGGGGCGCGGCGAGGCTCACCGAGCCGGAGGGTGGGCAGGGCGCGGCGGGGCTCACCGAACCGAAGGGCGGGCAGGGCGCGGCGGGGCTCACCGAACCGGACGACGGGCAGAGCGGGGCGGGTGCGGCGTGCGGCGGGCTCACCGAGCCGAAGGGCGGGCAGAGCGGGGCGGGTGCTGCGTGCGGCGGGCTCACCGAGCCGGCGGGCGGAGTGCGGCGGAAGGCGCGGCTCGCCGAAGCGGATGCTGCACGTTCCCGCGCGTTCCGGCGGAAACAGGGCTCAGTCGCGGAGTTTACGCAGGATCCGGGCCAGAGTCGCGCGGTCGCCCGGACTGAGCTCGGCGAAAAGACGTTCACCCTCAGCGGCCCGCACCTGGCGGATCCCGGTGCCGGTCGCCATGCCCTGATCGGTCAGAGCGACCAGCGTCGCACGACGATCAGCCGGATCCGGGCGGCGCTCGACCAGACCACGGGACTGAAGATCGTCCACGACCTCGGTCGCGGACCGCGGCGCGATGCGCAGGTGCTCGGCGAGCGCGCTGAGGCGCATTTCTCCGTGTTCCATCAACATCGTGAGCGCGCGCGACTGCGACGGTGACACGTTCCACGGCTCCAGCGCGACCCGGGTTCGATGACGCAGGCGCCGGGTGACAGCCCAGAACGCCTCGAGCAGACTCTCGTCCTCCACGGGAACAAGGTAGCAACGGTTGCGGTTGTACCCTCATGTTGAGGTAACCTCATCATTGCTCAGAGCCTCCGAACGCGCATCTTCGTGGACCGCCGGGGGCGTCGACCGTACAGAAACAGGGTTTTGCTCTTGGCTCAAGGATCAGGCCGCGGCGCGGCACGCACACCGACCCCCGCGGAGAAGGCGCAGGCCCGCTCCGTCTCGTTGCGCCGCATCGGCGCTCTCTTCCATGGCCACCGCCGGCAGCTCGCCGTCGTCGTGGCCGTCATCGTGATCTCGTCCGTCCTCTCGATGGGATCACCGTTCCTGCTGCGTGAGGTCATCGACGTCGCGATTCCGCGCAGTGACGTGACCCTGCTGCTCTGGCTCGTCGGCGGCATGGTCGCGATCGCCGCGGTGACCGCCGCGCTCGGCGTCGTGCAGACGTGGATCTCCACCGCGGTCGGCCAGAACGTGATGCACCGTTTACGAACGGAGGTTTTCACGCATCTCCAGCGACAATCCGTCGGCTTCTTCACGCGAACGCGCACCGGCGAGGTGCAATCGCGCATCACCAACGACATCGGCGGCATGCAGCAGGTCGTGACGTCCACCGCCAGCTCGGTCGCCTCGAACTTCACCACCGTCGCCGCCACGCTGGTCGCCATGACGGCCCTGTCCTGGCAGCTGACGCTGGTCTCGCTGATCGTGCTGCCGCCGGCGATCATCCTGACCCGGCGGGTCGCCCGGATGCGCCGGACGATCACCGCGCAACGGCAGCGCGAACTCGCCGACCTCAACGTGATCATCGAGGAGGGACTGTCGATCAGCGGCATCCAGCTCAGCAAGACGATGGGCGCCGGTGCCGCGCAGATCGACCGGTTCACCGCCTCGTCACGCCGGCTGATCGACCTGGAACTGCGATCCGAACTCGCGGGCCGCTGGCGAATGGCCGCGATGAGCATCGTCTTCGCCGTCATTCCGGCGGCCATCTATCTCGCGGCGGGACTCCCGTTCGCGGCCGGCTCGATGAGCATCGGGACGCTGGTCGCGTTCACCACCCTGCAGGGCAATCTGTTCCGCCCGCTGATGAGCCTGCTCGACGTCGGCGTGACGTGGGTGAGTTCGCTGGCACTGTTCGCGCGGATATTCGAATATCTCGATCTGCACGTCGAGGTCGCGGAACCGGCGAGGCCCGTCGAAATGGGCCGGGTGCGGGGCCACCTGCGGTTCGAGGACGTCACTTTCGCGTACGCGGGAAGCAGCACCGCCGCATTGGCGGGAGTGAGCCTGGACGTCCCGGCCGGATCGTCGCTCGCGCTCGTCGGCGAGACCGGCTCGGGAAAGTCGACAATCGCCGCCCTGATCGCCAGGCTGTACGACCCGTCCTCGGGCCGGGTCACGATCGACGGCGTCGACATCTCCCAGATCCCGCTGGCGCGGCTCGCCGAGATCGTCGGTGTCGTCAGCCAGGAGACCTACCTGCTGCACACGACCATCAGGGAGAACCTGCGCTATGCCAAGCCCGGCGCCTCCGACGACGAGATCGTGACAGCGGCCCGCGCCGCGCAGATCCACGACGTGATCGCCGCCCTGCCCGACGGCTATGAAACCGTTGTCGGATCCCGCGGGCACCGTTTCTCCGGCGGCGAGAAACAGCGGATGGCCATCGCCCGGACGCTGCTGCGCGACCCGCGGATCCTCGTGCTGGACGAGGCCACGAGCGCGCTCGACAACGAGACCGAACGAGCCGTGCAGCGCGCTTTCGACGAACTGTCCCGTGGCCGCACCACGGTGACGATCGCGCACCGGCTCTCCACGGTTCGTTCGGCCGATCAGATCGCCGTCATCGACCACGGCCGGATTCTGGAATCCGGCACCCACGATTCACTGCTGCGCGACGGCGGTCGTTATGCCGCCCTGGCCGGATGACCCCTATCCGCCGTTCTCCCCGAGCCGCCGGTATTCGCCCGGCAACTGGGACAGCGCGCGGACCAGCGCCGGACCGCCCGTCTCGTTCAATTCGGTGACGATGGAGCGCACCCCGCGTTCCGTCTCCACCTCGGTGAGCCCGGTACGCCGGCTGAGCTGACGGATGAAGTCGGCAAGCGGCACCGGGCGCGCCCCGTTGTCGTGCTGCGGCAGGCTGGCGGCCAGCTCCGCGGGCAGATATCCGGCCAGTTCCCGGACCACGCCGTTGCTGAACTGGTTGCCCAGTCCCTCCAGCGTGGCCCGGATGAGGTCAGCGGCCTCCTGCTTGGCCAGCCCGGCGTTCTCGGCGACCGTGGCCGCCATTTCCCTCTCGCGCATCGCGCCCCCCTTCCCCGATCCGCCCATGATTCGCGGGGCCGGGCGGAACGTGATCACTCGCGAGGGGTGAATCTCAGCTGTACCGCTCGAACCGGACCACCTCGTCCAGCGGCCGCCGCTTCGGCTGTGCCCAGCGGCCACGGCTCGGATAGCCGAGCGGGATCAGCGCCATCGTCAGCGCGTCGTCCGGCAGCCCGAGCAGCGCCCGCACGTCCTCCTCGTGCCCGATGTGCAGGGTTGTCAGCGTCGCACCCAGGCCATGTGCGCGAGCCGCCAGGATCAGGTGCTGCACCGCCCCGTAGATCGACGACCCGAGCCGCGGGTTGCTCGACTTCGCCGCGCCCAGCAGCACCGGGAAGATCCACACCGGCGCCTCCTCGAGGTGGTTGGCCAGGTGATCCGCGGCGAGGAAGCTCGGCTTGCTCATCGGCCCGCCCTCGGGCGCGTTCAGGATCTGCTCGCGGCGCGAACCGTAGTGGCGTTCCCAGCCCTCCCGGTACCACTCGGCGATCTGCCGTTTGGTGTCCGGATCCCGAACCACGATCCAACTCCAGAACTGCCCGTTCCCGGCGGACGGCCCCCGGATCGCGGCGTCCAGGATCGACCGGATCACGTCGTCGCTGATCGGATCGGTGGACAGGTAGCGGCGGGCCGGCGTCGAGTGCAACGCCTCCAGCAGGGTGAGTTCCTGCGGGTCAGGCTCGGGTGCGGTCATGGCCGAAGCCTACGGTGGATCAGCGTCCTGTCCCGGACTCGGGCCCGCTGTCCGGCCGCGCGTGCCTGCCGGATCCCGGCTTGGGCACCTGCCGCGGCTCCGGCTTCGACGCCGCCCGCGGCTGCCGATTCGCCGGGGGCCGGAGGTGCGGCCTCCGTTCGCCCTGTTCGGCGGCCCGCTGGCTCGGCGCCGGTCCGTTTGCCGGACCCGGTTCGCCCGATGGCGGCTCCTCCTCGGAGGGCGACGACGACGGCGACGACCGCGGCTCGGGCTCACTGTTCACCGGCTCGGGCCGGGGGATCGACGCACGTCCGGCCTGCGGTCCCGGCTTCCCCCGAAACCCGAGCAACGACCGGTCCGGCGCCAGATCCAGCCCCAGCACCCGAAATCCCAGCCGTCCCGGTCCGGCCGGCCCGTCCCGCAGCTCATCCGGCCCGCGGAGCACCCGGACCGCCGCGATGCCCGTCAGCCAGCCCAGCCCCGCACCGAACAGCGGCGGCCACACCGGCCACACCGTCAGCACCACCAGACCAGACAGCGGAAACCAGGCCGAGCGCAGCGGTTTCCAGGGCATCCACGGCACCACGAAGAAGATCAACGCCGCCACGATCGTGCCCACGCCGAACCTGAAGCTCACCGCGATGGCCGATGCCAGCGTGAGCAACCCGAGGACGACCCACCCGATCCGCCCGGCAGTCACTGGCTTCACGGTAGTCGAACTGGACGGTGATCGCGGACCACGTGTGCGACTTGCGAAGAGTTCAGACGGGTGAACGACCGGCATATCGTCCAGATGGCCGGAAACGGGACGGCTGGTCCACGTACTCCTCCAAAGCGTGCGCCAACCACCCCGCCGTCCGCGCCACCGCGAAGATCGCCTCTCCCGCGTCCGCCGGCATGCGGTGATGCAGTGCGAGCGCAGCGAGCGCGAGGTCGACGTTCGGCGCCGCGCCCGACCGCGTCCGCATCGCCTCCGCCAGCCGCGTCGCCGTCTGCCGGATCCGCCCCTCTTCGAGCATTTCGAGCAGCGCCGTCGCACGCGGATCATCGCCCGGATACAGCAGGTGCCCGAAGCCGGGCACCGGAAGACCCGAGCGCAGGCGGTCGGAGATCCCGGCGACAGGGTCCAGGCCGTTGGCCGCTTCCAAGATCAAGGGGTACGCCAGCGCGCTCGCGGCTCCGTGCAGAGGACCGTCGAGTGCGGCCAGACCCGCGCTCACCACCGCGTACGGATGCGCCCGCGTCGACGCCGCGACCCTCGCCGCCACTGTGGACGCCGCCAGGTCGTGATCCGCGAGAAGCACCAGCGCCGCATTGAGTATCCGCAGCCCCGCCTCGGTCGGAGGCTCCGCCGTCAGCCGGCTCCACAGTGCCTCCGCGAGCGAAATGGGTTTCGTCGTGTGCACGCCGGTTCGCGACGGCAGCGCGTGCACCATCACAGCGAGCAGCTGCCGCCCGGTAGCCACCACAGCCGCCGGCGCCGTGTCGAACCGCAACGGGTCAGCCGCCGCCACCGCCGCCACGGTCACCCTGAGCCGATCAGTGAGCCGCGCCGTCCCCGGCAGCGGCCGTGTGACCGCCGAAGCCAGCTCGACCAGCTTGTGATTGACCGGAAAGTCGAGGTGTTCGAGCTCCCCGGTCCAGAGCAGGTGAACGACGGCCTCATAGCTGGCCGTCCGCGCCAGCACGACGGCGTCCCGCCCCCGATAGAACAGCTCCTTCTCCTTGATCAGCGTGACACCCGTCCGGATGTCCGGCGTGGTCCGCTTCCTCCCCGCCACGAACTCGTCCACGTCCCCTTTGCTGAACAGGCTTTTCTTCCCGTCAGCATTGCGCCGACTGCTCAACAGCCCACGACTCACGTACGCATAAACGGTGGCCGGCTTGACCCCCAACCGCTCAGCAACCTCGTCCGTCGTCATGAGCTCCGCAGCCCGCAACGTCGGATCCCCACTCACCACCACCATGACCACCCTCCGCCTCTGTCGCCGGCCACCCACCCCACCACACACGGCAGATTCGCGTCGGCGGCCTGTGGATAACTGCTCAGCGGGCGTGTGCTGATGTTCTCATATTGACTGGATCAACATTGACATCAAGTCGTGTTGATTTCAGATTGAAGTCATGTTGACTGTCAACCCAGGTCTTGCCGGTGTCGTCGCATTCGACACCGAGATCGCTGAACCCGACCGCGACGGCGGCTCCCTGCGCTACCGCGGCGTCGACATCCGCTCGCTGGCCGGCCACGTCTCTTTCGCAGACGTCTGGGGCCTGCTGGCCGACGCCCATTTCGAGGCGCCCCTACCTGCGGCCGAGCCATTCCCCGTACCGGTGAGCACCGGCGACATCCGAGTAGACGTGCAGGCCGCCGTCTCGATGCTCGCCCCGCACTGGCGCCTCGGCCAGCTGATCGACATCGACGACCACCAGGCCCGCGTAGACCTGGCTCGCGCCTCCGCCGCCGTCCTGTCCTTCGTCGCGCAGGCCGCCCGCGGAACCGGTCGACCCGCCGTCCCGCAACATCGGATCGACGCCGGCCGCAACGCCACCGAACAGTTCATGATTCGCTGGCAGGGCGACCCCGACCCGCGTCACGTGACAGCGCTCGACCGTTACTGGATCTGCGCGGCCGAACACGGCATGAACGCCTCCACCTTCACCGCCCGCGTGGTCGCCAGCACCGGCGCCGACGCCCCGGCCTGTCTCTCCGCCGCCGTGGCCGCCCTGTCCGGGCCACTGCACGGCGGCGCGCCCGCCCGGGCCCTGAGCATGATCGAGGCCGTGGAGGCGGGCGCCGACCCGCGTACCCACGTGCGCCAGATCCTCGACAGCGGCCGGCGCCTGATGGGTTTCGGCCACGCCATCTACCGAGCCGAGGACCCCCGCGCGCGCATCCTCCGCGAGACCGCCCGTGAGCTGCTGGCGCCCCGCTACGAACCCGCCCGCGCCCTGGAGCTCGCCGCCCTGGCCGAGCTCCGCGAGCGCAAGCCCGACCGGGTACTGGAGACCAACGTCGAATTCTGGGCCGCCGTGGTCCTCGACTTCGCGGGCGTCCCCGCCGACATGCTGACCGCCGTCTTCAGCTGCGCCCGGACGGCCGGCTGGAGCGCCCACGTCCTCGAACAGAAACGCCTCGGCAAGATCATCCGCCCGTCCGCCGACTACGTGGGCCCGGCCGAACGAGAAGCACCCGAGGTCCCCGGCTGGCAATCCGCACTCAACCGCAACGCCTGACAACCACCGCCGGCGCCCGGAACGCTCCACGCATGCCGTCGGTCACTGACACGGTCGCGACACAACCGGTGCCGCATCCAAACGGGCGGTGGGGCGGTTACTCGCGCTGAACCCGCCGCCGGGCGGGATAGCGGCCGGCGAGCTTGCCGACGGCCCTGGACCATGCGGAAGGCATTTCGATGGTTGTCACCCCGCGGGCGCTGGACGACCCGCACGAGCACTCGTCCGCGAACGATCACCGCGAACCCTCGACCGCGGTGAATGCACACGCGGAAGATCCGGCCGGCACCGAACATGACCGGGCAACGATGCTGCTGCGCCCGCGGTGGGAGCGGGACCGCAGGCCAGCGAGACGCCGGTGGGCCGGACTTTCGTCGCTGACAGGAGTGGTCGGGGAACTGGGCGCCGGTCGTGGGCGAGCGCTGTCGAGCGGCACCCTTGCGACAGCTGTGATCGCGGCTGTCGGGGTCGTGCTGCTCGTGGTGTCGGGGCTGGCCCTGGGCGAGGAGCGCCGCGAGGCTCCCCGGCCGGCAGCTGTCGGCGTCACCCCGTCACCGTCGGACGTGGCTTCCCCGGACGTGGTGGCTCCGCGCGGGCTGGCGCCGTTCGCACCCTACGAGCCGGCCGAGGCCGATCGAGTGGCTTCGAGCAGCCCGCCGCCGCGTCCAGACCAGAGCAGCGGAGTGCCCAGTGCGGTGCCGGCGGTGACGGACCCGATGGTGGCTGCTGAGCCGACGGCTGGGGCAACGGTTGCTCAGCCGGTGCCGCAGCGGGCGACGGGCCGGCCGTCGGGCGGGACGCCACGCACCGAGGCGGCGTCGGTTCGGCTGGGCAGTCCGGGGGACGGGGAGACGCTGGCGGGGACGGCCGGCGTGTCGGGAACGGCGGTACTTCCGGACGGCCATCAAGTCTGGCTGCTCTCACGGCAGGGACAGAGCGGACAGTTCCGGACCGAGGGCGCCTGCCGCGGCGGGCGGTCCTTCGTCTGCGACCCGGTGCGCCTGGACCGCGGCGGCGAGGACCTCTTCCTGCTCGACGTCATCGTCGTCGACCCGCCGACGGCCAGGACCCTCCAGACCGGTGGTTCACTGGAGGCCCTGCCCCGATACGCCGCCCGCGACGGAGTCACCGTGCAACGCAAGTCCGAATAGGAACCGCGCGACGAGCAAGACAACAAGGGAAAACGCGTCGTGCGGGCTGAGCCGGCGGGAACACGCAAGAACGCGTCACGTCACGCGGTTGGTCCGGTAGGCCCACGTGGCCAGTTCGAAGCGGTTCCGAGTCCCGAGCTTGGCCATGAGACCGGTGAGCCGGTCATTACCCGGATCGTGTGGGCGTGGCCGAAAGACACAGGTGCCTGACTAGACCGCGATCCGGGCCAGCACCGGCCGGACGAGGTCGGCGAACTCCTCCGGGCGCTCGATCTGGGGCATGTGGCCGGTGCGCGGAAACATGTGCGACTGCGCATGAGGGAACGCCACCCGCGCTGCCGCCATGTGCGCGCACGGCAGGATCAGATCACGCTCTCCCCAGACGATCATCGTCGGCTTCACGTGCGGAGCCACCCGCCTCAGCAGGTCGTCGCGCCAGGCCGCCGCCACACCACGGAAACCGCCGAGATCCTTGGCGATCTCCAGGTACACGGCGGCGAAGTCCGGCTGCCGCGCGATCTTGATGGCCATCGCCACCCGTTCCGGCGTGACCATGGCACGATCCGCGAAAAGTGTGCGTTCCACGCGAGGGGCGCTCCATCGGTCGATGCGGCGCAGCATCTGGCGTCCCAGCCCGGGGACGGCCAGCATCCGCAGCGCGATGGTCACCTCTTTGCCGAACCCGGCGCTGTTCACGAGCGTCAGCGTGGACACCCGGCCCGGCGACGACGCCAGCATGTTCATGGCGACGGCGCCGCCGAGCGAGTTGCCCATCACGTGCGCCGGCCGCGAGACGCCGAGCGCGTCGAGTGTCGCCCACACGCCGTCGGCGAGCACCGGAAGCGTCGTCGGGGCGGGCATGCGCTGTGACAACCCGAAACCCGGCATATCGATACTCACCACGAAATAGTCCGAGGACAGGAGCGCGTGCTGCGACGACCAGTCCTCGAGACTCCGCCCGATTCCGTGCAGCAGGACGACGGGCGGAGCGGCCGGATCGCCGGTTTCGTGGACACGGATGCGCGTACCGCGTACGTCTTGAAATCTCATCGCTTGACCACCGACCGGGCCGAACCGGTGCTGCGTGCTGTGGTGAGCGCGCGCACGATCCGTGCGTGACCGACCGGCAGAAGCCGGGCCAAGAGATCCGGCGCCTTGGCGCTGATCGCGATGAGCAGCCGCGCCTTTCGCTTCGCGACGGCACGCAAAATCTGATCCGCGGCCTTGTCGGGGGGATAGGTGAGCAACGCGGCGAAGAGCTTGCGGTTGGGTTCGATCTCTTCCTCGGGTACGTGAGAACCGACCAGCGCCGACTCGGCGATCCGTGTCCTGATGCCACCGGGATGAACTGTGGTGACGCCGACGCCGCTGTCGACGAGTTCGCTGCGCAGAGACTCGCTGAGACCGCGCAGTGCGAATTTACTGGCGCTGTACGCACACTGCCCCGGCGGCGCGATCAACCCGAACAGACTTGACACATTGACGAGATGACTTGCGTTAACGAGATGACTTGACGGCGATGCAGTCAACACGGGCAACAGTGCATGCGTCAGCAACAGTGGTGCACGGAAGTTCACGTTCATGACAGTGTCGAACTGGTCGATCGAGATCTGGTCGAAGCGGCCGCCCAGCGCGATCCCGGCGTTGTTGATCAGCAGACCGATCGCGGGGTGCGAGGCGAGCACTGTGGAGGCGACCGAGAGCACGGCGTCGCGGTCGGCCAGATCGGCGACTATCGTCTCGACCTTGATGCCGGGGTGTGCCAGGCGGATCCGGCCGGCGACGCGTTCCAGCCGCTCCTCGTCGACGTCGACCAGCACGAGACTGCTGCCCCGCGCCGCCAGGCCGTAGGCGAGATGCTCGCCGATGCCACTCGCCGCGCCGGTCAGGACGGCGACACGGCCGGCGAACCGGTATTCGGGAAGGCTCATCGAACCACCTCTTCTTTACGGGCGTTGGCGGTACGCCGCGCGAACGTCATGTCCCGGGTGACGTCGGCCCGAGGGGTCGTGACCACGTCGCGCAGGTAGTTCTGCCGGACGATCCACGGCTCGCGATCGCCCTGGAACGGGAACTTGTCGAGGGCGCGCCGCACGTAACCGGAAGAGAGGTCGAGCAACGGACGGCCGGTGCCGGACGGGGCGGTGGGTGTGGCGCTCACGTACCCGTGCCGTTCCATGTGGTCGAGCAACCTGATCAGGTATCGGTGCGACAGATCGGCGCGCAGGGTCCAGGACGCGTTGACGTATCCGATGCAGTACGCGAAATTCGGCACTCCGCTGAGCATCAGACCGCGGTAGGCGGCGTGTGTGCCGACGTCGACCGGAGCGCCGTCGACGGACAGCGCGATTCCGCCGACTGGCAGCAGTGAGAGGCCGGTCGCGGAGACGACCACGTCGGCTTCCAGGATCTTGCCGGAGCGGAGCCGGACGCCCTCCGGCACGAACGTGTCGATGTGGTCGGTCACCACCGACGCGCGTCCCGACGTGATCGACGTGTAGAGATCGCCGGACGGGATCACGCAGAGCCGCTGGTCCCACGGGTCGTAGGCGGGTTTGAAGTGCTCGTCCACGTACCCCGGGTTGTTCAGGTAGCGGAGCGCGATGCCGCGCAGCGCCCGGCGGACCAGCTGCGGGCGGCGCCGCGCCAGCTGGTAGAAGGCCTGGGTGAGCAGGATGTTCTTGGCGCGGGCGACGCGGTTGGCCGCCGCCGGCGGCAGGATCCGGCGTGCCGCGTCGGCGATCACGTCACGGTTCGGGAGCGGTGTCATGTACGTGGGGGAGCGCTGCAGCATCGTCACGTGCGCGGCGTCGACGGCCATGGCCGGCACCAGCGTGACAGCGGTAGCGCCACTGCCGATCACCACGACGCGCTTGCCCCCGTAGTCGAGGTCCTCCGGCCAGAACTGCGGGTGCACGACGTGACCGCGAAAATCGTCGAGTCCGGGAAAGTCGGGCTGGTAGCCCTCGGTGTAGCTGTAGTAGCCGGAGCAACCGTACAAAATCTTGCACGTGTAGACCTGATCGGCGGAAGTGCGCACGATCCAGCGCGCGTCCGGTGTGGACCAGTCGGCGCGGACCACCCGCGTGCCGAACCGGATGTGCCGAGTGATGCCGGATTCCGCCGCGGTCTCCTCGATGTACCGGCGGATCTTGTCACCGGACGCCAGCGCCTCCGGCTCGCGCCACGGCCGGAACGGATAGCTCAGCGTGAACATGTCAGAGTCGGAGCGGACACCGGGGTAGCGGAACAGATCCCAGGTCCCGCCGATCGCGTCGCGGGCCTCGAGAATCGCGTAACTGTCCCGGGGACGCTGCTTCTGCAGTCGCCAGGCGGCCCCGACCCCCGACATCCCGGCCCCGACGATCAACACATCGAAATGAATCTCAGCAGGCATTTTTGTCACTCCTGGGAAGCGGGAACCAGGGGGGTGTTCCGGTTCCGGAGAGGCGGACGCCGCCCCAGGGATCCGGCTCGCTCAGGCGGACCGTGGTCTCCCCGGCCCCCGGCACCACGATCGTCGCCTTGCGCAGGCCATCCCCGACCCGCTCCCGCAGCCCCTCGTCCGGCCCCGTCCGCCCCGCCCACCGGAACCGTCCCTCGATCGGCTCGAAGCGGGCCGACATCCTGATCTGGACCGCGACCGGCCCGTCGGCGAGATGCAGCGTCGCCGGCCCCCGGTACTCCTCTTCGGAAACGCTCATAGATCCCGAGCCCACCCTTCGTGTGCCGCCAGCCCGCCCGGGACGTCCGCGGCACGGCGCATGCCCGCGATGCCGCCCCAGAGGAACGTGGTCAGGTAGTCGCAGAGGGCGTCCCGGCTGATCGGCTGCTGCTGCCGCAGCCACCAGTCACCCACCGACTGCACGTAGCCGACCACCCCGTACGCCCAGGGCAGCGCGGCACCGGAGTCCAGCCCGCGAGCGCGCAGCCGGTCCCCGAAGATGCGGGCGAGTCCGCTCGCCACGGTGTCCATCACGTCGGCGACCACGTCGCGGTGCCGGGCGATGTCAGGCTGGTGCACGACGAACCGGTAGAGGTTCAGGTCGTTCTCGATGTGCGCCAGGTAGACGTCGATGGCCGCCGCGATGATCGCCCGCTCCTCGCGGACCGCCGCGACGGCCGGCACCATCGCCTCGACCACCATCTGGCCGGCCTGCTGGCCGACGGCCAGCCACAGCTCGGACTTGTCGGCGAAGTACCGGTAGAGCACCGGCTTGCTGACCCCGGCGTGTGCCGCGATCGCCTCCATGCCGATGTCCGGGCCGTGCGCCCGGATCGCTTCTATGGCGGCGGTGGTGAGTTCCGCGCGGCGCTGCTCCCGGTGGTTCTCCCAGCGACCGCGGCGACCGTCGGAACGGCCGGACGAACCGGAGGAGCCGGAAGGACCGGAGGAGCCGGAAGGACCGGAAGAGGCGGGATTGACGGGTGGAGTGACCGGGCTCATAGTACTAGAAGTAACTGTTACCGCCGGTAACGTCAAGACCTGGAGGCTGGAATGACGACCGTGACCCCGCCCGATCGCGACCGCACGGCGACCCGGTTGCTCCGTTCCTCGGCCGAGCACTCGTACGACCCGGAGGTGGAGATCGACTGGGAGGCCCCGTTCGCCGACGGCAGGTACTTCGTGCCGCCGCACCGCTCCAGCCTCTACGGCACCGCGCTCTGGGACCGGCTCTCCGAGCAGCAGCGCGTCGAGCTCACCAAGCACGAGGTCGCCAGCATCGCGGGCCTCGGCGTCTGGTTCGAGACGATCCTCATGCAGTTGCTCGTGAGGGAGTACTTCAAGCAGGACCCCACCGCGCCGCACGCGCAGTACGCGCTCACCGAGATCGGCGACGAGTGCCGCCACTCGGTGATGTTCGGCCGCATGATCGCCCGTCTGGGCACTCCGGTCTACCAGCCCAGCGGCTTCAACCAGGCGCTCGGCAAGTGGATCGCGCACACCGGCACCGGCCCGCGGATGTACGCCGCGATCCTGATCGCCGAGGAGATCCTGGACACCCTGCAGCGCGAGGCGATGGCCTGCGAGGACGTGCAGCCGCTGGTCCGCATGGTGTCCCGGATCCACGTGGTCGAGGAGGCCCGGCACGTCCGGTACGCGCGGGAGGAACTCGCCCGGCAGATCCGCGGCGCGGGCCGTGGCCGGCTTGCCTTCGACAAGATCGTGATCGCCCGTGCGGCGTACCTGACCGGAACCCGGCTCGTCGACCCGCGCGTCTACCGCTCGGTGGGCATCGACCCGGAGGAGGGGCGGCGTGCGGCGCGGGCCAACCCGTACCACCGCGAGACGATGCGCTGGGCCGGCGAGCGGGTCGTCGAGTTCCTGCGCGACCTGGACCTGATCGGCGGGCCGGGCGCGGCACTGTGGCGGGCTTCGGGGTTGATCTAGCCTCATCGGATGGACGATTCCCCACTGCGCCGCCTGCTCGAGCATCGCGGCGTTCCGGCAACGGGGGATCCACGCGACCTGGCGCCGCTGCTGGGCTGGCACGCGGCTGATCTGTTCGTGCTGGCCGGCCGCGACGTCCCGGTGGATCTGGCAGCCGCGCCCGGAAGATCCTCGGGGGGCGTGGGTTCGATCGTCGGCCGGGCCGCGGAGATGACGCCCGCCGAGCGGCGTCACCTGCAGGCCGTCATCCGGCGGATGCCCGAGGTGAAGCCGTCCGAGCCGATGCCCGCGGTGAGCGAGGCCGGTCCCGGTCCGATTCTGGGCGCGCTGGTGAAGAACAGAGCCATGAGACGGGTACGCGCTGGCACGCTAATGGTCATCGGCGAGGGGCCCTACGTCTCCGACTCCACGGTGGCCATGCTGTTCGCGGGCCGCGTCGAGCTCACACCGCGCTACGTGAGCGCGTTCGCGTACCTGCTCGGCGTCCCGGTGGCCGACCTCGCCGCGGTGACCGGCGTCGACGGCCATCCGGAGGCCCAGCCGCACCCGGACCACGAAGGCCTGGCCGAGCTCGCGTGGGACGCCCGTCGCCTGACCGCCGAGCAGATCAAGGAGGTGCGGCGGGAGGCGTCCTCCGCGTCGAGTTCCGACCCGCGCCGATACTGCCGCAGATGCGGCACCCGCCACTGGACGGGCGAACACGGCTACGCCCTGGGAACCGGCGTGGACACGCTGCCTGAGCTGGAGCGGCGCCTCGACGTGCTGCTGCTGGCGCTGGGACCCGCGGGGTCGCCACCACCCGACCCGGCCGGCCTCGACGAGGGGACGGCGCTGGTCCGCCGGGTCGATCGGAAACGGCGGGAGGCCGCCGGCCGGATCGACGAGCAGCCGGACCTCGCCGCCCGCCTCGGTCCGGAGATCCTCGACGTGATCCTGCACGACGGCGCCTTCGGCAAGGTGGGCCGGTTCGTCAGAGCGGCCGGCCGCGCGCTCGGCGACCGGACCCTGGCCGAGCGGCTCCTCGCGGCGGCGGAGACCGGCTCGCTCCGGGAGCGTTCCTGCGCCGGCCACTCCTGGGCCTGGATGCCCTCGATGCACGACGCCACCACCGCCGACCTGCGAGCCCGCTTCGAAGCCGCGAGCCGGGCAAGCCGTGATTATGACTACGACTGAGCGCGGCTGCCCGAGCGGTCCGGTGTGATCCGGACGGTCGGAGGGTGGGCCTGTCGCGGCGCACGTGCGAGATTGCGCGCGACAGAGATACACGGCAGTGCAGGGAGTGACCCGATGGACGACGCTCTGGTGGCCTACAACGCCGGGCGGGTGGACGGGGCGGCCGGGCTGCGGGACCCGCAGATCGCCGAGGACCCAGAGGTCGGAGCGGATTACCGGGTCGGCCTCCTGGACGGGCGAATCGCGGCTTTTCACCATATCGCAGAGATTCGGCGGATCCTGGGAGTGGAAGGGTCACTCTTCGACGGCCCGGAAGAGAGCGCATGATCAACTGCTCACAACGGTGAACGTCAGCCAAGTGACCGGCCGTTATTCTCGCGGAAACATGGTCGCGCTGGTCCCGAAATAGGGCCTTAGGACTCTGTGCAACGACAGCGGCACAGGATGGGGACCGGATGATCGAGGGCGCACTGGCCGGGTTCACCGTGGCAGTCACCGCGGAGCGGCGCCGGACCGAGATGGAGGCGCTGCTGGAGCGGCGCGGGGCGCGCGTGGTCAGCGCGCCGGCCATCACCATCATTCCGCTGATCGACGACGAGGCGCTGCACGCCGCCACCGCGGCCTGCATCGGCCTGGAGCCGCACCTGGTCGTGGCCACCACCGGCTTCGGGTTCCGCGGCTGGCTGGAGGCGGCCGAGGGCTGGGGCATCGGCGACCAGCTGCGCGACTCACTGCGCGGCGCGCGGATCCTGGCGCGTGGCCCGAAACCGTGCGGCGCCATCCGGGCGGCCGGACTCACCGAGGAGTGGGCGGCCAAGACCGAGGCGAACGAGGAGATCCTGCAGCGCCTGCTCAGCGAGGGTGTGGCCGGTCAGCGGATCGTGGTGCAGGAGCACGGTGAGCCGCAGACCGAGTTCGTCAACGCGCTGCGCGCGGCCGGTGCGGCAGTGGTCGAGGTGCCGGTCTACCGCTGGGCGATGCCGCCGGACACCGCGCCGGTGAAACGCCTGGCGGACCAGGTCGCCGCCGGCCAGATCGACGCCGTGACGTTCACCAGCGCCCCGGCTGTGAAGGCCTTCCTGCAGATCGCGGGGGAGTCGTCGGCGGACGTCACGGGGGCGTTCGGCTGCCGTACCCTCGCCGCCTGTGTCGGCCCGGTGACCGCCGCGCCGCTGATCGACCTGGGTGTGCCGGTGGTGATGCCGGACCGCTACCGGCTCGGCGCGCTGATCAAGACCGTCACCGACGAGTTGCCCCGCCGGGCGGTCCGCCTGCAGGTCGCCGGCACCGTTCTGGAGGTACGCGGCCACGCCGTCCTGATCGACGGCACGATCCACGCCCTCGCACCGGCCGCGATGGCGATCCTCACCGCGCTGGCCCGCCGCCCGGGCGCCGTGGTGTCGAAGGAACAGCTGGCCGAGGCACTGCCCCGGGGGAACGACGGGCACGCGGTCGACGTGGCGGTGGCCCGTCTGCGTGCCGCCCTCGGTTCCGGCAAACACATCGAGACCGTCATCAAACGCGGTTACCGCCTGCGCGTCGACGAAGCCGCCTGAGGTAGACGTAACTCGACAAAAGGGGAGACGACTGTGCCCGAAACCCTTATCGCCGTCGCCCATGGCACCCGGTCCCCGGCCGGGCGCCGCCAGATCCAGAACCTCGCCGCCGCGGTGGCCCGCCGCCGTCCCGGCCTCGACGTCCGCCTCTGCTACGTCGACGTGCAGGAGCCCAAGGTCGCCGAGATCGTGCGGACGGCGAAGAACGCCGTCGTCGTCCCGCTGCTCCTCTCCTGCGGTTACCACGTGCGCGTCGACATCGCCGAAGCCGTCGCGGGCACGGACTTCCCGGTGACCGCGCCGCTGGGCCCCGATCCGATCCTGCTCGAATCCCTGCGCCGCAACCTCCCGAAGGCCGACGCCGTGGTCCTGGCCGCGGCCGGCTCGTCCGACCCGCTGTGGCGCGCGGACATCGAGAGCGTCGCCGACCAACTGGGTGCGGCGGTCGGTTACACGTCGGGCAGCGGACCGCGGGTGGCCGACGTCGTGGCGGGCCTGCGCCGGACGAACCGGACCGTTGCGGTGGCCGCGTACCTGCTGGCCGAAGGGCTTTTCTACCGTACGCTGCACGCCGCCGGCGCCGACTCGGTGACGCCGCCGCTCTGCCACGACCCGGCAGTGGCCGATCTCGTTCTGCGTCGGTTCGATGCCGTCCGGCTCACAACGGCCGGCAGCGCGTTGTAGGGATTTGCTGACAACAGCGTCACCACAACACGTCGAAAGGGTTAACGGGCGACCGAGAGGCTACCTCTCGTGACGGCGACCCAGACGCATTGCCCCTACTGCGCGTTGCAGTGCGGGATGACGCTGACGCCCGGAATCCCCGGGGTGCGGCTCGAGCCGGCCGAGTTCCCGGTCAACCGGGGCGGCCTGTGCGCCAAGGGCTTCACCGCGGCGGACCTGCTGGACCACCCGGACCGGCTGCTGACGCCGCTGGTCCGCAAGGAGCCCGGCAACCGGGAGAGCCCGCTGCGCGAGGCGTCCTGGGAGGAGGCCTACGAACAGATCGTCTCCGCGATCCGGCACAGTCAGGAGAAGTACGGCCGGGACAGCGTCGGGGCGTTCGGCGGAGGCGGGCTGACGAACGAGAAGGCGTACGCGCTCGGCAAGTTCGTGCGTGTCGCTCTCCGTTCCTCCGCGATCGACTACAACGGCCGGTTCTGCATGTCGAGCGCCGCGACCGCCGCGAACCGGTCGCTCGGCATCGACCGCGGCCTGCCGTTCCCGCTCGCCGACGTCGCGCAGGCCCGGACCGTGCTGCTGGTCGGCGCGAACCCGGCCGACGCGATGCCGCCGTCCATGCAGTACCTGGACTCCGGCCGGGCCGAGGGCGCACGCCACATCGTCGTCGACCCGCGCCGCACGAACACCGCCAACGGCGCCCACCTGCACCTGCAGCCGTTGCCCGGCACCGACCTGGCCCTGGCCAACGGCATGCTCCATATCGCCGTCAGAAGCGGCTATATAGACGAGGATTTCATAAAAAATCGGACGGAGAACTTCGCGGCCGTCAAAGCGAGCAGCAACGCGTACTGGCCGGAGAGAGTCGAGCGGCTCACCGGCGTTCCCGAGGCTCAGCTGCGGGAAACCGTGCGACTCCTCGCCACCGAGAAACCCTCGATGATCCTCACCGCCCGCGGCGCCGAGCAGCACAGCAACGGCACCGACACCGCCCAGGCCTGGCTCAACCTGGCCCTCGCGCTCGGCCTGGTCGGCCGGCCGTTCTCCGGATACGGCACGATCACCGGCCAGGGCAACGGGCAGGGCGGCCGCGAGCACGGCCAGAAGGCCGACCAGCTGCCCGGGTATCGCCGGCTCGACGACCCGGCCGCCCGCGCGCACGTCGCCGCCGTCTGGGGGATCGACCCGGACGAGCTGCCGCAGCCCGGCCGGTCCGCGTACGAGATGCTCGACCGCCTCGGCACCGACGGCGGCGTCCGCGTGCTGATGGTCCTGGCCAGCAACATCGCTGTCTCCGCGCCGCACAGCAACCGGGTGATCGACCGGCTGCGGGCGCTGGACTTCCTGGTGGTCTCGGACATCTTCGCCTCGGAGACCGCCGAGCTCGCCGACGTCGTGCTCCCCACCGCCCAGTGGGCGGAGGAGGAGGGCACCATGACCAACCTCGAGGGCCGCGTGATCCGGCGGAAGATGGCGCTGCCCCCGCCGCCGGACGTCAAGCCCGACCTGACCGTCCTCACCGAACTGGCCGGCCTGCTGGGCCGCGGCGAGTACTTCACCGACGACCCGCGTGCCGTCTTCGAGGAGTTGCGCCGGGCCAGCGCGGGCGGCATCGCCGACTACGCCGGCATCACGTGGGAGCGGATCGAGGACGAGCAGGGCGTCTTCTGGCCCTGCCCGAGCGAGGACCACCCCGGCACGCCGCGGCTGTTCGAGCAGAGCTTCCCGACGGCGTCGGGCCGCGCCCGGTTCGTCCGGGTCGATCACCGCGACCCGGCCGAGCTTCCCGATTCGGCCTTCCCGTACGTGCTGACGACCGGCCGCAACATGCAGCAGTACCAGAGCGGCAATCAGACCCGGCGGGTGAGGGCGCTCACCGTGGCGCTGCCCGAGGCCCGCGCCGAGATCCACCCCGACCTGGCCCGCCGCCACGGCATCGCCGACGGCGACATGGTCGAGCTCCGCAGCCGCCGGGGCACCGCGACGTTGCGGGCCCGGCTCAGCGACGGCATCCGGCCGGACACGGTGTTCGCACCGTTCCACTGGCCCGGAGCCAACGCGCTGACCAACCCGGCCCTTGACCCGCATTCCCGGATGCCCGCCTTCAAGGCGTGCGCGATCGCTCTTCAGAAAGTGGAAGGGGACTCCTGACATGTATTCCACACCCCGATTCCTGCAGGGCGTGTTCGCCTTCGAGGGCAAGGGCCTGGACCAGCCCGGGCCGCTGAGCCCGGCCCTGGCCTGGACGGTCCCCGGCGGCGCGACCGCGCAGGCCGTCTACTTCCGCGGCGGCAACGCGACCGCCGAACTGATCTGTGTCGTGCTCGTCCGCGACGGCGTACCCATGCGGTACTTCCCGGTCGGCGCCAAGGGCGACGTCCACGTGCCGCTGCGGGTGCTCGAGGACCTGCCCGGCGGCACCACGGTCGAGCTGTGGCTCGCCGCGCCGGCCGGCCTGTCCGGAAATGTGATCGTCGACCTCGGACTCGTGGAGATCTGATGCCCCAGAAACTTGTGGTGATCGGCAACGGCATGGCCGGTGCCCGCACGGTGGAGGAGATCCTCGCCCGCAACGGCGACTTCACCGTGACGATGTTCGGTGACGAGCCGTACGGCAACTACAACCGGATCATGCTCTCCAACCTGCTCGCCGGCGTGGAGACCGAGGACGGCATCTTCCTGAACGACCTGGCGTGGTACCAGGACAACGGGATCACCCTGCACGCCGGTGTGAAGATCGAGCGGATCGACCGGTTCGCCAAGACGGTCTACGCGTCGGACGGGACCGCCACCCCGTACGACAAGCTGATCATCGCGACCGGTTCCAGTTCGTGGACGCCGCCGATCAAGAACATCCACAACCCGAAGCGCGGCTTCCACCAGGGCGTCTTCGCGTTCCGCACGCTCGACGACACCCGCGGCATGATCCGGTACGCCCGGGACCACGAGCGGGCGGTCGTGATCGGCGGCGGCCTGCTCGGCCTGGAGGCGGCGCGCGGCCTGCAGAACCACGTCAGCGAGGTGACCCTGCTGCACGCCATGGGCCACCTGATGGAGCGGCAGCTGGACGAGAAGGCCGGCCACATGCTGCAGGCCAGCGTCGAGAACAAGCTCGGCATCAAGGTCATCACCAACGCGATGACGTCCGAGATCCTCGGCAAGGACCGGGTCACCGGTGTCAAGCTGGCCGACGGCACGGTGATCCCCTGCGACGTCGTGGTGATCGCCGCCGGCATCCGCCCGAACACCCAGGTCGCCGCGAACAGCGACCTGCCGGTCGAGCGCGGCATCGTGGTCGACGACCAGATGCGGGTGCAGGACGAGGACGACATCTACTCGGTCGGTGAGTGCGCCCAGCACCGAGGCAACCTCTACGGCCTGGTCGCGCCGCTGTGGGACCAGGCGAAGGTGCTCGCCGACCACATCACCGGCCGGGACACCGAGGCCGCGTACACCGGCTCGAAGCTCTCCACCAAGTTGAAGGTCGCCGGCATCGACGTCGCCTCGATGGGCCTGATCGCGCCGGAGACCGACGACGACGAGGTGATCATCTACAGCGAGCCGAAGAAGGGCGTCTACAAGCAGCTCATCATCCGCGACGGTGCCCTCGCCGGTGCGATCCTGGTCGGCGACAACAGCAAGGCCGCCAACCTGATCCAGTCGTTCGACCGGGCGCAGGCGCTGCCCGAGGAGCGCGCCGAGATGCTCTTCGACATCGGCGGCCCGGCCGGCGAGGTCGCTCCGGCCGACATGCCGGACGACGCGCAGGTCTGCAACTGCAACGGCGTCAGCAAGGGCGCCATCTGCGGTGTCGTCAACGCCGGATGCAAGACGGTCAACGGCGTGATGGACAAGACCCGCGCCGGCAAGGGCTGCGGGACCTGCAAGCCGCTCGTGCAGCGGATCGTCGAGTGGGCCGCCGGCGGCGACGTCGAGGAGGACCCGGCCGCGTCGTGGTACGTGCCCGGCGTCCCGATGCCCAAGCCCGAGCTGATGGCCGCGATCCGCAAGTACGAGCTGAAGAGCGTCTCGGCGGTCTTCGAGAAGCTGGTACCCGGCGGCACCCACGACGCCAAGAGCAAGATGGGCCTCGCCTCGCTGCTGAAGATGATGTGGGCCGACGAGTACGTCGACGAGCGCGACGCGCGGTTCATCAACGACCGGGTGCACGCCAACATCCAGCGCGACGGCACGTTCTCGGTGGTGCCGCAGATGAAGGGCGGCGTCACCACACCGGCACAGCTGCGCAAGATCGCCGAGGTGGCCGAGAAGTACGACGTCCCGATGGTGAAACTCACCGGCGGCCAGCGCATCGACCTGCTCGGCGTGCCGAAGGAGAAGCTGCCGGCGATGTGGGCGGACCTGGACATGCCGTCCGGTTACGCGTACGCGAAAAGCTTCCGCACTGTCAAAACCTGTGTCGGCTCGGACTTCTGCCGCTTCGGCGTCGGCGACTCCACGGCGCTGGGCATCGCGATCGAGGAGCGGTTCCAGGGCCTCGAGGGTCCCGGCAAGATGAAGCTCGCGGTCACCGGATGCCCGCGCAACTGCGCCGAGGCGTACGTCAAAGATCTTGGTGTGGTCGCGATCGACGGCGGCAAGTGGGAGATCTACGTCGGCGGCGCGGCCGGAGCCCACATCCGCAAGGGCGATCTGCTCGCCACGGTCGGCTCGGCCGAAGAGGTGATCCGCCTGACCGGCCGGTTCCTGCAGTACTACCGCGAGAACGCGAACTGGCTGGAGCGCACGTACTCGTTCGTGCCGCGGATCGGCATCGAGCGGATCCGGGAGATCGTCGTCGAGGACTCCGACGGGATCGCCGAGGCGCTCGACGCGGCTGTCGAGGACGCCGTGCAGGCCTACAAGGACCCCTGGAAGGAGCGGGCCGAACCGGCCACGCCCGGCCAGTTCCGTACCTCTCTTCCCCTGACCGTCCTCCCTCAGGTTCCGGTGCGCGCATGACTCTTCCGACCGCCGTCGTTCTCGGCCCGCTCACTGACATCCCCCTCGGCGAGGGGCGCACCTACTCCGTCGACGGGGACATGATCGCCGTCTTCCGCCTCCGCGACGGCTCCCTGCGCGCGGTCTCCGCGGTCTGCCCCCACAAGGGCGGCCCGCTGGCCGATGGGCAGATCGACAACAAGGTCGTCGTCTGCCCGCTCCATCTGAACGCTTGGGACCTCGCCACCGGGTGCTCCCAGTCCGGACAGCCTCCGATCACCGTCTACCCGGTCCGGGTCGAGGGTGACGACATCATCCTGGGAGATTGATAGTGACTGCGACTCTGCCCACCCCCGCCGTCGCGGCCAGACCGGACGCGAAGACCGTCCGCGGGCACTGGATCGACGACTGGCGTCCCGAGGACCCGGAGTTCTGGGCGAACGGCGGCGCCGCCGTCGCCAAGCGGAACCTGATCTTCTCGATCTTCTCCGAGCACATCGGCTTCTCGGTGTGGACGCTCTGGTCCGTGCTGGTGCTGTTCCTCGGCCCCCAGTACGGCATCGACCCGGCCCAGAAGTTCCTGCTCACCGCCGTTCCCACACTGGTCGGCGCGTCGCTGCGGATCCCGTACACGTTCGCGGTGGCCCGGTTCGGCGGCCGGAACTGGACGATCATCAGCGCCTCACTGCTGCTCATCCCGTCGGTGACCGCGGCCTTCATGATCAAACCCGGGGTGGAGTTCTCGACCCTGCTGATCCTGGCCGCCCTCGCCGGTGTCGGCGGCGGCAACTTCGCCTCCTCGATGGCGAACATCAACGCCTTCTACCCGGACCGGCTCAAGGGCTGGGCGCTGGGCATCAACGCCGGCGGCGGCAACATCGGCGTCGCGGCGGTCCAACTGGTCGGGCTGTTCGTGCTGGCGGTCTTCGGGGCCGGCTCGCCGGGCATCGTGGCCGGCATCTACATCCCGCTCATCGTGCTCGCGGCGCTCGGCTCGGCCATCTACATGGACAACCTGACCCAGGCCCGCAACGAGAAGCGGGGGATGCGCGACGCCGCCAAGGAGCCGCACACCTGGATCATGTCGGTGCTCTACATCGGCACCTTCGGCTCGTTCATCGGCTTCGGGTTCGCGTTCGGGCAGGTGCTGCAGGTGCAGTTCGCCGAGCAGTTCAACACTCCGATCAAGGCCGCGTACCTGACCTTCCTCGGCCCGCTGCTCGGCTCACTGATCCGGCCGGTCGGCGGCGCGCTCGCCGACCGTCTCGGCGGCGCGAAGGTCACCTTCGTCAACTTCATCGGCATGGCGGTCGGCGCCACGGTGGTCCTGGTGGCGGCCCAGCAGCGATCGCTGCCGCTCTACATCGTCGGCTTCATCGTCCTGTTCGTCCTCAGCGGGCTGGGCAACGGCTCCACCTACAAGATGATCCCGGCGATCTTCCGGCAGAAGTACGCCGGCGACGAGCACCAGTCCCGCCGCATCGCCGGCGCGGTCATCGGCATCGCCGGCGCGATCGGCGCGGTCGGCGGCGTCCTGGTCAACCTGGCCTTCCGCCAGTCCTTCCTCACCTACAAGGACGCCGACGCGGCCTACCTGGCCTTCATCGGCTTCTACGCCCTCTGCGTGCTGATCACCTGGGCGGTCTACCTGAGGCCCGGCGCCCGCACGAAGATCGCGGTCTGAAAGCGTCACCGCGGCCCGGCGCCCGCACGAAGACCGCGGTCTGAGAGAGCGTCACCCGCGGGCCAGCTCGTCGCCGAGTGCGGTGCGCTGGTAGAGCAGGCGGCGGCCGTCACGGACGGCCGCCGCCAGCCGCGCGTCGCGCAGGGTGGTCAGGTGGTGCGAGGCCGTGCCGGCGGCCAGGCCCAGCCGTTCGGCCACCTGCCCGGTGCTGTGCGGCACGGCGAGCAGCGTCAGCACCGCCGCGCGGGTCGGTCCCAGCAGCCCGGAGAGCGTGGCGGACGGCTCCGGTGCGGGGGACCAGAGGTTGCCGTGGCCGCGCGGGGCGTACCAGAGGGCGTCACCGCGCGGCGACTCGCGCAACGCGTAGATCTCGTCGCCGGCGAATCCGGTGGGCAGCAGCGTCAGCCCGCGTCCCGCCAGGCCCCATCGGCCGTGTTTGTGCGGATAGCGGATGTGCAGGACGGAGCCGTCCCAGCCGAGCCGCGGGTGCAGGTTGTCGACGAGCATCCGGGCGCCGCGTTCGGTCGCGGCCCGCGCGCGAGCCGCTATCTCGGCTTCCGCCGAGGATCTGAGGCGGGGCCAGAGAGGTGCGACGGCTGCGGCGAAGTAGGCCCGGATCTCCGAGCAGAGCAAACCCACAGAGGTACGCGGATCGCGCTCGAAATCCACGATGACCGGCGGTGCGCTCCCCGGCCACCCGGCGGTGACCTGGGCGACAACCGTTTCCGGTGGAGTCGCCGCCACCACCGCGAGCTCCTCGTCGAGCGTCGGCCGCGGCGATCGCGGCACCGGTGTCAGGAAATCCGGTGCGTATCCGTGCGGCCCCAGCAGCACCGCCCGCAGGACCGGCCAGCGGTGCAGCATCGGTGTCACCCCGGCCCGCCACGACCCGTACGGCCACCCGTCGCCTCGCAGGGCGAACGCGCTGGCCACCACCTCGGCCATCGGTGAGTGGGCGAACCGCAGGCCGGCCAGGTCGGCGGCGCCGAACTCGAGCTCGATCACGGGTCCATTCGAGCACGGTCGAACGGCTGGGCGCCTCCCCCTCCGGCCGCCTACCGTCCCCGCATGCAACGCACCCGACTGGGCCGTACCGGCCTGACCGTGAGCCGCCTCTGCGTCGGCACCATGAACTTCGGCTGGCAGATCGGCGAGCAGGAGAGCCACGCCGTCCTGGACCGCGCGTTCGAGCTGGGCATCGACTTCGTGGACACCGCCAACATGTACGGCCGCGAGGACGGCGACGGGCTCAGCGAACGCTACATCGGCAGTTGGCTCGACCGGACCGGTAGGCGCGACCGGATCGTGCTGGCGACCAAGGTGTACGCGCCGATGAGCGACGCGCCCAACGACCGCGGCCTGTCCGCCCGCAACATCATCGCGTCCTGCGAGGCGTCGCTGCGCCGGCTGCGTACCGACTGGATCGACCTGTTCCAGATGCACCACATCGACCGAGGCACCGGCTGGGACGAGGTCTGGCAGGCGATGGAGACGCTCACGGCTGCCGGGAAGATCCGGTACGCCGGTTCGTCCAACTTCGCCGGCTGGCATCTCGCCCGTGCCCAGGCGGCCGCGGACCGGCGGCACTTCCTCGGCGTGGTGTCCGAGCAGTGCCGCTACAACCTCCTACAGCGACATGTCGAACTGGAGGTTCTGCCGGCCGCGGCGGAGCTGGGCATCGGTGTGCTGCCGTACTCGCCGCTGCATTTCGGAGCGCTTTCGGGGGCGCTCCGCAAGCAGCGCGACGGCGCCGGTGGCCGGGCGGTGCTGCACGCGCCGGAGCGGGTGGCGCCGCACCGGCCGGCGATCGAGCGGTTCGAGGCGCTGTGCGCGGAGATCGGCCTGGACCCGGTCACGGTGGCGATCGCGTGGCTGCTGTCGCGTCCCGAGGTGACCGCGCCGGTGCTCGGGCCGCGCGGCGCGGAGCAGCTCGACCTGCCGCTTGCGGCGCTGACGACGACTCTGGGCGACGACGTGCTGAACGCGCTCGATGAGATTTTTCCACCTGTCGGAAATGGTGGGCCCGGCCCCGAGGCATGGGCTTGGTGAGACCTTTTCGGTGAGCGCGTGATTATACCGCCGAAACACTTTCGGAAATTGTTGTTGGCCGTTTTCCGGTGGTGATTGTCAGGAGGCTCCTACGCTTTGCTCGCTCGGTAGGAAATTCCACCCAGAAAGGTCCGTCCGATGAATAAACTGACGCGAATCTTCCTCACTGCTGGTATGTCCGCCGCGTTCGCAATGAGCGCTGGTGCCGGAGTCGCGCAGGCCGCTCCCCAGGACGTCAGGTCCGCCGGTGTGGTCTCCCTGGACCCGTACGACGAGAAGGAATTCCACGACTGGTACGACTCCAAGCGTGAGTGCCGCTCCGCGGGCATCGAGGGCAAGGACGACGACGAGTGGTACGACTTCCGGTGCGAGAAGGGTCGCGGCAAGCACAGTGACGAGTGGGCGCTGTGGGTCGCCTACGAGTACGACGAATACGAAGACGAGGACGACTACTGGTACGACCGCTGAGCGGACTTTGTTCGTCTCGTCGTCCATCACGTGACCCCGCTTGAGTAAATTCGCCGTCATGCCCGGGTGCACCAGTACCCGGGCATGACGCATTTATGTCCGAAGGATTCCGGAAATTGTTTTTCCGGTTTTGCTTCCGCGACGTTCGGTCCGACAATCACGATTCCTCACGAAAGGCTGGCTGAGATGAATACAATGACCCGCCTCGCCGTCGCCGCCGGTACGGTGGCCGCCGCCCTGAGCATCGGCGCGAGCGCGGTGCACGCCGCGCCGCCGTCCACCCCGGCCGAGGTTCCGGAGTTCGAGTTCTACGACTGGTACCCGGCCGAGGCCGACTGCAAGAAGGACGGCGACGACGGCAAGACCAAGAAGTACTGGTTCGACTACCAGTGCAACAAGGCCGAGGGTCGCTGGGCCGGCAAGTTCGGCCTCTATGTGCAGCCGAACCCCGACTACGTGTGGCCGACCGCGCCGGTCCTCTAGCCGCTAGCGCGCCGCGCCGCCCGGCGTGCCTGTTCGCCGCGTGATCACCCGATCGTGGCGGCGGCGTCATAGCCGCCGCGAACTTTGTCCGCTTATGGTTCGCATGTCCGAATTAGCGTGACAAAGAAGGTGATCCTCATGAGCAAGCTCACGCGTGCGTTCGTCATGACGGGCGTCGCGGTCGCCGCGAGCCTGGCCGTGGCCGTCAGCCCGGCGTCGGCGTCCCCCGCGGGGCCGAAGGCGGACGAGGCCTCCGGCAAGCCGGTCGCCTCCTACCACCAGGCCCCCAAGTTCCGGGAGCGGATCTTCGACTACTACCACAGCCCGCGGACCTGCGCGAAGGTCGGCAAGACCGGGGTGTGGAAGGAGAAGTGGGCCCGTTACCAGTGCTTCCAGGTGTGGCGCGGCTTCCACCGCGGCGAGTGGGCCCTCAAGGTCTACAGCCCCTGGTACGTCAAGGGCGGCCAGGGCTACCCGAAGCACTACGGCCAGAACCACGACTACGACTACGACAAGGGCCTGCCGCAGCACTACGACTACAAGAAGAACTGAGTAGCCGTCCGAGGCTCGGCCGAGGGCCGCACCCATGGGGTGCGGCCCTCGGCCCTCTTCTCACCCGACCACCTCACCGGCGAGCACCACCGTGTGCACCGCCCGCAGCGCCGCCACGTCGCGCACCGGGTCACCCCGCACGAGCAGCAGGTCCGCTCTCAGCCCGGCCCGCAGCCGCCCGGTGCGCCCGGCGAGCCCGCACGCGTCGGCGGCGAGCCCGGTCGCCGAGCCGAGAGCGGCCGCCGCCGGCACACCGCAGGCGACGAGTTCCGCGATGCTGTGCGGCAGGAGCCCGTGCGGCTTCGCCGGGTTGATGCCCGAGTCGGTCCCGCTGATCATCGAGACACCGCCCGCGGCCAGCTCACCCACCTGGGCGCGCCGCCCGTCTAGGGAGAAACCGGCGCGCGCCATCCGGGCGGCGACCTCCGGCGGCGGCGCGGTGCCGGCCGCGCCGAACGTGGTGCCGACGGTCGGGCAGACCACGATCCCGGCGGCGGCGATCGCGGCGGCCAGCCCCGGCGGCGTACGCATCCCGTCCGGCCCCATGCACGTGCAGTGCTCGATCCCGTCCACGCCCGCGGCGACCGACTGCTCGACACCCGCGGTGGCGTGCGCGTGAGCTGTCACCGGGAGGCCGAGTTCGTGCGCCTCCTCGACCACCGCCCGCAACTCGTCGTCGCCGAACTGGCGGGCGCGCATGTCGGTGCCGGGCGTCATCATGCCGCCGGTGGTCATCACCTTCACCACGGCGGCGCCCCGCTCGGCGCGCTCGCGCACGGCCCGGCGCAGCCGCTCGGTGCCGCGGGCACCACCGCCCATCGCCGCGCAGTGCCCGTCCGGCACGGTGATCGGCGGCCCCGAGGGGACGACCAGTGGGCTGCCGGGCCGGTCGCGGTGCCGGTCCACCACGGCCCACTGCTGGTCACCGAGGTCCCGGACCGCCGTCACACCGGCCGCGAGATGGGCACCGAGCGCAGCACCGACGGCCTCGTCCAGCTCGGCGCCGGTCAGGGCGGGGAGGCGGTCCAGGGCGTCCGGCCCGCTGTCGCCGCACAGGTGCGTGTGCGCGTCGATCAGCCCGGGCAGCAACGTGACGCCTCGGTCGTACCGGATCGAGAAATCGGAAGGCGCGGGTGCGCCGCCCTGCTCGACCCCCACGATGCGCGCGCCCTCGACCAGGACCAGGGCGCCGCCCGGAATCTCGCGATCCCCGTCGAAGGCCTGGTCGGCGCGGTAGGCGACCCGGGTGCTCACCACTACGATGCTCCCATCAGGACGGAGTTGCGCCATGGATCCCTGGCCCGAAATCCACCGTCAGAGGCTCGCCGTGGCGGGCCTGCTGGACGACCTCGACTCGGCCGAATGGTCACAGCCGTCGCTCTGCGCCGGCTGGACGGTCCATGACGTCGCCGCGCACCTCACCCTGCAGATGCTGCGCCTGCGCGACGTCCCCGGCATGCTCCGGCACTGGCGCGGAGGCATGCAGGCGACCATCGCCGAGACGGCTCGCCTGCGGGCCGCGCAGTGGGCGCCGGAGCAGATCGTGGACTATCTGCGCCGGACCGCGGGGGAGAGGCGGCGCAACGTCGGCCTCACCCCGATGGAGCCGCTCATCGACCTGCTCGTGCACGGCCAGGACATCGCGCTGCCGCTCGGCCGCATCCACCCGGTGCCGCCGGAGGCCGCCGCCGCTTGCGCCCAGCGGGTGCTCACCATGCGCTTCCCGCCGCCGCAGCCGTCCGTGCGGGCGGTCGCGGGCCTGCGCCTGTCCGCCACCGACACCGCCTGGTCGTTCGGCGCGGGGCCGGAGGTGTGCGGGCCGATCGCCGCGCTGCTGCTCGCCGTCACCGGCCGTACCGCTCTGCTGTCGCGACTGGAGGGGCCGGGGGCGCGGGCCTTCGGGCAGAGGTTGACCACGATGTAACGCAGCCGTCACCACGACCCCTTCCCATCGGTGGTGGTTGATGGCAGCGTGTCCACATGAGATGGAGAAGCCCCTTCGTCGTGACACTCGTCGCGGCTGTCGTGGTGGCCGTGGCGGGACCCGCCGGCGCCGCCCCCGCGTCGAAGTTCGGGTACCTGGATCCCGGCGGTCAGCCCCGCCTGACGGAGAAGGTGCCGGTCAACGTGGTGTTCGTCGGTTACGAGCAGGACCAGGTGGCCAGGAGCGGGTTCCTGGGCGAGCTGTCCGGCTCCTACGAGCCGGTGGTGCGGTCCCGGCTCTGGTACGGCGTCACCGAGAAGCTCGGCATCACCTACAAATATGACTACAAGCTGACGTACGCCAATAAGTCCTACGAGGACACTTTCTTCAAGCAGCTGAACCGGCTGGCGAAGCCGGCGCCGCTCACGGAGTACCAGCAGGCGTACAACGACCAGGCGAACAACGTCCTGGACATCAAGGACAACCACCTCATCGACGCGCCGAGCGTGGAGAAGTGGCTCGCCTTCCACCCGCCGTCCGGCGTCGACACCCGCCGCAACACCGTCTTCTTCGTGAACTGGTACGGGCGCAAGGACTTCAAGCACCACGTCTACACGAAGATCGGCGAGCCCGACCCGGACACCGGCTACGACTTCGGTGCCAACCGGGAGAGCCGCAAGGTGATCGCCTGGGGCGGCACCACCGCCGACGACGAGGAGACCGGCCTGGGCGCCACCCGGCGTGTCTGGTTCCACGACCTGTCGGCCGGTCCCGAGTCGTGGACCAGCAACTACGACGTCGACAACCCGGACGTCGACGGTGACGGCGTGCCCGACTACCGGATGCCGCCCACCTGGGAGTACAGGGCCGGCGGCTACCGGGCACCGGCCGCGCTCGCCGGCGACCTCGGCAAGATCACCCGTTACGTGGCACTGAACCTGCTGTTCACCACGTCACCGTTGTACCCGGCGGAGATCCCGGCGGCCGGCGAGCCGCCGTCCTCGATCAACCTCGACGACAACACGTACGAGGGCTGGCCCGGCGTGGACGCGTCCGAGCAGTACGTGACGCCGAGCCTGCTCAAGGCCGAGCTGGCCGAGCTGCGCTGGCGCAACCGGCTCAGCTACGACAGCCAGGACCTGCCGTACGACGCCCGCGCCGAACAGTGCTACGTCGGTGTGCTGACCGACGAGCCCTGCTACCCGGACCTCAACTTCCCGGCCGGGGCGAACCTCTACCTGTACAACCTGGAGAACATCGACCGGATCTACGACGACCAGGGCCGGGTCGACTACGAGCTGCCGATGTTCAACTACGCGGTCGGCGCCGGTGTCGGCACGCCCGGCCTCGGTTTCGCCGACGACAACTGGGAGAACGGCGACCAGTCGTACGTGTTCTCGTTCGTCTCCCCGGAGGTCGTCGAGCGCGGTTACGGCCTGACCACCACCCAGATCCACGAGGTCGGCCACCACTTGGGCATGAGCCACCCGCACGACGGATACGACAGCGCCACCGGTGTCGACTACGGCCCCGGCGGCGACTTCTACTTCGTCAACGCCGGTGACGAGAACAACTCGATGATGAGCTACATCGACGTGAACTGGGACTTCAGCCAGTTCGACCGGGACAACAGCGACCGGTTCCTGACCGCCGCGTACTGGGAGGCCGCGAACCGGCTGGCCGCCACCGTACCGGCCGGGAAGGGCCGCACCGCGCTGAAGACGGCCGACGCCCTGCTCGCGCTCGCGGCCAAGGCGTTCGCCAAGCACGAGTACCGGATGGCGTACGCGCTCGCGGAGAAGGCGTACGACACCGTCGGCGCCATCCCGGGTGCCGACGCCGCCGGGGTGGCGAGCACGCTGAAGGCCGAGGCCGCGGACGCCCGCGCCACGACCAAGCTGCACGACCCGCACGAGTTCATCGACACCCTGTCGCCGGAGAGCCCGCGCAGTCAGCCGTAATCCGGACAACGACCGCAGAACATCAGACAAAGAAGCAGCAGCGGGCCGGTGGGCACACCGGCCCGCTGTCCATATGGCAAGATCCGCCGCATGCCCGACCCCGGTCTCCCATGTCGCTGATCGTCCGGCGCGCCGCCGCCACCAAGGGCCTTCTGGCGGCGGGTGCGGCGGTCATGTTCATCGCCGTCCTGCTGCTGGCCGGGCTGACCGCCTACACGGGCGCGGCCGGTGAGGCGGGCATCCGTGCCGCGGTCGCCGTCGCGGAGCCGCAGGAGCGGTCGGTGCTCGTCCGCGGTACCGGCGGTGCCGAGCACGACCGGGCGGTGCGCGAGGCGTACGCGGGCGGCCTCGGCGGAGTGCCGACCACGGTCGCGGGCGCGGTCTACGGCTCCGGATGGGCGGTCGACCGCCCCGGCCCCGGCGCCACGCCCGACTCCAACGGCGTCGTCTACGGCAACGTGGTCGCGCTGCAGGACCTGCCCTCGCACGCCACGCTCGTCGACGGTCGGTGGCCGGCGGGCGCCCGCTCCGCCGCCCTCGCCGAACCCGTCGCCGGGCTGCTCGGCGTGCGTACCGGCGACACGTTGCGCCTGGTCGACCGTAGGACGAAACGTATCGTCGCGATCACCGTGAGTGGCATCTGGCGGCCGGCGGACGAGACCGACCCCTACTGGCTGCTGACCCCCGACGTCTTCGCCGGGCGGGCGCCGCAGACCTCGACGCACGGGCCGATCGTGGTGGACAGGGCGGCCTTCGACGCGGGGTACGCCACCGGCGCCTCGGCGGGCTGGCTGGTCACACCGGACCTCACCGACTCGACTCTGGCGCAGGTCACCCGTACATCTGAAGCCGCGTCAGCGACCAACGACGGCCTTGCCGAACGCACCGGCCTGAGCTCGTCCGCCACCGTGACCAGCGGCCTTCCCGGCCTCGCCGCCCGCCTGGATCGCGCCGACCTGGTCCGCCGCTCGGCGCTGGTCACCCCGATCCTGCTGCTCGCGGTCCTGGCCGGCTACGCGCTCACCCTGGTCGCCCTGCTGCTCGGCGAGGCCCGCCGCGCCGAGACCGCCCTGCTGCGGGCCCGCGGCGCGTCCCGTGCCCGGCTGGCCGCGATGGCCGGGACCGAGGCCCTCGCCCTGATGCTCCCGGCCGGCCTGCTCGCCCCGCCGCTCGCCGTGTTCCTGGTCCGGACCGTTCCGTTCCCCGGCGGCCTGGCCGTCGACCCGCGCCTGGACGCCACCGTCTGGCTGACCGGGATCCTGGCCGTGATCGGCGGCGTCCTGGCGCTCACCCTGCCGGCGCTGCGCCGTGCCCGCACCTACGTGGCCGAGACGTCCAGCCGCTCCCGGCTGCCGCTGATCCGCCGGGCCGGTCTCGACCTGGTCGTGGTGGCCCTCGCGGTGCTCGGCTGGCTGCAGCTGCGGCAGTACTCCTCGCCGGTCGGCACCGGCTTCGGCATCGACCCGCTGCTCGCCGCCGCGCCCACGCTCGGCGTGCTGACCGGCGCGGTCGTCGCGGTACGCCTGCTCCCGCCGATCGCCCGGCTCGCCGCGTCCCGCCTGAACCGCGGCGTCACCCGCGCCCGGCTGCTCGGCACCTGGCAGGCCGGCCGCCGCTCGCACGCCGGCCCGATGGTGATGCTCGCGCTCGCCGTCGCCGCCGCCACCGTCTCGTGGGGCTTCGCCGGCACCGCCCGCGGCTCCCTCGCCGACCAGGCCGAACAGCAGGTCGGCGCGGACCTGCGGCTGGTCGAGGTGGGCGGCGCCGCTCCGGTGAACCGCTTCGAGGAGCTCAGCGCCCTGCCCGGCGCCGGGGCGATCGTGCCGGGCTGGCGCGAGAGCATGCCGCTGACCGCGGGTGCCGAACCCGCCGACGTGGTGGTTCTGGACGCCGCGGCCGCCGGTGGGGTCCTGCGCGCCCGCGAGGACGCGACCGGTGGGTCCCCGGCGGACCTGCTCGGCCGGCTCGCCGCGGCGCGCGGCACCGAGAACCCGCTGAGCTCGCTGCGGCCGGGCCGGATCGTCACCAGCGGCAAGGCCCGCACCACGGCGATCTTCGCCGACGGCCGGCGCGTCGACCTGGGGGAGAGCGACCGGGGCCGCCCGCTGACCTTCACCGCCTCGGGCCCTGGGCTGCGCGGCTTCGTGGTCGACGCCGGCATCTCTGAGGTCACGTGGCGTATCTCCGGCCAGGACGGCATGTGGGACGCGGTCGAGCGCTCCGGGAGCATTCACGCGGCCGGGCCTGACGGGACACTGAGGTCAGCCGGGCGGTTCGCGGTGACCCGGGCCGACTCCCGCTCGCCGGTGCCGGTCGCGATGACACCGGGCGCCCTCGCCGCGATGAACGCGACCGTCGGCGGGAAGTCCTTCCTCACGGTCGCCGGTGCCGGAGTTCCGGTCCAGGTGGTCGCCGAGGTGCGGCGGGTGCCAGGCACGTCCGGCGGCGACGCGATCCTGGCCGACCGGGCCGCGCTCGACGCCCGCCTCTTCGAGGGCTGGGGCATCGTGCAGAACACCGCCGAGTGGTGGCTCAGCGGCGACCCGCGCGGCGTGCGGGACCTGGCCGGGCTGCGCGTCCTGGACCGCCGGGAGCTGGTCGGTGAGGCCACCCGCGACCCGTTCGGCTCCGGCGCCCGGGTCGCGCTCTTCCTGGCCGCGTTCGGCGCCGTCCTGCTCGCCGCCGCGGGCATCGCGGCCGATTCGCGGGCCACCGCCCGGCAGCGTTCCGGCGAGCTCGCGGTGCTGCACACATTGGGTGCCGGGCCCCATCTGCTGGCCCGGTCGCTCGTGGTCGAGCAGGCGTTCCTCGCCGGTGTGGGCGCGCTGGCCGGGCTGGCGGTCGGGTTGCTGGTGGCGGGCGCGATGGCGCCGCTGCTGGTGCTCACCCCGGCCGCGGTGCGCCCGGTGCCCGAGCCGGTTCTCGAGGTGGGCTGGCTGCCCACGCTGGGCAGCGTCGTGCTCCTGGTCGGCGTGGCGCTCGGGCTGAGCGCGGCGACCGCGGCCGCGGCGGCGCGCCGGCTTCCCGCGGCGCGGTTGCGGTTGGGTGCGGATCAATGACATTCAGGGGTACGGCGAAACGAGCTCGGTCCTACGCCGGGCAACTCACCCTGCTCGCGGTCCTCGTGGCGCTCGCCGCGTTCCTGGCGTCCGGGCTGCCCCGCCTCGCCAACGACCGCACCGACGACGGCCTGCGCACCGAGATCGGCCGCCTCACCGCCGCGCAGCGCGACCTCACCTTCACCTACAACAACCGCGGCTACGTGGCCGCAACGCCGGACGACCGTTCGGTGCGGCTCGACGACATCCACGCCGAACTGCCGGCCCCGCTGCCCGGCCTGATCGAGAACGAGTGGTTCGTCGCCGAGGTCGGCCCGGCCCCGGTGACCGTCGGCGACCGTCCCGCGAACACCTGCCCGCACCTGGTCGCGATCCGCCGCCAGACCGGCAGCGACCGGGCGACCAGGATCGTCGAGGGCCGCGCGCCGCAGTCGCGCCCGGACGGCACCGTCGAGGCGATCGCCGGCCGTGACGAGGCCAAGGCGATCGGCGCCGGTGTCGGCGACACGATCACCGTGCAGACCCGGTACGCGATCACCAGGGCCACCGTGGTCGGCCTCTACGAAGCCGTCGACCGGGCCGACCCGTTCTGGGGCGACATGGCGCTGGCCCGGATCTCCTGCCCGAACCCGGCCGAGGGCACCCGGTTCCGGGCCACCGTGCTCACCGACGCCGCCGGTTCCCTCAACCTGGCCAAGGGCATCACCGACCTCTCCGAGTTCTCCGAGCGCTGGCGGTACCGCCTCGACGCTCAGCAGCTCACCGCGGACCGGGTCGGCGAGCTGACGACGGCGGTTGCCGCCGCTCGCCGTCAGCCGCCGGAGCTCACGTCGCTGGCGAGCAGTGTGGACAGCACCCTCGCGGAGTTCGACAAGCGGTTGCGGGGGATCAGGGCGTTGCTCGCGGTCGTCCAGGCGGGGCTGCTCGCGACTCTCGCCGGGCTGATCCTGTTGGCCGCGCGTCTGGCGGTCGACCGGCGCCGTTCGGAGTACGCGCTGCTGCGAGCCCGTGGTGGTTCGGTCTCGACGATCGGTGGGCGGGCTCTCGCGGAGACGGTTCTGTTCGCCGTGCCCGCCGCATGTCTCGGGTGGGCGGCCGGAGCATCGAGCGGCAACCGGCCCGACATTTCCGAAATCTACCTTATTCTGGGAGTTGTCTTGCTGGCGGCTGGGGCACCGGCCTGCTACGCCGCCGTGGGTGCCCGGCATCCGGACTTCACCGGTCACCGCCGTGACCTGGTCGCCGACCGGCCGTCGCCCCGGCGGATCACCGCCGAACTGTTCGTGGTGGCGCTCGCCGCCGGAGGGACGTACCTGGTCCGCGGCCGGGGACTCGACGCGGGTGCGGGCATCGACCCGTATCTGATCGGCGTCCCCGTCCTGCTGGCTGTCGCCGCCTCCCTGATCGCGCTGCGCCTGGTGCCGTTCCCGCTGCGCCGGCTCGGCAAGCTCGCGGCCCGCGCTCGCGGCGCGGTCGCCTTCCTCGGCCTGACCGGCGCCGGGCGGGGCGCGCCACTGCGTTCCGGACCGCTCGCCGTCCTGGTCGTCACGATCGCCACCGGCATCTTCAGCAGCACCGTGACCACGACCGTCGGGCACGCCCGGGACCGGGCCACCGACCTCGCCGTACCCGCCGACGCCGTCGTCACCGGATTCGCCTTCGCACCGGACACCGCCACCCAGGTGGCCTCCGTCGGCGGCGTGACCAGGGCGTCCGCGTTCCGGATGGAGTCCGCGGCCAACCTGCGCGGCGACGCCAGCCCGATCATCACCCAGGCGCAGGCCATGGTCGTCGACACCAGCACCGGGCTCGGCCTGCCGGCCGCGCTCACGGGTGCCCGTCCCGGCGCCGCCGCGGCTCCCGCCCTGGTGTCGTCGCACCTCGCCGCCCGCGTGGGATCCGGCGGCACCGTCGACATCCAGGGCCGGCGCTACAAGTTCACGGTGGCTCAGGTCAGCGACACCGCGCCCGGGTTCGCCGCCGGCGTACGCGACTTCGTCGTGCTCCCGCTGCAGGCCCTGCCGGTACCCGCCTTCCAGCCGGTCGTCCCCAACCGGGTCCTGATCTGGGGTGACGGCTTCGACACGGGTGCCGTCCGGAGGGCCGCCGACGCCGGGCAGCGCGAACAGACGAAGATCACGTTCGGGCGGGAACTCGAGGACTGGGAACTGGCCATGCCGGCCACCGTCACCACCCACGACGGCTACCGCGCCGAACTCGACGAACGCGGCGTCGACGGGGTGCTGACGTTCACGTTCACCGCCGGTGTGGTGGCCGCGGCCGCGCTGGCCCTGCTCGCCGTCGCGCTCACCGTCCTCGCCGGGGCGCCCGAGCGCGGCCGGACCCTGTCGCGGCTGCGTACCCTCGGCCTGTCCGCGCGCCAGGGACGCCGTCTGCTGATCTTCGAGATCGTCCCGCTGATCGGCGTCGCCGTGGTCGTCGGCGGTCTCGTCGGAGCGGCCCTGCCCACCCTGCTCGGGCCCGCGCTGGGCCTCGACGACTTCACGGCCGGCCTGTCCGCCGGTCTCAGCGCCGACCCGCTGCTCGCCGCCGGGGTGCTCGTCGTCGCGGGTGTCGCGGTGGCCGTGGCACTCGCGGTCGAGGACGCCGCCAATCGCCGCCTGCGCCTCGGCACGGTGCTGCGGCTCGGAGAGGAGCAAGTGTGAGTGACCTCGCGGATCTCGAGCGGCGCGCTGCTGAGCGGGCGGCCGCGCGGGCGGGCGGTCAGGACCGCCTGTCCGGGCACATCGTCTGTGACGGGCTGGTGCGGATCTTCCGTACCGAAGGTGTCGAGGTGGTCGCCCTTCAAGGCCTCGACATGGTGGTCGACCGCGGCGAACTGCTGGCCGTCGTCGGCGCCTCCGGCTCCGGCAAGTCCACGATGCTCAACATCCTCTCCGGCCTCGACGAGCCGACCGCCGGCGTGGCCCGGGTGGCCGGATACGACCTGCTCGGCATGTCGGCTCGCCGGCGGCTGGAGTACCGGCGCGGCATCGTCGGGTTCGTGTGGCAGCAGACGGCACGTAACCTGCTGCCGTACCTCACCGCCCGCGAGAACGTCGAGCTCCCGATGCGCCTGGCCGGTCGCAAGGCCCGTGGCCGCGCCCTCGAACTGCTCGACATGGTCGGTGTCGCGGACCGCGCCGGCCGTCGCCCGGACCAGATGAGCGGTGGCGAGCAGCAACGGTGCGCGGTCGCGGTGGCGCTCGCCAACGACCCCGAGGTGCTCTTCGCCGACGAGCCGACCGGCGAACTCGACGAGGCCACCGCGGACGAGGTGTTCGGTGCGCTGCGAACGGTCAACGCCGAGCTGGGCGTCACGGTCGTCGTGGTCACGCACGACATGAACGTGTCCGGCCAGGTGCGGCGAGCTGTCGCTATTCGCGACGGCAAAACCGCTTCAGAGGTACGGCGTTCCGCACGCGTCAACGCCGACGGGACCGAGCATCACGTGACCGAGGAGTATGCCGTTCTCGACCGGGCGGGGCGGCTGCAGTTGCCGTCCGCTTTCGTCGAGGCGCTCAGTTTGAAGGATCGGGTCAGGCTGAACCTGGAGCCCGATCACGTCGAGGTGCGCCCCTCCGCTGACATCTCTGACAACTCGGATATGGGGGACAAGCTCTGATGGGCGTCGTCGAGGTGGCCGGTGTGGGGCGCGACTACGGCAGCGGGGACCGGGTGGTGCACGCGCTCACCGACGTCTCCTTCACCGTGACCAAGGGCGAACTCGTGGCGGTCCGCGGTCGCTCCGGCGCCGGCAAGACCACACTGCTCAACCTGATCGGCGGCCTCGACCGCCCCGGCGCCGGCACGATCACGGTGGCCGGCCGCAAGGTCACCGGCGCCGGCGAGAACGAACTCCTCGAGCTGCGCCGCGACGTCATCGGGTTCGTCTTCCAGTCCTTCGGACTGGTCCCGATCCTCTCCGCCGCCGAGAACGTCAGCGTCCCCATGCGCCTCGCGAAACGCGACCCCGCCGACCGCGACCAGCGCGTAGCGGTCCTCCTCGAGCTGGTCGGCCTGGGCGCCCAGGCCAACCAGCGCCCCGGCGAACTCTCCGGCGGCCAGCAACAGCGAGTAGCCGTAGCCCGCGCCCTGGCCAACGACCCCGAACTCCTGATCGCCGACGAACCCACCGGCCAACTCGACTCCGACACCGGCCGCGCCATCATGGACCTGCTCCGCGCCGTCGTGGACGCCCGGGGCATGACCGCCCTGGTAGCCACCCACGACCCGGCCCTGATCGACCGAGCCGACCGAGTCCTCACCCTCCGCGACGGCCACCTGATCCCCTGACCCGCACCGTTGCGCCGTCAAGACGCCTCAGCACCCGGATCAGCGTCCCGCGCGGTCGGGGAGTTCGCAGAGTCTGGCGCCGGAGCACATGTCGGCCAGGTAGGACTTGAGGGCGGCGGTGCGTGCCTCGGCCTCGGCGATCAGATGGTCGGCGACGCGGCCCCAGTCGTCCGGCTGGGGGTCGGCGGGGAGGCCGGCGAAGACGTCGGCGATCTCGCGGACGGTCAGGCCGACACGCTGGGCCACCTTGGCCACGCGGATCCGGCACGCGGCGCTCTCGTCGAAACGGCGCTGGTCGCTGCGGGTGCGTTCGGCGCGGACGATGCCGTGCTGCTCATAGAAGCGGACCGCCGAGGGCGCGACGCCGGCTTCGGCCGCGACATCACCGACGGTACGGGTGTGAGTCTGCGTGACGGTCATCGGCCCATACTGCCTCCGCGGCGGGCTTGACTTCAACATATGTTGAAGGCCGAGCCTGGCCGCATGACCGTTTCTTCATCGTCAGCCGTCTCCGCGCCGCCGGAGCGTTCCGCCGGTGAGCCGCTGCGCCTCGCCGTGATCGCCGGAAGTGTCCGTGAGCAGCGCATGAGCCGGGCCGTCGCCGAGTGGGCCGCGTTCCGGGCGGCCGCCACCGAGGCCGAGGTGGATCTGATCGACTGTGCGGAGTGCGAGCTTCCCGGCGACGAGGATCTACGGCCGGGTGGCAGCGCCGACACGCCTGTCGCGGGGCGCATCAACGGCGCCGACGCGTTCGTGTTCGTCACACCGGAGTACAACCACAGCTACCCGGCCAGCCTCAAACGCCTCATCGACTGGCACTACCGCGAGTGGATGTTCAAGCCGGCGACGGTCCTGTCCTACGGCGTGCACGGCGGCCTGCTCGCCACCGAGCACCTGCGCGGCGTCCTGGCCGAACTCAACATGGTCACCACCCGCCGGGTTGTGGGCCTCCGGCAGCCCTGGAACCACCTGAGCCCGCCGGGCTTCACCCCACCGGCGGACGTCACGGCCGCTTTCGACGACGCCCTCCACGAGCTCGCCTGGTGGGCCGGTGTACTGCGCAGTGCCCGCCACGATCGCCCCTTCGCTCGCCGATGAGCACGCGGGCCACGACGCGAGGGCAGGTCAGCGTGCGGCGGATCGGCCTCACGCTGGCCCTGGGCGGGCTCATGGTCGTGGTGGACACGACCGTGACCGTGGTGGCGGTGCCGGCGATCGTGGCGGGGCTGGACGCGCCGCTGGCGGTGGCGCAGTGGGTGACCACCGGATATCTGCTCGGCATCGTCGCGGTGATTCCGGTCGGTGGGTGGGCCATGAGCCGGTTCGGGGCCCGGCGGGTCTATCTCACGGCGCTGGTGGCGTTCACGCTCTTCTCGGCGCTGGCGGGTCTCGCCTGGAGCGCGCTGTCGCTGGCCGTCTTCCGGTTCCTGCAGGGGCTCGGTGGTGGCCTGCTCAACCCGGTGGGCCAGGCGATCGGGCTGCGCGCGGCGCCCCGGGAGCAGCGCGGCCGTCTGATGAGCCTGCTCGTGCTGCCGCTGCTGATCGGGCCCGCGCTCGGCCCGCTGCTCGGCGGCTGGCTGATCGACGCCGCCTCCTGGCGCTGGATCTTCCTGATGAACGTCCCGCTGGGAGCCGTTGCCCTGCTGGTATGTGCCCGCGTCCTGCCGCTGGACACCCCGGACCGCACGGCGGCGCCCCGCGTGGACTGGGTGGGGCTGGCGCAGCTGTCCGGCGGCGCGGTGGCCCTGGTGCTGGGTGCCACGCTGCTCGACCGGCCGGGCGGGCCGTCCGTGGCCGCGGTGGCGGTGCTGCTGTCGGGGCTGGGTGTGGTGGGCGCGTTCCTGTGGCGAGCGCGCCGTGTTCAAGCCCCGCTGGTCGACATCGGCCTGCTGGCGCGGCGGCAGTTCCGGGCGGCGGCCGCGGTGCTGGTCTGCTTCGGCGCGGCCTACTTCGGGTCGATGTCGGTGTTGCCGCTGTTCGTGCAGGGTGTGCACGGCGACAGTGCCGCCCTCGTCGGACTGCTCGTCCTGCCGCAGGCGATGGTGGTCGGTGTCGTCGCGCAGATCGCCACCCGCCTCGTGGACCGGGTGCCGGCGCGGCGCATCATGCTGACCGGAACGGCCACGGGCCTCGCCGGCGCCGCCGGGCTCCTGGCGACCACGGTGACCGACAGCGGGTACCCGCTGATCATCGCCTCGTCCGTGCTTCTCACCGCGGGTGCGGGCGCCACCATCATGCCGACGATGACGGTGGCGTTGCGCGACCTCGACGGCGCCGAGACCCCGCGCGGCACGACGCTGCTCGCCCTCCTGCAGCAACTGGCCTCCGCACTCGGCGTCGCGCTGATCGCGCTGACGCTCAGCGGCCTCGTCACCACCCGGACTCCCGGCGGCGTTTCCGAGATGCTGGAGCTCGACGAGGCCACGCGCGCGGTGTCGAGACCGGATCTGGCTCAGGCGGTGGGCGGCGCCTACGTCGTCCCCGTGCTCCTGCTGCTGGCCGGCGTGACGATCGCCGCCCGCGTGCGGCGCTGAACAGGCCGAAGGGCCGCACCCGGAATCCGGATGCGGCCCCTCGGCGGCGATCAACCCTTGACGCTGCCGGCCAGGAGGCCGCGGACGAAGTACCGCTGGAGCAGCAGGAACACCGTCACCGGGACGATGATGGAGACGAAGGCGCCCGCGGAGAGCAGGTGCCAGGCGGTGCCGCGGGTGCCGCTCAGGTTGGACAGCTGCACGGTGATCGGGGAGATCTCCGGTGAGCCGGCGAACGTGAGCGAGACCAGCAGGTCGTTCCAGACCCAGAGGAACTGGAAGATGCCGAACGCGGCGAGGGCCGGGGTGAGCAGTGGCAGCAGCACCCGGAAGAAGATCGCCACGTGACCGGCGCCGTCCATGCGGGCGGCTTCGATCAGGCTGGACGGGACTTCCTTGATGAAGTTGTGCAGGATGTAGATCGCCAGCGGCAGCGCGAAGGCCGAGTGGGAGAGCCACAGCGTCCAGAACGTGTTGGCGATGCCCATGTCGACGTAGAGCGACAGCAGCGGGATCAGCGTGACCTGCAGCGGAACGATCTGCAACGCGAAGATCGCGATGAACAGGAAGTTCTTGCCGGGGAACTTCATCCAGGCGAACGCGTAGGCCGCCAGCGACGCCAGGCACAGCGGGATGATCACCGCGGGCAGCGTGATGACGATCGAGTTCAGGAAGAAGTCTGCCAGGTTGATGGCGTCGGGGTCGAACACCGCCCGGTAGTTGTCCAGCGTGAACTGCGGGTTCGAGAAGAACGTCCACCAGCCGGTCGTCTTGATCGCCCGTTCCTCGCGGAACGAGGAGATCAGCAGGCCGAACGTCGGCAGCGTCCAGAGCACCGCGATGATCAGCGCGGCGAGGGACGCCCACGGTGAGGTGAGCTTCTTCTTCGCCTTCTCACCGGCGGAGACCTTGCCGATCTTCTCCTTGGAGCCGGTGGCGGCGACGATGGGAGTTGCGGTGGTCATCTCACGCCTCCGAACGGCGAAGCTGCCGGATGTTGTACACGACGATCGGGACCACGAGCACGAACAGCACCACCGCCAGCGCCGCACCGAGACCGGTGTTCGCGCTGCGGAAACTCTGGCTGTAGAACTCGTTGGCGATCACGCTCGTGTCGAACCGGCCACCGGTCATCGTCTGCACGATGTCGAAGACCTTGAGCGTGCCGATCGCGATGGTGGTCAGCACGACGACCACCGCCGGGCGGATCGCGGGCAGCGTGACGAACCGGAACATGCCCCAGGGCGTGACGCCGTCCAGGCGGGCGGCCTCCACGATGTCGTCCGGGATCGCCTTGATGGCCGCCGACAGCACGGTCATCGCGAAGCCGGCCTGGATCCAGATCATGACGATGATCAGGAGGAAGGTGTTGAGCGGTGAGTCGATCAGCAGCTGCACCGGCTTGCCACCGAGCCAGACGATGACCTGGTTGATCAGGCCGATCTGCTTCACGTTGCCCTGGTCGGGGCGGTACTCGTACATGAACTTCCAGATGACCGAGGCCGCCACGAAGGAGATCGACATCGGCAGGAAGATCAGGGCCTTGGCGAAGGACTCGATCCTCGCCTTGTCCACGAGGATCGCGTAGAGCAGTCCGACGCCGGTCGCCACGAACGGGGTGAGGAGCACCCAGAACGCGGTGTTACGGAGCACGACCAGCTGCTCGGAGTCGGTGAAGATGGTCTTGTAGTTGTCGATCCCGATGAAGGCGTTGCCGGCCGCGTCGAAGAACGACTGGTAGATGGTGCGGACGCCGGGGTAGAGCAGTCCCACGCTCAGCATCAGCAGAACGGGGAAGAGGTAGAGATAGGCGACCGCTTTGTCACGTTTGCCGGTAAAGCGACCGGCGATGAACAGGATCACCCCGACAACCGCGGCGAAGATCAGGATCGCCGCGAACATCTGAAGGATCTTGTCTGAGGTGGTGGAGGCGGTGGTGAACACGCTGCCCGTTCCTCCTTGGGGCGGTTTTCCAAGCGAGAGAAGACTAGTGAAATGCAGGAATGCCGAGACTGCTAGGGGCCGGTCGGGCTATCCCGACCGGCCCCGCGGTGGTGCTAGTGCATTACTTCGGCCAAGCCTTCTCGATGTTGTCCACCGTCGTCTTGGTGTCCTGGCCGGTGATCCAGTTCGTGGTCTGCTTCCAGAACGCGTTGGATCCGACCGCGGCGGGCATCATGTCCGAGCCGTCGAACCGGAACTGCGAGTTCGGGTCCAGAAGGATCGTCGCGGACAGCTGGTCGATCGGGTTCTTCAGGTTGTTCGGGTCCAGGCCCTTGTTGGCGCTGACCCAGCCGGACGACAGCTTGGCCTTGGCGTTGGCCCAGGTGTCGCTGGACAGGTAGGTCTGGAACGCCTTGACCTCGGGACGGTCCGCGAACGCGAGGACGAACTCGCCGCCACCGAGAACCGGCTTGGCGGTCTCGTCCTTGCCCGGCAGGTAGAAGGCGAAGATGTCGCCGTCCTTGGCGATGTTCGTGCCGGCCGGGAAGTTGGCCGCGTAGAACGAGGCCTGGCGGTGCAGCGAGCAGGTGCCGTCGAGGATCGGCAGGCCCGCGTCCTGGAACGTGGTGCTGGCGATGCTCTTGACGTCGCCGAGGCCGCCGTTCACGTAGGCGTCGTTCTTCAGGTACGCACCGACGGCGTCGAGGGCCGCGGTGGACTCGGGGCCGTTGAACGGGATCTCATGCTTGACCCACTTGTCGTAGGTCTCCGGCCCGGAGAGCCGGAGCATGAAGTCCTCCATCCAGTCGGTGAGCGGCCAGCCGGTCGCCTCACCGCTGCTGATGCCCGCGCACCACGGCTTCTTCTTGTCGGCGACCATCTTGTCGGTGAGCGCCTTGAGCTGGTCGAGCGTGGTGGGGACGGTGTAGCCGGAGTCGGTGAACTCCTTCGGCGAGTACCACACCAGGGACTTCACGTTCGCGCCGAGCGGCGCGGCGTAGAACTTGCCGTCGACCGTCCCGTACGCCTTCCAGTCGGCGCCGAAGAACTTGTCGACGTTGTCGGAGGTCTCCTTCGGGGCCTCGACGGCCTTGCCGGTGGCGACCAGCTGCTGCAGCAGACCCGGCTGCGGCACGAACGCGACGTCCGGCGGGTTGCCGGCCTGCGCGCGGACCAGGATCTGGGTCTCGAAGGCCTTGTCGCCCTCGTACTTCACCGTGACGCCGGTGCACTGCTCGAAAGGCTTGTAGGACTCCTTGTGCGGGGTGTCCTCCGGGGTCACGATGCCGGTGTAGATCGTGACTGTCTTGCCCTTGAGGTCACCGAACGCCGTGTAGGGCGCGCAGTCGATGGCTGCCGCCGAACTGTCGGTGGAACCGCCCTCGGAGTCGTCGCTGCCGCCGCAAGCGGTCAGGCTGAACGCCAGCCCGACGCTGAGGGCACCAGCGAGCGCGACCCGGGATCGCGAACTCCCACTGTGACCGAACATACCGCTCCCTATGTCATATAGCGCCTCCGACGTCTTGACGACGTCGCCGTCCGAAGCGCTTCTTGACCAACAGTCAAGAGGTAACCGCCACGTTGCGCAATGATTTCCGCGTGATCGAGTCGGTAACGATATAGCGGCGAGACCCGCGCACCTTAACCGGTTAAGAAGATTGGCGGTAGAGGACCGTGGGAGCGTGGCCCATCCGAACTGTTATACCCTGATTTTGCGGTGTTAAACCGGCTTATCGGCGGCGGTGAGTCGGTTTTGTTATCCTTCGGGGAAGGCGCTCGAAGCCGCAAAAAGGAACCGCCGCGGTGGCAACGCCACCACGGCGGTCGAGTCTATCCGAGTGTGTCGATCAACCGGCGACGGCCAGGTACTTGTAGCCGATCCGGCGCATCCGCTCGGCGTCCAGCACGTGCCGCCCGTCGAGCACGATCGGCGAGCGCATCAGCCCCACGAACTTCGACCAGTCCAGCTCCAGGTACTGCGCCCACTCGGTGACCAGCACGACCGCGTCGCAGTCGGCGAACAGGTCGTCGATGGTCTCGCTCAGGTACGGCGCGAGGTCGGGCTGCTCGGCGCGGAACCGCTCGGTCGCCACCGGGTCGTGCAGCTTCACCCGGGCGCCGCGGGCGAGCAGTGAGTTCGCGATGTCCAGCGCGGGCGCGTCGCGCAGGTCGTCGGTGTTCGGCTTGAACGCCAGGCCGAGCAGGCCGATCTTGCGGCCCTTCAGGATGCGCAGCTCGTCCTGCAGCCGCTCCACCGCGATCGCGCGCTGCCGGGTGTTGACGTCCCGGGCCGCCTTCACGATCGGCATCTCGAGGTTGTACTCGGCGGCGGTGGCGATCAGCGCCTTGGTGTCCTTGCCGAAGCAGGAGCCGCCCCAGCCCACGCCCGGCTGCAGGAACCGGGAGCCGATCCGCTGGTCCAGGCCCATGCCGCGGGCCACCTCGGTGATGTCGGCGCCGACCTTCGCGGCGAGCTGGCCGATCTCGTTCGCGTAGCTGATCTTCAGGGCCAGGAACGCGTTGGCCGCGTACTTGATCAGCTCGGCGGAGGCCAGGTCGGTGGAGACCAGCGGCACCGCGTTGACGTCCTCGGGACGGGTGAGGAAGGTCGGCGGCGTGAAGGTCTGGTTGATGATCGGCCGGTACAGGCGGTTGAGCACCTCGAGGCTGCGCGGGTTGTCCGAGCCGATGACGATCCGGTCCGGATAGAGGGTGTCGGCGATCGCGTTGCCCTCGCGCAGGAACTCCGGGTTCGACGCGACCGCGAACTCGGCGCCGGCCGGGCGCTCGGCGCGCTGCTCGAACGAGTCGCGCAGGATGGCGTCGACCCAGTTGCCGCTGCCGATCGGGACCGTCGACTTGTTCACCACGACGGTGAACTCGTTGTCCAGCGACTGCGCCACGCTCTCCGCCGCGCTGCGCAGGTAGCGCAGGTCGGGGCTGCCGTCGTCGGCCGACGGGGTCTGCACCGCCACGAACACCACGTCGGCGCCGGGCACCGCCTCCGCGTACGAGGTGGTGAACGTCAGGTTCTGCGCGGCCTCGGCGAGCAGGTCCTCCATGCCGGGCTCGTAGATCGGGCAGCGCCCGGCCCGGAGCATGTCGACCTTCGCCTGGTCGAGGTCCACGCAAGTCACCTCGTGGCCCAGGAAAGCGAGGCTGACACCGGTGGTCAGTCCGACGTAGCCGGTTCCGACAACGCAAACCTTCATGCAATCTCCTCCACCGATACGCCGGCCGCGGTTACGCCACGTACCGCCGGCTGCGTCCCGCCGGCCCCTCGGCGGGCCGGCCGGCGACGTTCCGGTGGCGTCGGCCTGCGTGTTCCGCCGAATGATACACAGACGAAAAGCCGTCCTTTTGTCAATGTCTGGCCGTATTCGTCCGTGCCTGCGAGGCCTCCGGAGAGCTTGACTACCCCACTATTCGGCCGGCGAACCGAGGTCCCGCGCGAGACGTCGCTCTGCGTAGTCGCTTAGAAGTCGCCAGTTATCAACGCGAAGTTTCCGGCTCTTGACATACCGATGACGGCGCATGACGCTTCTGGGAGCGCTCCCAGATGAACGTTCATCGATGGAAGGGTTTTGCATGCGAAGGTCCCCCGCCGGCGCGCTGATAGCCGCCCTCGTCACGGCCGCCACGGCGGTCGCGGTCGTGTCCGGCCCACACTCCGCCACGGCGGCTCCCAGCGAGCCGTACACCTGGAAGAACGTACGGATTGACGGCGGTGGCTTCGTCCCCGGCATCGTCTTCAACCCCGGCGAGCAGAACCTCATCTACGCGCGCACGGACATCGGGGGCGCGTACCGCTGGAACCAGTCCGCGCAGAGCTGGACCCCGCTGCTCGACTGGGTCGGCCAGAGCGACTGGGGCCACAACGGCGTCCTCAGCATCGCGCCCGACCCGGTCGCCACCGGCCGGGTCTACGCCGCTGTCGGCATGTACACGAACAGCTGGGACCCGAACAACGGTGCGATCCTGCGCTCCACCGACAAGGGTGCGACCTGGCAGAAGACCGCTCTGCCGTTCAAGGTCGGCGGCAACATGCCCGGCCGTGGCATGGGGGAGCGGCTCGCCGTCGACCCGCGGAACAACCGGAACGTCTATTTCGCCGCCGAGGGCGGAAACGGGCTCTGGCGCAGCACCGACTACGGCGTGACGTGGGCGAAAGTCAGCAACTTCCCCAACGTCGGCAACTACGTGCAGGACCCCACCGACACGAACGGTTACCTCAATCAGAACCAGGGCCTGACCTGGGTGACCTTCGACCCCGCGTCACCGGCGGTGTACGTGGGCGTCGCCGACAAGGAGAACCCGGTCTACCGGTCGCTCGACTCCGGCGCCACCTGGGAGCGGATCCCCGGCCAGCCCACCGGGTACCTCGCGCACAAGGGTGTCGTGCAGGGGAAGTACCTGTTCATCGCGACCAGTGACACCGGCGGGCCGTACGACGGCGCGGCCGGCCAGGTCGCCCGCCTGGACACCACGACCGGCACCTGGACCGACATCTCGCCGATGCCGGTGGCCGACCGCTACTTCGGGTACTCCGGCCTGACGGTCGACGCGAAGAAGCCGGGCACGCTGATGGTCGCCACCCAGATCTCCTGGTGGCCGGACGCGATCTTCTGGCGCAGCACCGACTACGGCGCCACGTGGAGCCGGATCTGGGACTGGAACGGCTACCCCAGCCGTGCCAAGCGCTACACCATGGACATCTCGGCCAACCCGTGGCTGGACTTCAACAGCACCGCGCAGGCGCCCGAGGAGAGCCCGAAGCTCGGCTGGATGAACGAGTCCCTCGCCATCGACCCGTTCGACTCCAACCGGCTGCTCTACGGAACGGGCGCCACGATCTACGGCACCACGCAGCTGACCAACTGGGACGCCGGGACGAGTTTCTCGATCAGGCCGTTCGCCAAGGGCATCGAGGAGACCGCGGTCCAGGACCTGGCCAGCCCGCCCACGGGGGCGCCGCTGGTCAGCGCGCTGTACGACGTCGGCGGCTTCCACCACTCGAACCTCGACGCGGTGCCGGCGAGCTTCCACGACACCCCGGCGCTGGGCAGCAACACCGGCCTGGACTTCGCCGAGGCGAGCCCGTCGTTCTTCGTCCGGGTCGGCAACGCGGACGCCGCGCCGCACATCGGCATCTCCAACGACGGCGGCCAGAACTGGTACCAGGGACAGGAGCCGTCCGGCGTGACCGGCGGCGGCACGGTGGCGGTCGGCGCCGACGCCAACGCGGTGGTCTGGTCCCCGGCGGGTGTTGGCGTGCACTACTCCACCACGCGCGGCAGCACGTGGACCGCGTCGTCCGGCATCCCGGCGGGCGCCAAGGTGGAGTCGGACCGGGTCGAGCCGAAGACCTTCTACGGGTACGCGGCCGGCAAGTTCTACACGAGCACCGACGGCGGGGCCACCTTCACGGCCTCCGCGGCGGCGATGCCCACGACCGGGCGAGTCAACTTCAGGGCCGTGTCCGGTACGGCCGGTGAGGTCTGGCTCGCGGGGGAGACCGGGCTGCTCAAGTCCATTGACCGTGGGGTGACGTTCACCAAGGTCACCACGGTGACCTCGGGCATCAACGTGGCTTTCGGCAAGGCCGCGCCGGGGCAGAGTCACCTCGCGGTCTTCCTGGTCGGCACGGTCGACGGCGTCACGGGCGTGTTCCGCTCCGACAACGCCGGGTCGAGCTGGGTGCGGATCAACGACGACCAGCATCAGTACGGGAACGCCGGTGACGCCCTGGCCGGTGATCCGCGGATCTACGGCCGTGTGTACCTCGGTACCAACGGCCGCGGCATCCTCTACGCCGACCGCACCGGCGGACCTGTTTCGCCCTCACCGTCCGTTTCGTCCTCGGCCTCACCGTCGACATCCGTCTCCCCGAGTCCCAGCAACAGCCCGAGCCCGAGTAACAGCCCGAGCCCGAGTAACAGCCCGAGCCCGAGTAACAGCCCGAGCACCGGATCAGGGTGCACGGCGACGTACCGGGTCACCGGGCAGTGGGGTGGCGGCTTCCAGGGCGAGGTGACCGTCAAGAACAACGGCACCGCCACCACCACCGGCTGGACCGTCGGCTGGAGCTACACCGCGGGCCAGGCCGTCACCCAGAGCTGGGGCGGCACCGCCACCCAGTCCGGCAGCGCCGTGACCGTCGTCAACGCCGGTTACAACGGCGCCCTCTCGTCCGGGGCATCCACGACCTTCGGGTTCCTCGGCAGCAACACCGGTACCACCAACCCCGTCCCGTCCCCCATCACCTGCTCCATCCGGTAACACCCTCCCGCTCCCACTTGACGGGATGGTGGCGTCCTCGCGGTGTGCGGAACACCGCGAGGACGCCACCACCCCGGCGGAAAGGAACACCGTGACACCAGTCCGTCAACGCCTGCGACGCAGGCTGGCCGCCACCGGCGTTGCCGTCCTCGGCGCCGGCGCGGTCCTGGCAGCCGGCGCACCGGCCTATGCCGCGGCCGGCTGCACAGTCGTGTACAAGGTGCAGAGCCAGTGGCCCGGCGGCTTCACCGGCGACATCCAGATCAAGAACACCGGCGACCCGCTGACCACCTGGAGGCTGGAGTTCGACTTCCCCGACGCCGGCCAGAAGGCGGGCCAGGGCTGGAGCGGCGTCTACAGTCAGACCGGCCAGCACGTGACCGTGAACAACGCCGCGTGGAACGGCAACCTGCCGACCAACGGCACGGTCGGGACCGGCTTCAACGGCACGTTCACCTCCGCCAACCCGGTGCCCACCGCGTTCACGCTCAACGGCACCGCCTGCAACCAGTCGGCGAACGCGCCGACCGTGCAGATCACCAGCCCGGCCGCGAACACCCGGTACACCGCGCCGGCGTCGATCCCGATCGCGGCCACCGCGACCGCGGCGAGCGGGCAGAGCATCAGCCGGGTCGAGTTCTACCACGACGGCCTGCTGCTGGGCAGCGACAGCTCGTCGCCGTACACCTACTCCTGGGACGGGGTGCCCGCGCAGTCGGCGGCCTACCACGTGCAGGCGGTGGCGTACGACAACGCCGGGCTCAAGAGCAGCACCGCCGACGTGCCGGTCTTCGTCGACGCGTCGACCACGCCGTCGATCGTGGCCAGCGCCACCTCGCTGGCGATCGCGCCCGGCAAGAGCGGCACCTACACCGTGGCGCTGAGCAAGGCGCCGACGGCGAACGTCACCGTGGCGGTGGCCCGCAGCGCGGGCAGCACGGCCGTCACCGCGACGCCGGCGTCGCTCACCTTCACCCCGACCGACTGGAGCACCGGCAAGGCGGTGACGGTCGCGGCCGCCTCCACGGCGGCGATCGGCGCGACGGCCACCATCTCGGCCACCTCCAGCGGATACACCGCGGCCAACCTCGGCGTCACGGTGATCCAGGAGGGCTCGGTCGACGCCCGGTTCACGCAGCTCTACAACGACCTGAAGAACCCGGCCAACGGGTACTTCAGCCCGGAGGGCGTGCCGTACCACTCGATCGAGACGCTGATCGACGAGGCGCCCGACCACGGCCACGAGACCACCAGTGAGGCGTTCAGCTACTGGCTCTGGCTGGAGGCCGAGCACGGCCAGGTCAGCGGCGACTGGGCGCCGTTCAACGCCGCCTGGGCGTCGATGGAGAAGTACATCATCCCGTCGCACGCCGACCAGCCGACCAACGCGAACTACAACGCGTCGAAGCCGGCGACCTACGCGGCGGAGTACCCGTCGCCGTCGCAGTACCCGTCCCAGCTGGACACTGGCGTGTCGGTCGGCACCGACCCGCTCGCGGCCGAGCTGAAGTCGGCGTACGGCACCGACGACATCTACGGCATGCACTGGCTGCTCGACGTCGACAACACGTACGGCTTCGGGCACTGCGGTGACGGGACCACGCGCGTCGCGTACATCAACACGTTCCAGCGCGGCCCGCAGGAGTCGACGTTCGAGACCGTCCCGCAGCCGTCCTGCGACACGTTCGCGCACGGCGGCCCGAACGGCTACCTCGACCTGTTCACCAAGGACGCCTCGTACGCCAAGCAGTGGAAGTACACCAACGCCCCGGACGCGGACGCCCGCGTCGTGCAGGTCGCCTACTGGGCGCACCAGTGGGCCACCGCGCAGGGCAAGGCGTCGCAGATCTCCGCGGCCGTGGCCAACGCCGCGAAGATGGGTGACTACCTGAGGTACTCGTTCTACGACAAGTACTTCAAGAACCCGGGCTGCGCCTCCACGTCCTGCACCGCGGGCAGTGGCAAGAGCAGCTCGAACCACCTGATGTCCTGGTACTACGCCTGGGGCGGCGCGTACGACACCAACGCCGGCTGGGCGTGGCGGATCGGCTCCAGCACCAGCCACTTCGGGTACCAGAACCCGTTCGCGGCGTACGTCCTGTCCAACGTCAGCGCGTTCACGCCGAAGTCGCCGACCGCGAAGGCGGACTGGCAGGCCAGCTTCGACCGGCAGCTCGAGTTCTACCAGTGGCTGCAGTCGTCCGAGGGCGGCATCGCCGGCGGTGCGACGAACAGCTGGAACGGCAACTACTCGGCCCGCCCGGCGGGCACCCCGACGTTCTACGGCCTGGCCTACGTCGAGGCGCCGGTCTACGCCGACCCGCCGTCCAACCGCTGGTTCGGCATGCAGACCTGGTCGCTGGAACGGCTCGCCGAGCTGTACTACGTGACCGGCAACGCCAAGGCCAAGGCGATCCTGGACAAGTGGGTGCCGTGGGCGCTGGCCAACAGCACCATCTCGGCCAGCAGCTTCTCGATCCCGTCCGACCTGGCCTGGTCGGGCGCGCCGGCCACCTGGAACCCCTCCAGCCCGGCCGCCAACACCAACCTGCACGTGACGGTCTCCAGTCACGGTACGGACCTCGGTGTGGCGGGCTCGTTCGCCAAGGTGCTGACCTACTACGCCGCCAAGTCCGGCAACGCGGCGGCGAAGACGGCGGCGAAGAACCTGCTCGACGCGATCTGGACGCACAAGGACTCGAAGGGTGTGTCGGTCACCGAGACGCGTGCCGACTACAACCGCATGGACGACACCTACAACGCCTCCACCGGCCAGGGCATCTACATCCCGCAGGGCTGGCGCGGCGAGATGCCGAACGGTGACGTCATCCAGCCGGGCGTGTCCTTCCTGGACATCCGGTCCTTCTACCGCAGCGACCCGGACTTCCCGAAGGTCGACGCGTACCTGAAGGGCGGGGCGGCGCCCACGTTCAACTACCACCGATTCTGGGCCCAGGTCGACGTCGCCACCGGCTACGCCGACTACGCCCGCCTGTTCCCGGAGGGCTGAGAAGATGCGATTCCTTCGCGTGGCTGCCGTGGCCTTGTTCGCCGCGGCAGCCGGGTTCCTGGTAATGCCATCCCCGGCGGAGGCGCACGGCGCCATCCAGGTGCCGGGCAGCCGGACCTGGTTCTGCTACCAGGACGGCCGTAACCCGAACACGGGTGCGATCGAGCCGAAGAACGCCGCCTGTTCCGCCGCGGTGGCGCAGAGCGGGGTCAACTCGCTCTACAACTGGTTCGCCGTACTCCGCTCGGACGGTGCCGGCCGGGTCAACGGGTTCATCCCGGACGGCCAGCTGTGCAGCGGCGGCACCGGTGGGCCGTACAACTTCACCGGGTTCAACCTGGCCCGCAACGACTGGCCGACGACCCACCTGACGGCCGGGCGGACCATCCAGGTCAAGTACAACAACTGGGCCAAGCACCCGGGCACCTTCTCGCTGTACATCACGAAGAACGGCTACGACCCGACCAAGCCGCTCGCCTGGGGCGACCTGGAGCCGACGCCGTTCGACCAGGTGACCAACCCGCCGGCCAACGGCGGTCCGGGCACCGACGACGGGCACTACTACTGGAACGCGACGCTGCCCTCCGGCAAGACCGGCAAGCACCTGATCTACTCGGTGTGGTCGCGCTCGGACAGCACGGAGACGTTCTACGGCTGCTCGGACGTGGTCTTCGACGGCGGCAACGGTGAGGTCACCGGTATCGGCAACGGCGGCACCCAGTCGCCCTCCCCGAGCACCCCGTCCAGCCCCAGCCCCAGCCCCAGCAACCCGTCCAGCCCGAGCGCCTCGCCGAGCAACCCGAACCCGGGCAACGGCGGCTGCACCGCGATGTACTCGGTGAAGTCGGCCTGGACCGGTGGGTTCCAGGGCGAGGTCATGGTGCACGCCGGCACCGCGCCGGTGAGCGGCGGCTGGACCGTCAACTGGACGTTCCCCGGCAGCCAGACGCTGGCACAGGTGTGGAGCGGCAAGTCCACCGTCACCGGCTCGCTCGTCAGTGTGAAGAACGAGTCGTGGAACGGCAGCGTTCCGGCCAACGGGTATGTCACGTTCGGGTTCCTGGTCTCCGGTGCGACAGCACCGTCGGTCAACAACCTGACCTGCACATCTCCCTGATCACAACCCGCTGAGACCGGCCCCGGTGGCGATGCCGCCGGGGCCGGTCCCTCGTCCGGCGGCTTGACGTGGCGAAGCGGCGTTCTTTAGCTTTATCGGCATAAAGCGGAAAATTATTCTCAATCGGGCCACCGGGCGCGCCCTGACGCGCCGCGGTCTCCTGCTCGGCGGCGCGGGAGCCGCGCTGGTCGCCGCCACACCCGGCTCGGCCGGGCAGCAGGATCCGGTACGCCGGACGCCCACCCGGGCCACCACGTGGGCCACCGCACCCACCGCCGTCGAACCCGACCGCGTCCTGGTGCTGGCCGACCAGACGATACGACAGGTCGTCCACCTCAGCCTCGGGGGTGATCAACCTGTCGTGCACCTCACGAACGCGTTCGGCGCGGAGCCCGTCCACATCGGCGCCGCCACCGTCGCGCTGCGCGCCCGCGGAGCCGGGAACGAGACGCGGACCGTGCCCGGGACCAGGCGCCGGCTCACCTTCGGCGGGCGGCGCACCGCCGTCCTCCCCGCCGGTGGCACCCTGGCCGGCGACCCCGTGGGTCTCGTCGTGCCGGCCGGCGCCGACCTGGTGATCAGCATCCACCTCCCGGAGCGGACCCGGATCGAGACCGCCAGCCCGCGCTCGTTCCAGACCACACTGGTCACCTGGGGCGACACCACCGCTGCCGCCGACCCCGCGCCGCGGCTGCGCACCGGCCGCTGGTTCCTCCTCGCCGGGGTGAGCGTCCGGTCCACCCGGGACGCCACCGCGATCGCCGCCCTCGGTGACTCGATCACCTGCGGTGTCGGCAGCCGCGCGAACGCCAACCACCGCTGGCCGGACCTGTTCGCCGCCCGGCTGCGTGCCGCCGGCCGCGACCTGGGCGTGCTCAACGCCGGGATCAGCGGGAACCGGCTGCTCAGCGGGTACGACGTACCCACCGGACTGCCCGCCTCCCGCCGCGCCGGCCGGTCCGCGCACGTCGGCCAGTCCGCGCTGCGCCGCTTCGACCGCGACGTTCTCGCCCTGCCCGGCGTACGCCACCTGGTGACGCTGATCGGCGTCAACGACCTGGGCCGTGCGAAGGGGACCACCGCCGAGGACCTGATCGCCGGGCACCGGGAGCTGGCCGCCCGCGGGCGCCGGGCCGGTCTGCGCGTGATCGGCGGCACGATGCTGCCGTTCGGCGGCGCCGCCGAACACTTCGACACCCCGGCCAACCAGGTGGAGCGGGCCCGGTTCAACGCCTGGCTGCGCACGGCCGGCGAGTTCGACGCGGTGGTGGACTTCGACGCGGCGATCCGGGATCCGGCCGACCCGAGGCGGATGCTGCCCGCCTACGACTGCGGTGACCACCTGCACCCCGGCGACGCCGGCATGGCCGCCCTCGCGACGGCGATCTCGACCGACCTCTTCACCTAACAAATCAGGAAAAATACGATTTGAAGAGCCCGGCCCGGGCACAGGAAGAGGATGCCGGGGACGGCACAACTCCCGTCCCCGGCGTCGCCCCCCCAATGGGACGTGCGAGCGCCCACGGTCCCCCGTTACTCCCCGTGGACGCCGAACCATGGTGCCGGTGCCCGTTTGCAAAACGATTGCACCGGCCACGAAGATCGAGCGAACGGCCGAGAGTACGGGGGCGAACAAGCGCGATGCGGTGGCGGTTGCTCGGGCCGATGCGGCTCGAAGGCGACACGGAACCCGGGATCGACCTGGGACCCGGCAAACAGCGCTGCGTCCTGGCCTCGCTGCTGCTCACCCCGCGCCAGGTGGTGCCGGCGAGCACGCTCATCGACCGGGTCTGGGGCGACACCCCGCCGCGGTCCGGCACGCCGATCGCACCGTACGCCACCCGCCTGCGCCGCATCCTCGGCCCGGTGTTCGGCCCGGACACCCTGCGGTACGCCGCCGGCGGCTACCTGATCGACTGCGACCCCGACCTCGTCGACCTGCACCGCGCGCGCCGCCAGGTCTTCGAGGCTCGCACCGCCGAGGAGTCCGGTGACGACGATCGCGCGGCCGGCCTGCTCCTGGCCGCGCTGCAGGACTGGGGCGACGAGGCCCTCGCCGGTGTACCCGGCGCCTGGGCCGAACGGGTCCGCGACACCCTCGGCCGGGAGAAGCTCGACGTGCTGACCCGACTGGGCCGGGTGGCGCTGCGCCTGGGCCGCGCCGAGGAGGTCGCCGAGCGGCTCGCCCCGTTCGCGGCCGACCACCCGACCGTCGAGGCGCTGATCGCGGTGCAGATGAACGCGCTCGCGGCGGCCGGGCGCCCGGCTCAGGCACTGGAGACGTTCGCCCGCACCCGCGACGCCATCGCCGAGCAACTGGGCAGCGATCCCGGCCCGGAGCTGGCCGGCCTGCACACCCGGATCCTGCGCGGCGACGCCGGCCCGTGGGAGAGAGGCCCGCGCCCCGGCACACCCGCACAGCTGCCGGCCGACCCGATCGCGTTCACCGGGCGCCGGGAGGAACTGGCCGATCTGGACCGTACGCTCGGCGGCGGCCTGCGGGTCGCGGCCGTCACCGGCGCACCCGGCGTGGGCAAGTCGGCCCTGGCCATCCACTGGGGTCACCGGGCGCGGCACCGCTTCCCGGACGGCCAGCTCTACCTGAACCTGCGCGGGTACGACCGCGGCGACGACGTGATGAGCCCGGCCGAGGCGGCCCGCAACCTGCTCGTCGCGCTGCTGCCGGACCGGGCCGTCCCGGACGGGCTGGACGCGCGCACCGGGCTGCTGCGCAGCGTGCTGGCCGGGCGCCGGATGCTGCTGGTGCTCGACAACGCCCGCGACGCCGGCCACGTGCGCCCGCTGCTGCCCGGCGCCGGCGGCTGCGCGGTCGTGGTGACCAGCCGGGACCGGCTCGCCGGGCTGGTCGCGTCGCACGGTGCCGTCCCGGTGCCGCTCGAGCCGCTCGACGCCGGCCAGGCCCGCGAGCTGCTGGCCGGCCGTCTCGGCCCCGGCCGCCTGGCCGCCGAGCCGTGCACCGTGGAGGAACTGGTCGGCGCGACGGCCGGGCTGCCGCTCGCCCTGGTCGCGGTCGCGGCCCGGGCGGCGCTGCGGGCCCGGCAGCCGCTCGCCGAGCTGGCGGCGGAGATCCGCGGAGCGGGCGTGCACGGCCCGGACGAGTCGACCGATCCGCGCACCGTCTTCTCGTGGTCCTATCGGGCGCTCAGCGCGGACGCGGCCCGCCTGTTCCGGCTCTTCGGCGCGCTGCCCGGGCCGGACCTGTCAGCGGCGGCCGCGGCCTCGGCGAGCACCGGGAACCGGACGGCGGAGAACCTCGCCGAACTCGTCGCGGCCAGCCTGATCAGCGAGCACCGGCCGGGACGCTTCGTGATGCACGATCTGCTCCGCGCGTACGCTGATGAACTCACCGCCCCGGGGGAACGCGACCCGGCGGTGCGCCGCCTGCTGGACCACCATCTGCACACCGGCCACCGCGCCGCGCTGCGTCTCGACCCGCAGCGGGAACCGCTGCCGCTGCCGCCCGTCCCGCCCGGCGTGACCCCCGAACCGGTCGGCGGCGAGGCGGTCGCGCTGCAGTGGCTGGCCGCCGAGCACGACAACCTGATGGCGCTGATCCGGTACGCGGCCGACCTCGCCGACTACGGCTGGCAGCTGCCCTGGGTGCTGATCGACTTCCTCGACCGGCAGGGGCACTGGGACGACTGGATCGCCGTCGGGCAGATCGCCGTCGCCGCCGCGCACCGCCGCGGCGAGCGCAAGGCCGAGGCGCTCGCCCAGCGGGTCCTGGCCCGCGGCTACGTGCAGCTGGGCCGGTACGACGAGGCCGAGCCGCACTACCGGGACGCCGACCGCCTCTACGGGCAGACCGGCGACCTGGTCGGCCAGGCGCACACGCTGTTCAGCATCAGCTGGATGCGCGAGCAGCAGGGCCGCTACGACGACTGCCTGCGGCACACCTCGCGGGCTCTGGAGCTGTACCGGGAGGCCGGTCACCGGGTCGGCGAGGCACGCGCGCTCAACGCCCTCGGCTGGTACCTGGGGCATCACGGCCGCTACGAGCTGACCCTGCGGCACTGCCGGGACGCCCTCGCGCTGCAGCACGAGCTCGGCGACCGGTACGGCGAGGCGGCGGCCTGGGACAGCATCGGCTGGGCACACCACCACCTCGGTGACCAGCAGCGGGCGGTCCAGGCCTACCGGCGGGCGCTCGACCTCTACCGGTCGGCCGGTGACCTGCTCAACGAGGCGGAGATCCGGGAGCACCTCGGTGACGCGTACGCGGCCTTCGACGACGCCGAGTCGGCGGTGCACCAGTGGCGTACCGCGCTCGCCCTGCTGGAGAAACTGGACCACCCGGGCGCCGCGGCGCTGCGCGACAAGCTCAGTCCGTGAACCGGGCCGGGTCGCCCGCGCCGGCCCGCAGCACCTCCGGCACGCCGTCGGACAGGTCGATGACCGTGGTCGGCTCGGTGCCGCACTCGCCGGAGTCGACCACCGCGTCGATCTGGTGGTCGAGGGCTTCCTTGATCTCCCAGCCGTGTGTCATCGGCTCCTTCTCACCGGGCAGCAGCAGCGTGCTGGAGACCAGCGGCTCGCCGAGCTCGGCGAGGATGGCCTGCGCCGTGACGTGGCTGGTGATGCGTACCCCGACGGTCTTCTTCCTCGGGTGCAGCAGCCGCCGCGGCACCTCCCTGGTGGCGGGCAGGATGAACGTGTACGGCCCCGGCGTCGACGACTTCACCGCGCGGAACAGCGCGTTGTTGATCTGCACGAACTGGCCGAGCTGCGCGAAGTCGTGGCACATCAGCGTGAAGTGGTGCCGGTCGTCGAGGTGCCGGATCGCGCGGATCCGGTCCAGCGCGTCCTTGCTGCCCATCCGGCAGCCGAGCGCGAAGCACGAGTCGGTGGGATAGGCGATCAGCCCGTCCTGCCGCACCAGGTCCACGACCTGGTGTATCGAACGCGGCTGCGGGTTGTCCGGGTGCACGTCGAAGTACCTCGCCACTCCTGGAAGCTTAGGGTCGCTCCCATGGACCCCGTCTACCGCCCCGCCGTCCGCGTGATCTGCTTCGACTCCGACGGCCGGATTCTGCTGCTGCACTGGGAGGATCCGAGCAACGGGTCCCGTCTCTGGGAGCCGCCGGGCGGCGGTATCGACCCGGGGGAGACGCCCCTCGAAGCGGCGCGGCGCGAGCTCACCGAGGAGACGGGCCTTCCCGCGGCCGCGGTCGGGGAGACCTTCGTCGACGTGGAACGCGACGTCTGGTGGAAGGGGCGCCACTTCGTGGGCCCCGAGCAGTTCTTCGCCGCGCGGTTCAGCACGTCACGGCCGCCGGTGGTCCGGGAGGGGCTTTTACCGTACGAGCAGAGCGATCTGATCGAGCACGAGTGGATCCGTCCCGGCGACCTGCACACGCTGGACGATCGCCTCGAGCCCCCCGAACTCGAGGCGATCGCCCGCACGTTCTCCTAGACCCCTCAGACGCGTGCCTGTCGCCGGGCCGCCGTGGCCGAGGCTGACAGCAGGACGGCCGGTCCCAGCGCGCTCAAGCCCAGCAGCAGCGCGACGTCGGCCGGTCCCAGGCCCTCGCCGCCCAGGAACACCGCCTGGACGAGCAGGCCGTTGAGCAGGAACAGCCCCACGGCCATCGCGACCCGCTCGTCCACCAGCAGCCAGAACAGGGCACCCGCCAGGACCGCCACCGAGAGCCCTCGCGTGAGGATCCCGGTGACCTGCGTGAACACCTGGCCGAACAGCAGGTCGGTCAGCACCAGCGACACCGGGAGCAGCGGGAGGTAGCGCAGCAGGCCGGCCGGCGCTGCGGGCGGGCGCCGCGCCAGAACCACGATCCCGAGCAGGACCACGGCCAGCGGGAACCGCCAGACCGCACCGAGCCCTGGCCACATCGCCGACGGCGGGCTGACCACGACCGACATCGCCACGGCTGCCGTGGCGACCAGCGCACCGGCGAGGTGCCACCGGCGCAGCACCATCCAGATCGCCGCGAGCCCGAGCGTCAGCGCCGCCAGGGCCGGGGCCGCCGGCCAGGCCGGCCACTCGTCCGGGCCGCGGACGGCGAGGTCGACGCCGAAGCTCAGCGCGTTGTCCGCCACACCCGACACCAGCAGCATCAGGGCCGCGATCCAGCAGGCGGTCAGCCAGCTGTCGCGCGCGGCCGGCCGGCGGCTGCGGCCGGCGTGGGCCCGGAGCGCGCCCAGCACGAACGCGGCGACCTCCCGGCGAGCCGGGCGCATCCGCCCGTCCTCGGCCGAGGCCAGCAGGGTGTCCAGGACCTCGGCCCCGCGAGCCCGCCGGAACTCGGCAGGGTAGAGCCGCAGCAGGCGCGCCCAGCGCCGCTCCAGGGACGCGCTCATGCGAGACCCGCCTCGGGCCGGGCGCTGAGCGAGGTGCGGTCGATGACCACCCGCGCCGCTTCGGCGAGGCGGGTCGCCTCCGCGCGGAGGGCGGTGAGCCCGTCCGGCGTGAGTGCGTAATACCGCCGGGTGCGCCCGTTCACGATCTCCTCCTCGACGACGTGCAGATATCCCTCTCCGGTGAGCCGGTCGAGGGCGGTGTAGAGCGTCCCGGTCGCCAGCTTCACCGCACCCTGGGACAGGGTCTCGGCCCGCTTGATGATCGCGTAGCCGTGCAGCGGTTCGTCCTGGAGCGCGGCGAGGATGAAGTAGGTCGGTTCTCGCATGCTCATGCCGGGATCATATACGTAGCTCAACTACATATGTAAGTGACCTATGTAATCCAGGCGGCGGCGTCGCGGGGGAGCAGGCCCTCGGTGGTCAGCGGGGTGCTCGTCAGCGCGGGTGTGCCGGGCGGCAGCGGCACCGGGCCCTCGCCCATCGCGACCACCAGCGTGAGGCCCGGCCGGCGGGCGATCAGCCGGTCGTCGCCGTCGACCGACCACTCCACCGGGTCGTCAGCGGACAGAACGCCGTCGGCGTGCAGGCGGCGGCGCAGCGCGACGGCCTCGCGGCACAGCGGCAGCGTGGGCGAAGCGAGTTGGGCACCCCAGCCGTCCGGGACCGGCAGCCAGGGCGGTGCGGCGCCGGGCGGGCTGAATCCGTACGCGCCGGGCGGCGACGCGCTCCACGGCAGCGGCACGCGGCAGCCGTCGCGCGAGTGGCCGGACCGCGCCCAGGCCGGGTCCTGCCGAGCCTCGGGAGGCACGCCGGCCTCGGGCAGCCCGTACTCCTGGCCCTGGTACAGGTAGGCGGCGCCGGGCAGTCCGAGGATCGTGAGCAGGGCGGCGCGGGCCCGGTCCGCGTTGCCGTACCGGGTCGGCGCGCGCACGACGTCGTGGTTCTCCACGACCCAGGTGACCGGCCGGTGCCGCAACTGCCGTTCGCCGGTGTCCCGCCACGCGCGGGCGTCCCACGGCGCGACCAGGAACCCGAACCCGAACGCCTGGTGCAGCCGGTCCTCGCCGACGTAGCGTGCGGCCCGCTCCGGATCCAGGTTCACCTCGCCGATCAGGACGCGCGGCGGGTCGTAGGAGTCGGCGATCGCCCGCCAGCCCCGGTAGACCTCCGGCGTCTCCGGCTGGTCGCAGGCGAGGGGGTTGCCGCGCAGCCGGCCCGGTTCGGGCTCCACCCCGGGCGGCAGCGACGGCAGGCCGGGCGCCTTGAACAGGCCGTGCGCCACGTCGATCCGCAGCCCGTCCACGCCCCGGCCGAACCAGAACCGCACGACGTCGTCGAAGAACGACGCGGTACGCGGGTCGCGCCAGTTCCAGTCGGGCTGCTCGGGCGCGTAGAGATGCAGGTACCAGGAGCCGTCCGGGGCCCTGCTCCACGCCGGGCCGCCGAAGACGCTCGGCCAGTTGTTGGGAGCGTCCGTGAAGTGGAAGCGGGCCCGCGCGGACGCGTCGCCGTCCAGGGCGGCCCGGAACACCGGGTGCTCCGCGGAGCAGTGGTTCGGCACCAGGTCGATCAGGACACGCAGGCCGAGCGCGTGTGCCCGGTCCAGCAGGGCGCCGAACGCCGGCAGGTCACCGAAGAGCGGATCGACGTCGCGGTAGTCGCTCACGTCGTACCCATGATCTTTCTGCGGTGAACGCTGGAACGGCGTCAGCCAGATCGCGTCGGCACCCAGGCCGGCGATGTGCCCGAGCCGGGCCGTCAGGCCCGCGAGGTCGCCCACCCCGTCACCGGAGGCGTCCGCGAACGAGCGGGGGTAGACCTGATAGACCACGCCCGCCCGCCACCAGTCGACCACCGCGACAGTGTGCCCGAAGCATGGCGGGGCATGGAGATCAGGACGAGACTGGTCCTGGGAACGACGTGAGGAGCTGTTGTGGAGACCGAACTGTTCATCGGCGGCAAGTGGGTGCCGGCCTCGTCGGGTGGCCGCTTCGACGTCCTCGACCCGGCGACCGGCGACGTCATCGCGTCGGTGGCCGACGGCAGCGAGGTGGACGCGATCAGCGCGGTGGAGGCGGCCGCGGCAGCCGGTCCGGGCTGGGCGGCGACGTCACCGAGGCAGCGGTCCGAGGTGATCCGCAAGGCGTTCGAGCTGATGACCGAGCGGGCCGCCGACCTGGCGAAGATGATCAGCCTGGAGAACGGCAAGGCGCTCGTCGACGCGAAGGGCGAGGTGACGTACGCGGCCGAGTTCTTCCGCTGGTACGCCGAGGAGGCCGTCCGGGCCGAGGGTGTGGTCGCGACCGCACCCTCCGGCGCCAACCGCATCCTCGTGGTACGCCAGCCGGTCGGCGTCTGCGTCCTGGTGACCCCCTGGAACTTCCCGGCAGCGATGGCCACCCGCAAGATCGGCCCGGCGCTCGCGGCGGGCTGCACGGTGATCCTCAAGCCGGCCAGCGACACCCCGCTGACCGCCCTCGCGATGGCCGCGATCCTGGCCGAGGCGGGCGTGCCCGAGGGCGTGGTGAACGTGCTGCCGTCCCGCAGCTCCGGCAAGGTCGTCTCGGCGATGCTGCGCGACCAGCGGGTCCGCAAGCTCTCCTTCACCGGCTCCACCGAGGTGGGCCGGATCCTGCTGGCCCAGGCCGCCGACAACGTGGTGAACACGTCGATGGAGCTGGGCGGCAACGCGCCGTTCCTGGTCTTCGCGGACGCCGACCTGGACGCCGCGATCGAGGGCGCGATGATCGCCAAGATGCGCAACGGCGGTGAGGCGTGCACCGCGGCCAACCGGTTCTACGTCGAGTCCACCGTCGCCGACGAGTTCTCCCGGCGCCTCGCGCAGCGCATGTCCGGCCTGGTGGTCGGGCCCGGCACCGACGAGAAGACACAGGTGGGCCCGCTGGTGAACGAGGACACCGTGTCGAAGGTCGACGGGCTGGTCCGGGGCGCGCTGGAGGGCGGCGCGTCCGCGGTCACCGGCGGGACGCGTCCCGAAGGGCCCGGCTTCTACTACCCGCCGACGGTGCTGACCGGTGTGGCGGCGGACTCGGCGATCCTGCGCGAGGAGATCTTCGGGCCGGTCGCACCGATCGTCACGTTCAACAGCGAGGACGAGGCGGTCCGGCTCGCCAACGACACGGAGTTCGGCCTGGTGGCGTACGTCTACACCACCGATCTGGCCCGTGGACTGCAGGTCAGTGAGGCGATCGAGGCCGGCATGGTCGGGCTGAACCGGGGCCTGGTCAGCGACCCGGCCGCGCCGTTCGGCGGAGTGAAGCAGAGCGGCATCGGCCGGGAGGGTGGCCACGACGGCCTCCTGGAGTACCTGGAGTCCAAGTACATCGCCGTCAACTGGTAGGGATCGCCTTCCGCATCCGGACCAGCGGCACCGCGACGCCGCCCCGGGAGTCCTCGAGGTCCTCGACCACCGTGAAGCCGGCCGCCTCGTACAGGGGGCGGCCGGCGAGCGTGCCCATCAGTTCGAGCGTGGTGAATCCCTCCGCGCGGGCCGCCCGCTCGCACTCGGCCAGGATCATCCGGCCGATGCCGCGGCGGGCGTGGCGCGGATGGGTGTACATCGCGCGGACCTTGGCCGGGTCGCGGGACGGGTCGAGCAGCGCGGCGTCGCGGCCGGCGGTGTGATCACCGCCGTACAGGGTGGCCCGCCGGCTCCAGCCGCCGCAGCCGACGAGGTCACCGTCGGTTACCGCGAAGTAGGTTCCGTCCTCGATCAGTTGCGTGTCGAGGCCCATGATCTCGTGGCTGGCGGTGATCTGCGCCTCGGTGAGAAAGTCCTTCTGGAGCTCGCCGATGGCGGCGGCCATCAGCTCGCGCAGGGCCGGAAGATCGGACGGCTCGGCCGGCCGGATTCGCAAGGTCATCCGGGTATTGTCCTGATCCGGTACCTGATGACCTGAAAGGGCCATCCCGCCATCGGGTGAACGGCCCTCACGCGGGGTACGGATGATTACTGTGTGACTACTTTCAGTGATGGTTTGGCAGTCACCCGTGAGAAATGAATAATCTTGTCCTCTGGCCCCCCTCCCGATGTTGCGTCCGTGTCCCGCTGGCCGATACTTGGCGGACCGTTCGGCGGCCCCACGCAGCTCGGGTACCCCCTGAGAGGACACCTATCGCGATGCGCAAGTCTTTGCTCGCCCTGGTCGCCGCCGGCCTCCTCGCATCGGTGACGCTCACTGCATGTGACGACGGCTCCGAGCCCGGTGACAGTGGCGACAACGGCGGGGCGACCACATCGAGCGGTGAGAAGTCGTCTGGCGCAGGCGGCATCGGCGTGATCCTGCCGGACACCAAGAGCTCGGACCGGTGGAACACCGCCGACAACAAGTACCTCGAGGCGGCGTTCAAGAAAGCGAACGTGCCCTACAAGATCGAGAACGCCGAGGGCGACAAGGAGCAGTTCAAGCGGCTCGCCGAGCAGATGCTCGACGCCAACGTCAAGGTGCTGGTCATCGCCAGCCTCGACGCGGTCAGCGGCAAGGCGGTCATCGACAACGCCAAGAGCCGCAACGTCCCGGTGATCGACTACGACCGGCTGACGCTGAACGGCGGCGCCGACTACTACGTCAGCTTCAACAACGAGGCCGTCGGCCGGCTCCAGGGGCAGCATCTGCAGCAGTGCCTGAGCGCGAAGAAGGTCGCCAACCCGATCATCGCCGAACTCAACGGGTCGCGGACCGACAACAACGCGACGCTGTTCAAGAACGGCTACGACTCGGTGCTGCAGCCGCTCTACGACTCGGCCACCTACACCAAGGGCCCGGACCAGTTCGTGCCCGAGTGGGACAACGACGAGGGCCGCGCGATCTTCTCCGAGATGATCGCCCAGTACCCGAACATCGACGGTGTGCTCGCCGCCAACGACGGCCTCGGCAACGCGGCCATCGAAGTGCTGCGCGAGAAGGGCCGCAACAAGGACGTGCCGGTCACCGGCCAGGACGCGACCAAGCAGGGCCTGCAGAACATCCTCGCCGGCGATCAGTGCATGACGGTCTACAAGTCCATCCAGAAGGAGGCTGACGAGGCCGCGAAGCTGGCCATCAACCTCTTCAAGGACGTCAAGCCGCAGGTGACCGACAAGCTCAAGGACCCGGAGTCGGGCGCCTACGTGCCGTTCGTCAGCCTCGACCCGGTCGCCATCACCGCCAAGAACGTCAAGTTCGTGGTCGACGACAAGTTCATCTCGGCGCAGGAGCTCTGCACCGCGAAGTACCGGGCGGCGTGCAAGCGCGCCGGCATCATCGACTGATTTCTCGTCAGGGCCGGCCGGACAACCGGATCCGTACCCGGCGGTTCTGCCGGCCCTTGCTCTCCACCTTGACGACCTCGACCCGCCCGACCTGGGCGGTCGAGGCGACATGGGTCCCGCCGTCGGCCTGCACGTCCAGGCCGACGATGTCGATCACCCGGATCTCCGGGTGATCGAGCGGCGGCAGGGCGTCCTGGGTCCGCACCAGCGTCGGGATCTCCAGAGCCTCCTCCCGCGGCAGCACCCGTGCGACGATCTTCCGGTCGGCGGCGATCTCGGCGTTCACCGCGTCCTCCAGGGCCTGTTTGAAACCGGGCGGCACCTCGGGCAGGTTGAAGTCCATCCGCGCCTCGCCCGGCTGCATGTTCCCGCCGGTCACCAGCGCGCCGAAGTCACGGAACACCGTGCCGCAGAGGATGTGCAGACCCGAGTGGGTCCGCATGAGGCTGCTGCGCCGCTCGTCGTCGATCGCGCCGCGGACCTTCGTACCGGCGGCGGGCACGGGGTCACCGGGAGCGGGAATCAAATAATGATCATGGGATCCCCCGGAGGCCTTGCGCGTGTCCAGGATCCGGGTCTGCACGCCCTCCCAGAGCAGCACGCCGTGGTCCGGGGGCTGCCCGCCACCGCCGGGGTAGAACGCGGAGCGGTCCAGGACGATGCCGGCCTCCGGGTCGGCGGGGTCGGACCACACCACGGTGCAGTCCCATTCGCGTACGGTCGGGTCGGCCCAGTCCAGACGTTCGGTCATGAAACAGAACCCTAGGACAAAAGCTCCCGCACTCGTGGGATGACCTGGCTGCCGTACAGCTCGACGCAGGTCATCAGGCGGTCGTGGGGGAGGGTGCCGTGCGAGTACTTCAGGTCGAACCGCTGGACGCCGAGTGTGCGTACGGTATCGGCGATCTTCTGAGCGACGGTCTCCGGCGAACCCACGTGCCAGGCTCCGCCCTCGACGTCGGCCTGGAAGCGGTCCCGGGTCATCGGCGGCCAGCCGCGCTCCCTGCCGATCCGGTCCAGCATCCGCCGCGCGTGCGGCCAGAGCACCTCGACCGCCTCGTCGTCGGTGGCGGCCACGAAACCGGGGCAGTGCACCGCGATCGGCTGTTCCTCCTGCTCCAGCTCCTTGAGCGCCCGGTGGTACAGCTCGGTGTACGGCGCGAACCGGGCCGGGGCGCCGCCGATGATCGCCAGGACGAGCGGCAGGCCGTACTGCGCGGCGCGGACCACCGACTCGGGGCTGCCGCCGACGCCGATCCAGGTGCGGATCCGGCCGGACTCCGTTTTCGGGTAGACCTGCTGGTCGCGCAGCGGCGGCCGGATCGAGCCCTCCCAGGTCACCGGGCCCTCGTCGAGCAGGTGCGTCATCAGGTCCAGCTTCTCGCTGAACAGCCGCTCGTAGTCGGCCAGGTCGTAGCCGAACAGCGGGAACGACTCGGTGAACGAGCCTCGGCCGAGGATGATCTCGGCGCGGCCGCCCGAGACCGCGTCCAGGGTGGCGAAGCGCTCGAAGACCCGTACCGGATCGTCGGAACTGAGAACCGTGACCGCCGTGCCCAGGGTGATCCGCTCGGTCCTCGCGGCGATCGCCGCGAGGACGATCTCCGGTGCCGAGATCGCGTAGTCGTCGCGGTGATGCTCACCCACGCCGAACGCGTCCACCCCCAGCCGGTCCGCGAGGGTGGCCTGCTCGACCACGTCTCGGATCACCCGCGCGTAGGGGAGACGCGTGCCGTCCGCGCCGGTGGTCACATCGCCGAAGGTGTCGAGCCCGAAGTCAACCACCGGACGATCTTAACGGCGGCCCTTCAGGCGCCGGCCCATCTCCCTGGCGATCTCCTTCTTGGCGTCCCGTTCCGCCATGACCTGCCTCTTGTCGTACGCCTTGAGGCCCCGCGCCACCCCGAGCTCGACCTTGGCCCAGCCGTCCTTGAAGTAGAGCGACAACGGCACGAGCGTCAGGCCCTGACCGTTGCCCAGCTGGTTGAGGATCTTGATGATCTCGGCCTTGTGCAGCAGCAGCTTGCGGGTGCGCCGGGGCGCGTGGTTCGTCCAGCTGCCGAAGCCGTACTCGGCGATGTGCAGCCCGTACAGCATGATCTCGCCCTCGTGCTCCTGGGCGAACGTGTCGACCAGCGACACGCGGCCCAGGCGCAGCGACTTGACCTCGGTGCCGGCCAGCACGAGCCCCGCCTCGTACGTCCGCAGGATCGCGTAGTCGTGACGCGCCTTCTTGTTCGAGGCGATCAGCTTGGTTCCGGTCTCACGGGGCATCGCTTCAGGCCACGCCGGGGGTGGACGGCGGCTCGGCCGGGATGGGGCGGCGCATCGAATACGTCACGCTGCTCAGCCGGTGCGGTTCGTCCTTCACATGGATGACCGCCCGGTCGTACGCCTGCCAGCCGGCCTGACCCGCCCGGTTCAGGTGCCGGACGTCGTCGAAACGCTCGTCGGTGCCCCAGCGCAGCACGCCACTGGGGTGGTGGAAGGTCGCGGTCCAGTCCATGTAGCGGTCGCCGCCGAGCGTGCCCGCCGCGCGGTATTCCAGCCGCGCGTATTCCCAATTGTCCACCGGATGATTATGCCGTCTCAGCCGGGTTCCGACGTGACCGTGCGCCCGTCCAGGTGCTCGAAACTGGCTTTGATCAGGTCACGCAGCACGGCCTGGTCGACGTCGGCGAGTCGCTTGAGATAAAGGCACGACTTCCCGGTCCGGTGCGGCCCGAGACGGCTCATCAGATCTTCGCGCTCGTCGAAGCCGTCCGAGATGTAGAGCGTCAGTGCCTGCTTGCGCGGGGACAGCCCGACCGCCGGCCAGTCGCCCTCCCGCCCGGTGGCGTACCGGTAGTGGTACGTCCCGAACCCGATGATCGCTGAGCCCCACATCGTGGGCTTCGCACCGGTCACCTCGGCGAGGAGCGCACAGGCGGCCTCGGCGTCCGCGCGCCGCTTCTCGTCCGTCACGGCGGCCAGGAAAGCCGCGACATCGTCGTCGTTGCGCTGCGTCTTGAGCTCAGCCATCCCGTCACCATAGGCGCGCGTCACCGCGTTGTCACAGTCTGAACGCGAGCTTTCCGCCGCCCGTGCCGGTTGCGCAGAGTCCCGGCAGGGACACGGTACGAAAGGGGATGAGGCCGATGAAGGCTGTCCGAGTCCACGCCTACGGCAAGCGGCCCACGGTCGACGACGTGCCCGAGCCGGCGGTGACCGGTCCGATGGACGTGCTCGTGCAGGTGGGGGCGGCCGGCCTCTGCCGCACGGATCTGCACATCGTGGAGGGTCAGTGGGCGGAGAAGTCCGGTGTGGCTCTGCCGTACGTCATCGGTCACGAGAACGCGGGCTGGGTGCGTGAGGTGGGCACCGCGGTGACCGGTGTCGCCGTGGGCGACGCGGTGATCCTCCACCCGCTCGCGACCTGCGGCCTCTGCCTGCCGTGCCGCCGCGGCGACGACGTGCACTGCGAGAACTCCCGGTTCCCCGGCATCGACAGCGACGGCGGCATGGCGGAACTGCTGCTCACCAACGCCCGCGCGGTGGTGAGGCTGGCGGACGGGCTGGAACCGGCCGCGGTGGCCGCGCTCGCCGACGCCGGGCTCACCGCCTACCACGCGGTACGCAAGGCGGTGCCGCTGCTTCATCCCGGCACGACCTGCGTCGTGGTGGGTGCCGGCGGGCTCGGCCACATCGGGATCCAGTGCCTGCTCGCCATGACCGCGGCGAGAGTGGTCGTGGTGGACCCGAGTTCGCGGGCCCGGGAACTCGCCCGTGAGCTGGGCGCGCACGAGGTGTTCGACCGCGCCGACGACCTGGCCGACAGCGCGCACGTGGTGCTCGACTTCGTGGGGGAGCAGGGTGCGGAGGCGGCGGGGCTGGCGATGACCCGGCGTGCGGGCAGCTACTACGTGATCGGGTACGGCGGGTCGGTTCACATTCCGACGATCGACCTGATCTCCACGGAGCGGAACATCGTCGGGAATCTCGTCGGGTCGTACACCGATCTGGACGAATTGATGACGCTCACCGCTCAGGGCCGGGTGACGCTCCACACGAGGACGTATCCCCTGGCCGCTGTCAACGAGGCGATCGACGACCTCTCGACTGGTCGCCTCGCCGGCCGTGCGATTCTGGTTCCCTGAGAGGATTTATCGGACATGTACCAAAACAACTTCATTGTTGATGCCCACACCCACTTCTGGGACGGGAGCCCGGCCAATCAGATCAACCGGTACGGCGAGGGCTTCATCAAGTGCTTCCACGACTATCACTCGAACCTCTCCCCGGACGAGTACAGGTGGAGCCTCGAGGAGTTCGAGCGCTACTCCGAGGAGCGGATGATTCGTGACCTGTTCGAGAACGGGTACGACGACGTCGCGATCCTGCAGTCCACGTACCTGACCGACTGGTACGTCAACGGCTTCAACACCACGGCGCAGAACGGTGCCCTCGCCGAGCGGCATCCGGGGCGGTTCATCGTCAACGGCCGGTGGGACCCGCGTGACGGCGAGGCGGGCCTGGAGACGCTGGAGCAGTTGCACGAGCGGTGGCAGCTTCGTGGCGTGAAGCTGTACACCGCCGAGTGGAAGGGCGACTCCAAGGGCTGGAAGCTCTCCGACCCATGGGCATACAGATATCTAGAGAAATGTCAGGAATTAGGGATACGTAATATCCACGTGCACAAGGGCCCGACCGTCTACCCGATGAACCGGGACGCCTTCGACGTGGCCGACGTGGACGACGCCGCCACCGCCTTCCCGCAGCTGAACTTCATCGTCGAGCACGTCGGCCTGCCCCGCCTCGAGGACTTCTGCTGGATCGCCACCCAGGAGCCCAACGTGTACGGCGGGCTCGCCGTGGCCATGCCGTTCATCCACAGCCGGCCGCGCTACTTCGCGCAGATCATCGGCGAGCTGCTCTACTGGCTCGACGAGAACCGGATCCTGTTCGGCAGCGACTACGCGATCTGGCAGCCGAAGTGGCTGATCGAGAAGTTCGTGGACTTCCAGATCCCGGAGGACATGCAGAGCGAGTACGGCGTCCTGACTCCCACGATCAAGAAGAAGATCCTGGGACTGAACGCCGCTCGCCTCTACGACATCAAGGTGCCCGGCGAGTTCGACGTCCCGGAGGAACCCGCCGACACCGGGCCGGCGGTCGGATCGGCCTCGCTGTGAGGGACCTCGCCTGGTCGGCGCTCAGCACGGTGCGCGACCCCGAGCTGGACCAGCCGATCACCGATCTGGGCTTCGTCGCCGCACTGACCTGCGACGACGAGGGGATACGCGCAGAACTACGGTTGCCGACGTATTTCTGCGCGCCCAACTTCGCCTGGCTGATGGTGGCTGACGCGCGGGACGCGCTCCTGACGGTCGCCGCCCACGTCGACGTCGTCCTCCTTGATCACTTCGCCGCTGAGGAGATCAACGCGGCGGCGGGAGGTTTCGCAGACCGCTTCGACACCGACGGTTCGGACCCCTCGCTCTCGGATTTGCGGGCCGTTTTCGATCGCAAGGCGCACACGGCGGCGCAGGAGCGGCTGGCGCGGGCGCTGGGTCCCGAGCTCCGGGCGGACATGAGCCTGGCGGAGGCGCTGCTGCTCGCACCGGACGCGGCGTCGGCGGTGGTCCGGCGCCGGGAGCGGCTCGGGCTGGTCAGTGAGCTGGCGATCTGCGACGACGAGGGCGGGCCGATCGCCGCGGACCGGCTGGGTGCGTGGTTGCGCTTCGCTCGCACTGTACGGGTGAGCGTCGACGGCAACACCGCGCTCTGCCGTGGGCTGCTCTCGACACGCTACGGGCTCACCGGGTAGCTCGTCCGGTTCTGATCGCTGCTTCCAGGGCCACCGCTCGCGAGGCCCGGACCGCGCCCAGCCTTACCACCCGTTCCACGGCCCACCGGTCGGCGCGCATCCGGCCGGTGGGCAGCGAGACGGCGACCGCACCGACGAACCGTCCCGCGGCATCGTTGACCGGCGCGGCCATGCAGCTCAGGTCGGGCTGGAACTCGTTGACCTCGACGGCGAGGCCGGTGCCGCGTACCTGACTGAGCTGCCGGTGCAGCAGCCGCCGGTCGGTGACGGTGGCCGCGGTGACCGCCGGGGTGCCGGTGCGGTCCAGCACGGCCTCACGATCCGCCGGTTCCAGGGTGGCGAGCATCAGCTTGCCGAACGCGGTGGCGTGCGGCGCCTCATGGAACCCGACGCCGAGGATCCGTATCCGCGGATGAGCGGGGCACTCGTCGACGTGCGCCACGATCATCTCGGCGTTGCGCAGCGCGGCGTAGTAGGCGGCGGCGTGCGCCTGCCGGTGCACCACCGCCGCGACCCGGCACACCTCGGCGGGTGCGGCGATCTGCCGGTGCAGGGCGCGGGCCAGGTCGTCGACGCGGTGGCCGAGGGCGTATGCCCGCTCCTCGGCCAGATGAACCAGATAACCGCCGGTGACCAGCGTGGTGAGCAGGTGATACGTGGTAGGCAGGGTGAGACCGAGCGCCCGCGACACGTCCTTGGCGGCCACCGGACCGCCCGCCGAGGCGACGTGATCGAGCACGCGCATCGCTCGTTCGACGGATTGCAGCAGTCCGGCGCCTTTGCCGCTCATGCCCCTCAGCCTGCGTCGCCGACGATGATGAAGGAAGCGGTCCGACCTATGATGCGAAAGGTGTTCAAATGATCTTCATTACCGCCAAGTTCCTGATCAAGCCGGAGCACGCCGACGACTGGCCGGCCATCGCCGGGCCCTTCACCGCTGCCACCCGCGCGGAGCCCGGCTGTCTCTGGTTCGACTGGTCCCGCAGCCTGGACAACGACCAGGAGTACGTACTGGTCGAGGCGTTCCGCGACGGCGACGCGGGTGCCGCGCACGTCGGCTCCGCCCACTTCAAACAGGCCCAGCAGGACCTGCCGCAGTACTTGACGGCCACACCGCGCATCGTCAGCCAGTCCCTCGACCAGGACGATTGGAGCGAGCTGGGCGAGATGAAGGTGGCGTGACCGTGGGTGTCGCGGGCGGGTCGCGGGACCCGGCCCGCCCGCGACTGGCTTCACGAGATGGCTGCCGCCACCGCCGGGTACCACTTGTTGGCGATCTTCACGTTGCCCGAGTCGTTCGGGTGCACCCCGTCATACGTGTCCGTCGCCGTGTTGAACCCGGTCCACTGGTCCACCACCGTCACCGGTGACGCCGCCGTGCTCGTCGACGCCGCCCATCCCGGGATGGCCGCGTTCAGATTCACCACCCGCTGCCCGCAGTCCGCGCAGTTGGACGCGTTCATCGGGATGATCTGCGCGACGATGATCTTCATGGACGGGTTGGAGGCGCGCATCTGCTGGACCAGCTTCGTGTAGGCCGTGAGGATCGTGGCCGGCGCGATGTTGTTCCACACGTCGTTGGTGCCGAAGTGCATCAGCACGACGTCCGGGTCGGTCGTGGACAGCCAGCCGACGAGCTGGTTCTGGTTGGCCACGTTGGTCACCAGGAACCCGCCGTGTCCCTCGTTCTCCCCGTCGTACGCGAATCCGCACCCCTGCCCCGGCAACGTGCCCACGAAGTCCACCGCGGCGGCCGGCAGCTTCTGCCACAGCAGCGCCCGCCAGCAGCCCGGCGACCCGGTGATCGAGTCACCGAGCGCCATGATCTTGGTCGGCCCGCCGGTGGGGGGAGTGGAGGTGGAGGTGGACGGGGAGGGTGACGGCGACGAGGGCGACGACGGCACGACCCCGCCGGTGCACGAGACCCCGTTCAGGGAGAACGCCGGCGGCACCGGGTTCGACCCCGTCCACGACCCGTTGAACCCGAACGAGGCCTTCCCTCCGGAGGCGACAGAACCGTTCCAGCCGGCATTACGTACGGTAACCGTCGAACCCGACTGCGAGACCGACCCGTTCCACAGCTGACTGATGGTCTGCCCAGCCGTGAACGTGAACACGACCGACCACGACGTGACCGGATCGCCCAGATTGGTCACTTCGACGTTCGCGCCGAAGCCTCCCGGCCACTGGGACGACACGGTGTACTTCACCGCACATCCGGCGGCCGCGTCCGCCCTGGTGGCGGTGGCGACGGCGGCGCCGGAGAGGAGTGCTGCGACGGCGCCGAGAGCGGCGAGTCTTCGTCGATGCATGGGATGCCTCCTGAGGCGTTCTTGACGAGCGTGCGGGAACGGCGCACGCTGGGAGCGCTCCCATTAACGCACATCGATGTGAGGTAGGAGAATGGCCCCCACCAGATCCGTTGCCGCCGTCCTGTTGACAGCCGGCCTGGTCCTCTCAAGTGCGGCAATCCCCGCCGAAGCCGCACCCCCGGTCCCCCCGCTCACCGACGGTAAGCAGCGCGAAGCCCTCGACCGCGGCCTGATCAGCGTCCACTCCGCCACCGGAAACCTGGTCAGCTGGCGTCTGCTCGCCAATGACGCGGCCGGCACGACGTTCAACCTCTACCGGGGGTCCACCCGGATCGCCACCACGTCGGTCACCAACTATCTGGACCCGGGCGCGGCGGCGAGTCAGTCCTACACGGTCCGGCCGGTCGTGAACGGCGCCGAGCAGGCAGCCTCGGCGGCCTCCCTGAGCGCGGGCAACGGCTACCTCGACGTGCCGATCCAGAACCCCAACAGCTCCCTGTACGCCGCCAACGACGCCTCCACCGGCGACCTCGACGGCGACGGCAGGCTGGACCTGGTCCTCAAGTGGGAACCGCTGAACGCCAAGGACAACTCGCAGTCCGGCGTCACCGACCCGGTCTACATCGACGGCTACCGGCTGGACGGCACCCGGCTGTGGCGGATCAACCTGGGCCGCAACATCCGGGCCGGCGCCCACTACACCCAGTTCCAGGTGTACGACTACGACGGCGACGGCAAGGCGGAGGTCGCCATGAAGACCGCGGACGGCACCGTCTCCGGCACCGGTCAGGTGATCGGGAACGCGAGCGCCGACTACCGCAACTCCAGCGGATACGTCCTGTCCGGCCCGGAGTTCCTCACGGTGTTCAACGGCCAGACCGGGGCGATCCGCTCCACCGTCGACTACGTGCCCCCGCGCGGCACCGTCAGCAGCTGGGGCGACTCGTACGGCAACCGCGTCGACCGCTTCCTGGCCGGCACCGCCTACGTGGACGGCCAGCGCCCGAGCCTCATCATGGCCCGCGGCTACTACACGCGCTCGGTGGTGACCGCCTGGGACTTCCGCAACGGCACGCTGACCCGCCGCTGGACGTTCGACAGCAACAGCTCCACCAACTCGGGCACCGCGGGCCAGGGCAACCACCAGCTGTCCGTGGCCGACGTGGACGCCGACGGGCGTGACGAGATCATCTACGGCTCGCTGGCGATCGACGACAACGGCGCCCGGCTGTGGAACACCGGCCTGGGCCACGGCGACGCGCTGCACGTCGGCGACCTCGACCCGAACCGGTCCGGCCTCGAGGTGTTCAAGGTCGATGAGGACTCCAGCAAGCCGTCGTCGTGGTTCGCCGACGCGCGTACCGGTCAGGTCCTCTGGTCCACCCCGGCGTCCGGCGACAACGGCCGTGGCGTCTCCGCCGACATCTGGGCCGGCAGCGCGGGCGCCGAGTCCTGGTCGTCGGCGCCCAGCGGGGTGCGCTCACCGTCCGGCGCGGTCGTCTCCAGCCGCAAGCCGAGTTCCACCAACTTCGTGATCTGGTGGGACGGCGACGCCCAGCGGGAGCTGCTCGACCAGACGCGGATCGACAAGTACGGCACGTCCGCCGACACCCGCCTACTGACCGCCTCCGACGTGCATTCGAACAACGGCACGAAGGCCACGCCGTCGCTGTCCGCCGACATCCTGGGCGACTGGCGCGAGGAGGTGATCTGGCCGACCACCGACAACACGCGGCTGCGGATCTACAGCACCCCGGTGGCGACCAGCCTGCGTGTCGTCACGCTGATGCACGACATTCAATATCGGACGGCGATCGCCTGGCAGAACACGGCCTACAACCAGCCCCCGCACCCGAGCTTCTCGATGAGCTAGATGAGCACCCACGGCGCAGGGACGGGAAGCAGCGCCGGGGCAAGGTGCGGACGCCGGGGCATTGGGAACGGGCCCGGCTCCGCACGCTTCCGGGGGTGAATGGTGGGTCACCGCCCCCGGAGCAGGCCCGCACCGCCCAGGTCACGGATGGAGGCGTCCAGGACCTGGGCGGTGTGGGCCAGTGCGATCGAGCCGCCCCGGCGGCGCACCGCGTCGGCCACCTGCATCAGGCAGCCGGGATTCGCGGTGACGAGAAGCTCGGCCCCGGTGTCCAGCACGGCGGCGGCCTTGCGGTCGCCGAGTTCGGCGGCGGGTCCGGGATTGAGCACGTTCCACACACCCGCCGAGCCGCAGCAGATCTCCGCGTCAGCGATCGGCCGCACCGTCAGGCCGGGTATCTGAGCCAGCAGGGCGCGGGGCTGGGCTCGTACGCCCTGTGCGTGCCCGAGGTGGCAGGCGTCGTGGTAGGCCACCGTGATCGGCAGCGGGTGACGGTGGGCAACCGGCCCGAGTTCGACGAGGAGTTCGGACAGGTCACGGACCTTCGCGGTGAAGGCGGCGGCGCGGGAGGCATAGGCCGGGTCGTCGGCGAGCAGCTGGTCGTACTCCTTCAGAGACGACCCGCACCCGGCCGCGTTGACCACGAAGTAGTCCATCCCGGTCGACTCGAACGTGTCGATCAGGCGGCGGGCGAACCGCTGTGCCTCGGTGCGGCGCCCGTTGTGGACGCTCAGCGCGCCGCAGCAGCCCTGACCGGGAGGGATCAGCACCTCGCATCCCTCGGCGGCGAGGACGCGCACGGTCGCCGAGTTGACCTCCGGGAAGAACGCCGACTGGACACATCCGGTCAGCATCCCGACGACTGCCCGGCGCGTGCCACGTGCGCGGACGCGAGCCGGCGGCCGGGGCACGCTCCGCAGCCGCGGCGCGAGGCCGTCCAGGGTGGCGAGGGTGGGTGCCAGTCGTCGCAGGAGGCCGGTGCGGGCCACGAGCCTCTGCAAACCCGATTTCTGGTACGCCCGGAGCGGCCCTTTCAGCACGCGGAGCCTTCGGGGGTACGGGAAGACCGCGAAGATCGCCGCCCGCAGTGCCCGGTCCCGCGCACCTCGCTCGTGGCGCCGTTCGACCTGGGCACGGGTGTCCTCGATCAGCCGGTCGTACTTCACCCCCGACGGGCAGGCGGTCACGCACGCCATGCAGCCGAGACAGTTGTCGAAGTGCCGGACCATCGAGTCGCTGAGCGGCTCGCCGTCGAGTCCCTGGCCGATCAGGTGGATCCGCCCGCGCGGCGAGTCCATCTCCTCACCCCACAGCGTGTACGTGGGGCACGTGGTCAGGCAGAACCCGCAGTGCACGCAGTCCGACACCAGATCGGCGGACGGCGGGTGGTCCGCGTCGAAGGCCGGCCCGCCGTGTGGCCCGTTCGTGGCCTCGGCGGCCCGCAGCGCGTCCGGCGGCGGCTCGCCGGTCCCGTGCGTCGCGTGCACGTCGGTCATCTCAGATCCCTCCCACGAACCGCCCCGGCGCGAACCGGTGTCCCGGGTCGAACTGGTTCTTGACCCGTCGCATCAGCGCCAGCCCCGGCACCGGTCCCCACAGGTCGAGGGTGTCGCGGACCTCGTCCGGCGCGGACAGCACGACGGCGTGGCCGCCGGCCCGGACCGTCGCGGCGCGCAGCAGTTCGAGGCGGCTCCGCGGGTCGCCGCCGTCGGCCGGGAAACCCGCGTAGAGCACGCCCGTCCCGGCCGAGCCGGTGACCGTGGCGCCCGCCCCGACCGCGGTGGCGACCAGCGCGGGCACCTGGGAGAGGACGCCGGTCAGCTTGACCAGGACGTCGCCCGGTGGCGGAGTGTCCCACCAGGACGGCGGCTCGGTGCTGACCTCACCACCGCCGAGCAGCTTGGCCATCGCCTCGGCCCGGTCGCGCAGGCCGGCCGCGGTGCCCTCGAGCAGCACCGCGATCTCCGGGTCGGCGCCGGGCGCGGCATGCACCTCGAGAGCGCTGGCGGCGGCCTGGGCGGCCAGGACCCGGGTGGCGCAGCCCGGCGGTGCGGTCACGCGTACGAAAGAAGCCGCCTGGGTGACCGGATGCAACCGGAACACGCACTCGGTGATCAGCCCCAGGGTTCCGAAGGAACCGGTGTAGAGCTTGCCCAGGTCGTAGCCGGCGACGTTCTTCACCACCCGGCCGCCCGCCTTGGCGATCTTCCCGTCCGGGCGGACCACCGTGATGCCGATCAGCAGGTCCCGCGACGTGCCGTAGCGCAACCGGCGCGGACCGCTGGAGTTCGCCGCGACCGTGCCGCCGGCGGTCGCACCGGGCGGCGCGTCCAGGGCGAGTTGCTGGCCGGGCAGCGCGTGCAGCATCGCCATCGGCGTGCCCGCGCCGACCACCGTGATCAGGTCGCCGGCAGCGTGCTCCCGCACCCCGGCCAGCCGGCGCGTGTCGATGATCAGGTCGAGCTCGCGCGGCGGATTGCCCCAGTGCAGCTTCGTGCCGCCACCGCGGACCACGACGTGCAGGTCTTGCGCGGCGGCGATCAGCGCGGCCGCCTCCTCGGTGGACCCCGGCGCCGCCACGAGGCGGGCCGGCACGCCGCCCACCGCGTCGTCGTCGCCGGCCTTGACCGCCAGATCGTCGAGCACTGTCATCAGAAGACCTCCGCGCCCTGGTACTCGAAGGCGCCGCTGCGCCGTCCCGGCCGTTCTCCGCACAACCGTGGTGTCGGGAAGACCTTCCCCGGATTGGACAGGCCGTCCGGGTCGAACGCGCACCGGACCAGCTGCATCGTGTCCAGGTCGGTGTCGGTGAACATGCGCGGCATGTAGCGCGCCTTGTCCACGCCCACGCCGTGCTCCCCGGTGATCGACCCGCCGTGCTCGATGCAGAGGTCGAGGATCGCGCCGGAGACGGTCTCGGCGCGTTCGGTCTCGCCCGGCACGCTGCCGTCGAAGAGCACGAGCGGGTGCAGGTTGCCGTCGCCGGCGTGGAAGACGTTCGCCACCCGCACGCCGTGCTCGGCGGCCACCTCGTTCATCCGGCGCAGCACCTCCGGCAGCGAGGTCCGCGGGATCACCCCGTCCTGCACGATGTAGTCCGGGCTGATCCGGCCCACCGCGGCGAACGCCGACTTGCGGCCGCGCCAGATCAGCTGCCGCTCCTCGTCGTCGGCGGCCACCCGGATCTCGAACGCGCCCGCGCTGTCGCAGAGCGAGCTCACCTCGTCGAACTGGGCGTCCACCTCGGCGGCCGGCCCGTCCAGCTCGACGATCAGCACGGCGCCCGCGCCCCGCGGATAGCCGCACCGCACCGCGGCCTCGGCGGCCTCGATGGAGAGCGCGTCCATCATCTCGATCGCGGCCGGCACCACACCGGCCGCGATGATCGCCGAGGTGGCGGCGCCGGCCTGGTCGGTGGAGGCGAACGCGGCGAGCAGCGTACGGACGGTCTCCGGCAGCCGGGTGAGCTTCACGGTGACCTCGGTGGCGACGCCGAGCGTGCCCTCGGACCCGACGAACGCGCCGAGCAGGTCGTAGCCGGGTGTGTCCGGTGCGGCGCCGCCCAACTGGACGAGGTCGCCGTCCGGTGTGACCACCTGCAGGCCGGTCACGTGGTTGGTGGTGAAGCCGTACTTGAGGCAGTGGGCGCCGCCCGAGTTCTCCGCCACGTTGCCGCCGATCGAGCAGATCTGCTGGCTGGACGGATCGGGGGCGTAGTAGTAGCCGTGCGGGGTGGCGGCCTTGGTGACCTGCAGGTTGATCACGCCGGGCTCGACGACGGCGCGCTCGTCCGCGGGCCGCATGTCGACGATCCGGCGCAGCTGAGAGGTCACGATCAGGACGCCGTCGGCGTGCGGGAGAGCACCGCCGGAGAGACCGGTGCCGGAGCCGCGCGCCACGAACGGCACGCCCGCCCCGGCGCACGCGCGGACCACGGCGGCGACCTGTTCAGCGGTGCGGGGGAGCGCGACCAGGGCTGGGATGACCTTGTAATGGGTGAGGCCGTCGCACTCGTACGTCCGGAGCTGCTGCCGGTCGGTGAGCACCTGGTCAGCGCCGAGTTCGGTGCGCAGCCGTGCGGCCAGCTCATCGATCCCGCTCATCGGGGGCCTCCTCGGCGTCGTCGCCTACCGCAACGCTAACGGTGATCGACGCCGCGCGCGACGGGTGTCCTTGTGGTCACCGTGTGTCGATGTTTTTTCTTCTCTCGTCGCTGTCTGTCAAGATGGCCGGATGTTCTCGACCGCCCGCAGCCGCGTCGCTCTCGTCGCGGCCGCCGCCTGCCTCGCGACCCTGGTCGCCGGATGCGACTCGGACGAGTCCGAGCCGGACGCCGGGCTGATCACCCTCACCACCATGCGCGGTGCCTTCCTGCAGGCCGGCGAGGTCGGCCCGACGTGGAAGGCGCCTGAGGAGAGCGCCGACCCGCAGCAGATGGTGAGCTTCTGCGGCGGGACCTCCACCGCGCCGCAGGTGCCGCCGGGCGCCGACGTGGTCTCGTCGCCGCTCGCGGACGAGGGCTCCAAGGGCGCGCAGACCCTGCACCAGACCGCCCTGGTCTACGGCGACGCGGCCAGCGCGGCCAGCGGGCAGGCGCTGCTGAAGGCGGTGGCCGACCAGTGCCCGCCGTCGGCGGACGTGCCCGCGACCACCACGGCGGACCGCAACGAGCCGGCCTACTCCGAGACCGTCGAGGTACGCCCGATCGACGAGGGTGGCTGGTCCGGCTTCGTGATCGTCCGCCACAAGCTGTACGAGGCGGCGCACCCGGGCACCGCCGACACCGCGGTCGCCGTGCTGAACAGCCGGAACGTGGTGCTTGTCGACTCGTACGCCGTCTATCGCCTGGACAACGCGAGCCCGTCACCCAGCTTCGACCAGGACTGGCAGCGCCTGGTCGGCACGGTTGTCCAACGAGTCGCGTGACACCCGGGATTGCGAGCGCGACGCGGTTGGTCTAATGTTCGCTCTGCGCCGTTGCGAGTTCTTCCCCCGTGGAATTCGCAGCGGCGCCCTTATTTTCCCGGGTCCTCCGAGCGACCGGGAGCGGCATCCCCCGACTGTCCGATGCGGACTCCACCGTCCCGGTGATGTTTCTTGAGCGCGGTTCGAAGCTCGCCTAGGCTTTTGTCCGGCTCGTCAATCTCAGTTTACGGACCGCCTACATCGGGGGATGTGCATCGGCATCGCCGCTGCTCATGGCGTCCTCTGATGAGCACGGGGCCCGGCGGGAGGTGGTGCGGGATGGTGGGTGCGGCGGGGGTCTTCTCGATTGCCGAGAAGCTGGACCGGCTGTTCCGCGCCACCGGGCGACCGGAGCCCAGCTACATGGCGGTCGCCGAGGCGATCCGCGCCGGGCAGGGTGTGCCGATCTCGCACACCTACATCTGGCAGCTGCGCACCGGCCGCCGCGACAACCCGACTGTTCAGCATCTGACGGCGCTCGCGACGTATTTCGGCGTCCCGGTGGCGTATTTTCTCGACGACGAGACGACCGCGCGGGTCGACCGGCAGCTGGATCTGCTGCGGGCGCTGAGCGAGGCCGGGGTGACCGAGATGGCGCTGCGGGCGGCGGATGTGTCGCCGAGCGGCCGCGCCGCGATCAGCGAGCTGATCCAGCGGGTGTGGGAGTCGGAGCACCCTCGTTGAGCGCGCGATAGGCGACGCTGACCCGGGACAGCCAGGCGATCTCGTCGGCCATGTCCGGGCCGACGGGCGCCCAGCGACCCGGCGGGTCGGCCGGCGGCTCCCCGGCGGCGAGGCGACTCAACGCGGCCGCGATGGCCCGGGCCTCAGCGGCGGCCCCCTCCGGAGCCGTCCCGGCGGGCAGGTGATCGCGCAGGGCCAGCATGCCGTCGCGGATCTCGATGACCCGGCGGTACAGCCGGAGCCGTACCCCGGCCACGCCGCGCAACTCGACGGCCGAGCGGGCCGGGCGCCACAGCACGACCTCGGGGAACGCGGACCGCATCGCGCTCCACAGCGGGCGCAGCACGATCAGCATCCGGTAGGCGGCGAGAACGGTCCTGACCCGGCGCCTGGTTCGCGGCCATGCCCGGTCGCGGGCCGGTGAACCCGCCGTCCGGATCATCGAAGCGAGCATCTCGGCCTCGCGCTCCTGCGCCGTCGTGTGCCCGGCGCGGCCCAGCATCCGCGCGACCAGGGCGGGATCCAGATCGGGGAAGAGCCGCGCGACGAGGTCACCGTGCGCGGGCCCGGCGGCGTGACCGCAGAGGATGTGCGCGATCTCGTGCAGCACGATGTGCTCGGCGTGCAGCGGCGAGGTGCCGGGATCGTAGAAGACGTAGTCCGCGGTGGGCATTCCCAGCCACAGGCCGCACGGGGCGCCGGCCTTCAGACCCGCGAGCGGGCGGCGGTGCAGCGGTCTGCCGCGCGAGGCGGCGACCTCGTCGCACAGAAGATCAAGATCGAAGGGGTACGGGAGACGCAGCCCGCTGAGTCGCCGGGCACTTCGCCGGCGGAGTCCCTCCATTGCCGAAACGCTACCTCGCGACCAGCGGTGCTCGTAACTGCGCGCAGAGAGCGTGATCCGAACAGAGTCTTCCGTGCGGGTGTGGAAAAGCCCACCGGACTGTTAACTATTCACCGCAGTCGTGCTTAGCCTTACGAATCTCGGGGCACGAACATGATTCGGCCGCGGATTCGTAACCGGAGGTGTGTGCGGCATGAAGTTCGTCTACGACTTCCATGAGGGAAACAAGGACCTCAAAGACCTGCTGGGTGGCAAGGGCGCCAATCTCGCGGAGATGACGAACCTGGGCCTGCCCGTTCCTCCCGGATTCACGATCACCACCGAGGCGTGCAAGGAATACCTTCGCGACGGTACGCAGGTCGACGGCCTGTCCGGCGAGATCGACGAGCACCTGGCGACGCTGGAACGCGACATGGGCCGGCGGCTCGGCGACCCGTCCGACCCGCTGCTCGTCTCGGTGCGCTCGGGCGCCAAGTTCTCGATGCCCGGCATGATGGAGACGGTCCTCAACGTCGGGCTCAACGACGAGTCGGTGGACGGGCTGTCGCGTCAGGCCGGCGGCAACGACCGGTTCGCCTGGGACTCGTACCGTCGTCTCATCCAGATGTTCGGCAAGACCGTCTGCGACGTGCCCGGCGAGGAGTTCGAGGAGGCGCTGCACAAGGCGAAGACGGCCAAGGGCGTCAAGGACGACGTCCAGCTCGACGCCGACGATCTTCGTGGGCTGGTCACCGCGTACAAAAAAGTGTTCTTGAAACACACCGGTCACGACTTCCCGCAGGACCCGCGCGAGCAGCTCGACCTCGCCATCGGCGCCGTCTTCCGGTCCTGGAACGCCGACCGCGCCGTCCTCTACCGCCGGCAGGAGCGCATCCCCACCGACCTGGGCACCGCCGTCAACGTGGTCGCCATGGTCTTCGGCAACCTCGGCTCCGACTCCGGCACGGGCGTCGCGTTCACCCGCGACCCGGCCACCGGCGAGCAGGGCGTGTACGGCGACTACCTGTCCAACGCGCAGGGCGAGGACGTGGTGGCCGGCATCCGCAACACGCTGTCGCTGTCCGACCTGGAACGGCTCGACAAGAAGTCGTACGACGAGCTCATGCAGATCATGGCCACCCTCGAGGGCCACTACCGGGACCTGTGCGACATCGAGTTCACCATCGAGCGCGGCAAGCTGTGGATGCTGCAGACCCGGGTCGGGAAGCGCACCGCCGCCGCCGCGTTCACGATCGCGGCCCAGCTCGTCGACGAGGGCGTGATCGACCTCGACGAGGCGCTCACCCGGGTCACCGGCGCGCAGCTGGCCCAGCTGATGTTCCCCCGGTTCGACCTGTCCGGCGACCCGTCCTCGATCACCCGTGGGGTCGGCGCCTCGCCCGGTGCCGCGTACGGTGAAGTGGTCTTCACCTCCAAGCGCGCGGTCGAGGTCGCGGCCACCGGCAAACCGGTCATCCTGGTCCGCCGGGAGACCAACCCCGACGACCTGCCCGGCATGATCGCGGCGCAGGGCATCCTGACCAGCCGAGGCGGCAAGACCTCGCACGCGGCCGTGGTGGCCCGGGGCATGGGCAAGACCTGCGTCTGCGGCGCCGACGAACTCTCCGTCGGCCCCTCCTCCTTCTCGTTGGGCGGTACGGTCGTCGACGAGGGCGACGTGATCTCGGTCGACGGCACCACCGGCCGGGTCTACCTCGGCGAGGTGCCGGTGCGGCCGAGCGAGGTGGTGCAGTACTTCGAGGGCGATCTCGACCCCGCCCAGGCCAACGACCCGCTGGTCGCGGCGGTGCACCGGATCCTCACGCACGCCGACTCGCTCCGTGTCCTTCGCGTGCGCACCAACGCGGACACCGGCGCCGACGCGGCCCGCGCCCGCCGGTTCGGCGCGCAGGGCATCGGGCTGTGCCGCACCGAGCACATGTTCCTCGGCGACCGCCGCGAACTGGTCGAACGCCTGATCCTGGCCCGCACCGACGCCGAGCGCGACGACGCCCTCGCGGCGTTGCAGCCGTTGCAGCGCGCCGACTTCCTGGACATCTTCCGCGAGATGAACGGGCTCCCGGTCACCATCCGGCTGATCGACCCGCCGCTGCACGAGTTCCTGCCGTCGCTGGAGGAACTCGCCGTGCGGGTGGCGGTCCAGCACGAGCACGGCCAGCACGTGGAGCACGACGAGCAACTGCTCGCGGCGGTCCGGCGGATGCACGAGCAGAACCCGATGCTGGGCCTTCGCGGCGTACGTCTCGGCCTGGTCATCCCCGGCCTCTTCGCCATGCAGGTCCGTGCCATCGCCGAGGCCGCGGTCGCGCTTGCCGCCGAGGGCGGCAAGCCGCGCCCGGAGATCATGGTCCCGCTGGTCGGTGCGGTTCAGGAGCTGGAGACGGTACGCACGGAGGCCGAAAAGATCATCGCGGAGGTGGTCGGCTCGTCGGGCGTCCAGGTCCTGATCGGCACCATGATCGAGGTCCCGCGCGCGGCCCTGACGGCCGGCCAGATCGCCGAGGCCGCGGAGTTCTTCTCCTTCGGCACCAACGACCTCACCCAGATGGCCTGGGGCTTCTCCCGCGACGACGTCGAGGGCGCGTTCTTCTGGCGCTACCTCGAACTGGGCATCTTCGGCATCTCCCCGTTCGAGTCGATCGACGCGGACGGCGTCGGCCGCCTCGTGAAGATCGCCGCCGAGGAGGGCCGGGCCGCACGTCCCGGCCTGAAGCTGGGCGTCTGCGGCGAACACGGCGGCGACCCCGACTCGGTGCACTTCTTCCACCAGGTCGGCCTGGACTACGTGTCGTGCTCGCCCTTCCGCGTACCCATCGCCCGCCTCGAAGCCGGCCGCGCCGCCGTCGAGTCCGAGGGCTCCGACCACCGCTAGGCCCCGTCCCGAAACCCGACCGGGTACAGCCTTCCGATTCGCGCCGAACTTGTCGGTGGGCGGGTTTACGGTGCGGGGTGAAAGCGAATCCCGACGGGTCTATCGGCAAGGGAGCTGTCATGACGTCCCGGCTCAACCCCTACCTGACGTTCAACGGCAACGCGCGCGAGGCCATGGAGTTCTACAGGAGCGTGCTCGGCGGCGAGCTGCGGCTCAACACGTTCGGCGAGTTCGGCACGCCCGACCCGGAGATCAAGGACAAGGTGATGCACGCGATGCTCACCCTGCCCGACGGCAACACGCTGATGGCCTCCGACACCGCCCCCGGCATGGACTTCAACCCCGGCAACACGATCACCGTCAGCCTCTCCGGCACCCCGGACGGCAACCTCCACGACGTCTGGTCCAAGCTGACCGAGGGCGCCACCGTCACCATGCCCCTGGAGAAGCAGATGTGGGGCGACGAGTTCGGCCAGCTGACCGACCGCTACGGCGTCCCCTGGATGGTCAACATCGGCCAGCAGTAACCCTGTCACCAACGCCGCGAGGCCGCGCCACCGTGTCGGTGGTGCGGCCTCGCGCGCCTTTCGGCGTTGTCGCCTGACTCCATGGCGTGAGTGTTGTCGTGACAGCGAGTTACCGGGTCGTCGCGTGTCCGGCTTTTGACAACACTTGCTCAACAACCGCGGCCGAGCCTCCCTGAGAGCTGCATCCTCGCAGTTCAGAGCGCCTCCGGTCGATGTGGGCGAGCCGTACCGAATAGTACGAAATCAACGATCTTGTGGGGTCGAACGACTGTGGCGGCGGCCACGTATTGCAACACTCGGGGACCCTGTGTGACCAACGTGGAGCCTAGAATCGCCGCGTATCCAGCACCTGAGCGAGCCGGGGGGCCCGCGCTTCAGGGTGCCGGATGTTGCCGAGGGGGAGGCTACGTGAAGGTCGACCGGCCGATTCGCGAGTGGAACGGTCTGATGATTCCGGATCCAGGCGTCTACACACTGGACGAAGCACACAAGCGCATCGGGTTCCTGGCACAGCACATGATGGTCAGCCCGATCCGGGGCGAGTTCGCCAAGGCGTCCGCGACGATCGTCGTGGGAGGCGACCCGCTCCGGTCGTCGATCAGCGCGACGATCCAGGCCGCCACCATCAACACGCACAACCCGGAGCGGGACACCCATCTGTCCAGCGCGGACTTCCTGGACGTGGAGCGGTTCCCCACCTTGGAGTACCGCAGCACCGCCATCCAATGGGAGGCGGACAGCGACCCGATCTTCCACTGGGCCCGCCTGCGCAACAACCCACTGGGCCGCCGCGGCACCGTCGCCGACCTGCCACCAGCCGCCACCAGGGCATCCGGCCGTTTCGTGGTGAGCGGCATGCTGACCATCAAGAACGTGACCCGCCCCATCAACATGAACCTCGAATTCGGCGGCGCCCGCCGCGACCCCTACGGCCGGGACATCTTCGGCTTCAGCGCCACCGCCGAATTCGACCGCGAGGACTTCGGCCTGCTCTGGAACGTCCTCCTCGAAAGCGGCGGCGTCCTGGTAGGCAAAAAGGTCCAAATCGAACTAGCCGGCGAAGCAATCCGCGAACCCTGACTCACCCCGGGCGGCGCTGCCACCAGCCAACGCCGCCCGGCGTGCCGGGCGCGACGAGGCGTAGCGCCGGCAACCACCCCGATTCACCGGCGACCACGTGACGGGCGGCGACATGTCCACGTTCCACGGGAACAACCTTCCCGCTCTCATGCGAGACCCGGGGCTGGTGGCGGACGGCCAGGTCTCGATTCTCACCGCTGACGAGAGCCACAGGCTGGCGGCGGCGACGACGGGCAGGTTCCCGGCCCTCAACTGCCAGGAGATCGACTGGGGGAGAGCGCCGTTCCGGTCACAGCGCTTCTACCACGACCATGAGCGCGACTGGCCCGGCGTGGCGTCGGAGATCCTGTCCGAACACGCCGGCCGCACAGCGATTCTGTGGGGCGGCGGTTCCATCCCCGACGTTGTCGCGGAGACGGCCTTGGTGATCCAGCACGCCGAGGACATCGTGAACGCACAGCCGGCGTTCTGGCTCCACCCCTGGGAAGCGACACGCTCGTCGAAGTCCTCGTCGACGGCCAGGTGACGGTCGCCGACATTCCGCCCGCCGTCTGACCTGCCCCCGCGGCTCTGCTCAGGCCGGGTCCTCCTCGTTGACCGCGGCCAGCACCTGCTCCCCGAACTTGGCCAGCTTGCTCTGGCCGACCCCGCTCACCGTGCCCAACTGCTCCATCGTCGCCGGGGCCAGCGCCGCGATCGCCCGCAGCGTGGCGTCGTGGAAGATGACGTAGGCGGGGACGCCCTGTTCCTTGGCCGTCGCACCGCGCCAGGCCCGCAGCCGGTCAAACAACGGCATCGCCGACTCCGGCATGTCGACCGCCGGGGCTGTCGCGCGGGATGACGAGGTGCGGGCCGCGCGGGCCGGGGCCACCTCGCGGCGCATCATCAGTTTGCGTTCGCCGCGGAGGACCTCGCTGCTGCGTTCGGTCAGGGCGAGTGTTCCGTACTCACCCTGGACCGCCAGGAACCCGCCCGCCAGCAACTGCCGCACCACGCCCCGCCACTCCGCCTCCCGCAGGTCGGTGCCGATCCCGAAGACCGTCAGCGAGTCGTGCCGGAACTGGGCCACCTTCTCGGTGCGCTTGCCCAGCAGGATGTCGATCGACTGGCCCGCACCGAACTTCTGCCCGCGCTCCTTCTGCAGCCGGAACACCGTGGACAGCAGCTTCTGCGCCGCGACCGTCCCGTCCCACGACTCCGGCGGCGACAGGCAGACATCGCAATTGCCACAAGAATCCGCATGACCGACTTGTCCGAAATAGGCAAGTAGCTGAGCGCGCCGGCACGTCACGGACTCACACAACGCCAGCATCGAGTCCAGATGCCGCGCCGCATTACGCCGGAACGACACGTCCCCCTCGGAACTGTCGATCATTTTGCGCTGCTGGACCACGTCCTGAAGCCCGTACGCCAACCAGGCCGTCGACGGCTGCCCGTCCCGGCCCGCCCGTCCTGTCTCCTGGTAGTAACCCTCCACTGACTTCGGCAGATCCAGATGCGCGACGAACCGCACGTCCGGCTTGTCGATCCCCATTCCGAACGCGATCGTCGCCACCATCACCAGCCCGTCCTCGCGCAGGAACCGAGCCTGGTTCTCGAATCGCGTCCGCGCGTCGAGCCCCGCGTGATAGGGCAGCGCCGGAATCCCGTTCTCCGTCAGGAACGAGGCGTGCTTCTCCACCGATGCCCGCGACAGGCAATACACGATTCCCGCGTCCCCGGCGTGCTCTGTCCGCAACAGCTCGAGAAGCTGTTTGGACGGCTGATTCTTCGGCACGATCCGATACTGGATGTTGGGCCGGTCGAAACTGGCCGTGAAATGGCGTGCCGAATCCAGCCGCAGCCGCGCCGCGATCTCGTCCCGCGTCTCCGGCGTCGCCGTCGCCGTCAGCGCGATCCGCGGCACGTCCGGCCACCGCTCGTGCAGCATCGACAGCCCGAGATAGTCCGGCCGGAAGTCGTGGCCCCACTGCGACACGCAGTGCGCCTCGTCGATCGCGAACAGCGAGATCCGGCCCCGGTCCAGCAGACGCTGCACGCCCGGTGTCCCGAGGCCTTCCGGCGCCACGTAGAGCAGGTCCAGCTCGCCCGCCACGAACTCGGCCTCGACGATCCGCCGCTCCTCGAAGTCCTGCGACGAGTTCAGAAAGTTGGCCCGCACACCCAGCGTGCGCAACGCGTCCACCTGGTCCTGCATGAGCGCGATCAGTGGCGAGACCACCACGCCGGTGCCAGGGCGCACGAGGGCCGGAATCTGATAGCACAGCGACTTGCCGCCACCGGTCGGCATCAGCACCAGGGCGTCACCGCCGCCGATCACGTGCGAGACGATCTCCTCCTGCTGCCCGCGGAACGACGGATAGCCGAAGATCCGATTGAGGGCGTCGGTGGCATCGGAGACCGGAATGGCTGAAGTCACCCCGCGATAGTAGAGAGCCGAACGGAAGATCGTTCAGCCCTGTGGATAAAGCCCGACCAGTTCCAGGATCGTCCTGGCGGGCGTGCCCGGCGCCGCGTCCAGCGTCAACGGCGCCTTTCCCTGGTGGCTCTCGGCGAGCAGGAACAGCGCCGACACCCCGGCACTGGCCAGGTGTGTCACTCCGGAGAGGTCCACCTCCATGGCCACCGTCCCACCGCGGCTGCGCCGTAGCAGCTCCTGTCGTACCTGTGCCGCCGACGCCGCGTCCACCGGGCCGTCCAGCCGCACCGAGGCCTCGTCACGCAGCTCACTGATCGTCAGTTCGTCGGACGGCAGCCGCAGCACCGGCGCCTCGTCCAGGCGGGTCAGCAGCCGCGCCGGCCGGTGCAGGGGATGCCGCACGGTGGCCACGGTCCCGGTCTCGCCCGGCTCCACCCGCAGGCTCTGCACCAGTTGCGCGGTCAGCGCCAGGCCACGCCCACGCGCCGGCTGCCGGACGGGCGCGCGCCACCCACCGTGGTCGGCAACCGTCACGCACACCGTTCCCGATTGATCGAGCGTCGCGCGTACCTCAATGATGTCTTTTCCGAAATCACCGCCGAACGCGTGCTCGATGGCATTGGTCGCGAGTTCGCCGATGGCGTGCTGCAGCGCGAACGCGTCATGCTCAGCCGCACCCGCCGCGTTCAGCCAGGATCCCAGCCGGGCGCGGGCTGAGCGCAACGCCGCCGGCTCAGCGGGCAGATCAAGAACCAGAGAGGGTACGGGTGACACGCGCTGAGCCGCGAGAAGAGTGATGTCGTCCGCATGGCCACCCGAACGGACCAGCAGTTCGAGCGTCTGTGCGCAGACCCGGTCCGCCGCGGTGGAACCCGGGTCGTGCAGCGCCCGTCCCGCCGCCGCGTCCGCCGCCACCCGCGCGAGTTCGTCGGCCGTGTCCGCCCCGGCGCCGGGCCGTTCCAGGATCCCGTCACTGTAGAGCAGCAGCACGTCGCCCTCACCGAGCCACGCGGTCCGCACCGGGAACGTGCCCCCGGTGCCGAGCGGCATCCCACCGGTGCCCGGCAGGAACCGCGTGCCCGCCGCCGAGATCACCAGCGGCGCCGGATGCCCCGCCGTGCAGTACGTCATCTCGCCCGTGCCGGGGTCCAGCACCACCAGGCAGACGGTGGCCGCGTGCGCCGCGCGTACCCGGTTCGCCAGCCGGTCCGCGGACGCGAGCGCCTCGCCGGCACTCGCACCCGAGTCCAGCCGTTCCTGCAGCACGGCTCGCAGCTGGCCCATCACCCCGGACGCCGTCACGCCGTGCCCGACGACGTCGCCGACGACCAGCGCGACCCGGCCGTCCGGGCGGGACACCGCGTCGAACCAGTCCCCGCCGGCCGCTGTCTCCGCGTCCGCCAGCAGGTAGCTCGCCGCCACCTGCAGTCCCGGCAGCACCGGCAGCCCGGACGGCAGCAGCTCCCGCTGGAGTGCCGTGATCACGTCGCGGCTCTGCTCGTAGCGCCGCCGCAGCCGGCTCGCCTCCGCCTCGGCGGCCTGCCGGGTGCGGGTCAGCTCGGTGACGTCGAACGCCGCGCCGATGACGCCGCGCAGCCCGCCCCCGGCGTCGAGCCAGGGGATGATCGTGAACGTCGCGAACATCTCGTGGACGGACCCGTCCGGCTGGTCCAGGTGCGCGCGCCACTGCTGCCCGGCGATCGGCTGCCCGGTCCGGTACACCTCGTAGTACGCGTCCACGAACTGCTGCCCGGCGAGGTCGGCGAGCACGTCCCGGATGGGACGGCCGATCACCTCCCGGCCGGGCAGCACCGCACGGGTGGCCGCGTTGCACGCGACCAGGTTGAGGTCCGGCCCCTCGCACACCGCGACGATGAACGGCAGCTGATCGACCGCGGCCACCATCGCTTCCAGCTCGTCCGCCCCGGGAAGTTTCACGCCCGCCACCATCTCATCGTGCCGGAGTTGCCGCCAGAAGGCGCCGGACGTCACCCCCTAAGGGGCTTTCATTCGGCGAGCGGCAGGTCGATCGTGTGTGCCGTGTGGGTGGCCTTGACGCTCAGGTAGCGCACGTTCGCCGCGGACAGGTGCACCCCGGTCGGGATCCGCTGCGTCACGTCGATGCCCAGGCCGGTGAGCTGCGCGGCCTTGTCCGGGTTGTTGCTGAGCAGCCGCACCTGGCTCACGCCGAGGGCGAGCAGCATCTGCGCCGCCGCCGTGTAGTCGCGCTCGTCCTCGCCCCGCCCGAGCGCCACGTTCGCCTGGTACGTGTCAAGCCCGTCGTCCTGCAGCGCGTACGCGTCCAGTTTGGCGTACAGCCCGATGCCACGGCCCTCCTGGCGCAGGTAGAGCAGGAAACCGCCCTGGTCGGCGATCCGCTCCACCGCCTCGCGCAACTGCGGGCCGCAGTCGCAGCGCTGGCTGCCGAAGACGTCACCGGTGAGGCACTCGCTGTGCGGCCGTACGAGAGGAGCCCGCCCGCCGGCCGCCGACTTGGTCAGGGCCCGTTGCCAGTCGCCGAGGCCGAGCGCGAGGTGTTCCTTCCCGTCGGCCAGCCCGTCGAAGGTCATCACCCGCGCGGTCGTGGCGTACCCGTCGGGGAAGCGCAACGGCACGGTGACCTGCCGCCGGATCGTCGCCTTGGTCACCGTCGCCACCCCTGCCCGGTCCTCGAACATCGGTCCTCCTTCTTGGTTCCCGCCGTGCCCGGCTCTACCGATGATCTGCCCCGGGATCGCGCTCCGCACGCGGGGATTATCGTGGGGAGACCTTCCAAATGCGGAGATCATCGGTGGCTGAGCGTCCTTACATCTTGTTGAGCTGTGGCATGTCGATCGACGGCTATCTCGATGATGCCGGTCCGGAGCGGCTGCTCCTCTCGAACGTTGCCGACTTCGACCGGGTCGACGAGGTCCGCGCCGGGTGCGACGCGATCCTGGTCGGCGCGTCCACCATCCGGCAGGACAACCCGCGGCTGCTGGTGCGCTCGGCGGAGCGTCGCGCGGCGCGGATCGCCCGCGGCGAACAGCCGGACCCGGTCAAGGTCACCGTAACGAGCAGTTGCCACCTCGACCCGGACGCGTCCTTCTTCACCACGGGGGACAGCGCCAAACTGGTCTACTGTGCCGCGCCGTCGCTGGTCGCCGCCGAGAAGCTGCTCGGCGACCGCGCCACCGTGGTGGACGGCGGCGATCCGGTCGACGTGCGCCGGGTCGCCTCCGACCTGGCCGCCCGCGGGATCGGCCGCCTGATGGTCGAGGGCGGCGGCCGGATGCACACCCAGTTCCTGACCGCCGGGATCGCCGACGAGCTGCACCTGGTCGTGGCGCCGTTCTTCGTCGGCGACTCGCGGGCGCCGCGCTTCGTCCACGACGGCGACTTCCCGTGGGGCCCGCGCAACCGTGCGGCGCTCGCCGAGGTGCGGCAGATCGGGGACGTGGTGCTGCTGCGCTACGCCCTCTCCGACCGCTTCGAGCACTGACCCGGGCCCCGTCCGGGGCACGTCGAGCACTGAACCGGCGCCCGCCGTGCCTCCGGACGTTCCGGGCACGCCGAGCACTGAACCGGGCCCTAACGCGGAGATCAAGCGGCGACACCGCCGGAGTACGCGGGCTGCCGCCGGACCATCTGGATCGGCGCCGGCACGAGGATCGGCTGCGCGGCCATGACCGGCGCGGGGGAGACCGGCGCGATCGCGGCGACGGAGCGCTCGCGGGAGCGGGCCATCAGGCGGACCACGACGATCGCCGCGCCCGGTGCGGCGGCCACGAAGGCCAGGATGCCGTAGGCCACCGCGATCGTCAGCCCCTGCGCCGCGCTCAGCCCGGCCGCGCCGAACGCCCACGCCATCACGCCCTCGCGCGGTCCCCAGCCGCCCACGTTGATCGGCAGGCCCATGGCCAGCAGCGCGAGAAGCAGCAGCGGCGCGAGTTGCAGCAGCGAGGCGGCACTTCCGGCGGCGCGGGCCGCGATCATGAAGGTGGCCAGGTGCCCCGCGAGCACCGCCGCCGAGGCCAGCAGCACGCCCGGACCGGCCTGCCGGGAGAGAAGACCTGAGCGGATCTCGGTGAGCCCGGTGCGTGCGGCACCGGCTGCCCGGGAACGCCCACGCCGCATGCGGCGCATCAGCAGAAAGACCAGGACGCCGGCCACCGCGACACCCACGGTCACCGCGGCGAGACCGGCTTCGTTCTGCTTCGCCAAGGTCAAAACCGGCGAGGGTACGGTAATGAGCACCGCCACTCCGACGAGCAGCAGCACCAACTGCCCGGCTGTGCGCTCCAGCACGACCGCCCGGACGCCACGGCCCAGGTCGCCCTCGTCGCGCCCGTGCCGCACGGCACGCCCGACGTCACCGAGCACTCCGCCCGGCAGCGCCGCGTTGAGGAACAGCGCCTGGTAGTAATCGGCGATCGCGTCCCGCAGCGGGAGCCGCATGCCGAGACCGCGGGCCACGAGGCACCAGCGCCAGGCACTGAGGACGGTGGTCGCGGCACCGATCAGCAGCGCCGCGGCGAGCGCGCCGGTGTCGAGCACGCGCAGCCCGTCCAGGAACGCTCCGGTGCCCAGTCGCCACAGCACCAGGGCCAGGATGGCTGCGCCGCCCAACAGGCGCAGCCAGGCCCAGATCGATCGCGTCACTTTCTCGTCCCCTCGTCGCTCTCAGGGACTAGTACGCCCGATCACCAGGTCAGGGTTCACTCGAAGATCGCTAAAAGATCCCGATGTCCCACGGAGGCGTACGGAACCGTGGTCGTACGCCGCGTGAGGTAGGCGTCGACGACCAGGTCAGGCCGCTGTTCGGTGGCGGCGCCGGTCCAGCCCCGCAGCCACTCGGCGGTGAGCGCGGACAGTGCCGGGCCGAGTCGCCAGTGGCTGGGCCGGGACAGGACCCGGGCGCCGGCCTTCTCGAAGGCGGTCACCGCGTACGCCGGAGCATCCGGCCCCAGCAGCCGCCGCCCGCCCTCCTCGCGCCGCTGATGAGAGTTGAACGCGTCCTGAATCGTCTCGTCCAGCGGGTCGGCCGGGTCCAGCGTCACCTCGCCGGTCACCGAGAGCGTGAACAGCGCGTTCACCCGGGCCTCGGCGCAGACCGCGACGAGTCCGTCCACCTCCTCGGCGGTGAGCAGGTCGAGCAGTGCCGAACAGGTGACCAGGTCGGTGCCGGCCAGGTCCGCGACGGTCAGCTCGGTGACGTCCCGCAGGTGGGTGCTGACGGTGACCTCGGACGGCATCCCGTCGGCGGCGAGCCGCAGCAGCGCCGGGTCCCGGTCGGTCATCACCCAGTGCTGCGGCGTCGGCAGCTGCGGTGCCAGCCAGCGGCCCAGCGAACCGGTACCGCACCCCAGGTCACGAATCACCCGCACCTCGCCGGGCAGCTCACCGACCAGGTCGGCGGCGCGGGCGGCGGCGTCCGCGGGCTCACGCAGGGTCAGCCAGTCGGGACTGAATTCTCCGGTCACTGTTCCACTCCTAGAAGGATCTCGCCGATCCGGCGGGCCGTCTCGTCCCAGCCGGTCAGGGTCTCGCGGCGGGCCCGGGCGCGCTCTCGCCAAAGCTCCCGCAGCCCGGGGTCGGTGAGCCACTCGCGCAACGTCGCGGCGAGGGCATCCGCGTCGCCGGGCGGGACGAGTCGCCCGGGAACCTCGCCGTTCACCGACCCGAGCGCCTCGGGGACGCCGCCGACGTCGCTGGCCACGACCGGGACGCCGTGGGCCAGGGCCTCGGTCACCACCATGCCGTAGGTCTCGGCGCGGGACGGCAACACGAACAGATCGGCGTTCGCGTAGGCGGCGTCGAGGGCGTCACCCGTGAGCGGCCCGGGGAAACGGACGCCGGGCAGGTCGGTGTGCGGTGGGCGGCCGGCGCCGGCGAACGTGCAGGTCCAGGTCAGGTCGGTGAGCTGGGCCAGCGCGGCGAGCAGGACGTCCTGGCCCTTGCGCGGGGTCAGCGACGCGACGTTGAGGAGGCGGCCGCCGCCGGGGGAGGGTTCGGCCAGCGGAGCGGGGTCGACGCCGGGTGGGGCCACGTGCACGCCGGTCAGCCCGTGCATCGCGGTGATCTGGTGTGCCGCGGGAGTGCTGGTGGCGATCACCGTGGCGGCCAGGTGCAGGGACCGGCCCTCCAGGGCGCGGAGTTCGGCGGCGTCGTCGGGGGAGAGGCCGGTCTCGTCGCTGAGCGGGAGGTGGACCAGGATCGCGAGCCGTAGCCGGGTGGCGTGCGGCTCGAGGAGGTCCGGCACGCCGCCGGCGACGAGTCCGTCGATCAGGACCGTCGAGCCGTCGCCGATCGCCTCGAGAACGGCCGTGAGTCCCTTCCGCTCGGAAGGGGCGGGACGGGGCCAGGTTCCGGTGACGTGCTCCTCGCGTACGCTCAAAAAAGAAACGGCCAGGCGCCGGAGCACCTCCCGGTCGTAACGATTGCCGCCGCTCGGCGCCGCCGGGTCGTCGATCCCGCCCGGCAGCACCGCGACCAGCGGAAAACTCACAGGATGCGCTCGTAGCTCGCCCAGGCGATGTGCGACTCGTGCAGTTTCACCTCGATGCCGGTCAGCCCGGACGCGCCCGGGCCGAACTCGCCCGCCTTGATCCGCACGGCCAGGCGGTCGGCGATCACCTTCGCCAGGAACTCGGTCGACGTGTTGACACCGGTGAACTCGGGGTCGTCGTCGAGGTTGCGGTAGCTGAGCCCGGAGCAGATGGTGTGCAGCTGCTCGCTCGCCTTGCCGATGTCCACCACGATGTTGTCGTCGTCCAGGTCGGGACGGCGGAACGTCGCGTCCACCACGAAGGTGGCGCCGTGCAGCCGCTGGGCGGGACCGAAGACCTCGCCGGAGAAGCTGTGGGCGATCATGATGTGGTCGCGGACGGTGACGCTGAACAAGGGCTCATCTCCTTCTGATGGTTCGTGCCGGTACTACGGTTACCCGGTCCTGAAAGATCAATTCCCGCCCGGGTAGTCGATGACGTGGCAGAGCGCGGGGAGGGTGCCGCCGGCCAGCCTCGGGAGGACGTCCGGCAGGTCGTCGAAGGCGCTGTGGCCGGTGATCAGCGCGTCGAAGCGGGGGTCGCGCAGGAGGTCGAGCGCTACGGCCAGGCGTTCGGCGTAGGTTCGGCCTCGTGACGGGGCGATGCCGCCGACCTGGCTGCTGCGGATCGTGAGTCTGCGGGAGTGGAAGTTCTCGCCGAGGGGTACGGCGATCTCCCGGTCGCCGTACCAGCTGAGCTCCACGACTGTGCCCTCGGTCTTGAGAAGGCTCAGGGAGGTCTTGAGGCCGGGTTGAGTGGCGCTGGCGTGGATGACGAGATCACGATCGGTCGCGGCATGGTCCGGCTCGGCAAACCGGATATTCAGCGCTTTAGCGGTGTTTTCCCGGGTGGGGTCGATGTCGACCAGCTCGACGTCCGTGCCGGGGAGGCCGGCCAGCACCGCCGCGACCGACGCGCCGACCATGCCGCCGCCGACCACGGTGATCCGGTCGCCGATCTGCGGGTGCGCGTCCCAGACGGCGTTCACCGCCGTCTCCACCGTGCCGGTCAGCACCGCCCGCGCCGCCGGCACGCCGTCCGGCACCACGGTCACACTCTCGCGCGGCACGGTGTAGCGGGTCTGGTGCGGGTAGAGGCAGAAGACCGTCCTCCCGATCAGGCCGGCGTCGCCGGCCTCGACGATCCCGACGTTGAGATAGCCGTACTTCACCGGCGCGGGGAAGTCACCCTCCTGGAAGGGCGCTCGCATCGTCGCCCACTGGTTCTCCGGCACCCGCCCCTGGAAGACCAGGGTCTCGGTGCCCCGGCTCACCCCCGAGTGCAGGGTGCGCACCGTCACGTCACCCGGCCCGGGATCGGGCACCCGCTCGGTGCGTATCTCGCCCGATCCCGGGCACTTCAACCAGAACGCACGAGCATCAGATGACAACAGCCGTCCTTTCTCTGAACCGAAAGTCCCCGGCAAGCGTGTGTAGGGGACAGCGGCTAAACCCTACGTCCAGGAGGAACGGTGACCTTCAGTACCGACACGACCACGACGAGTTCCGCCCGGGCTCCGCTGGCCGGGTTCGCGGCCCAGATCCTTCTTCTCGCCGCCCTCGCCGTCTTCGTGGGCATCGGTGCCGCGGGCTGGTTCGCCGGACTCGTCTTCGGAGTCGCGCTGTGCGTCCTGCTCGGTGTCGCGTTACAGCGTGCCGGGATGCAGGACCTGGGCTGGGCGAACGCGGTCACTTTCGGACGCGCCATCCTGACCGGCGGCGTCACCGCCCTGGTCGCCACGAGCCTGGCCGGAGACCCGGTCCCGACCGCGCTGCTCGTCACCATCGCCGCCGTCGCGCTGGCCATGGACGGGGTGGACGGGCAGGTCGCGCGGCGTACCGGGACGAGCACCCCGCTGGGCGCGCGCTTCGACATGGAGGTCGACGCGTTCCTGATCCTGGTCCTCAGCATCGCCGCGTCCACCGAGTACGGCTGGTGGGCACTGGCGATCGGCGCGTTCCGCTACGTCTTCGTCGCCGCCTCGTGGGCCGCGCCCTGGCTGAACGCCCCGCTCCCGCCGAAGTTCAGCCGCAAGGTCGTCGCCGCCCAGCAGGGCATCCTGCTCGTCGTGGTGGTCAGCGGCGTGCTGCCGTCCTGGCTGTCGGTCGCGACCCTCGCGGTGGCGCTGGGCTCGCTGACGTGGTCGTTCGGCCGCGACGTGGCCTGGCTGTACCGGGCGTCGCGGGTCCGCGAGGAGGCCCGCAGCCGCTGGTCCGCGCCGCGCGCCCACGCGTTGGCGACCCGCTGAGAGGTCCTTTGCGTCCCCGCCTCGGCGACCCGCCTCGGCGACCCGCTTCGGTGACCCGCTGAGCCGGTCAGCCGACCCGGTGGACAGTATTGGCCGGGGGAGCCGGCACCGCGTCCGGGTGCAGGATCGCGGCGATCGCCTCCACACCGTCGATCAGGCGGGGACCGGGGCGCACCACCAGGCCGTCCCCGTCGATCGCCCACACCGCGGCGCCCGGGAAGTGCGGAACCACCGCGTCCGCCTGCCGGATCGCGCCGTCCAGGTGATATCCGCACGGGGTCACCAGCACCACCTCCGGCTTCGGCGCGGTCAGCTCGGCCCAGGTCACCGCGACCGACCGCTGCCCGGGCCGGCACGCGACCGGCTCACCGCCCGCGGCGACGATCATGTCCGGCACCCAGTGGCCCGCGCCGAACGGCGGATCCACCCACTCGACCACGGCCACCCGGGGACGGGGGCGGCCGGCCACCGCGGCGGCCACCCGGCCCAGGCGTTCCTCCAGCGAGGCGACCAGGTCACGGCCCCTCTCCGGTACGCCGGCCGCGCTCGCGACCTCGGCGAAGGTGCCCAGCACGTCGCGCAGCGTGTACGGGTCCAGCGCCAGCACCTCCGACCGGCATCCCAGGTGGCTCAGGGCCTCGTCGACGTGACCCGACGGGACCGCGCAGACCCGGCACAGGTCCTGGGTGAGGATCAGATCGGGATCCAGGCCCGCCAGAGCGTCCGCGTGCAGCGTGTAGAGGTCGCCGCCCGCCGCCATCTGCGTACGCACGTACTCGTCGATCTCGCCCGGGCTCATCCCGCGGGTGTCGCGCCCGCCCACCACCACGGTCTTCGTGCTCCGGGCCTCGACCGGCTCGTCGCACTCGAATGTCACACCGACCAGATCGCCACCGAGCCCGAGCGCGTACACGATCTCGGTCGCCGACGGCAGCAGGGACACCAGGCGCATGCCACCATCCTGCCCTGCCCGGTTGGCGCAACTCGCCGGACCGGGCCGGGCGATCGCCGTAGCGTGGGCCTCATGGCCTACCCGCCGCCCTCCTCACCGGCCAAGCCCACCGCCGCGTTCGTCGGCGCCTCGTGGGCCGCGCTCGTGCTCGGCGTCGTGTCGTTCGCCGTGGGCCTGTGGAACGCCACGATGGCCCGCAGCGAGAAGGGCTTCTACGCGGCGGTGCTGGTCCTCGGCCTGTTCGCCGCCGTGTCGCTGCAGAAGTCGGTACGCGACCGGGCGGAGGGGCTGCCGGTGTCGGCGCTCTACCTCGGCCTGTCCTGGTCGGTCGTCGGGTTGTCCGTCGTCATGCTCGTGATCGGCCTGTGGAACGCCACGATGGCCCTCAGCGAGAAGGGTTTCTACGGGCTCGCGTTCGCGATGACGCTGTTCGCGGCGGTGGCGGTGCAGAAGAACGTGCGCGACACGCTCCAGTTCCGCGCGCCCGTCAACCCGGAGCCCTACCGTCCGCCGCGCGACGTGTGAGACCTCGGTAGGTCGGCCGAAAGATGTATGCCGGCTGAGAAACGGTAAATCCATGGATGGATGTGCCCGGGTGGCTTCTTCCGCGAAGCTGTCGGCGACGCCGATCCCGGGAGGGACGATGACCGCACCGCTGGCCCACACCGACACGCTCGTGCTCGACTATCTGGCCGCGCTCTGGGCGGCGACGGAGGACCTGTCGCCCGAGTCACGCGACGACCTGATGTCGACCGTGGCCAACTACATCACCCTGCGCCGCGACCTCGCCGAGGACCCGGCGCTCGTGCTGGGCCGGCTCGGCCCGCCCGAGCAGCTCGCCGCCGCCGTCCGCCGCGGCGGCATGCCCACCCACCTGCGCCTGCCGGCCGTCCGGGTGCCCGCGCCGGCGCCTTCCCCGAGCGCCGGCGGCGGCCCGGAGCACGCGGCGATCACCCTGCTGATGGCGGGCACGTTCGTGCTCCCGGTGGTCGCCCCGGCCGCCGGCCTGCTGATCGCAACCGGCTCGGCGAACTGGACACCGGCCCAGAAAGCAGCCGCCTGGATCCTGACGATGGGCTCGGCGGCGGGGGCGCTGATGTTCGCGCTGATGCTGGCGGGGTTCGGGAGTGGGGGCGGGGTGTTCTTCCTGATGCTGTATCTGGGGTGTTGCGCGGGGTCGGTGGCGGCCGGGCTGACACTGAAGACGGGCCTTCGGGGGTGAGCCGGGGGACGGTCAGAGCGTCAGGCGGGCCACGATCGGGAGGTGGTCGCTTCCGGTTCGGGGGAGGGTTTGGATCTGTGCGACCGAGAAGGAGCGGGTGAGGACCTGGTCGATGCGGGCCAGGGGGAACGCGGCCGGCCAGCTGAACTCGAACGTGGAGTCCACGGTGTGCAGGTGACTCAGGACCGGGTCCAGGCCGCGATCGTCGACTGTGCTGTTGAGGTCGCCGAGCAGCACGACGCGTTCGAGTGGTTCGGCGGCCAGGGCTGTTCCCAGGAGGATTGCGCTCTCGTTTCGGCGTACGCAATCAAGACCACCCAGCCCTGGACGCACCGAGGGCAGGTGAACGACGTAGATCGCCACCTCGCCGTGCGGGGTGTGCGCGACAGCGCGCAGACCGCGATTCCAGTCGGCGCCGAAGGCGGGCGGGCGGATGTTGAGCGGGCGCGCCTCGCTCAGCGGGTGCCGCGACCAGATCGCGACCGTCCCCTGCACGCTGTGGTGCGGAAAGCGGGGTGCGAGCGCCGTCGCGTAGGCCGGGTACGCCGCCGGAGTGATCTCCTCCAGACCGATCAGATCCGGATTGGCGGCGATCAGCGTGCGCACCGTCGCGGCGGGATCGGGGTTCTCGTCGCTGACGTTGTGCTGGACGGCGATCAGCCCGGTGTCCCGTCCCTGAGCGGGCAGGATGTGGCCGGCGAAGACCACGGCCCAGGTCGCCAGCGGGAGCAGCGCGGTGAGCAGGGCGACCGGGGTGCGCTGCCAGGCGGCCAGTGCCAGGAGCAGCGGGATGATCAGTCCCAGCCATGGGTGGAACGTCTCCACGAGGCTGCCATAACTGCCGGGCACGAGGCTCGGAAACGCGAGCACGACCGTGGCGAGGACGGCGACGGGCACGGCGGCGCGGATCAGCACCGGGCCGATGATGTCAGCCCGGCGCACCCGGGATGCAGCCCGCGCACCCGGGATCCAGCCCGGCGACTCGGGGGTCGGCTTGGCGTGTGCGGGACTCAGACTGGTGTGCCCAGGATCTCGGTGAGCACTCGGGTCCAGACGGCGCGGGGCGGGAACTCGTGGCCGACGCCGTCCAGCCAGACCAGGCGTGCGCCGGGGATCGAGCGGGCCAGTTCCTCCGGGTGTTCGGCGGGGAAGCGCCGGTCGAGTGTGCCGTGCAGGACGACCGTTGGTGCGGTGATGGCGTTCAGCCGATCGCGGACCGGCATGCCGTACCCGGCGAGCCTGTGGTTCTGCCGTGCGGTGGCCAGGTCGCCGCCCCGGTCGAAGACGCGTTCGGCAAGGCGGCGCAGGTGTGGTTCGTCCGGTGTGAACGGGCCGCCGAGCGCCCGTGCCTCCGCGATCAGCCCGGCGATCGCGGACCGGCGGCTGGACCAGTCGATCTCGGTGCGCGTGTCGACCATCGTCGCGGCCCTTCCCGAGGAGAGCGGGGTCTCGTGTGAATGGGCGTCGCCGGCCGTTGTCGAGATCAGTGTCAGGCTGAGCACGCGTTCCGGATGCTGCACCGCGATCCGCAGGCCGAGGGCGCCGCCGAGGCAGATGCCGACCAGATGGGCCGCCGGGATCCGGAGCGCGTCGAGCACCCCGATCGCGTCGTTCATCAGGTCCACGCCCGAGTACGCCGTGACGCCCGCTGGGAAGCACGTCGACCGGCCGGTGTCCCGGTGGTCGTACCGGATCACGAACCGTCCGCCGGCCGCGAGCCGCCGGCAGAACTCGTCGTCCCACCAGTCCATCGAACTGGCTTCCCCGGCCAGCAGCAGCAACGGGGGCTCAGTAGGCTCGCCGAAGGTCTCCACGCACACCTGGATGCCGTTGACGGGCATCATCGTCTCGGTCACCACCGGATCATTGTGGCGAGCCTCACTTGCGGGCACGTTAAATGGGCATCACATCGCGGGTCCGTCCCGCTGAGAGAAACCTGTTCGCTCCTGGACATAAGTGACGGCCAGGCCGTCGTGCGGCCTGGCCGTCGGGGGCATCTAGTGGCGGACGGGTGCGGGTGCGGTGGCGGCCCGCTGCTGATGGCGGACCACCCGCAGCGACATCGCCGTGATGCCCAGTGCGATCACGAAGAGGGCCAGGTGCAGGTAGGGGTCGACGATCGGCACGAAGCCGATGATCGCCACCGGGATCTGCACGAGGGCGATCAGGGCGGCGAGTTGCCACCGATTGCCGCCGCTCCACAGCAGCGCGGTCCACACCGGCGCGGAGACGACCAGGAGAGTCAGCCCGTCGAGCACGGCGTGCAGGGCGGGATTCTGCACCCTGGTGTGCGCGAACGCCTGAGCGGGGGAGGCGATCCAGAGACCGGCGAGGGTGAGGGCGAGAACGACAGCGGCGCGACGCATGGGATCCTCCAGCGTGATCAGACCGTTGCTCCGAGTAATCACCGTACGTTCCCCGCCCTGATCGAATAAAGAGTCACGGCGATTCATTCGCGCTTCTGGCACAGATCACGCTCCGTGCTCAAGATCGTCCGATCGGCCAGGTGGATACTTTCCGTGATCATCGCTAGCCTGCTCCGGTGCGAATGATGGAGCTGGCCATGGCGGCTGCGGTTACGGTTAGTATTTCAGGCGCTTCTTACGCTGCGTTGAACGTCAAGCAGCTGGAGGCCTCCTCCCGTGCCGTCGCGGACCAGGCCACCTGCCGCACCGTCGACACGGCGATCGTGGGCTACCTGGCCCAGCACGGTGAGTCACCCAAGTCGATCTCCCAGCTGAAGAGCTACGTGAAGGGCGACATCTCCCGCTACCGCATTGTCAACGGGGTCGCCTCGGGGCCGGGCTGCTGAGGGATGGCCTCGAATCCGGCGTGAGTGGCCGCGCGGGTTTCGGGTTTTGGGTTCTTGGGCGCAACCACTCACGCACGTCGCCGGGTGGTGGTGAGCGTCATGGACGCGTCAGCGGCCAGCTCGCCGCCGCGCGGCCCTCGGCGGGAGCGGCGATCTGTACCCTCCACCCCGCTACGACATGGCTTTTATGAATTTGATCTTGGGTCTGCTCCCACCGGTGCCTTGGCGTTCCGGACTCCGTCCTACGATCGGTGTGAACCACCGGACATGACGGGAACGGGTGACGATGGAGACGTTGGAGTTCCAGGCCGAGGCGCGGCAGCTGTTGCAGCTGATGGTCCATTCGATCTATTCGAACAAGGACATCTTCCTGCGGGAGCTGATCTCGAACGCGTCCGACGCGCTGGACAAGCTGCGCCTGGCGAAGCTGCAGGACGGCCTCGAGGCGGACACCTCCGACCTGCACATCGAGATCGAGGCGGACGCTGAGGCGCGCACGCTGACCGTCCGGGACAACGGCATCGGGATGACCCGTGACGAGGTCGTCGAGCTGATCGGCACGATCGCCAAGTCCGGCACCGCGGAGCTGCTGACCAAGCTCAAGGAGGCCAAGGAGAGCCCCGAGCTGATCGGCCAGTTCGGTGTGGGCTTCTACTCGACGTTCATGGTCGCCGACAAGGTCGAGCTGGTGACGCACCGGGCCGGCACCGAGGGGCACGGCACGCGCTGGGAGTCGGCGGGTGAGGGCACGTTCACCATCGACGACGCGCCGGACGCGCCGGTCGGCACCACGGTGACGCTGCACCTGCGGCCCAAGGACGAGGACGACGCGCTCTACGACTACACGGACGACTGGAAGATCCGGGAGATCGTCAAGCGCTACTCGGACTTCATCGCCTTCCCGATCACGAAGGACGGCGAGTCACTCAACTCGATGAAGGCGCTGTGGGCCCGGCCGCGCAGCGAGGTCACCGACGAGGAGTACCACCAGTTCTACCGGCACATCAGCCACGACTGGACCGACCCGCTCGAGATCATCAACATGAAGGCCGAGGGCACCTTCGAGTACGAGGCGTTGCTCTTCATCCCGTCGCGCGCACCCCACGACCTGTTCCAGCGGGACGCGCGCCGCGGCTTGCAGCTCTATGTGAAGCGCGTCTTCATCATGGACGACAGCAAGGAGCTGATCCCCGACTACCTGCGCTTCGTCAAGGGTGTCGTCGACGCCGCCGACCTGTCGCTGAACATCTCCCGCGAGATCCTGCAGCAGGACCGGCACATCCAGATGATCCGCCGCCGGCTCGTCAAGAAGGTCCTCTCCACGATCAAGGACCTGATGAGCAACAACCCGGAGAAGTACGCGACGTTCTGGCGCGAGTTCGGCCGCGCGGTCAAGGAGGGCCTGCTCAGCGAGCCGGACAACCACAAGCCCATCCTGGAGATCGCCTCCTTCGCCACCACGCACGGCACCGAGCCGACGACACTGGCCGCCTACGTGGAACGCATGAAGGAGGGCCAGGAGGAGATCTACTTCCTGACCGGCGAGAGCCGCTCCCAGGTGGAGAACTCCCCGCACATGGAAGCCTTCCAGGAACAGGGCTACGAGGTCCTCATCCTGACCGACCCGGTCGACGAGATCTGGGTCGACGCCGTCCCCGACTTCGACGGCAGGAAGCTGCGGTCGATCGCCCGAGGCTCGGTCGACCTGAAGAAGGACGAGGAGGAGAAGGAGCCGGAGGGCGACTTCGGCCCGCTGCTCGGCTTCCTCAAGGAGAAGCTGGACGAGCAGGTCAAGGAGGTCCGCCTCTCCCACCGCCTGACCACCTCGGCGGCGTGCCTGGTCAGCGACTCCGACGACATCACGCCGGCACTGGAGAAGATGTACCGGGCGATGGGCCAGGAGGGCCCGCGCGTCAAGCGGATCCTCGAGCTGAACCCGAACCACCCGCTGGTGTCGGGTCTGCGGGCCGCCCACGAGCGGGGTGCCGAGGACCCGGCCCTGCCGGACACCGCCGAGCTTCTGTACGGGACGGCGCTGCTGGCCGAGGGCGGCGATCTGGAGGACCCGGCCCGGTTCGCGAAGTTGCTGGCGGACCGGCTGGCCCGCACGGTCTGAGAGACAGAACTCGCCCGGCATCCGCGTGGGATGCCGGGCGAGACTGCTTTGGGCCTGTCAGCGGAGAAGGTCGTCGAACTCCCCGCGCTTGATGCCATCGATGAAGGCCTCGAGTTCGGCCCGGGTGTACGTGACGACTGCGCCGTCCGGTTGGCGTGAATTGCGGAAGGCGACGGTGTCGCCGTCCACCTTGGCCAACTCGACGCAATTCGAAGTTCCGCTCTTCGTGGCCTTGCGCCATGCCAGCGGCTCGTTGTTGGATTCGGCAGGATTCATCATTGGACCCTTGGGTTGTCTTCGACGGTTTACAGGAGTGCTTCGATGATTCTGATCGATGTCTCTTCGTCGGCGGCGGCTGCGGCAATTTTCGTGAAATAGCTCTTGCAGCGCACCGACTCCTTCTTCCCTCGTTCCGCGGTGGTGCCCAGGGCCGTTTCGGTGTGGACGATGTCGCCGGTCAACCCGTCCGAAAACTCCAGAACCGTGAAGGATCCGACCTGGCTGATCGCCGATCCGGCGGTGAACGGAAGAACCTGGAGTTTCACATTCGGAAGCTTCATCTGTTCCCGAAGGTGAATCATCTGCCCGCGCATGACGTCGGGGTCGCCGATCATCGTGCGCAGGACGTTCTCACTGATTATCGCGTGGAGTTCGACCGGATCCGCGGTGACGAGGACGTCCTGCCGCCGGGCCCGGAATTCGATATTCTTCTCCAGGGCGTCCTGGCTGATCTCGGGAAGCAGCGCGATGACGACGGCTCGCGTGTAGTCCGCCGTTTGCAGCAGGCCGGGAACGAATCCGAGCTCGTAGGACTTGATGACGCTCGCGCCGGCCTCGAAGCCCGCGTACGCCGACTCCCAGGGATCGGCCGTGTTCCATTTCTCCCACCAGCCCTCCTGGTGGGCGGCGCGGGCCAGGCCCTTCAGCTGCTCGGTGGTCTCGCGGTCCAAGCCGTAGTGATCGCAGAGCGCGGCGACGTAGAGCAGCATGGGTCGCCGTTGCCCGTTCTCCAGCCGGCTGATCGCGGCGGGTTGGACGCCGAGGGCCTTGGCGACGTCGCCCGCTTTCTCGCCGGCCGCCTCCCGATGGCGGCGCAGCTCGTCGCCGAGTTGGCGGCGGAGCAGCACGGGACTCGTTCGCCTGGCCACGTCAACCACCTCCTCAGGCCACGTTAGGGCAATTCGCCAGCTGGCAACATGCGAACCGGCAACCCGCTTGTTGGCAATTTGATTCATGGCAAGAGCAACGGCGGCAAACGTAGCGTGTCAAATTCTCCGTGGCAATTGTCAGGGCGCGGTGACACGCGTGAGACTGAAGCTGTCACCCGCACGGGTAGGTCGTGGTGACGCGAAGAGACGCCCTCGGTGGCACCCGAAGGCGTCTCTGAATTCAGAACCGATCATCGAAGGGGTCGGCTCATGCACATCGTAGTACTTGATTCACTTCATGCCCAACCCGGCGAGGCCACCTCGTTCCCCGGTGTGCTGCTCCTGCTGGCGGCTGTCTTTCTCCTGCTGGCGGCCTTGCGAATGATGCGGCAGGCGCTCCTGCCGCTCCGCGAGATCATGCGGGTGGTGGGTTCGGCCGCGGCCGTCGCGATCCTGATGACGGTGGCATTGGCGTTGATCGTGGTGTCGCTCATCGCCGGGATCTGACCGGTCAGAGGTGGGCGAGCCAGTCCCGCGGGCCGGGGTGCTGGACGCGGATGCCGGCGATGCGGATCGCGTAACTGATGGCGGCCTGAAGGTCCGCTTCCTGCGCCAGTGCCACGCAGAGGGCGCCGTGGAAGACGTCGCCGGCGCCGGCCGTGTCTGTGGCCGGGACTGGTGGGACGGTGATTTCGCCCCACACGCCTGCGGTGCCCGCTCGGAAGCCGGCGCCGCCCGCGTCGAACCAGCGGACCGGGTCGGGGCCGTGGGTGACGACGACCTTGCGGGCGCCGACCGCTGCGGCCGTCGCCTCGTCGAGGGCGAGCGGGGCCGACGGGGACAAAACGGACGGGGACGGGGCGGACGGGTGGCGGAAGTCGGCTGAGCAGGCCACCACCTCCGCGTGGGGGAAGACCTCGGTGAAGACCGGGCGCCAGCTTCCCGCGTCCACCACCAGGCGCGATGCGGAGCGGGCGGCGGCGACGGCCAGGACCGGGTGGTGGCCGTCGACCAGGGTGAGGTCGGCCTCGGGGATGCCGCCGGGTGGGAGGTCGGCGCTGTGGGTGCCGGCGTTGCGGCTGACTATGGTTCGGGTGCCCGATGAGGACAGGACTGTCACCGCGGAGACCGGTGGCGGGTCGGTGAGGTCCGGGGCCGCGTCGATCACCGTCACGCCGCGGGCTGTCAGGTCGGCGTGGATCAGGGCGCCCAGCGGGTGTGATCCGACCACCGTGAGCAGGGTGACCGAGGCGCCGAGGGCGGCCGCGGTGACAGCGGCGTTGGTGGCCGGGCCGCCCGCGGCGACGGAGGCCGACGTGGACTGGATCTTCTCGTCGGCGGCGGGGAAACGGTCGACCCTCTGCACCAGGTCGACGGTCGCCAGTCCGACGCAGAGGACGCGCATGTCAGTTGTTGGAGAGGTCGACGAAGAACGTCCCGATGTTGGAGAAGATCTCCGCGACGCCGTCGCCGAGGCTGCGTGCCACGTCGGCGGCCGGCCCGGGGTTGGTGCCGATCCAGAAGACCAGCAGGAACACCAGGACCCATCCGAGGATCTTCTTCATCCAGCCCTCCACCGCGCGGACGCCATCCAAGATCGTGACACAGGCCCGCAACGGTCGCAGGCGGCACGCCCAAGCTGAGACCGCGCTCAGGAAATTGCTAGTCACTAGCTTTTGACAGCTACTCTCATTTTATGACCACCTCGAACGCGCGCTGGTACGCGCTCGCCGCACTGGCCCTCTGCACCGTCGCCATCGGTCTGGACAGCACCGCGCTCAGCGTCGCGCTGCCCACCCTGGCCCGGGACCTCGACGCCTCCACCGGTGATCTCCAGTGGTTCACCACCTCATATCTGCTGGTTCTCGCCGCCGCGCTGCTGCCGGCCGGCATGCTCGGCGACCGCTTCGGCCGTAAGCGCATGCTCCTGTGCGCCCTCGTCGTGTTCGGTGCCGCCTCGGCCGCGTGTGCCTACGCCGCGTCGACCGGACAGTTGATCGCCGCCCGCGCGGTCCTCGGGCTCGCCTCCGCCGTGATCCTGGCGCTGATGGGTGCCGTCGTGACCGTGCTGTTCGACGAGCGGGAAAGGCCGAGGGCACTCTCCGTCTGGGTCACGGCGAACGCCCTCGGTGTGCCGCTCGGCCCGCTGCTCGGCGGGTACCTGCTCGACCACTTCCACTGGGGATCGGTCTTCCTGATCAATCTGCCCCTGGTGGCGGCGGGGCTGATCGCCGTCACCGCCTGGGTCCCCGAGTCGTACGGCGATCGCGGAAGGCGCTTCGACCTGCCCGGAGTCGTGTTGTCCGCAGGGGGACTGTGCGCGCTGACGTACGGAATCATCAAAGCCGGTGAAGACAGCTGGAGCGACGTGCCCGCCCAGATCTCCATCGCCTCCGGCGTGCTCGCCCTCGCCGGCCTGGCGCTGTGGCAGCGCCGTGCCGCCGCGCCGCTGATCGACCTGGACCTCTTCCGCAACCGCGCCTTCCTCGGCGGCACGCTCTTCGCCACGCTCGCCGGATTCTCGCTGTTCGGCCTGCTCTTCACGCTGCCGCAGCTGTTCCAGGCGGTCGGTGGGGCGAACGCGTTCGGCACCGGCCTGCGCCTGCTCCCGGTGATCGGCGGGCTGATGGCCGGTGCCCGGATCGCCAACCGGCTGACCGCCCGCCCGGCGAGAAACGTCATCGCCGCGGGGCTCGCGCTGATGGCCGTCGCGCTCTTCGCGGGCGCTCTCACCGGCCCGGACACCGGATACGGCTGGATCGCCGCCTGGATCACCCTGGCCGGAATCGGTCTCGGCTTCACCCTGCCGCCCTCGATGAACGCCGCGCTCGGCGCCCTCAGCCCGGAGCGCAGCGGCGTGGGCAACGGACTGATCCAGGCGTTGCGGCAGGTGGGCAGCGCGATCGGCGTCGCGGTGCTCGGCATGGTGCTGAACGCCGTCTACCGCGACGGTGTGCCCCCGGCGGCCGGAGACAGCGTCACCGAGGGTGTCGCGGCCGCCCGGCGCCTCGGCGATCCGGTGCTGCTCGCGCAGGTGCGGGACGCGTTCACCCACGGCATGTCCGTCTCGCTGATCGTCGCCGGAGCGGTGGCCGCGGTCGGTGCGGCGCTCGCCCTCGTGGTGATGCCGGCCGGCGAGAAGGTGCTGGCAGAATCGGGCGTATGACCAGCCTGCGTGAGCGGAAGAAGGCGAAGACCCGGGCCGCGATCCGCGACCACGCGATGCGGCTGTTCGAGGAGCAGGGGTTCGCGGCCACCACAGTGGATCAGATCGCGGACGCGGCCGAGGTCTCGCCGAGCACTTTCTTCCGATATTTCCCGACAAAGGAAGATGTGGTGCTGATCGACGACGTCGACGCGGTGCTGGTCGTGGCGATCCGCGCCCAGCCTGCCGGCGTGGAGCCGATCCAGGCGATTCTGCTCGCGATGAGAGACGTCTTCGCCGACCTGAGCCCGGAGGCCTGGGAGTTCGAGCAGCGCCGCCAGCGACTCTTTCACAGCGTCCCCGAGTTGCGCGCGCGCGTCATGCACCAGATGACGGACGCCATCGACCTGCTGGCCGGGGTGATCGCCGAGCGGGCCGGGCTGCCGCCGGGTGACTTCTCCGCGCGGGTCATGGCCGGTGCGGCGGTCGGTGCGATGCTCTCGGTGGTGCCGTCCGGGGGGCTTCCCGCGGAGGGCGTCACTCCGGCTGACCACGAGCGTCTGGAGAGAGCGCTCACGCTGCTCCAGCAGGGCCTTCCGCTGGGCTGAGCGCGGCTTTCGCCGCTGCCAGGACGCGGTCCGAGAGGTCGGTGCCGGCCGTCGCGCGCGCGAGCATCAGGGCCCCGACCATCATGCTGAGGGCGGCCAGATCCGGTTCGCCGCCGGCTCCGAGGTGGGTTGCGAAACCTTCAACCCCTTTGGTGTACGCGGACCGCGCTCCGTTGTCACCCGAGGACCGGCTCACGTCCGCCCCGAATCCGGCCGACGGGCACCCCTGTCCCGGGTGGTCCCGGTGCTCGGCCGACAGGTACTGCTCGATCAGCGCCGCCCGCCCGTCCGGCAGGTGTTCCGCCTGGTCGAGGAAGGCGCGCGCGACCGCCTCGGCGACCAGCGCCTCCTTCGAGGCGAAGTGCTTGTAGAACCCGCCGTGCGTGAGCCCCGCCTCGGCCATCACGTCCGCCACGCTCACCCCGGCCACTCCGCGCTCGCGAAACAGCCGCGCGGCCGTGCTGACGATACGTTCCCGGTTCTGCGTTGCCTGCGCCTGCGACACCCGTCCCATGACCGCAACTATAGATGATGTGTGTCATCTATTACGTGGCGCGCTTTAGATGATGGCCGTAATCTAACCGGCATGGAACTCACCACAGCAGTCGCCGTAGTCACCGGAGCCAACCGCGGTTTCGGGCGTCACCTCGCCGCCCAGCTGATCGAGCGCGGCGCCAAGGTCTACGCCGCCGCCCGCGACCCGCGCGCCATCGACCTGCCCGGCGCGATCGCGCTGCAGCTCGACGTCACCGACCCCGAATCCGTCGCCAAGGCCGCCGCTGCCGCCTCCGACGCCACCCTGCTGATCAACAACGCCGGCGTCTCGGCCGGGCAGAACCTGCTCGACGGCGACCTCGACGGCATCCGCGCGGACATGGAGACCAACTACTTCGGCACCCTCGCCGTCACCCGCGCGTTCGCCCCGGTCATCGCGGCCAACGGCGGGGGAGCGGTGCTCAACGTGCTGTCCATCCTGTCCTGGCTGCACCCGGGCCCGCTCGGCTCCTACTCGGCGGCCAAGGCGGCCGCCTGGGCGCTCACCAACGCGAGCCGCGACCTGCTCGCGCCGAGCGGCATCACCGTCACCGGGCTGCACGTGGCCTACATGGACACCGACATGGCCGCCTCGATCCCGCCGGAGCAGAAGAGCGACCCGGCCGTCGTCGCCGCGCTCGCCCTGGACGCGCTCGCCCGCGGTGACCAGGAGATCCTCGGCGACGAGCTGACCGGACGGGTCAAGGCGGGCCTTGCCGGGTGACAGGGGTTGCATCGGCTGGCTTAGATGGGTTGCGACTCTGCCGCCGACCATGAGGTTGCCCATGAGACGCAAAGTCGTACCCCTGCTCGTAGTGACGCTGCTGGCCGGGCTCGCCCCGGCCGCACCGGCCGCCGCGCACACCGCGGCGCCGGTCAGCAAGATCGCCTGGGGTCCCTGCGACCCCGCCGAGGAACCGCCGGAAGGCGTTGTCTGCGGCACCCTGGAGGTGCCGGTCGACTGGTCCAAACCGCGCGGATCAAAGATCAAACTGGCCCTCGCGAAGGTGCCGGCCGCCGACCCGTCGCAGCGCATCGGCTCGCTGCTGATCAATCCGGGCGGTCCGGGCGGATCCGGGGTGAGTTTCGCCTACGGCGCCACCGAGGCGTTCTCCCCGGCGATCGTGAACCGGTTCGACATCATCGGCTTCGACCCGCGCGGCCAGGCACGCAGCAACGCCGTGATGTGCGACAGCGACGCCGTGATCGCACAGGGCGCGTACCTCTTCCCGCAGAACAGCGAGGAGTACGCGTCGCTGCGCGCCGCCAACAAGACGCTCGCGCAGACGTGCCTCGACCTGACCGGGCCGCTCGCCAAGTACGTGGACACCGCCAGCGTGGCCCGCGACATGGACGCCATCCGTGCCGGGCTCGGCGAGCAGAAGATCAGCTACTACGGCGTCTCGTACGGGACCATGATCGGCCAGCAGTACGCCGAGCTGTTCCCGACCCGGATCCGCGCCATGACGCTGGACTCGAACATGGACCACGCGCAGACCATCGCCGGCTACCAGAAGTGGGAGTCGCTGGCGATGGAGGGCTCGTTCAAGCAGTTCGACTCCTGGTGCGACCGGACCGAGGCGTGCGCGCTGCACGACCAGGACGCGCTGGCCTACTTCGACAGCCTGCTCGCCCGCGCGGACGCCGGTGAGCTGGAGGTCGAGGGTGACCCGGTCTCGTCCGACCAGGTCATCTCGTTCATCTTCGGATACCTGTACGACCCGGTGACGTGGTTCTGGCTCGCCGAGGACCTGCTCTGGCTCGGCGGCGACTCGCCCGGACTGGCGCAGCGCTTCCGCGGGGAGCCGACCGAGTTCGGCTACTGGCCGGTGATGTGCTCGGACTTCCGGTTCGACGTGAAGGCGTACCCGATCCTCAACGCGATCCGTAAGGAACAGCGCCGGCTCGCGCCGCACACCCGGTACAACCCGCTCGCGTGGACCGACCTGACCAGCTGCCAGAACTGGCCGTTCGGCGTCACCAACCCGCCGCACAAGCTGCGGGCGTCGAAGAAGCTGCCGCCCATCCTGCTGTCCAACAGCCGGTGGGACGTGGCCACGCCCTACGAGTGGGGGCGTAGCCTCGCCGGCCAGCTGCCCAGCGCGACGTTCCTGACGTACGACGGGGTCGGCCACGGCACGTACTGGCTCAGCCCGTGTGCTCGGGACGCGATCGACACGTACCTGATCGACCGGCGTACCCCCGCCAAGGGCACCCACTGCCCGGCGGTCTTCCCGGACGCGCCGCCGGCTCCGGCCGCCGCCTCGCTGAGCTCCGGCTCCGGCGTGGTGAACCCGCTGCCGCAACTGGTGGGCCCGTTCGGCCGGTGACGGAAAGGCCTCGGCGGTGATGTGACGTGAGGGATTGAAAGGCGTTGCTCCCGGGTAACGCCGCTCCATGTCGACCATCGCCGCCGAGGCCATCACCGACGCCGGTACCGGCCAGCTCGTCCTCGCCGCGGTGCTCGCCATCGCAGCCGTCGTACTGCTCATCGCCTGGGCCAAGTGGCACCCGTTCCTCGCCCTCATCGGCGGGTCGGCGGTGCTCGGCCTGGTGGCGGGTGCCGCGCCCGGCGCCACCGTGGACTCCTTCACCACCGGCCTGGGCAACACCGTCGGCAGCGTCGGCCTGCTGATCGCCCTCGGCTCGATGATCGGCGCGCTGCTCGCCGAGTCCGGCGGCGCCGACGGCATCGTGAACCGGATCGTCAACGGCGTCTCCGGCGCCGCGCTGCCGTGGGCCATGGCGGGGGTCGCCGCCCTCATCGGGCTCCCGCTCTTCTTCGAGGTGGGCGTCGTCCTCCTCGTCCCGATCGTGCTGCTCGCCGCGCGGCGTACCGATGTGGGGTTGCTCCGCCTCGGCATCCCGGCCCTGGCCGGGCTCTCCGTGCTGCACGGCCTGGTGCCGCCGCATCCCGGTCCGCTCGTGGCGATCGCCAGCCTCAACGCCGACCTGGGCCTGACCCTGATGCTCGGCCTGATCTGCGCGATCCCGACGGTGATCATCGCCGGGCCGGTCTTCGGCAACTTCATCGCCAAGCGGGTGCCCCTCTCGGTGCCGCCGGTGCTCGCCGCCGTCGGAGAGCGCCCGGGATCCGGTCCCGCCGGCGGCCAGGACTTCGTCGACCGCGACGACCTCGTCAACCCCGGCGCCGGCGACCCCGCCGAACTGGTCGACCAGCAGATCACCGGCCGGCGCCGCGACCCGGGCTTCTGGCCCGCGGTGCTCACCGTGCTGCTGCCCGTCGTGCTGATGCTGGCCCGAGGCATCGCCGAACTCGTCCTCGTCGAGGACACCCCGCTGCGCAACGCCCTCGAGGTGGCCGGCGACCCGGTCGTCGCCCTGCTCGCCGGTGTGCTGCTGGCGATGTGGACGCTCGGGCACCGAGCCGGCTTCGACCGCAGGGAGACCTCCGCGGTCCTCGGCGGCGCCCTCCCGCCGATCGCCGGCATCCTGCTGATCGTCGCCGCCGGCGGCGGCTTCAAGCAGGTCCTCATCGACGCCGGCGTGGGCAACGTGATCGCCGACGCCGCCCGCGACGCGAACATCAACGCCCTGGTCCTGGGCTTCCTGGTGGCCGTCGGCATCCGCGTCGCCACCGGGTCGGCGACAGTCGCCACCATCACGGCCGCGGGCATCGTGGCACCGCTGGCGACCACCCTGTCCACGCCCGAGGTGTCCCTGCTGGCGCTGGCGATCGGGGCGGGCTCACTGTTCTTCTCGCACGTGAACGACGCCGGCTTCTGGATGGTCAAGGAGTACTTCGGCATGACCGTCGGCCAGACCATCAAGACCTGGTCCGTCATGGAGACGATCATCTCGGTGGTGGGCTTCGCCTGCGTGATGCTGCTCAGCCTGGTCGTCTAGCGCGATCCGCGCTCAGTCTGCTACGCGACAGACGTCGTCAGGGGCACCGCCGCATGATGGCCACATCTCGTGTGAGGTGGGACACACGAGGTGAGGGAGGCGACCATGTCCCCGGCCGGCGAAGCCCGCACACTCGCGAACATGGCCGTGCAGCGGTTCGCGGCGGACCTGTCCGCGCAGGTCACGCCGCCGCGACGCCTCGGTGGGCCACTGTGGGAACTGGTGGGCCGGCCGTTGTCGGCGACGCCTCGCGGGCTGCTGCTGTGCCGCGCGATCGAGGCGTCCCCGCACGATCGGGCGGCGCTGATGGAACTGCGTGCCCACCTGAGTGTGCTGCTGGCGACCGACACCCGTCTGTGCCGTCAGACCGAGGCCCTGCTGCGAGTGCCGATTCCGCAGGCTGATCTCCGCCACCCTGAGCCTCCGCCGTCTCTGCCCGGCCCCACCGAGCCGGTGTCCGACACCCGCGTCCATCTCGACGGACGGCCGACCGCGCCGGGCCCGCCCGTGCCGTCGCGGCGGTTGCAGGCCCGGCTCGAACCCGACGACGCGGACCGGCCGGCGCTGGTGACGCTGGCGGTCGGCGTAGGCACCACCGGCGCCGGCGTGACGTTCGACGACCGCAGCGTCTTCGCCACGGGCGAGGAGGAGGTCGTCCTCGACGTCATCGTGACCACGCGGGACTTCGCCGTGCTCGACGGCACGGCGCGCCGGCTGTGGCTGCCGCGGACCGGCTCGTCGCGCAACCTCGCCCGTTTCGACCTGATCGTTCCCGACGACGCGACCGAGGGCGAGGTCACGGCCCTGCTGTACAAGGCGGGGAACCTGGTGGCTGGGATGCGGATACGGCTGATCGTCACCCCCGGAGAGCGCCGGGTCGGCGAGGTGTCGAGCATCGGCCGGTCGCTGGCGGCGGCACCGGCCCTGCGTACCCGGCAGCTCTCGCTGGTCATCCGGCCGGACCGCGACGGCTACACCCTGACGTCGTTCGGCGCGATCCGCGCCGAGGCGACGCTGCGGCTGACCGGCGAGCACCTGAGGCGCCTTCTCGCGGAGGCGCGGACGGCCCTCGCGCGGCTCGTCGATCTCGAGCAGTACCAGAACGGCGTCCGGATCGACGAGCAGCTGTCCCGGCAGTCACTCGCCGTGCTCGCCGAGGCGGGACTCCGGCTCTACCGTGCGGTGTTCTACGACGGCGACGTCGCGGCCGAGGACTTCGCGAACCGGCTGCGTACGGTCGCCGCCCTGCAGAATCTCAAGATCCAGGTGGTCTCGGACCAGTTCATCCTGCCCTGGGGGCTGCTCTATCTGGCCGAGGACCTCGATCACGTCGACCCGGAGTGCTTCCTCGGTTTCCGGCACGTGATCGAGCACCTTCTGCTGCGGAGCACCGCTGACGTGCCGGTGGAGCTGTCCACCTCGCCGCGTATCTCGGTGGCGTGTGCCTACGACCTCGGTATCGACGCCGAGTTCCAGGTCGGCGCGGTCGCCGGCCAGATGGCGTACTGGGAGGAACTGCGGCGCGCGAACGCCGGGACCACCAACCTGGTCGAGTTGTCGACCGCGTCCACCGCGGCGCAGGTCCGGGAGGCTCTCGACGGCGACGGGGAGCCGCACATCTGGTACTTCTACTGCCACGCGGTGGTCGACGAGGCCGGCGTCGACGGGTACCTGGGACTCTCCGATCAGTCCCAGCTGACCCTGCGGGAGCTGTCGGTCTCGCCACGGCGCCCGCTGCGCGGCGCACCGCTCGTGATGATCAATGCGTGCGGGTCGGCCACCCTGGGCCCGCTGTTCTATGCGGGCTTCCTGCGCTACTTCATCGCGCGCGGCGCGCGCGGAATGATCGGGACCGAGTGTGACGTGCCCGCCGAATTCGCCGCCGAGTGGGCACACCGCTTCTTCGAGACCTTCCTGCGTGGTGGCCGGACCGTCGGCGAGACGCTCCTGGACCTGCGCCGCGGCTTCCTCTACGAGGACCGCAACCCCCTGGGCCTGATGTACGCGCTGTACTGCGACGCCGACACGACCGTGGTCCCGGGTGTTCAGGTGATGGAACGGAGGTAGGGACATGTCGAATCCGGCCCCGGCCGGCAGCCCTGATCCGGCCAATGCGGTGCCGGATCCGCTCGGCAGCGTCACGGCCGATCCGAAACTGGTTCGGCTGCGGGAGTACACCGCCACGGCCCTCGCCGCGTTCGTCATGCTCGCCACCGGGGTGCTGCTGGTCGTAGCGGTGGTCCGTGCGTCCGACCCGGACGGTTTCGCCCAGGTCAAGGATCTGCTGCTGTTCGTCAACCCGCTGGTCGGTTACGTGATCGGCTATTACTTCAACCGGGTGACCAGCGAACCGCGGGCGGAGAACGCGGAGAGCATGGCACAGTCGGCGGCCCGCGTCGCCGAACGCGAGGGGCAGGAACGCACGGCTGCCGAGGAACGCGGCCGTCAGTCCACGGCGGCCCTCGCCGAACTCGCGAGTGCGGCGACCCCGATGACCGGGCGGCCGAAGACCCTCGGTGGTGAGGGTGGCGACCCGAACGCCGCACGCCGGCTCGAGTCCGCACTCAGCCATGCCCACGCTGTCCTGGGATGGCAGGGTTCCCGGCCGGGTTAGGACGACGACATGCGAGCACAGACCGCCGCCCGGCACCAGGTGTACGACCTGGAGCGCGATCACGAGCGGCTCGGCGCGCTGGTGCGGGCCGGTGTGCCGGCTGATCGCCCATGGGTGGCGACGGAGCTTAAGGCCCGGCTGGCGGCGGCCGCCGCGCTGCTCGACGATCTGCGGACCCTGGTCACCGGCCCGGTTGACGCCGGTTTCTGGCAGGCTCTGCAGACCACGCGCGCCGAGATCCGCGCGGCCGCCGGCGACGTGCTGGGCCTGGTCGGCGGGCTCGCGCTCGGCGGCGCGCCGGACACCGCCGCGTCCCCACTGGACGGCGGGTTCTCCCGGCTCGCCCAGCAGTGGCTGGACGGACTGCGCGGACAACTCCGTGTCGATCAGCCGATCGTCGTCGTGGCGGGCCCGGCCCTGCCGCCCGGCACCGCGAGTACCGTCGTCCGAGTTCCGTTCCCCGGGCTCGGCCTCTGGGATCTGCCGCTGCTCGCCCGGCCGGTGGCGCTGCTCGCCGTCGCCGAACGAGCCGATACCGGACCGCTGGCCGCCGAGTTCGAGGCGGACGCGGCGGACCTGTTCGGGGTGGCGCCGGGGGCATTGCCCGAGCACTTGCGGGTCGTCGCCGCCGACATGGTGGCCACGGTGGCCGCCGGGCCCGCGTACCCGATCGCTCTCCTGACCCGGGAGCTGGACCCGGCCGGTCCCGGCTGGCCGCAGCGGATCCGGGCCGTTCGCGACGTGCTGGCCCGCTTCGACACCGGTGCCGCGGCACGCGGGTGCGCGGCGAACCTCTACCGTGACGTGCTGGCCGGCTTCGACGCACTCGCGGCCGAACTACTGCCCGGCGGCCTTCCCGCGGTGGCCGGTCACGACCTGCTGTACACCCGCGTCGTGCGGCCGCTCGCCGGGCACCTGCTTCCGGTCACCGACCGGACCTGGCAGTGGGCGGGCGCACAGTGTGACAGCTGGTTCAGCCACCGTGGGCCGCCCGCGGTGCTCGACGCGGGACTGTCCGAGACCGTGGCGCTCAACGTCTTCTGGCGGGCGAAGCTGGCCGGCGCCGCCGACGACCGTCTGACCGAAGCCGGGCAGGACCTTCTGGACGGTGTGCGGCGGATCATGCCGCGCCCGTCCCGGCGGCTCGGCGCGCCGGGCGTCGTGGCGACCCGCCTGTGGTTGCTCGACCGGGAGTGGGCGGCGTTACGCGCCTGCCTCGACAACGAGTGCGTTCCGGTCGCTGCCCGCCAGGCCGTCCGCGCCCGATTCCTTCGGCTGCTCAGCGAGCAGCGGTATCACCTGGACCGGGTCCGGGGCGGTCCGGCGCCGGACTGGCCGCAGCTGGCCGGTCTCGCCGAGCGCGCCGTTCCGGTGCGGCGTGAGGCCCGCGAGTTCCTGTGCGGTGCCATGCTGGTCGCCGCCCACCTCGACCGTGATCAGGGCCCGGAGGCCGGCGTGCCCGCGGGCACGTGCGCGCTCGCCGACCGCTTGCTGACCGATCTCACCGGGCGCACCGGTATCGGTCACGGCACGCACACCGTGCTGGGCCCGGAACCGATGCTGGAGACCGCGACCGGGCTGATGCGGGTACGCCTGCCGGACTGGTCGCCGTGGAGCCTGCCGCTGGTCGTCCACGAGTTCGGCCACCTGGTCGCCCGGGACACCGAGGCGTTCACGGCCTGGCGTGCCCGGCGCGTGGCCACGGTGTCCGCCGGCGGCACCCCGGCGGAACAGACCGCTGCCCGCCTGGAGGAGCACTTCGCCGACGTGCTGGCCACGTACACGGCCGGGCCCGCCTTCGCGGCCGCGATGGTGCTGCGGCATCTGGAGCCGGTCGCGGCCGCTGCGCCGCGCGGCAGCCATCCGTCGCACGCCGACCGTGCCGCGGTCATCCTGCACGTCCTGCGGCGGATGAACGACGCCGAACACGCAGCGCGCGGCCCCGGCCCGTTCGCGGGTGTCATCAGCGACCTGACGACCGGCTGGGCGGGCGTGCTGGACAGCGCGGGGGAGGACGCCGGCCGTGCGGCTGCCGCGGTCTCCACCCTGGCCGACGAGCTGGCGGACCAGGTCGAGACGTACTACCGGCTGGGCGTGGCCTACCTGGGCCGGCGATGGACGTGGGCCGCGCGTGCGGCCGGGATGCTCCGGGCGGGCTCACCGGGCCTCGCACGGCTGCGGGAACAGTCCGGCGGGAACCACGACGGCCTCGACCTGATCGATGTCCTCAATGTGCTGTGGGCCGCGCGGCTCGCGCAGGCCGAACCGTCACGACGGCTCGATGCGGTGGCACGGGAGCTGGTCACCGAGTTCTGCGCACTGCACAAGGCGAACGGAGTGACGCCATGACCGACGACGACGCCGATGTGGTCCTGCGGGCGGGCCTGGCCGAGGCCCAGCGGGAGTGCGTGCAGATCCAACTGTGGCTCTCCGAGCGGGAAACGCATCCGTTCGGTGGCGACTCCAAGAGCATGGACAGGGCATTGGGAAGCCTTCTGAACGAGGCATGGACACTGAGCCGCCGCGCACGATCGGAACTCCGGGCCGGCAAGCTCAGCGACGCCTGGGCGACGTACGCGGAGCTGCAACGCCACCTGCCGAGCCTGTCGACCGAGCTGCTGGCGCTGATCGGCGGTACGTACCTGATGCGGAACAACCTGGACGACATGCGCCCCCGCTACGACAAGGACGACGAGCTGATCGGGCCGGATCAGCCCATCTCGTTCTCGGAGGTGGCCCGGGGACTGCTCAACGATCTGTCCAGCCGTGCCGGCAAGCTGAACGGCTCGTTGCTGATCGTCGGCGAGGAGCGCCAGGGGCCGGTTCCGGCGACCATCATCCGGCTCCGGTTCCCGTCGTGTGACCTGTGGAACCTGCCGTTCATCGCCCACGAGTACGGATATCTCGTCGCGCAGAAGGATCCGCCGGACGCGTTCCGGAGCATGCGGGACGAGGTGCGCCGGCTGGTCGACCCCGGTACGCACGGCGGCGATCCGCCGGATGCCGCCTGCTATCTCCCGGAGGTTCAGCGGCTGTGGCACCAGAACCTGGATCCCGATCTGGCCGACCCGTCCGGCGCCACCGACACCGGTCCTCTGCGGGAGCTGGCCGACCGCCAGGTGGCTCACCTGTGCCGGCTGTTCGCCGACGCCTTCGCGACCTACTTCGCCGGGCCCGCGTACGTCTACGCGCTGCTGCGCCTGCGGTTCCGGCCGGATCCGTCGCTCACCGAGCCGGGCGCGACGCTGCCGTCGTTCGTGCAGCGCTTCTTCTTCGCGTACGAGACGCTCCGGCTCCTGGACACGACCGAGGAGCTGTACAACGAGCCGCCCCTGAGCGACATCTTCGCGGGCGAGACGCCGTTCCAGAACGAGACGAACCGTACGACCGGCCTGTACAACGAATGGCGGATCGCCCTCGCCGGCGCCGGCCTGGCCGAGGATGTCCAAGAGCAGGACCGCATCTACGAATCGGCCCGCGCGTCCCTGCAACCGTGGCTCGACCAGGTCTGGACGGCGCTGCGGAACCGGGACTGGCTCGGCCGCCGGGCCGTCCCGCACGTGTACTGGGACTGGGCCGACGCGCTCGAACTCCGGGACCACCTGAGTGCGCCGCCGAAGCTGAAGCTGCAGCACTGGGCGGTGGTCAACGCTGCCTGGCTGGCCCGGATCAAGGAGGGCGAGAACGCCGTCCAGCCGATCGAGGTGGAGGCGCTCCGGCTGCTGGACGCGAAGCAACCGCGCCAGGGCGCGAACGCCCCGGAGCCGGCGGACCCGGGTCCCGGGCCGTCGCAGGCCGACGTGAACCTGGTGCGACGAGCGCTCGCCCGTACGCCGAACACGCTGCGATTCTTCGACAGCGACACCGCTAATACACCGGTCGGCGGCCGGTTAGGGGAACGTACTTCGATCATCGAAGCGCTCGCGGGCAATGTGCCGGCCACGGACGCCTACGCCCGCCTCACGGATCCCGGGAGGTCGTGATGGATCCGTCCGGCACCGAGTACGGACCGCCGCAGCCGGCACGGCCGCTCGAGCAGGTGTACGCCGAATTGGGTCACACGCTCCTCGCGGAGGGGCGCGCCGCTGGGGAGGCCGGCGACCGGTTGCTGGCGGAGCGGAGGTTCGCGGCGGCGGTCGACGCGTTCGGCCGTGCCGCGCGGCGCAAGCCGGACGTGGCCGTGCTTCAGCTCCATCTCGCCGACGCGTGCCTGCAGAACGGGCAGCCGGCCGTTGCGTTGCGCGCGTACGTCCACGCGGCCGAACTGTCGGACGCCGTCGCCACGGACGCCCTCCGGCGGGCCCAGCCGTTGCTGACCGGCGAACTGGCTCGCCGGCATCGCGGCCTGATCGACCGTTGGCGGGACCGGAGCTGGCCGGCGGCCGCCGCGGCCGTGCACAGTTTCCTCGGCCGGTTGGCGTCTCTGGTCGGTGAGGACGCGATCGCGGTCCAGCACTGGCGTCTGGCGCTGACGGCTCAGCCGGACGATCTGGCGGCCATGGAGCAACTCGGCACGGAGCTGCGCCGGATCGGTGAGCCCAAGGAGGCCGCCGCGGTTCTGCACGCCGCGTGCGCGAGGGCCGACGAGCGGGATGACCGGGAACGGCGCGGCTCGCTGCGCCTGGCCCTCGGCGAGACGCTGCTTGCCGCCGGGGAGTCCGACGAGGCCGAACGCGTGCTGATCGAGGCGTTGCCACTGGTGGACGCGGTTCGGCACGGCGCCGTGCGGCTGGCCCTGGCCCGCAGCCTGGCCGGCCGTGGTGAGTCCGGCGCAGCGCTGGAGGCCGCCGCGGCGGCAGCCGGTGACCCGATGGCGCCCGTGGCGGTACGAGCGGACGCGGCCGTGCTGCGGGCCGAGTTGTTCGCCGGCCGGGGAGAACCCGCCGAGGCGGCGGCGGAGGCCAAGATCGCACTCGGGCTGGTTCCGACGCACGCCACGGCGATCCTGGTTCGCGCGCGGGCGCTGCTCGACACCGGCGGCGAGGCCGACCAGGCGCTTCGGCTCGTCCAGGTCTATCTGCGGCAGCGCCCGGACGATCTGCAGGGGCACCGCCTGCTGGCCCGCGCGCTGCGGGGTGCCGGCCGCCCCCCGCTGGAACTCGCCGCCGCCCTGGAACAACTGGCCGCGCGGGTCCCCGCCGCCGAGCAGGCTCCGGTGCGCCTGGACCTGGCCGAGGCGCAGATCGCCGGCGGGTTGTCCGAGGCCGCCCGCGCCACGCTCGACGAGGTGGCAGAGCGGGATCCCGGCCTGACCGGTGACCCGCGCTTGACCACACTGCGGGACCGGCTCGACGTGGTGGAGCTGCGTCACCGCGCCGAGGAACGGTCGGCGGCCGGTGACCCCGGTGCCGCGGCGCTGCTCTGGCGCACGGTGGCGGAGCGGTCCGGATCGGACGCCGAGGTCCAGCTCCGGCTGGCCGAGGCCTCCCTCGCCGCCGGCGACGACGAAGCCGCGCGGGAGGCCGCGCAGTCCGCCTACCTGTGGGGCAGCGGATACGACATCGAGGTCGCCGCGCAACTGCTCCTGGCCCGGGTGGCCGAACGGGCGGAGGAACCGGTGGCGCGGGCCGACGCGCTGCTCGAGGCCGGCCGCCGCCGGTACTGGCAGGGCGAGCACATGGACGAGGCGCGGCAGCTGCTCGAGGAGTCGCACCGGCTGCGATCTGACCACCCGCTGACCATGTGGTACCTCGCGGACCTGGCACTGATCCGCAGCATGAGGCCGGACGGACGTCTGGATCCGCAAGCCGTCGACGACGGCCTGCGGTGGTGGGCGGAGGCAGCCCGGCTCGCCCAGCCGGACGCGGAGACGTCCTGGACGCTGCTCACGCGCGCGTTCCTGCTGGTCTTCGCTTCACGGATGCCGAACGCGGACACGAGCGAGCTGACCTGGGAATCCATGGTGGCCCTCGAACGCGGCCTCCTGCTCGCCGAGACCAACTCGGCCATGACGGCCCAGTTGGCCGCCTGCCACCTCAACCTGCGGAACCTCCGGCACGCCCGGGAGATCATCGACGCCGTGCCGGCGGACGTCCGCGCCGGGCACGGGCCGTTGAGCCAGCAGGGTGTGGCGATTCTCGTCAACGAGGGCAGGTACGACGAGGCGATGCGCGCGCTGGAGGAGCCCGGCGCCTTCGGCGTCGCATGGTCCAGCGCGGTGCTTGCCATGCTGCACCGTCGTCACGGTGACCCGGCGAAGTCGGTCGCTCCGGCCCGGGCGGCGGTGGCCGAGGAACCGGACGACGCCGACTACATCGCCCTGCTGGCCGAGGCACTCACCGCGGTGGGGGAGAGGTCCGCGGCGATCGAGCACTGGGAGCGGGTGTGGAACAGGCGTGACGTCATCGGCGAGATCGCGCAGGTCGAGACGATCTGCTTCGCCGGATACATGCTCGCTGTGCTGGCCTCGCCACCGAAGGGTGAGTTGCTCGACCAGGTGATCACCCGCCTGGAGAGCGCCCGGGACGACCGGGCCGCTCGCCCGCACGAGGAGCCCAACATCTCCTGCAACCTCGCGCTGTCCTATCTGGCGGCGGGGCGCCTTGCGCACGGCCGGCGGGCCATGACCGGGGTGCTGGAGACAGCGAACGTACCGGCCGACGTCGACAACGTGATCGACGACCTGACGGCACTGCGGAAACTCTCCGCGGAGTGGCCGCACGCCCGGTTGCTCGCCGGCGAGTTGGACGTCCTGGGAGCAGCGGCCGCCACCCGGCGGGCGGCACTGGACCGCGCCCGGCTCAGCGCCGCACAGGAGCTCGTCAGGGCCCTCCCGGCCGGGCCGGGAAGCTGGCCGGAGACCGGTGCGCTGGCCGGCCTCGCCCGCCGGGACCTCGCGGCCGGCCGGCTCGCCCGGGCCGCGCACCGGTACCGGACGTTGCTCGACGCCTCCCGGCCACCGTTCCCCGAGGCGGCGATCGCGCTGCGGCACATCGCTGACACCTACCGTGACCGGGGCGATCAGGCCTTCCGCGGCGGTGACAGCGGCGGTGCGGTGCGGCAGTGGCGTCTGGCGCGAGCGGCGCTGCTCGGTGCGGGTGCCGATGACTCCGGCATGTCGCAGGTGAGCACGAGGCTGTCCTTCGGTGCACTCACCGCCGGTGATCCGAGGGCGGCCCGGGACGCGGTGCACGCCGCGCTCATCGATGCGGACCCGGCCGCGATCGGCCGTACCGGTGTCGCACTGATCTCCGAGCCGGAACAGTACTGGCGGCTCGACGACCAGTGGGCGGCCCTCGCCGCTGACGGGGATCTCGGTGCCGTGGTGACCGAGGTGCGCACGGCGCTGCGGGCATACCTGATCGAGGCGCTGGAGATCGACAGCAGCGAGGAGGAGACGCAGTATCCGGTAGTCGCACCGATCGTCCTCGAACTCGGCGCGGGGCTTGTGGCGGACAACACCAGCACGGAGGGATGGAGCCTGTTCCAGGAGTACATCCCGGACATGCGTGGCGCGATCGAGAGCGACCTCGGCATCACCGTGCCGGGTGTGCGGGCGCGCCCGAACGCGGCGATCGAGGACGGCGAGTACGTCATCCGCCTCGATGAATGCATGACGGCCACGGGCCGGGTACCGCTCGACATGACCTGGTTCGCCGATCCCGCCGCGCGTACCTTCGTGCCAGGACGCTTCGTGAGCGAGGATCCACGCACCGGCCGGTCCGGCCGGTGGGTGACGGCCGCCGAGGCGGCCGAACTGCGCGCGTCCGGCCACTCGGTGGAGACCGAGCCGATCGAGTTCGTGATCCACCACCTCGAGGCGCAGTTGCGAGTGAACTGTGCTGCCTTCCTCGGTATCGAGGAAGGCAGCACCCTGCTCGATCGCTGGGGGCAGGACAGCGAGCTGGCGGCACTGATCGGGGCGGCCGCCCCCGATCCGGTCACCCGCCTGCGGCTGCTCCGCCTGCTGCGCGGGCTCGTCGCCGAACGGGTGCCGCTGACCGCGCCGCGCGAGATCGTGACGGCGGCGCGGGACTTCGGCCTGCGGACCGGCAACATCACGGCGGCCGTTGACGCCGTCCGCCGGGCGGTGCCGCATCTGCTGGCCGGCAACGCGGCTCACGCGGTCCGCTTCCGGCTTCCGGCGAAGGTGGAGAAGGACTTGGCCGGGATACCGGCCGGCGCCGTCACGGAGTACCTGCTCGCCGCGATTCCGGACGCCCCGGACCTGGTTGTCGTCACATCGACTTCGGAGCTGCGCCGAGTGGCCCGGCGGCTGCTCCGTGGCCGTCGCCCGGTACTCGACGTGCTCACCGTGGATGAACTGCGTGATTCTCCGGTGGAGAAGAGGAGCTGACGATGACACGCGAACCGCCCGCCTTGACGGTGGAGGCCGTGGTGTCGCCCTCGGCCGCGGGTGTCCTGGCCCGTACGGACCTGGACCGGCTCGGCGACCGCGTCAGCGCCGGGCTCGCCGGCCTGCTGAACGCCCTCGGTGTGCCGGGGCGGCCGGTGGTGCGGGTCCGGTCCGGGGACCGTCCCGCGCGGCCCGGCCAGCCGGTGCGTCTGGTCGTGGGTGACGTGCGGTGCCGATACCCCGACTCCCTTCCGGCCCGGATCGCCGAGGCCGACAGCGGCGTGCGCGACGGCGACGCCACCCTCCCGGCGGAGAGCCTCGCGAACCTCTGCGTCGAAGCCGTGCGCCGGCAGCCCGGTGTTCTCGTCGGCCTGCCGCAGGCCCAGGCGTACGCCGAGGACCTGGGCGGAGAACGGCCGGACCCGGACTGGCTGCGTCAGGTGCTCGCCGGCGTCCTGGACCTGCGGGTGTCGGTGTCGAGACGATCGCTGGTGGCCGAGATCCTGGGCGAGGCCGGACCGGACCCCACGACGGCCCGGGAAGCCCTGGTCGCCCGGCTGCGCCCGGAGACTCTGGACATCCAGCTCGCACCGGACTACCTGCGCGAGTTGTTCACCCGCGACCTCGTCCCGGTCGCAGGACAGGGCCTGTTCGCGCGCCTGCGCGACATCATGTTCGAGGAACTGGGGATGAGGCTGCCGCCGTTCCGCCTCGTACCGGCCGCGCACCTCGGCCCCTGCCGCATCGCCTTCAAGATCAATGACTTGGCCGGGCATCCGGTGCTGGGGCTCTCACCCGGCACCGTGCTGCTCAGCGAGCCCGCCGGCCAGGTACACGCGCTCGGGTTCGACGCGACGCCGGCCCGGAATCCGGCGACCTCGCAGGAGGCCTGCGTCGTCGCCGAGGACGTGTCCCGGGCGAACGACCTGGACGGCGTCACTCCGCTCACCTACCTCGTGCTGGAGCTCGCGGCGGTGCTGCGCCGGCACGCGGACTGCCTGATCGACGTGACGGGCACCGGCCGGCTGCTCGACCTCCTCGAGTACCTCTACCCCGCATTGCGCGCCGCGGTACCGCAGTCCCCGGCGGAGGTCACCTCGATCCTGCGTGGCCTGGTCGCCGAGGGGGTCCCGATATCCAACCTGCGGCGGATCACCGGACGGCTCGTGGACGCCGGCGACGAGTTCCTCGCGGAGGTTCCGGTTGCGGGACGGCTGCCGGAGTTCGTCCGCCTCGGCATGCGCCGTGAGCTTGCCCGGAGCAACAGCTGGCAGCCCGGCACCGCAGCCGTGTATGCCCTGGACCCACAGATCGAGACGTCGCTCTCGGCCTCCGCCGGGAGCGACCTCGACCGGGCCGCCGACGCCGTGCTGGACCTGCTGTCCCACTCGATCGACGCGAACTGGACGCAGGTGTTGCTCACCAGCCCCGAGGTGCGGCCCCGGCTGGCCCGGCTGCTCCGGGCGGAGCTGCCACATCTGCGGGTGCTCAGCTACGACGAGGTGGACCCGCAGTTCGACGCGGTGGTCCTGGAGCGTCTCTCGCTCCTGTCATCCGCCGGGTGAGGATCAGCTGTTCTGCTCGTCGCGCCAGGACAGCCACTCCCGCAGCGGCCCCAGATCCGGCTTCGGCCCGCCGACGCCCACCGTGAACAGCGACGCCCCCAGCGACCTCATCTGCTCCGCCCCGGACAGATCCACCTCGACCGACACCTCGATCTCCGCCGGATCCCGGCCGACCGCCGCGCAGTGCTCCCGCAGGATCCCCAGCTTCCGCTCCAGCGTCGGCGCGTCCGCGAAGCTGTGCCAGATGCCGGCGTGCCGTGCGACCAGCCGCAGCGTCTTCTTTTCCCCGCCGCCGCCGATCAGCACCGGGATCTTGCGGGTCGGCGCCGGGTTCAGCTTCGCCCAGCGCGACTCGATCCGGGGCAGCGCCGCCGCCAGGTCGTCGAGGCGCCCGCCGGCCGTGCCGAACTCGTAGCCGTACTCGGTGTAGTCGCGTTCGAACCAGCCGGATCCGATGCCGAGGATCAGGCGGCCGTCGCTGATGTGGTCGACGGTGCGGGCCATGTCGGCCAGCAGGTCGGGGTTGCGGTAGCTGTTGCAGCTGACGAGGGCGCCGATCTCCGCGCGCGAGGTGGACTCGGCCCAGGCGGCGAGCATGGTCCAGCACTCGAAGTGGAGGCCGTCGCGTTCGCCGTACAGCGGATAGAAGTGGTCCCAGTTGAAGAGGATGTCCACTCCGAGTTCGTCCGCCTCGGAGGCGGTGCGGCGAATGGTTGCGTAGTCCATGTGCTGCGGCTGCAACTGCAGCCCGATCCGAACCGGCCTATCGATCATGCGGCAAAGACTACGTGCAGGTGCCGTCGAGCTTCTGGCCGATCGTGGCGAATTCGCCGTTCAGGAACACCGCCGGGTCGTCGGCGGCGGCGGCGCGGTTGAGGTCGGCGGCGATCGCGTCGACGGCCTGTCGCTGGGCGGCGTCGGTGGTCTGTTCGCCGGCGGTGGTGATCTGGCCGGCCATGTCGGCGAACGTCTTCTGCATGCCCTCGCGGGCCTCGGCGCCGTCGCCGGTCGCATACTCCGCCAGCCGCAGGCCGCCCTGGGTGAGGATCGCGTAGACCGCACTGCACACGTATTTCGGCTGGCCGGCGGAGGCCGAGGGCACGGGCCTGAGGCTGACCGGCACCGGCAGGGAGCGCGGTTCCACCTCGATCTCGCACCCGGCGATGCCGCCGGCGATCAGAGCCGCGGCCAGGGCGGTGGTCAGGGTGGTGCGGCGACGTTGCGGCACGACATTCCCCCTCATCGATCAGATGTACGCGGGGCAGCATAGCCTTTGGCGCACCGCTGGTCCGATACCTTTGTGTGGGGTGAGAAGTTAGCTACCAACGTGGCCAATCTCCCCAAAAATGGTAAATCGGTGGTTCGCCGGGTTCTGCTGACCGGCGTCGCGACCGTCCTCGTCGCGGCCGGCGGCACCGCGTTCGCCGAGATCGTCTCCTCGGATCCGGTCGTGTCGCCCTCGTTCAACGGTCCCGTCTACGCGGTGGCCTACCGCGGTGACACCGTCTTCGTCGGCGGCAACTTCACCAGCGCGGTGGTCGGCGGCAAGAACTTCCCCCGTACCCGGCTCGCCGCCTTCAGCGCCCGCACCGGCGCGCTGATGGACTGGAAGCCCGCGGCCGACGCGAACGTGCGCGCGCTCGCCGTGGACGGTGACGTCGTCTACGCGGCCGGCGACTTCGACAAGGTCAACGGGGAGAACCGGGACGCGGTCGCCGGGATCGGCGCCACCAGCGGCCTGCTCACCTCGCTGCGGCACACCGTCCTGGGCCAGCCGAACGCCCTGGTCGCCGGGCACGGCCGGCTCTACCTCGGCGGCCGGATCACCGCGGTGGACGGCGTGCCCCGGTCCAACCTGGCCGCCTTCACCACCGCAACGGGCGCCCTCGACGCCTGGGCGCCCGCCACCGACGACGCCGTGAACAGCCTGGCCGTCACGTCCGACCGCGTGTACCTCGGCGGGCGGTTCCACCGCACCAACAACGTGAGCTCCACGCTGCGGCTCAGCGCGGTCGACCCGGCCACCGGCGTACTCGACCGCACCTTCCTGCCGAAGCCGGTCTCGCAGGTCTTCGCGCTCACCGCCACCGACGACGGCGTGCTGGCCGCGCTCGGCGGCCAGGGCGGGCGGGCCGTCTCGTACAACCGGACCGGGCAGACACGCTGGACCCGCGTGTTCGACGGCGACGCGCAGGCGATCACTGTCCTGGACGGCACCGTCTACGTCGGCGGCCACTTCGACAAGGCGTGCACGACCACGAACAACGGCGCACGCGGGATCTGCACCGACGGCTCGGTGACGCGCGGCAAGCTGGCGGCCGTCGACCGCGAGGGCAACCTCCTGGAGTGGTCACCGCAGGCCAACGGGGTGGCCGGGACCCGGCAGCTGGCAGCGAGCACGGCCCTCGGCGCGATCAGCGCGGTCGGCGACTTCACCACGGTCGCCGGGCTGGGCCGCAAGCGCTACGTCTCGTTCGCCGGTGTCACGCCGCGCGAGGAGGCCGCTCCGGCGCCCGTGGCGGCCGTGGCCGCGTACAACTTCGACACCACGATCGCGGACGGTACGTTCGACGACGGCTCGGGCCGCGGTCACCTGCTGCGCGCGGTCACCCGCAACGGCGGTGCCCCAGTGATGGTGCCGCACGGCAACGGGCAGGCGATCCGGTTCCCGGCGAAGTGCGCCGGCGACGGCTGCCCACGGCTGATCCTGCAGGCCGAGGGCACGGACGACCTCAACCCGGGCAGCAAGGCGCTGAAGTACGGCGCGGGCGTGCTGCTGTCGCCGGCCGAGACCGGGCGCGGGGAGAACATCCTGCAGAAGGGGTACTCGACCGGGGGCGGCCAGTACAAGCTTCAGGTGGACGGGCTGAGCGGCAAGCCGAGCTGCGGAATCGGCGACAGGGCCGGCGGCGCGGTGCACGTGGCCCGCAGCCGCACATCGGTGGCCGACGGCAAGTGGCACTCCCTCGAATGCCGCCGCACCGGCCCGACCCTGTCCATCCTGGTCGACGACCGCTTGGAGTCGAGCGTCCCGGTGCCACCCGCCCTGTCGGTCGACACCGTCCACCCGTTCACCGTGGGCGGCAAGGGCGTGGGCACCGACAACGACCAGTTCCACGGCACCCTCGACGACATCTGGGTCCACATCGGCTGAGCCGCCGCTGTCCGCGCGCCTCGGAGACAGAGTTGCGTGTGCCGGTCGGAGGGCCGGCACACGCAGACTCTTCTACCGCCGGGGCTGTCCGGCGGTCGCTCTCCGGCGCTGCCGGGTGTGTGGCGCGAGGCGGGATCGACCGGCGAGGACGGTGCCGGTGTCCTCGCGGTGAACTCCCGGAGGCGCTGAATTGAAGGTCATCGTTGCAGTCATGTTGCGCGGATGCAACAGTCCCAGTCCAACTGTTTCACCAACAAACCAACTGTGTGGAGTTCGGCCTCTCTGCGCACCCCAACTTCACACGGTGGGTTTGGTGGGGAGGAGGGTGGCGATGACTGCGCCGACAGCGAGGACGGCGGCGCCGGTCAGAACCGCCGGGCGGAGGCCGTCGACGAAGGCCTGGTGTGAGGTGAAGCCGCCGTGGGTGCTGAAGATGGAGGAGAGGGCGGCCACGCCGGCGGCGATGCCGAACTCGCGGATGGTGTTGTTGGCGCCGGAGGCTACGCCGCGTTCGGACTCGGCGACGCTGCCGAGTGTGACGGTGCTGATCGGTGCGAAGGTCAGGCCCATGCCGATGCCGGCCAGCAGGAACGCGCCGACGAGGCTGCGGTAGGAGGCGTCGGCCGAGGTGGCCAGCCCGATCCAGAGGATGCCGGCGGCCAGGAAGACCTGTCCGGCGACGATCAGGTTCCGCAGGCCGAGGCGGGCGCCGAAGATGCCGGCGAGCGGGGCGACCACCATCGGGGCGGCGGTCCACGGCAGTGTGCGAAGTCCCGACTCGAGCGGACTGAGTCCCTGCACCACCTGGAAGAACTGGGCGAGCAGGAACACCGAGCCGAAAGCGCCCGCGGAGAAGGTCAGCGTGACGACGTTGACCAGGCTGAACGAGCGGGACTTGAAGAGGGAGAGCGGCAGCATCGGCGTACGATTGCGGCTTTGCCAGAAGAGGAACCCGGCGAGAAGCGCGACGCCGGCGCCCAGCATGAGTGGCACCCGGCCGGTCGTCCATCCCTTGTCGGGACCGTCGACGACGCCCCAGACGAGCAGCAACATGCCGCCTGCGGAGAGAGCCAGGCCGAACGGGTCGAGCTTGCGGGCGCCGCCGCGTGACTCGCTGAGCACGGTGGCGGCGAGAACCAGGGCGACCGCGCCGATCGGCACGTTGACCCAGAAGATCCAGTTCCACGCGAGGCCCTCGGTGACCGCGCCGCCGACGACCGGGCCGACCGCGACGCCGAGGCCGGTGATGCCGCCCCAGATGCCGATCGCGGCGTTGCGCATCCCGTCCGGGACCGCCGCGGCGAGCAGTGTCAGTGACAGGGGTGCGATGGCCGCGCCGCCGATGCCCTGCAGCGCGCGGGCGGCGGTGAGCTGCCACGGCTCGACGGCGAGCGCGGCACCGGCCGAGGCCAGCGTGAACAGGGCGATTCCGGCCAGATACATCCGGCGGCGGCCGATGCGGTCGCCGAGCGCCGCCGCGGTGAGCAGGAACGCGGCGAACGGCAGCGTGTACGCGTTGACGAACCACTGCAGGTCGGAGATGGACGCGCCGAGGTCGACCCGGATCACCGGGAGCGCCGTGCTGACGACGAGGTTGTCGAGGGCGCCCATGAAGGCCGGGATGCCGACGGCGGCTATCACCAGGCCGAACGGGCGCGCCCGCCGAACCGGCGGGTGCGAAGGCGCGAGGGTGGTGGTCACTACGTCCCCCAGTTGTTGTTATCCACTGATAACTAAGACCGTAAGCATCGACTGATAACATGTCAACATGGTTCGCACCCGCCTCACCGCCTCCGAGCGCCACGCCCAGCTCGTCCAGGCTGCCGTCACGGCCTTCGCGCAGGGCGGTTACGCAGGCACGACGACCGATCAGGTGGCACGGATCGCCGGCGTCTCGCAGCCCTATGTGATTCGCCTCTTCGGCTCGAAGCAGGAGCTGTTCCTGGCGACCACCCGTCATGCCGGTGATCGCGTGCAGGCCATCTGGCGTGCCGCCGCGGAGAAGGACCCGACGCTGCCCGGCCTGGGCGCCGCCTATAAGGAGCTGCTGGCCGAGCGCGACCTGTTGGTGGTGCTGCTGCACGGTTTCGCGGCGGCGGGCGATCCCGTGCTGGGCGACGCGGTGCGCGCCTGTTATGGAGAGCTCTTCTTTTTGGTACGGGAACTGACGGGCGCGTCGGCCGAGGAGGTGCGCGACTTCTTCGCCGCCGGAATGCTGATCACCGTGCTCGGCGCGATGCGCGTCCTCGGCGCGGACACCGTTCCGATGCAGCCGTGGATGACCGAACTTCTGGGAACTTTGCCCTATTCAGAAGAATAAATCGGTTCATGTCATGTTGTGGCGTGTGTAGACCGGCTCTCGCCAGCCCAGCATCGCCTCGGTCATGCGGATCGCGTCGGAGGCCGCCCGCACGTCGTGTACCCGCATGATGCGCGCGCCGCGCAGGATGCAGAAGACCACCGTGGCGAGGGTGCCGGCGAGGCGTTCCTGCTGGGGGCGGTCCAGCGTCTCCCCGATGAAGTCCTTGTTGCTCAGCGCGGCCAGCATCGGGTATCCGATCGCGGCGATCTCGTCCAGCCGCCGGGTGATCTCCAGTGAGTGCAGGGTGTTCTTGTTGAGGTCGTGACCCGGGTCGATGATGATCTGGTCCGGCCGCACGCCCCGGGACAGCGCCAGCTCGACCTTTTCCCGCAGGAACGCGCCCACCTCGGCGGTGACGTCGCCGTACTGCGGCCGGGGATAGAGGGTGCGCGGCGCCGCCAGGCTGTGGCAGATCACCAGCTGGGCGTCGGTGCCGGCCACGGCGTCGGCCATCGCGGGGTCGCGCAGGCCCGAGGTGTCGTTGACGACCCCGGCACCCGCCTTGATCACCTCGCGGGCCACCTCGGGGCGGAACGTGTCGACGGAGACCACCGCCAGGTCCCGGGCCGCCTCGACGACGGGCAGGACCCGGTCCAGCTCCTCGGCGGCGCTGACCTCCGGGCCGGGGGCGAACGGCACGCCGCCGATGTCGATCCAGTCGGCGCCGTCGGCGGCCGCGGCCCGCACCGCCTCGGTCGCCTTCTCGAGAGCGAACGTGCGGCCCCGGTCGTGGAACGAATCGGGCGTACGGTTCACGATCGCCATCACGACGACCCGCCGGGAGAAATCGTATGTCCGGCCGCCGATCACCCGGGCGCCATCCTGCTCACTCACGGGTCGGACCCTAACAGGCGCGTGCGTCGTACCCCTGATCTGGGGTTTTGTCCCTGATCGACCTGTGCTGCGTTTGCCTGAAGGCCGGGCCCGGCCCCGAGGGGTTCCTGGAGTTCTTCACCAAGGAGCTCCGCGACCATCCGGGCGGCAGGTGAGCTCGGGTGAACCGGCTCCAGCCTAACGTGGGACAGCGGCGCCGGTCGATCGGGTGAAAGGCGGTGCCGGGCCGCGGTGACGTCGACCTACGCTGGCGGCTCACCGCGATCGGCCCTGGAGGATCCCCTGTTGCTGAACGGCCTCGCCCGTAATCCCGCACTTCCCCGCAAGCTGCTGCTCGCCCTGATCCACCTGCACGGCGAGGCCGCCGCGGACGGCCTGAGCCGTCGGCGTCCTCTGGAGGAGGCGGCGCTGGCCGCGATGCTGGCGCACTCCGATCACCGGGTCCGGGCTGCCGTCGCGGCGAACACGTCGGTCGGCACCGAGGTCCGGCTCGGGTTGCTGCGTGATCCGCACCGGATCGTACGGAACCGGGTCGTCCAACAGCGTGATCTGCCGATTCCGGAGTCCGGCCTGGTCGTCACGCTCGAGCGTCTCGACTGGTTCCGGCAGCGCGACCTGCTGACCCCGCAGGAGGAGCTCGGCGAGATCCAGGAGGAGGTGTGGCGGGACCGCCGGCTGCTGCGCGTGCTGGCCCGGCATCCGGAGGAGCGCTACCGGCTGATGGCCTGCACGTTCGGCGAGCAGCTCGAGGAGGCCGAACGGGACGTGCTGCTCGGGGACCCGTCGGCGGAGGTGCGCGCCGCGATCGCCGAGCGGCTGGCGGAGGACGCGCGGCCGCGTACCCCGGCTGAGCTGGACGGCGAACGGGGCTGGGGCCGGACCGCGGTGCTGGTGCGGCCACTCACCGCCGAACTGCTCGACCGGGTGCTGTCCTCGGGCGACGCCGAGGATCTGTACCGGCTCACCCACAACCGCCACCTGCCGCCGGCGGCGGTCGAGGCGCTGGTGAACTCTCCGGACCCGGAGGTCCGTCGCTCCGCGGCCGGCCGCGCAGATCTCACCGCAGCCCAGGCGGCCCGGCTCGCGGCCGATCCCGATCAGTCGGTGCGGACGGCTGTCTCGGTCCACCCGGCGCTGACCGAACGGCAGCGGGCGGCCATGGTTCCGGCCCTCGACGACGGGCTGTCCCTCCAGCCCCGGCGCCCGGCTCCCGGGGAGACGTCGGTGTGGGCTCGCTCGGTGAACCCGATTCTGCGCCGCTGGGCCGCCCGCGATCCGGACCTGGGGTCCGCCGACGCCGAGAGGCTGGCCGTGGATCCGGACGACCGCGTCCGGGCCACGCTCGCCGAACACCATCCCGCGGCGCCGCCGGAGCTGCTCCTCTGGGCCTACCTCTCGAAGCCCGGATCCAGGAGCCGGCACCGGCCCGGGTTTCCCACCGAGGGGCTGGCCCGTCACGCCGGCGACGAGAACGCCCAGGTCCGCCTGCTGGCGACCCTCGACCCGGAAGCCGGCCCGGCGCTGCTGGAGACGCTGCTGACCGATTCCCACGCTGATGTGCGTGCGTCCGCGGCGGCCCATCCGCGCCTGCCGGTGAAGCGGATCCTGGCCCTGCTCGACGATCCCGACCTGGGCGGGCACGCCGCCGCGAACCCGGCGCTGCCGGTGACCGAGATGGAATCCCTGATCAATTTCGGCTGCTGAGGATCTGCTCCCGCAGGATATCGGCGTGGCCGCAGTGCTGGGCCAGCTCGCGCAACACGTGCAGCAGCACCCAGCGCAGCGGCAACGGCCCGCGCCGGTTACCCCGCAGCACATCGTCCAGCCCGAGGTCCGCGGTGGCTCGCCGGGACGCCGCGCAGGCGTCCCGGTACTCCCGCAGCACCGACGTGACAGTGTCGTCGTCGCCGAGCACGAACGACTCGTCCGGCGTCTCCGGGAGGCCGAGCTCGGCCCGCGACCGGCAGGTGATCGCCTCGTCGAACCAGACCCTCTCCACGAACGTGGCGTGCTTGACCAGGCCGAGCAGGGTGGTCCGGGACGGCACCAGCGACCGCCGCGCCTCCTCCTCGGTCAGCCCGTCCAGGCTGTCGGCGAGCGCCCGCCGGTGCTCGTCGATGAACAGGTCGAACTGGTCACGAAGCGGTTGATCGAAACTCACTCGAGGAGCATGGCAGACGAGCGGATGAGCGTGATGTCGTCACCCCACGAGTCGAGAAGGTCGCCGTGGCCCAGCGAACGGGCCAGGTCCTCGACCGCCGGGAACAGCCGCAGCGCCGCGTTCGGCAGGGCGGCGGGGGCGAGCAGGGTGTTCCACTCGCCCGGCAGGGGGTGGGTGGAGAGCTCCCACGGCAGGTACTTGTTGTACGGCCGGAGCCGCCCGTGCAGCGCGAACACCGTCTCCAGCAGCCACGGCACCGACTCGATGAGATCGAGACGGGCGACGTCCGGGAAGCCGTCGCGGCGGCTCTTCACCGCGCGGTAGAGCTGGTTCACATACGCGTCGAGGTACTCCCGGGCATCCGAGACGGCCTCCGAGGCGGTGAGCGTGGCCTGCCGCCGGACCAGCTCGGCGATGTGCCCGTCGAGCCGGTCCAGCAGCACCTGGGCGCCGCGGAAGCCGTACCGCACCCAGCGCACGGACGTGTCGGTGAGCGCGGCGACCGTGCACACGGTCTCGTCGAGGTCGGCGCTGCGGACACGGTGCTGCCACGGCTGGTCCTGGCTGTCGACGACGAGGGTGACGTCGAGGTCGGAGTGCGGCCCGGCCAGCCCGCGCGCGTGCGAGCCGGTCAGGACCAGGCCGAGCACTGCCGGGTCGGCGGTGGCTCGTTCGACGACCGTGGCGATCCGCATGCCGCAGACTAGCGCGGCTCGCCGGCCGGCAGTGGCATAGGGCGATCCGGCACGGGGTACGCAGCGAACGCGGCCCGGTCCACCCCGCCCTGCTGGAAATCACCGCTGACGAGGTCCTGGAGGTGGCGTCCGTTGCGATTGCGGCGAAGCGATCTGTCCAAGCCCGGTTACGGCCGCAAGGGCTCCCGACTGCTCGACACCTCCGGCGCACCCTTGCGCTCGCGGTCCGACCTCGACCGGATCAAGAGCCTGGTCATCCCGCCCGCGTGGAAGGACGTGTGGATCTCCCCGGACCCGCGCGGCCACATCCAGGCGACCGGGGTCGACGACGCGGGCCGCAAGCAGTACCTCTACCACCCCGCCTGGCGCGAGCAGCAGGACCGGGCGAAGTTCGACCACGCCCTCTCGGTGGCCTCCCGCCTTCCGGACGTCCGCGACCGGCTCGACTCCGCTCTCACCGGCCGTGGCCTGACCCGTGACCGGGTCCTCGCGGCTGTCGTGCGGCTGCTCGACATGGGCATGTTCCGGGTCGGCGGCGAGGACTCGGCGGCCCGCGAGGAGGACCCGTCGTTCGGCCTGTCCACGCTGCGCCCCGAGCACCTGCGTGGCAGGGGCGGCTGTGTCCTGCTGGAGTTCACCGGCAAATCCGGCGTCTCCCACGCGGCCACGGTCGGCGACGGAGAGGTCTGCGCCGTGCTGCGCGATCTGAAACGCCGTCGTCGTGGCGAGGAGCGGCTGTTCGCGTACTGGGACCCGTCACGCCGCCGCTGGCAGGAGGTCCGGGCCGACATGATCAACGAGTATCTGCGCGAGATCAGCGGGGAGCAGATGACGGCCAAGGACTTCCGTACGTGGCAGGGCACGGTCGAGGCGGCGTCGTCACTGGCCGCCGCGGGTCCCCAGCTGACGAAGGCGAAACGCAAGAAGGCAGTGGCCCAGGCGTCGAGGGACGTGGCGTCGCTGTTGGGCAACACGCCGACGGTGGCGCGGAACTCCTACATCGACCCGCGGGTGATCGAGCACTTCGAGGAGGGGCGGGTGGCGGAGGTGCCGGAGGACGCCCCGCGCGAGAGGGTGGAGGAGGAGGTGCGGGAGCTGCTGGCGGGGGATACTGCTTGAGCACGCGGCTAGCCCCTTCTTTTCATGGCTGCTTCGAAGACCTGTGCCAGCTCCGCCGCGTCCTCGCCCGCGTGATGGGTGTGCGGCACCCCGGTCAGCCCGAGCGCGTGCTTGATCCTCCCCTTCCGCGTCTCCGCCCACTCCACGCCGGTCGCGCCCATCCACCAGCTGCGCAGATCCACCCCCGACCCGGTCGACCCGAACGGGCTGTGCCCCACGAACCGCACGAAGTACCAGTGCACGAACATCCCGTCCCACACCGCCGGCGCCGCGAGGAACACCGGCCGCCCGATCGCGCGCAGCCCGTTCACCCACTTCGCCGCCGCCCGCATGGCCTCGTCCGCGGCCGGCGCCTCCCGGAGCAGCCGATCCCGGTCCAGCCCCGACACGGCGAGCGCCTGCGGCACGAACTCCTCCGAGATCGGCCGCAACTCCGTGTAGAACGTCAGATCCGGCCGCCCCGCCACCGCCATCCCCAGCGACAACATGCTGTACGGCCCCGGAATGGGCCCGTCCGCCTCCACATCAACAGCGACATACAACTCCGGCAACCTGGTCACGGCCGCAGCCTAGAGGCGATCTTCGAAGTTGGCGCACACCTCGGCCGCCGCTCCGTCGGATCGGAGGTGGGTGAGGAGATCCCGCGCCAGCTGAACCTGGTCGTCCTCGGTGACGGAGGCATCGAGCGGGGTGACCTCGACCCGCCAGCGAAAATGGAGGTAGCCCGTCGTCGGATCGGCCGCCAGATTCTCGTCAGCGTCGTCGTTCGGCCAGACCTCCAGCCAATTCCCGCGGAGGTGGAGCGAATTGTCCTTCCTCCGCTGCGCATCGGGGAACACGGAGTGCAGGCTGTCAACCAGTCGCGCCCGCTCGACGTGGCGGTCGACCATGACGAGGAACTGGTTCTCGTCCAATCTCGGCGGCTCCTTACGCGAGCGGTCGGAACGGTCCGGTGTCGAGCTTACCGCCGACCCTGATCACCGAGAATTGGACCGGATGTGGTGATTCGGGATCGAGGAGGTCATGGCGTAGTCGCTGGAATTCAGGACCCAGGTCGAAGCTGGACAGCTGCCCGTTCCCGTTGATGCGGCGCAACATCGACTCTCTCAATCTCGTGCCCGGTCGTGCGCGGGCCAGGGCCTTCTCGGAGAGCTCGAAGAACGTGCGATCGTCGACCCGGAGGGCGACGTCGATGTCGGAGGACGGTCGTGCTGTGCCACGAACCCTGCTGCCCTGCACGACCAGGTGTCCGTCGGGCAGTCCCGCGTGCCGTTGAAGTTGGCGGGCACCGCGCGCGAAGCGCGCGAACTGCCTCTCCGTGAAACCCATGGGGATTCTGGTCTCAGGTGACGAATTCGGCGGGGCCGGACGGTTGATCCGCTTGACCGGTATTCTGGTGGCGGGCCGGCCGAACTGTTTGGCGGCCAATCTGGCGATGATTCCGGCGGCCGCTCCGAGAGGTTTCCGCGGCTTAGCCAATCACCGCCTCCATCGCTTCATCGATCAGGACGTTGATCGCCGCCTGGGTGAGTTGTTTGAATATCGGGACCTCGAGCAGAGAGGCTCCCAGGGTCGGCGCCGCCGTCGCGATCGCCTGGATGATCTGGGCGGCCAGCAGGGTCAGCTGGACGATCACATTGATCTTCATCGCGAGAACCACGCCGGCGCACAGAGTCAGGCCGCCGCCCACGGCGATGGCGCCGGCGTTTCCGCGAGTCAGCGCGGCCGCACCGCTGTCGTCCGCCTGCCACGCTTCCAGGAACTCGTTGATTGCCCGCGCTGTGTGATCATCGGCCATCTGGCGTGCGGCGACCGTGGCGTCGAGGCGGATGTCCTCGATGAGGTTCGCGAAGTCGAGCCATTGCCGGCCGAGACTGATCAAATGTTCCTCGTCGGACTCCGGCCACGCGTATCCCAGCTCGTTGAGAAGCGTGACCAGCTCGCCCGGCAGGCGGAGGCTCATGGTGGCTCCCACCGAGGGGTCTCCGCGATTCTTCCCGCGCTGTCCTCGTCCGCGTGCTGGAAGTCGTCGGCCATGGTGTGCAGCGCGTCCGCGAAGGCGGAGAAGCTGGCCGCCACCGAGGAGTACGACGCGTCCGCGATTCCCATCGCCGACCGGTACGACTCGCCGATGAGACTCCCGACGGGGTCCGTTCCGAAGATCTCGCCACGTCCGAAGGCCGCAGCGGTGTGTTGTCGCCACGCACCGTCGAGACGTTCGCCCGCGGCGCGTATCTCGTCCGCGGTGACGCGTAGAGCCGGCGGATGAACGTCGACGCCGTCGCTTGCCGCGTTCACCGCACGTCCCGCACTTTCTCCAGTCGCGCCACAGCATCCTGAACGGCGTGCACGAACGTGGTCATGCTCCGCAGAGAATCGTTCTGGATCTCGCGCAACTCGCCGGCGAGTGCCCGCCCCGCGGCGCGGGCGGACTCGGCGCCGTCGTCGCCGGCTCGGCCCGGCAGATCCTGGAATGCCCGGTTCACGGTGTCCTGGATCTCCGCTGCGAGAGTGTCCGTTCCCAGCCTCATGGCGCGTGGATCGATCGTGAGGAACTCGACCTGCTGAGGGCTGACGCGTACCTGGATCAAGCCGTCGCACCCACTGGCGAAGCCTTCTGCGTCGTCGGGCTGTGAGGCGGCCGTTTCGAGCGCCTTGGTGGCTCGTTCCAGGAGTGCGTCGAACGGCGCGGCGCCCAATGAGTCGTGTGTCAACGCGACCTCCGTCCCGGCTGTCGGATCGTCAGCATTCCGCCCCGAGCCATGGAAGTCGCCGAGTCGATCCAAGATCTGACAGGCGTCGATGCTTTCGGTTGCTGATCGCGTTCAGAAGTCCACGGCGGTGAGCCACCGGGCGCCCGGCGCCACCCGATACCGCATCGGCCCCGTCAGCTCGCGGACCACCGTCGGCATGTGTGCCGCGCCGAAGACCACCGCGACCTCCATGTCCTCGTCCGCGAACTCGCCGTCGATCTCGCGCAGCACCCCGAGCAGCAGCTCGTCGCGTTCCGTCATGACCTTTCGCTGCAGCCACTTGGTCGGTAGCTCGAACTCGGTGTCGTCGTCGACCTCGAGGTCCCGTTCTGCGATCCACTCGCGGCTGGTCAGTGCCATGTCCAGGGCCAGCGGTGGTGTCAGCAGCGCCACGTCGATCCATCCGTTGCGGGGCAGGGTGCGGTCGGGGCCGGCTTCCAGGCCCTCGACCGCGTCCGGGAAGATGATCGGTACGCCCAGCGCCCCGTAGTCGATGTCCTGATGCACCAGGTCCCGCCCGATGCGCTGGCGGGTCAGGCGCAGCGCCGCCGCGTACGCCATGCCGGTCGAACTCGGGCCGTCATACTGCTCGGCCACGACTGCCACGCAGGACCGCAGCCGCTCGGCGATCGCCTGGTAATAGTCCGGCCGCCCCACGTGGATGGTCGGGATCACCACGAACCGCAGCCCGCCCGGGCGCCGCCGGAAGACCGTGACGGCCGTGCGGATGCCGATGACGCTCATCTCCGTGAGCTGCATGCCCCCAGCGTAGGAACCCGGGGCCAGCTCACCAGAGCTCGTCCAGCGTGGCCGCCGCGCGCCTGGACGCCTCCTCGTGAACGTCCTCGAAGAAGTCCGTGGGCGGCGCCCACGACTCGCCCTCGAACCACGCGCTGGTCGCCCGGCGGACCTGCTGATCCACCCGATCGACCTCCTGCTGGGCGAGCAGTTCCCCGGCGTCCGGCCCGGCGTCCCGGATCCGCTCCTGCATGTCGTCCACGACCTGGGCGGCGGTCAGCCGCAGCGCCAGCATCGCCGCCCGTCGTTCGGTTGCCGAGCGGCTCCCGGGATCGTCGACCACGACCTTGCCGGTGGCCGTGCGCTCGATCCTCTCCGTCGTCCGGTTGCCCTGGCCGATCACGACCGCGCCCGCCCCGGCCACGCTTCCCGCCCGGCCGGGCTCGACGTCGATCCCGCCCAGGCCGGACAGGGACTCGGCCGGTGAGCGGCGCAGCCCGGCGTTGACCGCATCACCCAGCCCGGCGACGGCGTCCTCGCCCACGCGCACCCGTGCGAACAGATCGCGGGCCAGGTCGTCGTTGCGGTGTACGAGACGGTCCAGCCGCACGGCGCACCGTCGTACCACCAGGTCCTCGCGGGTCCGGATCCGGTTGTGGTCGCCGATCATGACACCTGAGCAGCCGTCGATCTCGAAGCCGCTGGCCGAGCGGATCGACTGGCTCAGGTGACGGATCGGCGGGGTGGGCGGCGGCCATTCGAGGCGGCTGCGCAGGCAGCTGCGGAACCTGTTGAACTCGCCCCGGGTCACGGGTTTCGCCAGGTCCCGTCCGCGGTGGAAGTCGTGCACGGCCCGGCGCACCGCCTCGGCGTCCCGGCGTTCGACCTGCACCTGCTTGATGCGATAGCGGTAGCGCACCTCGACCCGGTTGTTGTCACCGATGACGACCGCGCGTGATCCGGTGACGCGCATCGGCCCGGTGTGTTTCAGGCGGGGCACGGTGACCGAGGCGCGCCCGGCCGCCGGGGCGACGACGTCGAGGCGCACATTCCACCATTTCGGCGCCGGCTCCGGGGTGGGCTTGGCTGTGCGGAGAAGGTACGCCCCGAGCGAACCCGGAGACTCTGCCCGCAGGTCCCGGAGTGCTCTCTGACTCGGTTGCGCCGCAGCCGGCGGTGAACTGGACCTGGACGCCGGAACACTCCGCGGTCTCGTCATACAAGCCCTCCCTACCGGAACATCCATGGTTGCCCCGGCTGCGCTCAGTCAGGCGGTGGTGTCCTCGATCCGACCAGCTCGGTGACCCAGTCAACCGCAACCTGCGCCTGTGAGGGCGGGCCCGCGTACAACCCGTTCACGATCAGCCAGATCCGGTCCGCGAGAAGGGTGTCGCCACCGCACTCCGCCACGAGCCGGTCCACTTCGGCGCGGGTGTCCGCCAGGTACGCCTTCGCCACCCGCGCGGGCTCGTCGTCCTCGCCCGGGAACTCGGTCAGGTAGTTCCGGAAGGCGCAACCCCGGTAACGGGGCCGCCGCACCATGTCCGCGATCTCCAGCACCAGGGCGGTCAGCTGCGACTCCGGCCCGGCGGCCCAGCGCAGCGCCTCGGTGCACGAGCGGTCCCGCTCCTGGCGTACCAATGCCAGATACGCTGCGGCGAGCGACGCCTTTGACGGAAAATGGCGGTACAGCAGGTTCTTGCCGCACCCGGCCACCTCCACGACCTGCGCCATCCCGACCGCCCGGACTCCGTGCTCATAGAACAGTCCGGCGGCGGCCGTGAGGATCGTGTCGCGAGTACCCGGCGCGGGCGTGCGTGCCATGGTGACGAGTTTAACGGACCGATCAGTCCGTTAAGGAGGACCCGCCGCCGACGCCGGTGTCATCGAGCGTCAACACCCGGTCCACCAGGTCGAGCCCTTCCGAGCGGTGTGCGAGAACCAGCACGGTCCGCCCGGACGCCGCGTCGAGCAGGTCCGCCATCAGTTCCCGCGCACCCGCCTCGTCGATGCCCTCGGTCGGCTCGTCCAGAATCAGCAGTCCCGGCTCCGCGAGCAGCGCTCGCGCCGTCGCCAGCCGCCGTCGCTGACCACCCGAGACAGTGCTCCCGCCGGTTCCGAGCCACGTGTCCAGCCCGTCCGGAAGCTCCGCAAGCCACGCACCGAGCCCCACGCGGCCGAGTGCCAGGGCAAGCTGCCGGTCGGTTGCGGCTGGTGCCGCAAGACGCAAATTCTCGCGTACGGAGGACGCGAACACATGCGCCGTCTCCTCCCCGACGAGCAGGGCGGGCCGGCTCCCACTGATCTCGACGTGTCCGGAGGCGGGCGCCAGCAGACCCCCCAGCACCGCCGCGAGAGTGGACTTGCCGGACCCCGACCGCCCGGTGATCGCCGTCCGTGAGCGAGCCGCCAACTCGAGGTCCAGCCCGTCGATGACAGGCCCCCGCCGCAGATCCCACCCCGCGACAAGCCCCCTCACCCGAACCACCGACCCCGTCCCCTCGGATCGCCCCTCCTCGGATCGCCCCTCCTCGGATCGCGTCTCCTCGGCCCGCGTCTCCTCGGACCGGGCGTCCCTCGGTTGCCTCTCCGCGGAGGGCCGCTCCCAGGACGCCGGCTCCTCGGTCAGGGCCGCCACCCTTTGTGCCGCGCCTGCCGCCTGCCGACGGGCGATCGCCGCTTCCGGGAGCCCTACCACCGTTTCCCCGAGCACGATCATCCCGAGCAGCATCACCGCACTCCACTCCGCGGACAGCCCACCCCCGGCCAGCGCGAGCGCGGTCCCAGCCGCTGCCGCCCCCCACCCGAGGTGGGCGATCGCCCCAGCCAGTCCCGCCTCTCGCGCCTGCCGGGCCTCGAGCAGGGCGAGGGTCCGGCTCCGTTCCTCCGGTACGCCAACCCGCCCCGCACCAGCCCCGATCTCCTCGACCGCGTCCACCGTCTCCACCACGGCATCCCGCAGAGCAGCCCGCGCCACCCCCGTAGCCGCCTCCACCCGCGCCACCTGCCAAGCCGCCACCGCCGGTGCCACCACGCCCGCCACCAGCAGCCCCACCGCGAGCGGCACCGCGACCATCGGCGCCGCCACCACCACCGCGACCCCGGCCACCACGACGGTGACCAGCGCGGCCAGAGCCGGCAGCCGCCCCCGCAACAGCCCGTCCACCTGCGCGTCCACGTCGTTCACCAGCCGTGTCAGCAGATCCCCGCGCCGATGGGTGAGCCGCCCCGGAACCCGCGGTACCAGCGCGGCATAGACATTCGCCCGCCGCCGCCCCAACCGGGCGAACGCCAGATCATGTGCCACGAGCCGCTCCAGATACCGCAGCAACGGCCGAGCCACCGCACTCCCGCGAACCAGAACCACAGCGGCCGACAACGACAACACCGGCGGCAGGAACGAGGCCCGCACCAACAACCACGCCGCCGCCCCCGTCAGCACGATCCCCGCAACCGAAGCCCCGGCCCCCAGCCCCACCGCGACCGCCGGCCGCCGAAGCCGAACTCCCCAGTCCCCCCAGCCCGTCGCCGCTCCCGCATTCACGTCACCAGACTCGGGGCCGCCCGGGACACTCCTCGGCCGGCTGTCCGTCCGTGCCGCTTCGCCCGAACCGCCTGCCGATCCGGCGGGCGGGTGCAGCTCGACAACCCGGCCCCGCACCGGCTGCGTCGCTTCGCCGGGACCGCCCGCCGCCGAGGTGGGGGAGGGCAGCTCGACAACCTGGCCTTGCACCGGCTGTGTCGCTTCGCCGGGGCCGCCCGCCGCTGAGGTGGGCGAGGGCAGCTCGACGACGCGATCCGCGGCGGCGAGCAGACCCGGGCGATGAGCCACGACGAGCACCGCGAAACCGCGCCCGGCAAACTCGCGCAACCTCTTCACGATGCGACGTTCGGCGACGGCGTCCAGGTGGGCGGTCGGCTCGTCGAGGAGCAGGGTCCGAACCGCGCTCCGCCCCGACGCGGCACGAACGTCCACCTGCCCGGACGCGGCGCGGACGTCGGCCCGCCCAGGCGCGGCGCGGACGTCCGTCTGCCCGGGCGCGGCGCGGACGTCCGTCTGCCCGGGCGCGGCGCGGACGTCCGTCTGCCCGGACGTGGCGCGGACGTCGGCCTGCCCGGGCGCGGCGCGGACGTCCGCCTGTCCCGACGCGGCGCGGACGTCGGCCTCGGCTCGGTGCAGCAGGGCGGCCAGCGCCAGCCGCTGCCGCTGGCCGGAGGAGACGCCGCTGCCGTGCTCACCGAGTGGGGTCGTCTCGCTGACCTCACCGCCCAGGCCGACCATGTGCAGCGCGGCCCGGATCTCGTCAGCGGACGTCCCGGGCGGGAAGACCTCAGCGACGGTCCGAGCGTGAGGCAGTGCGGGTCGCTGGGGTAGAAAGAACGTTCTCCCTACCGCCACCGCGCCCGCCTCAGCAGGATGAAGCCCCGCCAGCACCCGCAGCGCCGTGGTCTTCCCAGCCCCCGACACCCCGCGCAGCGCCACGATCTCGCCGCCCCGGACATCCAGCTCGTCCAGCGTCACAGCGGGTCCCCGCCCACCCGGATAGCGAGCCCGCAGCCCCGCCACCCGCACACCCCACCGCCCCGCCGCGATGCTCGTGAACGTAAGCCGCGCGGCGGCGTTCGTTCCATCCGATGTAGGCGCCGGCGACGCGGTGCCCGGCCTTTCGTCGGGATTGTCCGGCAGGGACGCTGAGCAATCCCCGGTTGGCTTGTCCCCCGCTGTGTGCCGCGACCTCGGAGCGTCGGCGACCCGGGTCGCGGGACCGGTCGGTGGCGCAAGAGACCCGTCCGCGGGACCGGTCGGTGCGGTGAGGATCTCGTCGACATCGGCTATGACGGCTCCGGCGTCGGTGGAGGCGTGGTAGCGCGCCGCCATTTCGCGGAGGGGCCGGTAAGCCTCGGGGGCCAGCAGGATGACGAGGAGGGCGGGGGCGAGTTCCATGGTGCCGGCGGCTACGCGCAGGCCGGCCTGGACGGCGATCAGGCCTACTGACAGGGTGCCTACCAGGTCCAGGGCGGTGGAGGACAGGAACGCCACCCGCAGCACTCGCAGGGTCGCCGAACGGTGCCGGTCGGTCAGGTCGGCGATCACGTCAGTCTGGCGTTCGGCTCGGCCGAAAACCTTGAGGGTGGGCAGGCCGTGCACCACGTCGAGGAAGTGGCCGGCCAGCCGGGCGTCCGCCGCCCATCGCTGACGGGCGCGTGCCTGCGTGGCCCAGCCGATCAGGGCGCCGAGCAGCGGGATCAGTGGCAGGGTGAACGCCGCGATCACCGCCGAGGCGGGGTCCACGACCGCCATGACGACTACGACCAGGGGTGGCAGGACCACTCCTAGGACCAGCGCCGGCAGATAACCGGAGAACCACGGGCGCAGGGCGTCGAGGCCGGTTCCGAGTACGGCGGTGAGGCGGCCGCCCCCATAGGACGCCACCCACGCCGGACCCCGCCCGACGACGGCCCGGAGCAGGGAGCGCCGCAGCTCGTCGGTGACTTTCGCGGCCGTCCTTCGTGCTGCTACCTGCTCTGTCCACGCCAGCCCGGCGCGCGCCGCGAAGGCACCCGCGAGCAGCGCGATCGCCCCGCCGCCGCGCCCGGTGACGATCCCGCACAGCGCCACCGCGATGGTCAGCGTCGCGACGGCCTGGCCCACGCCGACGGCCGCCAGCAGCGCGATCCCCACACGACCCGATCGGGCATGCCGCAACAACCGCGGATCGATCGGCCCCCTGGCCGCGCGCGCCTTCCCCGCCGCCCCACCCGAGACCTTGGGCGCCAACGCCGCCCCGGAGCGGCCGGAACGCCCAAGATCGCCCGGGGGAGACGCGGAGGAAACAGAAGACAAGGAAGAAACGTCGGAAGCGGAGGGCGCGGAGGGAGGGGGAGGCACGGAGGGCGCGGGAGGCGTGGAGGGAGGGGGAAGCGCGGAGGGCGCGGGAGGCGCGGAGGGCGCGGAGGGAGAGGGAGGCGTGGAGGGAGCGGAGGGCGTGGAGGAGGAAACGGGAGAGGTTGAGGAGGCGTTGGCAGGGGCGGGCGCCGAGGAAGTGGAGGCGGGCACTCTCATGACGGCACCCGTTCGCTGGCGACGCGGCGGCGAAACACCCAGTATGACCAGGCCTGATAGACCAGCACCCCCGGCAGGATCAGCACACCGGCGATCGTGAGCAGGCGTAGTGCCTCCGGGCCGGCGGCGGCTGACGAGCGGGTCAGGCTCCACGACGGGTCGAGGGTGCTGGCGAGTACCACGTCCCCGTGGACTGTGAAGACCGCCACCACCGCTCCGGCCACCGCCAGGGCCACGACGGAGAACGCCAGAGCCTCTCGCTTTCCCCGAGCCTGCAGACCGGCCACGAAGACCAGGGCGGCTGCGGCGAGAGCGAGCTTGGAACCCGTACCGATGCCTAGAAGTAAAAGGGTGACCGCGCCTCCCGTGCTGGCATGGCGTGCCAGATCGCGTGCCCGGTGGCGCACCGGGCCGGTGGTGCGCAGGGAGAGGAACGTCGCACCCAGCAGGATCGCCGCGAGGAGCCCGGCGAGCGCGCCCAGCCCGGCCGCGGGAGTGAGCAGAGGACTGAGGCTGCGGCTGAGACCGGTGCCGGTGACCTCGCCGTCCGCGCCCAGAGCGAGCCCGTGGACGAACACGCCGAGCACCGCGCCCCAGAGCAGGACGATGCCCGCCGAGCTGGCCGACAGCAGCAGGTCACAGCGGCGCTGCCACGACGCGGACGAGTGCTTGCCGCGGAATTCGAGGGCTACGCCGCGCACGGCCAGGAGCAGCAGGATCGCGACCATGGGCAGGTAGAGGGCGGACATCAGGGCGGCGTACCAGTCGGGGAAGGCGGCGAACGTGACGCCGACCGCGGCGACCAGCCAGACCTCGTTGCCGTCCCAGAACGGGCCGATGGTGCGGATGACGGCGCCGCGTTCGTGCGGGTCGCGCCCGAGCAGGGGGCCGAGGATGCCGACGCCGAAGTCGAAGCCCTCGAGGACGAAGTAGAGCACCCATGCGAGGACCAGCACCGCGAACCAGAAGGTGACCATGACAGAGCTCCTAGTAGGACGGAACCGGCTCGGAAGCGGAAATATCCGATACTTCGGGGGTCAGTGGCTTGCGGGACAGGTGCAGCACCAGGCGCACCCACGCGACCGCCAGCAACCCGTAGACCAGCGTGAATCCGGCGAGGGACGCCACCACCTCGGCGGACGTCAACCCGGGCGAGATCCCGTCAGCCACCTTGGAGATCCCGAAAGCGAGCCACGGCTGCCGAGCGGTCTCCGTGAAGATCCAACCGAACGTGTTGGCCGCGGCCGGCAACAGCGGCGCCACCACCACGAATCGCCGCAACCAGCGAGGAGTCCCGGAACCCGGCTGCAACACCCGCGGCAGAAATGCCAGACGGCGTGACCAGGTCGACCAGAGATGGAACGCCGCCAGGGCCATCGCCAGCACGCCGACCCCGATCATCAGCCGGAACGTCCAGAACGCCACCGGAATCATCGGCACATAGCTGCCCGGCCCGTAGGCCGCGACGTACTGCGCCTGCAGATCGTCGATCCCCTGCACGGTCCCGCCGAACGACCCTGTGCCGAGGAACGAGAGCAGCCCCGGGATCTCGATGCTGAAGAACGGCCGATCGTGCCCGAGCGCACCGATGGCGAAGATCGAGAACGGCGCTCCGGTGGTGGTCGAATACAACGCCTCAGCGGCAGCCATCTTCATCGGCTGCACGGACGTCATCACCTTCCCGAGGTGATCACCGCTGATGGCGGTGACAGCCCCGCCCACCAGCATGATCCAGGCACCGATCCGCGATAAAACATGAAATGTCCGATCAGCGGACACTCGCCAGATCCCGATGGCCATGAGCAGGCCGCCACCGGCCATCGCCGCACCGCCGATCGTGTGCGGGAACGCCGCCAGCACGACCTCGTTGGTCAGCAGCTCCCCGAAGCTGGTGAGGTGAGCCCGCCCGGTGGACGGGTCCAGGGCATAGGCGACCGGGTTCTGCATGAACGAGTTGGCCGCCAGGATGATGTACGCCGAAAGCAACGTCCCCACCGCCACCACGACGATCGTCGCCGCGTGCAGACGCCGTGGCAGCCGGTCCCACCCGAAATACCAGAGCGCCAGGAACGTCGCCTCGAGGAAGAACGCCAGCATCCCCTCGATGGCCAGCGTAGGTCCGAATACATCCCCATAAAATCGGGCAAAAGCGCTCCACCCGAGCCCGAACTGGAACTCCTGCACCAGCCCGGTGACCACCCCCACGGCGAACGTCACGATCAGCAGTTTCCCGACAAATCGCGTCAGGTCCAGAAAGGCGGCACGCCCAGTTCGCATCCAGGCCAGGTGCAGTCCCGCAGCCGTGCATGCCAGCGAGATCGACACCGGCACGAACAGATAGTGGTAGATCGTCACGACCGCGAACTGCAGCCGCGTCAAATCAAGCACATCCATGACAGCCCCCTACGACGCTTCGTAGTAGATACTACGACGTGTAGTACGACAACTTGAAGTAGGATGGGAGACATGGCGAAGGGCGACCTCGAACGCGAGGTCCTGACGAAACTCTGGGACGCGGGTGAGCCGCTCACCGTCCGGCAGGTCCACGACCTGCTCAGCCGCGACCGCGACTTGGCGTACACGACGGTGATGACCGTCCTGGACCGCCTCGCCAAGAAGGGCGTCGTGGTCCAGCAGAAGGCCGACAAGGCGTACAAGTACGCCCCGGCCCGGTCCCGCGAGGAGATGACCGCGGGGCTGATGATGGACGCGCTGACCGCCACCCCGGACCGGGACGCCGCCCTCGCCTACTTCGTCGGCCAGCTACCCCCCGAGGCCCTGCGAGCCGCGATAGAAGCGGCGACCAACGCCGAGCGGTGACCGCCCTCCTGCTCGGCGCGCTCGGGCTCACCCTCTCCCTGGTCGTGCCCGGCGCCCTGGCCAACGCCCGCTGGCCGGACCGCGCACCGGTCGCCGCCGTGATCCTCTGGCAGGCGCTCACGCTCACCGCGGTGCTCTGTGCCCTGGGCGTCGTCCTGGCCGCCCCCGAGGAACTGACCCGCGCCGCCGGCGCCCGCCACCCCGAGGCGGCCGCCGCGCTCGGCTTCTCCCTGGCCGTCGCCGGCACGATCGTCGCGCGGCTGCTCATCTCGCTCGGCCGGGTCAGCTACCGGGCGCGGGCGCGGCGGGCCCGGCACCGCATGCTCGTGGACCTGCTCGACCGGGTCGAGCGCCACGAGGACCTCGGCGGGGGAGAGGTGCGCGTCCTCGACGGCCCGCTGCCCCTGGCCTACTGCGTACCGGGCCGGTCCCCGCGGGTCGTGCTCAGCGACGGTGTCCTTCGCGTCCTCGACCGCGAGCAGGTCGACGCCGTCCTCGCGCACGAGCGCGCCCACCTGCGCCACCGGCACGAGCTGGTGATGGAGTCGTTCACCGCCTTCTACCGCGCGGTGCCACGGCCGCTCCGCAGCAGGCAGCCGCTTGACGCCGTACATCTGCTTCTGGAGATGGTGGCGGACGATGCCGCACGTCGCCGCACGGGCCCGGCACCGCTGCGGGCCGCGTTGGCCCGGCTTGCCGACGCTGTCCCGCTGGCGGAGGAGGTCGCGGCCGACCCGGAGGGTGAATCTCGCCGCCGCAGGCTGGCGCGGCTGTCCGGCCCGGACCGCAACTCGACCGCCGTGACCCTCGCCGCGGCCGCCGCCGCAACCGGGCTGCTCGTGCTACCTACCGTGATCCTCGTGGTGCCCTGGCTGGGAAAAGCGCTGGACGCCTGGCCCATTCAGTGACGGGGCGTATCCATAAACCTGCACGCAGTAGGAAATGGAAGCCGCGCTTCCAGTCACCGGCATGATCCGAGTACGGTGGTCCCCGGTCCGGCAGCCCCCCATCGTCCATCCCGGCCGATCTGACGGACCACCGCCTAATCGTCGACAGACGAACCGGGGACCCAGGTAGTTCCGGGGTGAAGTCGTGCGAAAGCGGCCGGGTGTGCTTCCCACCCGAACCCGTCAGCTAACCCGGTCGGCGGCCTGACCAGGAAGAAAGGACAACGCAACAACGTGAAACGCTTCCTGCGCGGGCTGGCCTGCCTTGTGGCCACTGCCGGGCTCGTTCTCACCGGGCCGGCTGTTGCCCACGCCGAGCCGACCCCCTCCGCCATCGAGAAGCAGATCGATGAGCAGTGGAACACGCTCGAACCCGTCATCGAGCAGTACAACGACGTGCACGGGAAGCTGACCAAGCTGCGCAAGCAGCAGAAGCAGCTGGCGAACACCCTCGCGCCGCTGCAGGCGCAGGTGGACGTGGCCATGAAGGAGGTGCGCGGCCTCGCGGTCGACGCCTACATGCAGGGCCCCCCGAGCGTGCTCAACGCCATGCTGATCAGTGGTTCCCCGACCGGTCTGACCGAGAAGCTCACCCTTCTCGACCAGCTGGCCTACAACCAGGAGCAGTCGATCGCCGAGGTGGCGAAGCTGCGCGACAAGTACGCCACCGACAAGGCCAAGGTGGACCAGCTCGAGACCGAGATCGCCACCCGCGACACCGACCTGGCGTCGAAGAAGAAGGCGATCGAGGGCGAGATCAAGGACCTCCAGAAGCTGCGGATCGAGGCGTACGGCACGTCCAACGTCGACGACGGCCCGCTGCGTACCGGTCCCTGTCCGGTTACGTACACCAACGACAAGGGTGGTCGCGCGGCCCAGAAGGCGTGCGACCTGATCGGCCTGCCCTACGTCTTCGGCTCCGACGGTCCCGGCAGCTACGACTGCTCGGGCCTGACGCAGGCGGCGTGGGCGGCGGTCGGCGTGCACCTGGAGCACTACACGAAGGACCAGTGGGGCTCGACCAAAACGGTCAGCCGGAGCGAGTTGAAGCCGGGCGACCTGGTCTTCTACTACTCCGACGTGCATCACGTCGCCATCTACATCGGCGGCGGCAAGGTGGTGCACGCTCCGCACACGGGAGACCATGTGCGGATGGCGACGATCGACCGGGGTCCGATCGCCGGCTATCGCCGACCGGGCTAGAGCTGAGCGAAAACGGTCGCCGCCAGTTTTTGGTGGCGGCCGTTTCGTTTTTGGGGGTACGCGTCCCCGCGCTCTCGATCCTATGAACCCGCGGCGTCACCGCGCCGTCCAGGCCGATGCGCGGCCGCCGGGGCATGGTGGTCCAAAAGGCGTCGCAGCAGTCCCGCCAGGATGTCCCGCTCCTCCTGGCTCAACGGTCCCAGCAGGTCGTCCTGGACCGTTTTTGCCCGCTCAGCGAGCTCGTCGGCGCGGTCGCGTCCTTTCGGCGTCACCGTGATCACGTTGCGCCGCCGGTCAGATATGTCTGTATTTCTCGTGATAAAGCCTCCATCCTCCAGCTCGTTCAGGGCCCCCACCAGATCACTGAGGTGAATGTTGGTCCGCCTCCCGAGCGCCGCCTGACTCGCCGGCCCCTCCTCGATCAGCGAGCTGAGCAGCCGGTAGTGATACCCCCTCGCCCCGACCGCCCCCATCCCCTCCGCGACCAGCCGATGCGCGTGCGCCGCGACCTGGGTGAGCAACCAGCTGTGCAGATGATCCACGTGGCGAGGATAACATTGGACTTCCTAACGTTAGGCACACTAACGTTAGGCGCATGAACGAATCCACGCTCCGCATCCCGCAGGCCGATCTCGACGACCTCACCACCCGCCTGGCGCGCACCCGCTGGCCCGGCGAGATCCCCGGCACCGGCTGGGACCACGGCATCCCGCAGGACCGCGTCCGCGCCCTCGCCACCCGCTGGGCCGCGTTCGACTGGCGCGCCCACGAGGCCGAGCTCAACGCCCTCCCGCAGTACGTCACCGAGATCGGCGGCGACCGGGTGTATTTCGTCCACGTCCGCAACGCCGACCCGCATGCCCTGCCGCTCGTCCTCACCCACGGCTGGCCCGGCTCCACCGTCGAGTTCCTCGACGTGATCGGCAAACTCGCACCGCACTTCCACCTGGTGATCCCCGCCATCCCCGGCTTCGGCCTGTCCGGGCCCACCACCCGCCCCGGCTGGGGCATGGGCCGGGTCGCGCGGGCCTGGGCCGAGCTGATGGACCGTCTGGGCTACCGCCGCTACGGCGCGCAGGGCGGCGACTGGGGCTCCGGCATCTCCCAGGCGCTCGCCGCGATCGCGCCCGAACACGTCGTCGGCGTCCACGTGAACTACCTGCCCATGGCCGGCCCCGCCGACGGCCTCGGCGACGCCGACCGGGCCCGCCTCGAGAAGACCATGCGACTGGCCGCCAACCGCCACCCGCACCAGATCCTCTTCGCCGCCACCCCGCAGACCCCGGCGTACGCCCTCAACGACTCACCCGCCGGCCTCCTGGCCTTCCTCGGCGAGAAGTTCCACACCTGGTCCGACCCGTCCACCCCGGTCCCCGACGACCGCGTCATCGCCAACATCGCCCACCACTGGTTCCTCGGCACCGCCGGCTCTGCCGCCCGCCTCGTCAAGGAGTCCGGCCTGCCCACCTCCCGCCCACCCATGACAGCGCCACTGGGAGTGGCCGTCCTACCGTGCGACATCACCCAGTCGATCCGCCCGCTGGCCGAGCAGCGCTACGACATCCACCACTGGACCGAGTTCGAGCGGGGCGGCCACTTCGCGGCCCTGGAGGTCCCGGACGCCTTCGCCACGGACGTGACAACGTTCTTCCGCACACTCACGAACCGCTGAGCGTCACCCTTCGAGGGAAATCCTCGGGGATTCGCCCCGATTGGTCCGCTGATGACCGCTGATGTGCGAGCGCTCGCGCCCGAAGATCGACCCGTGACGCACTGGGACGGCATCGAACGGGCATCGTGGATCGCATCGGTGGCCGCCCTGGCCGTCATGCTCGTCTCCACCGTGCGGCTCCGGCCGCTTCTCAGCCGTCTCCGGAAACGGCGGGCGAAGGCCACCGCCGACAGGCGGGCCCAGGCCACCGACGGCGGGTGTGTGCGGGCCATCGCCGGCGGGCGTGTGCGGGCCATCGCCGGTGGGAGTGCGCACGCCGCCGCCGGCGGGCGTTCGCAGGGACCGGTCGTCGTCGGCCGGATCCCGCAGACGCCGACTCGGTTCCAGCACCGGCGTCTGCACGACGACCTGGCGGACACCGCCCGGCCAGGCAGCGTCCGCGTGCTGTCCGGCCTCGGCGGCGCCGGCAAGACCCAGGCCGCCGCCGACCTGGCCCGCAACGCGTCCGGCCTGGTCGTCTGGGTGACCGCCACCAGCCGGGACGCCATAGTCACCGCCTACGCCGAGGCGGCGCACGCTCTCCGGCTCGCGGATGATCACACCGCCCCGGAAACCGCGGCGGGCCGGTTCCTCGACTGGGCGCGGCACGCCGAGGACTGGCTCGTCGTGCTGGACAACCTGGACGCACCGGAGTGCGCCGAAGGCTGGTGGCCACCCGCCGGGGGCCACGGCCGTACCGTGGTCACCACCCGGCAACGGTGGGAGGGCGGTCTGGCGGTCGGCACGTTCACTCCCGACGAGTCGGTCGCCTTTCTCAAGCAAGCGCTCGGCTGCCCGGTCACCCGCCGCGACGCGAGCGCTCTCGCCGAGGCGCTCGGCCACCTCCCGCTCGCCCTTGCGCAGGCAGCGGCCTTCCTCCGGGAACGCCAACTCGACCCGCCGGCCTATCTGCGCCGCCTGCGCGACGAGAGACAGCGTTCCGGCGCTCCGGCCGCCACCTGGGCCGTCTCCATCGCGGCGGCGGACGAGTCGGCTCCGCGCGGTCTCGCCCGGCCGGTCCTCGACCTGCTCTCGGTGCTGGCGCCCGAGGCGGTGCCCCTGGAGTTCTTCAGCTGCGAGTCGGCGGTGGGGTACGTGACGCTCGACGGCGAGACGGGTCACGACGCCGGCGACGTCTTCGAGGCCCTGCACAACCTGCACCGACTGCATCTGATCACCCTCAACCCGCGGATCGGCGTGGTCGAGACGCACAGCCTCGTGCAGCGGGCGGTCCGGGGGAACCTCTCGGACGAGGAAGTCGAGACGATGGCGATGATCGCCGCCGACGCTCTGATCGACATCTGGCCGGACGTGGAGCCGAGCCGCCTCCGCGAGCAGATGCTGCGGTCGAACGCGCTCGCCGTACGCGATCATGCCGGAACCACCCTGATCGCGCCGGCCACCCACGTTCTTCACTTCCGCCTCGTCCGGAGCCTGGCCGAGGCGGGCAACGAGGAGGGTGCCGCCGCCGTGCTGAGGCGGCTCCTGGACGAGCAGACCCGCCTTCTCGACGAGTGTCACCCGAACATCCTGACCACCCGCAAGCACCTCGCCGACGTGCTTGCCGAAACCAACCCGGCCTGGTCCGCCCGCGCGTACCACGAGCTGCTGGCCGACTGTGAGCGGACGCTCGGCCCCGACCACCACTACACCCTGGTGGCGCGCTGCCAGGTCGCGGCGCTGCAGGACGATCCGGCGGCCGCGGTGACCGCGCTCCGCGAGCTGCTGGCCGACTGCCGCCGCGTCCTGGGCCCGGAACACGAGGTCACGTTCGGCGTCCGGTCCTCGCTGGCCCATCGGCTCGGCGAGGCCGGCGAGGTCGCGAACGCGAGCCTTCACGAGGCCGTCCTCGCCGACGAGACCCGGCTGTTCGGCGCGGACGATCCGCGGGCCATCGCGACCCGCAACAACCTGCTGTGCCTGCGCGACGACAGCGTCGCCGGTTATCGGGACCTCGTCGAGGTCTGCGCCCGCGTCCTCGGGCCCGACCACCCTCGCAGCCTCACCACACGGATGAACCTGGCAGCCGCGTACAGCGACGCCGGCGACCACCATGCCGCCGCCGAACTCACCTGGGAGTTGCTGATGGACCACGCCCGCATCTACGGCGAGGACCACTTCGAGACACGTGTGGTCCACTCGGCGCTGCAGCTCTGGCTCAGCCTGGCGGCCGCCGGCGAGCGAGAGCGACCCACCGGGTAGTGCGTCTCACGGGGTCGCGGGCAGGCGCACCTCGACGCGCAGGCCCGGGTTCGCGTCGGCCAGGGTCACCGTGCCGCCGTGGCGGCGGACCAACTCGTGGACTATGGCCAGGCCCAGGCCGGAGCCGCCGGCGTCGCGGGCTCGGGCGTCGTCGAGGCGGGTGAAGCGCTGGAAGACGCGGTCGCGGTCGGCCTCGGGGATGCCGGGGCCGTCGTCGGTGACGACAATGAGCAGGTCGGGGCCGTCGGCGGAGGTGGTGACGGTGACGCGGTCGCGTTTGTGGCGTACGGCGTTGTCGAGCAGGTTGGCGACCACCCGGGCGAGGGCGTCGGGTTCGCCGGTCAGGGGCAGGGGCTCGCCGGTGTCGCGGTGTTCGACGTCGGGGTAGCGTTCGGCGGTCTCGCCGACCAGCTGGCCGAGGTCGAGCTCTTCGACGCGGCCGGTGACGTTGCGGGTGGTGCCGTCGTCCTGGCGCGCGAGCAGCAGCAGGTCGTCGACGAGGCGGGACAGGCGCTGCACGTCGGCCAGCAGGTCGTCGGCCAGTGCCGGCCAGTCGGTGTCGTCGGGAAGGTGCTGGGCCACCTCGAGTTCGGTGCGCATGTTGGTGAGCGGGCTGCGCAGCTCGTGGGCGGCGTCGGCGACGAAGGCGCGCTGGCGGGCGCGGGCCGCGTCGAGCCGGTGCAGCATGTCGTTGAGGGTGACGGCGAGCCGGAAGATCTCGTCGTGGGAGCGGGGCACCGGGAGGCGGCCGGCCCGGGTGCCGCCGGTGATCTCCTCGGCTCCGGAGCGCAGGGCGTCGACGGGTGCCAGGGCGGCGCCGAGAGCGCGCCACAGGACGAGGGCGAGCAGGCCGACGAGCAGCGGGAAGATCACCAGCACGGTGAGGCGGAGCAGGTGCACGCTCTGGGTGATCTGGTCGGTGGAGCGGGCGACCAGGATCCGCATCGGTGCGGTGGGCGGGCCGGCGGTGACCTTCACGACGCGGGCCTCGCCGTGGTAGCCGAGGCGGGTGCCGGGGATGCGGACGCTGCGGCCGTCGGGCAGGTCGCGCAGCTCGTCGTCGTAGAGGATCGGGACCAGGCGGTCGGCGGTGAGTGAGACCGCGATGACCCGGTCGCCCGCGTCGAGGACCTGCACCTGGACGCCGGGCGGCACGGGGATGGACCGGGTGAGCGAGCCCTGGTCGATCAGGCGGGCGACGCCCTCGGCGGTGTCCATGGACTCGGAGTGGACCGAGCGGGTCTGGGCGTATCCGAGGACGGCGACCAGCAGGATGCCGCCGGCGGCCAGGCCCAGGGCGAGTCCGGCGGCGGAGACCAGCAGCAGCCGGGCCCGCAGACTCAGCTCACGGATGCGCCGCACTCAATCGCCCGGCGAACGAGGGGCGGCGAGATCGCCCGGGGAGCCGGGAGCGGCGAGATCGTCCGGGGAGCCAGGGGCGGATCCGGGGCCGGCCACGGCGAGCCGGTAGCCCGCGCCGCGGACCGTCTCCAAACGGTCCCGGCCGATCTTCCGGCGGAGATAGCCGACGTAGACCTCGACGGCGTTCGGCGCGGTCTCCAGGGCGGCGTCCCAGACGTGGTCGAGCAGTTCGGTCTTGGAGACGACCTGGCCGGGACGGCGCATCAGGTATTCGAGCAGGGCGAACTCGCGGGCGGTCAGGGTGACCTCGCGGCCGGCCACGAGCACCCGGCGTTCCGCCGGATCGAGTTCCACGTCGCCGAAGCTGAGGACCACCGGGCGGGCCTGGGCGCCGCGGCGCAGCAGGGCCCGGAGACGGGCGAGCAGGACGATGTACGAGAAAGGCTTCGTCAGATAGTCGTCGGCACCGCAGTCGAGACCGTCCGCCTGGTCGTACTCACCGTCCTTGGCGGAGAGCATGAGCACCGGCAGCCAGTGGCGCTCGGCGCGCAGCTGCCGCACCACCCGGTAACCGGACAGGCGCGGCAGCATCACGTCCAGGATCATCGCGTCGTAACCGCCGTGGCGGGCCATCTCCAGGCCGTCCTGCCCGTCGGCGGCGACGTCCACCGCGAAACCCTCGGCCTGCAGGCCACGGCGCAGCGCCGCGGCGAGCCGTGCCTCATCCTCCACCACCAGCAACCGCACACCCACACCTTGGCACGCCGCCGCCGGATTCCGGCACTGGCTCTCAGGGACTTCTCAGCGGCGCGGGCCTCTCAGCGGCTCGGCGGCGCCCCACCGGGAGGCGGCCCGCTCGGCGGATTGCCACCCTGCCCACCCGGCGCTCCGGAGGGCGGGGCTCCCGGCGCTCCCGACGGCCGCCCGTCCCCGGTGTTCTGCCCGCCTGTCGGAGTGGTCGTGGTGTCCACGCCCACCTCCAGCGTCACCGCGAACCCGCTGGTCACGTCCCCGGTGACGGTCGCCAGCTGGGAGGCGGCGGAGTCCTCGCCGAACACGTTGTCGCTGTCCAGGGAGACCTGCGCCAGGTTGGTGACCGACGTCTCGTACCCGGTGGCCTTGTAGACCTCGTCGCACGTGGTCTCCGGCAGCGCGACCTGCGAGGTGGCGATCGCCTTCGTGGAGTCGGTGATGCTCGCCTGGTCGGGGTAGACCTCGAAGTGGATGTGCGGCCACCGCCCGCTGTAGCAGGCCGGGAAGACGCTGGTGAACTCCACCTTGCCGGTGGCGTCGGCGATCTGGACCCCGCGCAGGTAGTTCTCCTCGGCGATCGCCGCGGAGTACATCGAGTACTCCCCGGCGCGGTTGCAGTGCCAGACGTACACGGCGACCCCGGTGAACGCCGCGTCCGAGTTCGCGATGTCCTTGATCGTCAGGGTGAGCGTCATCGGCACGCCCTCGGCCACACCGGTCGCGCCGCCGAAGCTGGACCGGATGTCCTTGCGCACGATGCCGCTCGACGTCAGCACGTTCGGCCCGTTGGACCCGTCACCCGGGTACGGCCCCGCCGTCTCGTCCGGGATCTCGGTGAGCGCGTCCTCGTTCGTCTCCGTGGTGACCGAGGACCCGCCGCCCCCGCCCCCGCTGTCACCGCACGCGCCCAGCCCGAGCGCGGCCGCGCCCAGCCCGAACCCGCGCAGGACCTGACGGCGCCGGAGGGTGCCCAGGTCGAACGCGAGCCCCTGGTCGACCAGCTCCTCGCCGGGTCTGGGCAGTTCACGCCCCTCGTAGGTAGCCATGGATCCCCCGATCACAAAAATCCTGTATGCCCAGAATGAGGCTATCTGACCGACCCGGCAGGGACCTCCCTTAAGGGACTTTCTCAGCGGGATCACAGCGGTGACGGAGCACCATGGCTACCAGACAACAGGAGGTGGACATCGTGTCCGTGTTCAGGTCCAGGCCGGCGTTGCGCTGGCTCGTACCGTCGGCCGCCGCGGTGGCGGTCATCGGGGGCGGCGCGGCGGCCGGAACGATCGTGGCGAGCGCCGACCCGGCGCTGCCGGAGCGCACCGCCGCCCAGCTGCTGGTCGATCTGCAGAGCGCCGATCCGAAGGGGCTGTCCGGCACCGTGGTGCAGAGCTCCGACCTCGGCCTTCCCGGCGTCGCCGGCCTGCTGAGCCAGGCGGCCGGCAGCATGGCGGGCAGCGGCGGCGGCGGGCTGACCAGCCTGATCGCCGGCAGCAACACCGCCCGCGTCTGGTACGCGGGTGAGGACAAGGCCCGGTTCGCGCTGGTCGGCACCGACGGCGAGACCGACGTGATCCGCAACGGCCAGGACGTCTGGGTCTGGCGCAGCACGGACAACACCGGCACGCACGCCGTCCTGCCGAAGAGCGAGACCGGCAAGCCGGAGGCGCTGCCGTCCGGTGTGCCGTCCAGCCCGCAGGAGGCGGCCGACGCGGCCCTCGCCGCGATCGACCCGACGACGAAGGTCGCCACGACCGGTGCCGCCGAGGTGGCCGGGCGTGACGCGTACGAGCTGGTGCTGAGCCCCAAGGACACGAACTCACTGGTCGGTCAGGTCCGCCTGGCGATCGACGCGACCGAGCACATCCCGCTGCGGGTGGACGTGTACGCGAAGAACGCCACGAAGCCCGCCTTCCGGGTGGCGTTCGAGCAGATCTCGTTCGTGGTGCCAGACGCCGAGCAGTTCACCTTCAACCCGCCGCCGGGCGCGAAGGTCGACGAGGCCGGTCAGGTCTTCGGTGCGGCGGACGCCAAGCGCGAGGCCGGCAAGGCCAAGGCGGAGGCGCAGGCCGAGGCGCACAAGGCTCTCGGTGAGGGCGGCGAGCCGAAGGTCATCGGCAAGGGCTGGACCTCGATCATCACCGCGAAGCTGCCCGGTGACTCGGCTCTGGCCGAGGCCGAGAAGGCGGCCAAGAAGGACGGCGCCGAGGCCGAGCAGCTGCAGGGCTTCCTCGACGTCATGCCGAAGGTGAGCGGTACGTGGGGCAGCGGCCGGCTGCTGAGCGGCGCGCTGTTCAGCGTCCTGCTGACCGACGACGGCCGGGTCTTCGCCGGTGCCGTCACCCCGGAGGCGCTCTACGCGGTCGCCTGATCCGCCAGCTTCTCCGAAGGGCCTCGCCGTTGCCGCGGCGGGGCCCTTCCCACGTCCACGGCCGCCGGCTGCTGCGAGCGCAGCACCGCGTAGGCGGCGGCGAGCAGCGCGGCCGCGGCGAGGGCGTCGAGCCAGTAGTGGTTGCCGGTCGCGACGACCACGAGCAGGGTGACGGCCGGATGCAGCAGCCAGAGGCCACGCCACCTGCCGGAGGTGGCGCTGATGACGGCGACGGCGACCACCAGGGCCCAGCCGACGTGCAGGCTGGGCATGGCGGCGTACTGGTTGGAGAGCTGGTCGGTCTCGGGAGCGCCGTAGACCGCCGGGCCGTAGAGCCGGCCCAGGTCGAGCATGCCGGTGGCGGTGAGCATCCGGGGCGGCGCGAGCGGCATCAGGAAGTGCACGGCCAGCGCGCCGGAGGTGAGCAGGACCAGGACGTTGCGGGTCCAGCGGTAGTGCGCCGGGTGGCGCAGCCAGAGCCAGATCAGGCAGGCGGCGGTGGCCGGGAAGTGGACGTACGCGTAGTAGCTGTTCGCGGCCGTCACCAGGGCCGGCTGGCCGAGCAGGGCGTGCTGCAGCGCGAGTTCGCCGGGCAGGCGCATCCACCGCTCCAGGTTCCAGACGTCGTGCGCGTTGGCGAACGCCTCGGCGACGTGCCCGTCGGCACCGAGGCGGGCCACCTTGTAGAGCAGGAAGAGGCCGGCCACGAGCGCGAGCTCCCGGACCGGGTTACGCCTGTTCAAACGACTGCCGAATTCGCCATGACGGCCAGCATCCGGCGATCTTGCCCATTGAGCAAGATTCAATCGGGCAAAAGTGATCCAACCCGCAGACGGGCGGTCAGGAACGTTCGGCTCGGCCGGCGGCGAGAAGCACACCGACCGCCCCGGCGCAGAGCACCATCGCGGGCGAATGTGTGCTCACCGCGTACCAAAGAAGAAGCGTGACCGTCGCGCTCGCGGCGACCAAACCGCAGGCCACCGCACGTCGCGTGCGTGGCGGCAGCAGGCCGAGGCACCGCCAGGGCAGGCGGCCCGCCGGGATCAGCACCCGCACCGAGAAGAAAATCATGACGGCCGCGACCGTCGCCGCGGCGGCCCGGGCCAGAAGCAGCGCCGAGGGCCAGGCGAGAGCGCTCAGCGCGAGCGAACCGGCCAGCAGCAGACCGACCAGCAGGCCGCGCCGCATGCCGCTGAGCAGACCGCGGATCGGCCAGGTCATCGCCACACCGCCCAGCTGAGCCGGATGATCGGCGGCCAGCCCGCGCAGTCCGCGCATCGCCGAACCCACCCGCAACCGCTCCGCGTCCAGCAGAGCGATCATCCAGCGGCCGTCGGCGTTCTCCGGATCCCGGGCCAGGGCCTGGCGCACCGCGTCGCGTGCGGCGTCGCGGCGCCCGGCGTGCCGCTCGATCTCGGCGAGCGTGAGCAGATCCGGCACCGACTCCGGATCGAGCGCCAGCGCACGGCGGGCGGCGTCCCGGGCCCGGCCGAAATCACGGTGCGACACCAGCGTGCGGGCCAGCACCCGGTGCGCGGGCGGATGCGCGGGATCCAGCCGGACGGCCTCCTCGGCCTCGGCCAGCGCCTCCGCCGGCCGCTCGCTGAGCAGGAGGCACTCGGCCCGCTCGATGTGCGTGCCGGCCAGGTGCGGAGCGGCGGACACCGCGGCGTCGGCGGCGTCCAGGGCGTCCGGGCCGCGGCCCTGCAGCCGGAGCAGGCCGGCGAGCAGCGCCAGCAGCTCCGGATCCGACGGCAGCTCGATCAGCCCGGACCGGACCGCCTCCTCGGCGTCACGGAAGCGGCCGACCCCGGCGAGCAGGCGTGCCCGGGAGGCGGCCGTCACCGCACCTTGCGCTTCTTGAGGTACGCGGCCAGGTCGTCGTACTCGCCGCTCTCGTTGGCGAACATGGCGACGTTGCGGGCGGTGGAGAACCAGGCGTCGGTGGACGGGCGCACCTCACGGACGGCGGCCAGCATGTCCGGCTGGTTGATCATGCGGACCTCGCCGGTGGCGATCGAGTCGCGCATCGCGTACTCCGCGGCGGTCTCGCACAGGTGCGCCAGGTCGGCGCCGGAATAGTGCTCGGTCGCCGCCGCGATCTGCGCAAGGTCGATGCCGGCGACCGGGCGGTCGCGCAGGTGATACTCCAGGATGGCGGATCGGGCCGGGCCGTCCGGGGGAAGAACCAGCAGGGTACGGTCCAAGCGCCCGGGCCGCCGCAGTGCCGCGTCGACGTCCCACGGCGCGTTCGTGGCGGCCAGCACGAACACTCCGTCGTTGCCGCCGTCCACCCCGTCGAGCTCGGTGAGAAGCTGGTTCACCACGGTACGCATGGACGACTGCAACTGGCTGCGCTTGTGCCCCAGCGCGTCGATCTCGTCGAGGAACAGCACGCATGGCGCGTGGCCGCGGGCCGACTCGAACAGGTCGTGCAGGTTGCGCTCCGACGAGCCGATCCACATGTTCAGCACGTCGGTGATGCTCAGCGAGATGAACGACGCGCCCATCTCGCCGGCGACGGCCCGGGCCAGGAAAGTCTTGCCGCAGCCGGGCGGGCCGTAGAGCAGCAGGCCGCCGCGCAGGCTCTTGCCGAACAGGCTGCGCAGCTTCGGGTTGCGCAGCGGGCCGAGGAACGAGACCTCCAGGCGCTTCTTCACCTCGGCCATCCCGCCGACGTCGGCGAGGGTGATCGTGGAGCGCTCTATGTCGAAGGTGCGGTCGGCGTGGCCGCGCACCGGGTCGGGCTCGCCGTCGGCACGCGCGAAACGTGGCGGGACGACGTCGCCGAGCTGTTCCTCGAAGGCCGCCCAGTCGACGTGACCAGCGGGATTCTTCGGCTCTTCTGCCGTTTTCTCCGGTTTCAGTGACCGGGTCATCAGCTGCTGCGCGGTGGTGTTGCCCGGCTCGCGCGCCAGGACCTGCGCGGCATGCGCTATCGCCTCGCCGCCGCGACCGGCGGACACCAGCAACTCGGCCAGGTGCAGCCGCAGCGGAAGGTCGTCGGGGCGGGCCTGCACCGCGGCGGTGAGGCTGTCGATCAAGGCGTCGCTCATGACAGGCGATTATGCCCCTCGGGCCTGCACGCCGACTGTGCCGCCCGGCGGTTTCCGCCGCCATAACGACCGAGTACCCACGGTGGTTACGCACTGTCCCGAAGGGGACTCGAGCCTTCTGGATCCGGTCGTCGCTCCCTACGCTCGGTCGGCGTGCGACGCCCCTTGTTGACGGCGGTGGTGGCTGTCAGCGCCGTGGCCGCGGTCCTGTTCGCGCCGATGGGTGACTGGCTGGCGGAGCATCCGCTGCCCGGCCAGTCCTGGATGCGCGAACACCTTCTGCTCTCCGCGACGATGTTCGGCGCGGTCATCGCCGTGCTGACGCTGCTGCAGGTGCGCAGCCCGCGTGACGAGGGCGGCTCGGTGGCGTACACGGGGCCGGACGGTTCCGGCGACCGGTGGCTGTCCGACCTGCGGGTGACGGTCCGCAAGGTGTGGATCGATCAGGTGCTGGCGCGGTCGCTTGCGCACGTGGTGCCCACCGAGCTGAACTTCGCCGAGCGCGCCGACCTGCTCACCAGCCCCGTGGAGGTGCACGAGGGCCGCCACACCCGCCGCTTCCCGCACGGCACCTCGCTGATGGAGATCTTCGACGACGAGAACACGCAGCGCCGGCTGCTCGTCGTGGGTGACCCCGGTTCGGGCAAGACCACCCAGATGCTGCAGCTCGCCGAGGCGCTGCTGGAGCGCCCGGACGCCGCGCCGGTCGTCCTGCCGCTGTCCACCGGCCGGTGGCGGGCCACGCCGTCGTCCGTACCGCACGACCGGGACGACAAGGCCCTCGCGGAGTTCACGGGATGGCTGGTCAAGGAGATCGCCACCCGGTACGACGTGCCTCGGCGGCGCGTGCAGTCCTGGGTCGAGGACGAGAACTCGCCGCTGATCCTGCTGCTGGACGGTCTCGACGAGATCGCCGACGGGAACGAGCGCAACCGCTGCGCGGCCACGCTCGCGCTGGTCCGGAGGCGCCTCACGGTCGGCATGGTGGTGTCGTGCCGGATCCGGGAGTACGAGGCGATCGGCAAGCGCCTGAACTTCGGCACCGCGGTCGTCGTCCTGCCGCTGGAGTCGGAGGCGATCGACGCGTACCTGACGGCGGCCGGGCCCGACCTGTCCCACCTGCGATCGGCGTGCACCGACGACGTCCGGCTGACGGAGCTCTTCCGGACTCCGCTGACGCTGGGTGTGGCGATGCTGGCGTACCGGAACCGGGTGCCGGACCCGGAACTGCTCGTCGGCTCGATCGAGCAGCGGCTCCGGCATCTGTGGGCGGTCTATCTGGACGTCATGCTGCTCCGGCGGCGCTCCGCCGTGGACGAGCGCGCGGGCGACCCGCGGTTCCCGCCGGAGACCACCCGCAAGGGGCTGCGCTCGATCGCGCGGATGATGGCCGCCGAGGGCCGGACCGACTTCAGCCTCAGCCGGCTCGGCCTCACATCGCTGCCCCGGAGACTCCGCTTCGTGCTGCAGGGCGTCTTCTGGGTGGTCTGGGCCGTGCTGGCCGTGCTGGGCCTGGCCCGGGTCCGCGAGGCCGTGGGCCACCTCACCCAGCCCGAGGTCGGCCAGTCCTTCGTGATGCTGACCGGTGCGGTCGCGGTGATCTACGCGGCGGTCCGGGTGCACGCCCAGGAGGGCGAGGTCGCCGCCGACTGGGACTACGAGCTGGAGCGGATACCTCAGGGCCTCGGGCTCGGAGCGTTGCTGGGACTGTTGCTCGGTCTGTTCCTGTGGGTCCTGGTCGGGCCGATCGGCCTGCTGGTCGGCCTCGTCCCGGGCCCGATCGCCGGCCTGCTCGCCGGGATGGCGGCCGTCGCGGTCCCGCTGCCGGACCGCAAGGTCGCCTCGACCCGGTCACCGACGCTGCCCACGTTCGTCGCGCAGCTGGCGACCGTGACCGCCACGGTCCTCACGGCCTCCCTGCTGTTCCTCCTGATCCGGCCGCTGTTCGCCGAGACGCCGTACGCCCAGGGCCTGCTCGCCCTGATGTTCAGCCCGGCGGCCGGCATCGTCATCGGCTCGGTGGGGCTCGGGTTCACGGCGTGGTGGAGCCATCGAACGGCACGGATCGCGGCGGTCGGCCTCGGGCTGGTGCCGCGGCGGCTAGGGGCCTTCCTGCGCCACACCGACGAGCGGATCCTGATGCGCCCGGCGGCCGGCGGGTACCAGTTCCTGCACCTCAGCCTGCGCGACCACCTCCTCGGCCGGACCACCGCGTTCACCGTGACCGGCTCCCTGACCGACGCGCCGGAACCTGCCTGGGCGCGGGTGCTCGCGGAACACAGTGTGGACCGGGAGACACAACTGGCCCTGTACCGCGCCGAGATCGCCGCCCGGGACCTCGGCCACGACTACCTCGGCACGGAGCACCTGCTGCTCGGCCTCGCCCGCGCCGACAGCGCGCCGGGCGTGCTGGACGAGTTCGCGGTCACGCCGGCCGAGATCCACGACGAGATCCTCGACCTCGTCGGAGCGGGCACCGGCGCGATCCGGCAGTACGAGGCGCTCACGGTCCGGGCGCTGCGGGCCCTGCAGAGTGCGGTCCATGAGGCGGGCCGGGCGGGCGTCGCGGTCCTCCCGGAGCACCTTCTCACCGCGATCGTCCGGGACGGCGAGGCCACCGCCACCCGGGTGCTGACCGCGCTCCGGGTGCCGATCCCGGCCGGGAACGGACCGCCGGCACGCGCGCTCGACGACACCGGCGAACTCCCGGCCGTCACCGACTGAGTTCCCGGCGACCTGCGGCCGGCACGCGGGGGTGTCAGGAGGCGTAGCGCTTCTCCGCGCGGGCTCGGGCCTTGGCGGCCTCCACCTCACGGTTCTTGGGCGGCGCGGCGGTGACCAGCTCGGCCAGCAGCTCGGCCGTGGCGGCGGTGACCGCGGCGACGGCTCGGTCGAAGGCGGCCTGGTTCGCCTGTGAGGGACGGGTGCTGCCGGCGACCTTGCGCACGTACTGCAGCGCGGCCGCGTGGATCTCGTCGGTGGTCGCCGGGGGTTCGAAGTTGTGCAGCTGGTGGATGTTGCGGCACACGTCGGGCTCCTCCGTAGTCTGGGGGGATGGTGCACTGGTACGAGTCGTCGATCGACCGGCAGATGCGCGAGGCCACCGAGCGCGGCGAGTTCGACAACCTCGCCGGCACCGGCAAACCCCTGTCAGGGTACGGCGAGGAGTACGACGAGGACTGGTGGGTCAAGGACTGGCTGCGCCGGGAGGGCGGCGCGGCCGGCGTGATCCCGGCGTCGCTGGCGTTGCGCCGCGCGGTCGAGGACCTGCCCGGTGACTTCTCCACCGAGCAAGCGCTGCGCGATCACGTCGCCGACCTGAACGAGCGGATCGACCGGGCACGGCGCGGCCTGATCAGCGGCCCACCGGTGGTTCTCGCCCCGCTGGACGTCGAAAGGATCGTCGCCGACTGGTCTAGGTGTTGTGACCGAAGACGTTGTTCACACGGCCAGTCGAGTGATCGGTGGGTGTCCTCCGAGGGCTGAGTGGCTGCGTGCAGTGTTGTAGTAGTCGA